>JAHEKE010000013.1:74658-88164 GCA_024638505.1 Gammaproteobacteria bacterium | reverse complement strand
CATTGTCATCCACCGCCGTCGGATCATCGTTCACCCCGGTCACCGTCACCGTCACCGTCGCCGTGTCGGTCCCACCGTTGCCGTCATCAACGGTGTAGGTGAAGCTGTCGCTCGCCGTCTCGCCTACGGCTAAACTGTTAAACACGTTGTTCGGATCGTAGTCATAGCTGCCGTTGCTGTTCACCGTCAGCAACGCCCCCGAGGCCAAGGCGATCTGGTTACCGACCGCGGCGCCGCTGCCATTCACCGCACTGACCGTCAACACATCGCTGCCATCAGGATCGGAGTCATTGCCCAGTAACCCAGGCGCCGCTATCGAGATCGCCGTGTCCTCATTGGTCAACGCTACATCCGGTAATGCCGTCGGATCATCGTTCACCCCGGTCACCGTCACCGTCACCGTCGCCGTGTCCGTCCCACCATTGTTATCATCTATGATGTAGGTAAAACTATCCGTCGCCGTCTCGCCTGCCGCCAGGAACTCAAACTGACCGTTCGGGTTGTAGTCATAACTGCCGTCTTTATTTACAGTCAGCAGCGCCCCCGAGGCCAAGGCGATCTGGCTACCGACCGCGGCGCCGCTGCCATTCACCGCAGTTATCTCGATTGGCTCGCAAAATAGGGCCCCAGAGAGATTCCAATTGTGCGTGCCTATTGCACTCGGCGCGACATTCGGAAAAATATTGTCGGTTGTGTCCGGATCGCGCGCAGCGTCATTTTCCAGCGTCAGGTTGGTCGCAACCACGCTGCCCATACCGTTGGCCGTGGCATCGTAATTCTGCTGGACTTCGGCCGCATTCAAAGCTTGTTCATAGAAGCGGAAAACAGCAACCTCACCTTCGAACGGCGTGTAGCTGGCGGTCGCACCGCCCAGACCCGGAATACCCGTTGCGTTAATTCCGCCATTGTTTTGTGCTAGTCCGGCGCCATTCCCTCCGGACCAATCGTTGAGATTGTTTTGACTCCCGTTCGTGGTGAGCGTGACCTCCGGAGACGCCACAGGATCGGCCAGAACGCCGTTGACATACACGGAGATCCGATCGGCTGTGCCGCTGGCATCTCGGTCGTAAACACCGACGATCTGGAGGAAATCAGAGGTCAGGCCGGTGGTGCTGACGCCAAGAAAATCGGTAAGGTCTACGCTGATGTACGCGCTGTTGCCACTATCCAAGACCGCGAAGGTGATGTCGTCGAACGCCGTATCGCCGTCTGCGTCCCGCATGAAGATCGAAACCCCGTCAACACTGGCCCCGGATTCAAACAGTACGTCTTGATCCATAACGTCCTCGGGCCGGAACCATATCTCAAAACTGGCATCGGCATCAGTCGGGTTACCCGGAAGATTCTGAAACGTTAGTGCGGTGCCGCCTCCGCTGCCGTCGAAGGTATAAGCCGCCAGGACCTTTTGTTCGGGGTCGCTGTCATTAGCCAGCAGCCCGGGAGCCGACACATTCAGGACAGTGTCCTCATCCGTCATACTCATATCATCATTAGCGGTCGGCGCATCGTTCACGCCGGTGACGGTGACCGTGACAGTGGCGGTATCGGTGCCGCCGTTGCCATCATCGATGGTGTAGGTGAAACTATCTGTCGCGGTCTCCCCAGCAGCCAGCGACTCAAACTGACCGTTGGGATCATACGACACGTTGCCGCCGCCACCCAGGGTCATCAAACCCAAAGTTCCAGTCGTGTTTATCGCGACAATGCTTAAGGTTTCATCATTGCTGGGTTCGGAATCCTGGTTGTTCGGATCTGTGTCATTCGCGAGCAAAGTTGCGGTCACATCTGCGGGACCATCGTCTTCACCGACACCCAAGGCGTCGTCAACGGCGTCCGGGGGCTGATCGATACTGACAATAGTCGGATTAATGGCGTTATCGATAGTGATGTCGAACACCAAGGAGAACTGGCGCTGGCCGCTATTGACGCTGCCTTCGTCGATTATCCCCGCCCGGTAGGAAAATGCTGAGGTGCCGACAAACTCGGCTTGGCCGATATACTCGGTGGACGTGGGATCGATTCCCGGGTCAACTGCGTAGTTCGAGGCCTCGAAGCGCAGGGTTCCCGAACCCGCATTGTAGGTATCGTTTAGGTTGGTGGCGGGATCAAGCTTGTAATTGGTTAGCGTACCGCCCGACAGCTCGACATACTCTCTTTTTCGTGCGCCTGAGTCACCGTCAATATCAACCGCACTGGCTACAAAGTTCGCGATCTCAATCGCATTCGCCGGCCACGCCCCGCCGCTGGTTACAAACCGGACATTAAAATCAACGCTTGAATCTGAGGTGGAATTTACCACCACCGGTTGAAACGCCGCGATCCCCGCGCCACCCCCCGCATCAATGCTGTTGAGCGAGGCGCCGTTGTTGAATGCAACGATGCTAACCAGCGCATCGACACCCGCGGTGACGCCGGTGTAGCGATACACCGCGCCGACCTGTAGGGCGGTGCCTGATTCCAAAACCGGCGTATTGAACGACAGTGGCACCGGCATGAGCACTCCAGCCCACTCTGCGCCATCCAGCACCTGCGCCTCAATGGCGCCCGTCTGGTACTCCAGGGCCCAGTCGCCACCCAGGTC
Source organism: Gammaproteobacteria bacterium (assembly GCA_024638505.1). Lineage (GTDB taxonomy): Bacteria > Pseudomonadota > Gammaproteobacteria > Arenicellales > JAANXG01 > JAHEKE01. The sequence goes on along the minus strand of JAHEKE010000013.1, from coordinate 85,583 downwards.
TTGATGACCGGTTAAATCATCCGATGCCGCGACGTCTGCCTCAACAACTAGGGCGAGCTCATTTATCAGAGCCTGTCCCTCAGCATTTTTGGCCAGGTTACAGCCGTAGATCAGAAAGTCACCCTGCTCGGCCAGGGCGTCGCCCCACTTAGCAATCTGCGACTGGCTGGCATCGAGCGTCTGCGTGTTGAGCCAACGGTCACCCAGCTTAACGTCGTTGCGCTGACTGTGAGACAGGATATGAATCGCATTGAGGCCCTGATAGCCGGTCAATGCCTCAGTGATCTGGTCGAAACCGTCGCGCTTATTCTGCAGAACAAAAACCTGGATATCGCCCACTAAAAAAGTGCCGCCGCTGAGGTCAACCTCTGAAGACTCGTCAGCTGCCTCTGCCGATCCATCCATTGCACTTTGATCGACGGTGACTGGCGCAGCCGTGGCGAGGTTTTCAAACGCATCGGACGTTTGTTTTGCTGAATGATTCCCAGTGATTACCGATGAAATCGCTAAACGGTCATTTTCATCACCAGCTCGCTCGCTGATGATTTCTTCGATAAGAAACTGGTAGTCGGTGACATCCGCATCGATAAATATCACTTCCGTTACTTTGGAAGAATCGCCAGCAACGTCAGCGGATTCGGGTAGCGGGAAAGCGGTATCCGTTTCTAACGCCCCAATTGCGTTTGTCGGCTCACTCTCATCTGCGTTGCCCTGCGCTGAGGACTCAGTCGTCACTTCGGTCCTCTCAGCGTCGACCGTTTCAGGCGGTTGGACGTAATCTGACGTGTCGTTCACTGAAGAGTCGGCATCAAACTGATTGGCCTCATTCGAGCCGGAGGGGCTGAGGGAATCAAACGCGGACCCGATTGCATCGTTTGGAAGGTCGGCACCGTTTGCGACCAAGTCTTCGCCGTTGCTGAGCGTATCAGCATCCGACTGCTCGAGCGCAACTGACGTGGTTGTCGGTTCTAAAGCCGATCCCGATGCAGCATGATCTTCATCTGCCGCAGCCTCCCCGCTGCCTTCATTATTGCCCAATTCCCCACTACTGGATTGTGGCTCGCCTTCGGCTGGGTGGTCACTCGAGTCAACCGCGTTCGGCAAGGAATCCGCGCCGCTGCCCATGGCGGTTGAGTCCTGTTCTGAGGATTTCGCAGGCTGCTGATCCTGTGTGGTAGGCCCCGGCACCTCAACCGCTTGACTGTCCGTTGATGCATCGACTCCCGCAACAAGTCCTGCGCCATCAAACATCAAACGCGGCTCCAGCACGAGTTTCATGCTGGGCCTTTTAAGACTGATAGGAAGACCTGTCAGCTTTCTGTACATTTTGTTCAAGGTGCTTTCCACCTCATCGACTGGTCGAGCACGGCTATCATGACGCCACTTTTCCCGACATACGACCTCTAAATGGCGACGAATGGTAGATCTCGATAGTATAGAAAAAATAATATTTCATTACTTATCAGTATGTTACAAGTTCTTTTGAAATCTAATTCAAATTTACCTTCCCCTCATCACTTAAGTGTAGACCCGAAATCTGGTATGCCAAGGTAGGCGGGTGTTTATTTAACTTATTTAACAGAACGTTAATGAGGGAATTGAAACTGAAACGTGAGTAGATAAATCAGGCACTTAGCTTTTCTGTACCTGTATTAAATAGATTTCTTAAGAATCCACTCCTGACACCCCCGCCTTCATGCCTTTAAGACAGCGGAATGGAAACAAGCCAGGCGCAAGTCAAAATGAGGCAACCGGGCCCGCGACTCAAGAAAGCTTCCAATAATCAAAGTTCACGCGTCGATTGTTAGTGCGGCTGCCTGTTGCCAGGCGATCTCACGTTAGCAGACCTGCCGGTCCAGCCAAGACAGTTCGCAGACAAACTCAGGTCACAACAAGTAATGCCAGATGAGCGGCAAGAGAATTGCCGTCGCCAGGGCATTTAATCCCATGGCTAATCCGGAAAACGCGCCGGCCACCTCGTTCACCTGCAGCGCACGCGCTGTTCCAATGCCATGGCTGGCGGTACCCATTGCCATACCGCGAGCCGACCAGTCGCGCACTCTCAGCAGATTAAGCATGACTGGACCGAGCATCGCACCGGTGATGCCGGTTAGGATAACCATGACCGCGGTGAGCGACGGTAAGCCGCCCAGTTGATCCGATATGCTCATGGCGACAGGCGCGGTAACCGATTTCGGTGCCAGAGATACGATCGAAACCGTCTGCGCACCCAAAATCCAAGCTATTGCAATTGCGCTGACGGCGGCGGTGACTGCGCCAGATATAAGGCTGGCTAGTATCGCCAGTACAGACTTACGGACCCGGTCGAACTGCCGGTACAGCGGCACGGCCAGAGCGACGGTAGCGGGACCGAGAAGAAAATGGACGAATTGCGCCCCCTCAAAGTAAGTAGCATAGCTCGTGTCGGTGCCATACAAAATGACCACGATTGCTATGACGCTGAGGAGCACAGGATTCAGCAGTGGATTCAACCTAGCTTTTTTATAGATGATCGAAGCGAGCACAAATGCCGTTAAGGTAAGCGTCAGGTGAAGCAGTGGACTCGCACTGAGATAGACCCATATATTCTGAAACTCATGCATGAGTTACCTTCCGCTCAGGTTTTACCAAGGGTTCGCTTGTTCAACCAAGCCATCACCAGCGCCGTGACTGCGATCGTTAACAGGGTGCTCACTATCAGGGCGATAGACAGTGGCCATGCGTCAGCGCCCAGGAGCTCAAAATGCGCCATCACGCCCACCCCGGCTGGAACAAAGAGCAGCGACAGGTTATTTAGCAGTGCGCCTGAAACCTGACCAAGCTGCTCCGGCACTGAGCCCCTAATCAAGAGAAAGATAAATAATAAGACCATCCCAACAACGGGCCCGGGAAATGGCACGCCTATCGTTGTTACCGCAAACTCACCTATTAATTGAAAGCCAAGAATAAGAGTGAGGTATTCCAGCATTGGATGGTTGGCGCTTCACGCAAAGTTTTCGTTTAATTAGCGTCAGCAGGTGATTGATAACACGGAACTGGCAATTCAACACGCTCGTTGTGTTTGGAGCTCTAAGTCAAACTCGGCCTCTCCCAAAGTCACTATACCCAGGTGTCCGTCAACTGTCACAAGTTCGCCATTCGCGATCGCTTCGACAGCGCCCCTGACGCCGTTGACACAGGGGATCCCAAGCTCACGGGCGATGATTGCCCCGTGGATAAGCATTCCGCCGCGGCGCTCGATGATTGCGCTGGCGAGTGGGACCAGGTGCGTCATGGTGGGCTGTATGGCATCGCATACGAGCACCTCGCCGCGCTGGAATAACCCGAGATCGGCCCTACCCCGAATACATCTGGCGCGACCGGTTGCGACTCCCGGAGAGGCCGGCTGCCCGATCAACTGTCGCGACCTCTCTTCTGCGCCACGTGATTCACCCTTCGCAGATTTTTCCATCGGCGGGGAGTGAAAATCGATCGGCGGGACCGTTGCATCGCGCAAACCGCGCGTGATGGATGCGGCATCTCGTGTTGTCACTTTACGCTTACCGTACAGCCGGCCAGCAGCGCGTAATCTTTGTACACCGATTTCTAGGGCTCGCAAAAGCTGACTCTCCAGGCGGGCGACAAGCAGATTATCGTCATCGCGCAGTTTCCAGCTTATGCGCCCCGTCTCCATGATCTCTCTTGCCTCTTCGTAACGATCCCCACCAACGGCTGAAAGGAGACGCCGCTCCAAGTCGACAGAGGAGTCAACAGGCGTTGCAGCCGTTTTAGATTTTCCGGCACCTTGCGCAAGTTGCAAAATGTTCTGCAGCATTGACTCTGTCGTACCGGAAAGCCGCTCCTGATCATAGACGATATCTAAGTAACGATCAGTGAGGTCCTCAAATCCGCTGATGAATCGCTCAAAGCTCTCATCACCGGCGAGAGACAGCGAATCTCGAGCAGAATTCCAAGCCAACGCTCCGGCACTGGATTGCAGAATGTTTTTGAGAGCAGATTGCAGCGCTTTGTTACCTTGAATCTCTTCAGTCAGCTTCATAATCGCTTTATTTCGCTGCACTGCAATCAGCGGCTGATCTCGAAGTAGCCCGACAAATTCATAAGGATCTTCCGGCTGAACTGCGTCATTGTAGTAGGTCGCGAGTCGTCTGACGCCATGAGCAAAAGGTATGAATTCATCCCAATAGATCTTTTTCCATCTCTCCACCACCTCGAGCCTCCGCTCAACCGCATCAGCGAGTAACCGGTTGTTGTATAATTCGAGGTCTTCAGCAGCCAGCCTCAGACCTTCCTCCTCAAGTTGCGGAATAAGTTCGTTGGCGACTCGTCGACGCATTTCGCGCAACCGAGCGTCACTGGGTCGGAGTGTGAGATACCAGTTTCGCGTGTCACCTGGATCAGGCTTTCCGGTGGTAACCGGACGCACCTGCAGGATAGTAAACAAACCTGATCGCGCGCACCACTCCATGTCCGGTGCCCAGCCGAATTTATCTTCGACTGAAAACAGCGTGGTCAGAACCGCCTGCAGATCTTGTTCCATAAGCAACCGCCCTTCGTTGGAACCGCCTCGCTCGCCCTGAAGCCATACAATGACTTGTTTAGACTGACGATCGATCTCCCAGCGATCTGGATCTATGATCCCATCGACAAGCTGGCTACACGGCCCGGGTACTGACTCGACAATGACTCGGTTTATATTTCCATCACGCGGATCACACCCAAAGGCAACGCCGGATTGATCGGCTTCAGCCATCTCTTGAATAAGCACGGCCATGCGGCTGTGCGCAGGGTCAAGCTTGAGTTCACGCCGGTAAAGTAAAGCAGCATCGGACCAAAGAGATGCCCATACAAGACGCACAGCATCCTCTATCGCCGCACCGCCCATCACACCAATTATCGACTCATGCAGACCGGCGAACGATGTTTCCGCCGCATCTTCACCTGGCGCTGACGAGCGCACCACGAGTAATTTGTTTGCATCCAGCTGCTCAAGAGCGAGACTAATTTCATCCCTTAAGGTTGCCGGTAATGGGTGAGTGAGAAACAATGAGCGAATCCGGAGTGCCGCATCCCATATTTCCTCCCATCGCATTTCGTCCATCGACTTACGCCCGAGTTCCATATAGATCGCGGGAGCGATTCCATTTTCTTCAACGAAGGTTGTATATGCCCAGGTAGTGATGCAGAACCCCTGCGGCACCGCAAAGTCCGCTGTTTTTAGCTGCGCAAGCTTAAACGCCTTTCCACCAACCGCTTCCTCATAACGACTGCCCGCATCGCCAAGCGCGATCACAAGTGGGCGGTTGGAATCCATTGATTTACTTCCTGAAAACGGGCGACGTGAAAAAAGCGAACGATATCCACCGAAAACAGAGCACAGCTCTCAGCCCTGATAAATGATTTAAGGTATGGGTGTTTGGCCAACAGTAACTCTGCCCAGCGTTCGAACTCACCATTTCGCTCAAGCCATTGTGAACGCCCCGTTGCGGTGATCGCCTCGATCTGCATCACGTCCTCGGTTCGGTTTGACCGATTGTCAATAACAAGCGCAACACGGTCGCATGTTGTCAGAAGGCGAAACTTTCGGGTGGTGACGGGGGTGGCGAACACCGCCTGCCGGAGATCACCGGAAAAAGCAAACGCCACAAGCGCACCATAGGGTTGCCCTGAGCCTTGCACGCACAGCACAGCATAAGGCTGTTTGTTGACCAAGCTGCGGATACGCTCGGAGAGCGCCGGATCCAGGCTGTTTACTGATTGTCCTGACTCCCCACTATCAAAGAGGGGCTCGTCGTTATTGCTCATGCTTTTGTAAGATAGTTTATTGGGGAATACCGACCACCGTTAGATGAAAGCTACCCAGTTCTCGTGATCCAGGACTTACACCAGCCCTCGGCATTGACCGCCTTGCCAGGAAAAATTGCGCACGGGCCCCATTCCGCCCCATCCTCACCGGTATATAGCTGGCAGTTTTTACACTGCTGTTCCGGATTGGGACTGGCGTGGACATAGCCCAACGCTTTGGCAGTTGTCTCCTCTGGATCAACCTGGGCAAGCTCGTCTGCCAATGCGCCTCTCCTAACAAGCATCGCTAACGGAATGGCCGCGGTTACACCGCCCGCCAGTTTCAACGCCTGTCTTCGTGTCATAGTTTTCATATCTTTCTCCATTTGAAGTTACGGTGTATTAAACGGCTTGCGCCGAACTAACCTGCGTGATCGCTAAAAAGCTCTGCTGTCAGCCACGCCGCACGAGTTGAATCCGAACTGTCCGAATGTATCGTCACGCTTCTGGGGAATACCGCATCGATCAAAACTAAGAGTTTCTCATATAATTTCTATATTATTCGGTAAACATACGCTTTTTAATATGTAATTTCAAAGTATATTTAAAGTTAATTGAATATTAGTTACACTTATACTATACAAGTTCAGCCATTACATTATGGAGTAGGTACGATACCCTGAGCTGACGCAAGACTCGTGAGGGCGATAGATTAAATGAGCCAACGTAAACAGCAGACCCACCAAGCACCGCTTTATGACATGGGTGCCATATGCAATCTCACTGGACTGACGCCGCACGTACTGCGCTCCTGGGAGGCCCGCTATGCAGTCGTCACCCCCCTACGGCGCAAAAACGGCAGGCGCGCGTACAGCGCTGATGATCTGAAGAAGTTGCGAAATCTCAAAATCTTAACCGATCACGGTCACAGGATCGGGACGCTGGCCAAGCTCAGCAACAATCAACTTGAAAAAAGACTGAAGGAGATCGAATCGATTGATGACGAATCAACTGCACATAAGGGGCCGATCCTCGGAGTTACGCTTTTGGGTGAAACACTTAAAGCGCGATCACAGGACTGGACGTTGGACCCGCCTAACTATATCGAGGCGCGTTATACCAGTCTGGATGAAGCATTAGCAGATCCAGCGCGACCTGTTAATGAGGTCATTGTTGTGGAATTGCCCACGATGCATGAGGCGACGCTGAATGAAGTCGAAACCATCCTCAAAGAACTAAATGGCCAACACGCTATCATCAGCTATCGGTTTGGTCCAGAGCAACACTTGAGCAATATCGCACATGAAAATATTACGCTTTGCCCTGGAATCATAAGCCAGGAAAGACTGAAATCAGAGCTCGCCCGACTTAAGACTACCGTTCGAGTCCACGCGGTGCGGCAAGAGCCGGTGTACGCGCGGCGCTACACCGACGCTCAGCTTGCCCGCATCTCCTCGCTGCCGCCGGCTATAGCGTGTGAATGCCCGCGACACGTCTCTTTACTTTTGAGTGAACTCATCCATTTTGAGGACTACAGCTCGGAGTGCGAGAGCCTTAAGCCCGGCGATAGAGAACTGCATCGATTCCTCAACGAGATCACCGCCCGGGCGCGCAACCTGATGGAACAGGCAATGGCAAAAGTGATCGAGCATGAACAACTCAGCGTATAAAGAAGAACGCTAGCCCGGTGCAATCCGTAGCACCCTATCTGGCCACTGTCTGCTTGGGCGCGATGCTGTTTTTTTCGTTCGTCCTGGCGCCCTTGATCTTTGTTAAGCTTCCAGCAGAGCAAGCCGGGCGCCTGATCAGGGCCGTGTTCCCCCGGTACTACGTTGTCCTGGGGGGAGTCGCTAGCGTAGCCGCCGCAGCGGCCCTTTACTCCGATACACCCGGCGCCCTGGTCATGCTCTTAGTGGTCTTCGGCTTTGGCTTCTCGCGATTCATTCTTGTGCCGGCTATCAACGCCGCGCGCGATCGCGAACTGGATGGCGACAAGGGTGCAGCCAAAAATTTCAAGAAGCTGCATAGGGTCAGCGTCATGATCAATATGGGGCAGATACTGCTATTGGGGTACGTATCCTCACGTTTAATAACATGAAGGTCGATAATCGACGTTGCGGGATAAATCCCCTGCTGTGTACCTTAGACCGTCACGCCGGCAGGATTAACTACTGGGCAACCTAAACAGGCGTTTACTGCAGGAAGAACTCCCGTGCATCCAGTCCGTACTCTTCGGGGTCCACCACTCGGTTGATCTTCCAGGGAATGGAATTATCTCCTACAACCTGCCTGGACAAATCAATTGACTCCGGCACCTCCAATCGATTGCCCTGGCTGTCTGATACGACCATGACCTGGGGTTTGAGTTGCCGGATGCGGTTCGGACTGATAACCACCGCAATTGCCCCTGTGTTTAGCATCACAAACGTGCCGATTGGAAACGGTCCCACACACTGAATGAGATGCTCTACCATAGCCTGGGGGAACCACCCATCACCCAACTCATACATTTTGGTTAAAGCATCCAGTGATGTCATCGCCGGGCGATAGGGGCGATGACTGGTTAGCGCCTGGAACGTATCGGCCATAGCGGCAATCGTTGTCGTGGGGGTGATTAACCCGCCGTGGATGCCTTTTGGGTAGCCGCTTCCGTCATGTCGCTCGTGGTGAGAGCGGACGATTTCCATCGTTTCGTTAGATAGTTCGTGCTGACGATCGAGCATCTTGATTCCTGTTTCCACGTGCTGACGCAGAACCTGGCGCTCAACCGATGTTAATTCTCCTGTCTTATCCAATATGCCTTTGGGTATTCGTATTTTACCGATGTCCTGCAGCAGCGTTCCCGTTCCCATGGCGTTGAGTTCGTCTTGCGGCAGACCGAGATGTCGGCCCACGGTTAACGCCATGACGCAAACCGCCATTGAGTGGTAATAAGTATAGTTATCCTGTTGCTTCATCTTGACTAACCAGGTAAGTGCATCCGGATTTCGGATGACACTTTGCACGAGACCTGTAACCGTCTGCTTGACCGCATCGGCATTTGGTGCCCGCCCCGCCTGTATTTCATGCACTACATTCTCGTAAACCTTAAAAGTGTCGTTGACGACATCCCGGGCATTCGCAATCTCTTCTTCAATCGAGCACTGCACTGGATAAACAGGCGCAAAGGACTCCCCTTCGATAAACAAGATGTCCGTTTTTTTCCGGGATGGAGAATTTCTCGTTTGCGCCGGTTCGCTTTTTCCCAGATTATGAACTGTAGATCTGGGAGCGGGCTGCTCCTCATCCTGACGCCTTCGCGAGCGGTCTTTTTTACTCTTTTCCCACCACTTTCCCCAGAAATAGTCGGGACGTCGCGTCACACGTGCACGCGATGGATTCTGCTGCCGGTCAATTCTTGCGTTCTGCCTGCTAAATTTTGACCTGTCCGCTCGTTCAATTGAACTTTTATGCTTACTCGGTGAAACGAAACGAACGTTTCGTACCCCCCCCTTTTCCTCAATGACGGTTCGAACAGTGTGCTTCTCGGGTGTCGCACTTTGTTCCGATTCATCAGAGGTATCAATAAATACGTATTGGCAGTATTTCTTTATCTGGCTGAGATCCGCTTCGGAGGAAACAACAAACCCCTGAACTTCAAACGGCGGTTCGAACGGCAGCTCGCCCCAAGGACGGTCGAGCTCCGACACGTACATGCCGATTTCGACTTCATTGACTGATGTCTTTTGTTTCATACCCCGCGATCAACCAGTATTGACTCGGACAGGTTTTTGCCCGAATTGTCTCTCAGACCAGGCCCATTAACCGGTCCGTTGAGCATATTCCATAGATTTATCCACAGCTTATGTGAGTATAGTTCACCCCGTGGCAACAATAAGAAAACCGCCGTGCACGGCGATCGCGCGGCCGGGTTGTCAGCGAAGTGTCACCAGCTTTAGCCCGTTTACCGTTGTACATCCGATGGGATGAGATGCGCGATTTTCCTAGCCAAAGCCTGCATCACCTGATTGTTGGCCGAGTTACTGAGATGCTCATATTCCTCACCGGTAATCCACCCCTCAACCGTGAGCGGAATTTTAAAAAAGTCAAAACCCCGCGCAATGTACTCGATGTTTTTCCGATATTGTCTGTCGCTATAACGAGAGTATTTACCGTTAAGCAAATACACGTTTTCTGGGTTGGGTGGAATCTGTGTCCACTGAAAAATTATGAACCGACCATTATTGTGCTCGACCAACTTTTTGATCTCATGCAAAAGTGCCCGCGTTAGCTCCAAGCCGTAGCTCATCCTCGGGTTACGCGGAGTAAGACCGGTCGCTAAGGACGTCTTTTCCGTTTGCAGATTGTGCCTGCGCATACGCTTACGGTGCCTGTCGCTATCCCAGTTTTTTTGCCAAGCCGTACTATAGTCACCGTTGAACGCAGCCAACGGTGTATACGCATCGGGAAGGTATTTTTCCCAGGCCTTATCTCTCGAGTAGCGGGTCGCTCTTCTCCACAAACCAAGTAATTTGATTCTGTTCAAATCTTGCCGCAGCTGCCCACTTGGCCCGATCAGACGATCTTCTGACAAGCGAAATGTGGGCTTCGGGTATCCTTCCGATTCACCCCAAGCTGTTGAGAGGTGTTGTTCCACACATCATTTCTGGGAGTAAGCCAGTTAATCACCAATCCGCGCGATAGCTTTCAAAATAGAGTTTTAGTGCCAAATGCTCCTGGTCATGTCCATAGGCGACTGCTCCCACGGTGAAAACCTTAACCGAGGGATTGATCGTTTTCAGGTTATCCTCCAGCAGCTTCTCCGGCATTCGATCCGGGGTCTCAGCGACGCGCGCTTCTACCTGCGAGTCACGAGCAAAACAACTACAAGATCATCCTTGTCATACTGAATCTGTCTGCCACGAAATCGAAGCCGATTCAGAAACCCACATTGACTGTAACCTGCGCGCCGCGAAGCCGATATAATAGCCGTCAGTTAACAGCATACTAAAGTTTAACTACTGCTGAATAATATATTCACCCGCTAACTAATATCTCAATTCCAGGAGGTGTACCATCGCTAAGCCCATCATAATTGCCATTGCGCTGATTTCGGGCGCGATGCTGTGGCAGATATACAAATACACGCAGGCGGTGCAAGA
>JAHEKE010000013.1:0-74558 GCA_024638505.1 Gammaproteobacteria bacterium | reverse complement strand
CCGCTAACTAATATCTCAATTCCAGGAGGTGTACCATCGCTAAGCCCATCATAATTGCCATTGCGCTGATTTCGGGCGCGATGCTGTGGCAGATATACAAATACACGCAGGCGGTGCAAGAACGCGATCCGTCATTTAACTCTGGCGCGAAACAAACACAGCAAACAAAAGAAATGAATGATGGCTTAGAAGAAGTAGAACCGGAGCTATATGAGAAGCCGGCAACCCTGAAGCTTGAAAACTAAAACGCAAAATGGTCTTGCTTAAGGTCTAACTAGCGTCCTTGCCTTTCGCCGTCTGCGTCGTTCCAGTCTTTCCACTATTATCTGTTTACATTTTGCCAGCAGGCAGACCAGAACTACGACAAAAATAGAAAACATAACCAACAATAAAATAATATCGTTGTCTATACCCTTAACCATCCTGACTCTCCTTGGTGCCAAGTCGATCTGCTTTTTCGAGCTCGGGAGAATCATACTGCTCTCGTTGCAGACCAAGGGGCCGGTGACTTCGCAAGTTTCTCTGTTCGAGTATTTTATTTGCTGCGCTTTGACCTTTACGGTGGTGGCCAGCCGCGTAGATTGCAACCACCAAAAGCAAAACAAAGCCGGCCGCCCATAACACTGCTTCAACCATCACGGTATCCTCCGTCTGCCTGCTCCTTTTTGACCTTGCGCTTAACTTCCTGCATGAGAGTCTGCAGCTCGCGCTCAATATGGGCTACAGAAGAAGTTGCATCTTCGGCACCTTCATCGGACTTGACGCAGTTCGGACTTTGAGCTTTCGCATGCCTACGCAGCGCGTAGACAGCTGCGGCAGCGAGCAGTATGAAAGCTGCAACCCATAGTACTGCACCGAGCATGGCAATGACCCCCCACAGGTATTGACGCGCATCTAGCTTACACCAGTTGCCGCCACAGATAAAATATGGTGATCGAGGGTATAAGCGTTATTCCCTCCTGTTGTCCCACGCACTGTTCTTTTTGCCCGCTTTCTGGCATATTCCACGGACTGTGTCTTTATAACCTATTGAATATTCAGTACTTACCGATTTTCATCGCATCGAAAACGAAACATATCCAACAGGTCAAAGCTTACACCCTTTCAAATCACCGTATGATCCAGTAAACACCATGAGTGAGAACAAATCTGAAATGTTTGGCTATGCCACACTACTGCAGGAAGTTAAGGAAACAGATCCTAACACCGGCCTTTTAACCCGCACCCATTTGTATAAAGAATTGTTGCGAGAGCTGGCGCGCTGTGATCGCTACGGAACGAAGCTGTCGCTCATGAGCTTACGCCTCGTTGGCTCTGGCTATGAGATAGACAACAGCGAAATCTCTAACATTATTGAGGAGCTGGGAAACGAACTAGCGGCTTGCGTTCGAAGCGTCGACTATGCCGCAAGATGGTCAGATAACGAATTCCTGGTAGTGCTGCCAGAAACGGATGCAGATGGCGCACGACTGTTTGCTGACAAGGTAAAAATCAGCGTAGCGCAAATACTGCAAAGGGATAATGTTGACCTAAGGGCCCAAATTGAAGTCGATGACTGGGAAAAGGGTGACGATATGAACAGCGTGCTGTCAAAAGTCGGTTTGTAAGGATAGAAAATACCCCCACCATCCCCGCACGCTGCGCACTCTACGTGCGTCACGCTGCTAGCGCATCATTTCACCACCAGGCAGGGACACTTCGAACCTTCTATTAACTTGTGGGACACGCTGCCCAGCAAAAGGCTTTTCAGATCTCCCACGCCATGGCTTCCGATCACAAGTAGATCACCGTGTTCCTCTTGTACACAGTCTAATATTGCTTTTGCTGGATCACCATCAAGAATGCGCTTGCGCACATCTTTTGCTGCCTTCGCCTCTGCCTGCGCCCGGTCCAGCAGCAGATTGCCAAACTTCTCCAAAGTCTCATCCGAAATCACTTCCATGGGCGCAGCAACGCCCGCAACAGTCGCGATAGGAATAGTCTCCACGTCTACCAGATCATCCGCTACTTCTCCCAGAAATCCCTTTTCCTCCGCCAGCTCCTGCATCACGGGTACCGATGTGCCTCTCAGCAGGACATGTACCAGAATGAGCTTTGCCCCGTATTCTCTCGCCAGTTCAGCTGCATATTGCAGTGCGTTCTCTGATGGATTGGAGCCGTCAAAGGGAACAACGATCGTTTTAAACATAGCGAATCCCTAACATTCAAAATAGGGGGTTTTATTCTAACAAACGTTTAAAAGAACATCACTGGTAAAACGTTTTCAGCCGTCCGCCCCAAGGAGCCGTTTCTGCCCTACACTATTAGATATCCGGATAGCCCGATGCCGATAGGCTGCGTCACGGGCGTTTGATTTGTTCAGGTCCGATGTGGATCAACTTATCCAGGTGCTCTCCAGTTAAATCGTATGCCTGCCCAAATCCCGTGACAAAGCGGCCCGATTGTGGAACCAAGCGAAAGAGAACAAAGTCGGGCAGGGAAGTAAGAACATTTATTACATCTCCAAAATTTTCCGAAAACTGCGTTAAAATTTGTTGGTAGACAGAATCAGATCGCTCGATCACTAATACATTACACAGGTAAGTAATCCTCATACGTGCAAAGATCTGGGTTGCACTGGATTCATCCTCAATCAACAAAACCGAGGCAACAGGGCATTGAGTTAACTCTGCTGTGTGAGCAGAAAGCCGGCTAACATAGATATGGAAATTACCCGCTTCACAACGGACATAGGGTGCATAGCTCACTCTGGGCAGGCCCTTTACGTCAACGGTTCCCAGAACAAGACTCCTGGTCTCTGCCTGCAAGCCGTAAAACTTTTTATACAATCGTGCTTCTTCCTTATGATTCATACGGAATAACCAGTGAACTAAAAAAGTATGGGGTGGCGATTAATGGCAACCGCCTGTTCCGATGAAAATTCCTAAAATATTCGCCGCTGACCTGATGCACGGTACTTCTCGCGCGCTTACCGTCCAGTAAACCGGAATTATGCTACTAAACTGTTGGTAATAAACCCCCATTAGGACGGTCATGATTGCATTTATCAACAGTTTTATTGAAGGCGTCGGGCCCTGGATTCTGTACGTAAGCAGCGCCCTTTGGGGGATCTGGCTGATTCAAATATATGAAGACACCAGGTACGAGCGTGACCGCGCGGAGCGTAGCCGCCCGGCGAGAGAAAGTTGGGATAAAGATTTAGAGAGATACTACGCAAGTAGAACCAACAGCGGCTAGAAAAACTAAATTTGCAATAATGCAGGCAAAAAAAGGCCCGCTGCATGAGCGGGCTCAATAATAATACACCAAGGAGGAGCAAATCTTGAGTGCAATGTCTGTAGTAACTATAGACAAAACTGATTAAATTTCGAGTAAAACATAATACTTTCATTACAGACACCCAAAATCGCTGACACCGCTTAACCGCCAGCTACCGGATCCGCTTTCTACGGTAGTCTATTCCACATCACGCCCTCTGAGTCACCCTAGTCCCGTCGCTTTCCTTCACTTAAGCGTTGATTTAAGTCAAACGCTTTTATCATCGTGACAAAAGAGTTAGCGCTAGCTATCCAAGCAAACAGATCAGTTTACGCCTGAATAATGCGCAGCGTGGCCTGGACGCATCAGTGCCTTCCTCTGCACAAAAGCCTATAAGGGTTAACACCATTAGCGCGGTATGCCTGAGGTCGAACGCGATGCCGCGGCTTTTGCAGCAGACTACATGCGCCGTTGCCAGTAAGCCATCTTTCACTCCCTGCTATTCTTCATTACTGGGTTTTGTCATAATAACGTTTAACATCGCCATTTGAGCTGACATGTCCACGCAAGCAACCCTCACACAGAAGATTAGGCAAACGCTGTCTCCGTTACACCTCGAAGTCGTAAACGAGAGTGGTATGCACAACGTACCTGAAGGGGCAGAATCCCATTTTAAGGTAACCGTTGTTTCTGAACAGTTTGAGGGCCAAAACTTGGTCAATCGACATCGTATGGTCAACGAGGTTCTGGCGCATGAATTGGAATACAGCATCCATGCCCTCGCCCTGCATACTATGACACCGGACGAATGGTTTGAGGCTGGCGGTGCTGCACCCGATTCCCCTCAGTGCTTGGGAGGATCGGCCGGAGAGAAGTGAACGGCGCCCGCTTCAGGCCGCATCATCACCATGGCCAGGTCGAAATTGATCGCGCAGATGCCGGGCAAAAGTGCGGCATACATCGGTAACAGTAAACAATCCGACCAACTTTCCCTTTTTGGTAACGAGCGCACAGTCCAACTGTTCTCGCGCCATATGTATAAGCACATTGTCGAGTGGTTCGTTAAGTTCGACCACATACACCGGTGGCATACTTATATCGCTTACCATCAACTTACGCCGGTCCGCGCCGAGTTTTTCATGGTCAGAATAAATGGCAATGTCGCGGTCAGTTAATACCCCGATCAGTTGACCTTTTCGCATTACCGGTAGATGTCGAATGTCATGCTGACGCATATGCTCACCTGCTTCCTCCAAGGACGCCCTATCCTTAATGGAGTAAGGAAACGGTGTCATCACTGCCTTGATTTGAGGAAGGTGTTTCATCGAATTTTCTCGCTTCAAATAATCAGTTAAATGCTAATAGTTATAGGCTTATCATTGCGTATGGCTTTGTCAGTTATTACGCTGCTCACTTTAGCCAAGGCAGTTGAGTATGAAACATGATAATGTTAGCAGAACGGCGCGCAACTCGTCCGTTCCGGATCGAAGCATATTCGTTAAGTATGCTGATTTGGCGTTTTTGATTTCGCATTATTCATCCGCACCACGGCTCATACGCCGTCTAAAGACAAACACATGCTCGAGTATATTGAACGTGATTTTGGAGCCAATCCAAATTTCTCGGTAATCTGGCTACATGGCCTGGGGGCAGATGGTCATGATTTCGAACCTATCGTGCCTGAATTAAATCTACCGACCAACATCGGTGTTCGCTTTATTTTTCCTCATGCCCCACAACAACCGGTGACCATTAACGGTGGAATGGTTATGCGTGCCTGGTACGATATTTTAAGTATGGAGATCGCACGTGAGATCGATGAATCAGGTATCAATCGGTCAGCCGATCAGGTAAAGGTTTTGCTCAAACAGGAAATCGATCGAGGTATCGAGAGCGAGCGTATTATACTGGCCGGATTTTCACAGGGTGGAGCGATTGCCCTGCACACCGGTCTACAACTTGAGCAGCCGCTGCTGGGGATACTGGCTTTGTCGACCTATATCCCGCTGCCGCAAAAAATACCAACGCCACGCGACAATCCCCACGAATCTTCACCCATATTTATGGGTCATGGTACACGTGACCCCATCGTGCCCGTACAGCTCGGGCAGCAGTCTTACGAGTATTTAAAGACGCATGGCTATAAGGTGGAATGGCACGCTTATCCCATGGAACACTCTGTCAGCATGGAGGAGATTCGGGACGTGGGTGCTTGGATGACCCGACTGCTGTTGCAATAAAGCTCCTGCACCCGTAAAGCCAGTTTACCTTTGATGGTCAACCGACCAAAACTAACCACACCATCCACGTCACGCAACGCAGTCGTCCTGCTAACTAGCAATCCAGCGTGTTATCCCGTTCCCACTGCGTTAAATGTGATGCATAGTGATTCCATTCAACCATTTTCAGCTTGTAATAACTGTCAATCAGCGCACCACCCAGTCTCTCGCGCAGAACGCTACTTTCATTAGTGAGACGTAGAGCATCAAGCAAATTGAGCGGCAGCTTTTGCACCTTCAGTTTTCTCAACTCATCAGCTCGTCGGGTCTGGTACATGTTCACATCATGTCGCTTACCCGGATTTCGTTTATTGTCAATGCCATCCAGCCCTGATGCCAACACTGTCGCTTGCAGCAAATACGGATTGGCAGCACCGTCCATAAGGCGCAGCTCGAAGCGACCAGGGTCGGGTATACGCACCATGTGCGTACGATTGTTTCCCGCATAGCTTACCGTATTCGGTGACCAGGTTGCGCCGGATAATGTCGGCGGCGCATTAATCCTTTTGTAGCTGTTTACGGTTGGATTAAAGATTGAGCATGAAGCCTGGGCATTGTGTAATGTGCCGGCCAGGAAATGATAGGCGAGCTTCGAAAGTCCCATTTCGTCTTTCTTATCCAAGAACAAATTTTTCTTTCCGGTCGAACTCCACAGCGATACGTGACAGTGGCAGCCATTGCCAGTCAGATCGCTGAAAGGCTTAGGCATGAACGTTGCCCGCAATTCATGCTTCTCTGCAATTGACTTGGTCATGTACTTGAAGAAAACGTGCCGATCTGCCGTTTTCAACGCATCGTCAAAATCCCAGTTCATTTCAAACTGACCATTTGCGTCTTCATGATCGTTCTGGTACGACCCCCAGCCCAGCTCGATCATTGAATCACATATCTCACTGATAACATCGTAGCGTCGCATGAGCGCCGACTGATCATAACAAGGCTTCTCCTGAATATCCCTCTTGTCTGAAATCCTCGCGCCATCCGGTGAAATCAGAAAGTACTCACACTCAACGCCGGTTTTCATGCGGTAGCCAAGTTTTGCGGCGCGCTCTAGCTGCCGCTTAAGCGCCACCCGCGGCGAGGCCTCAACTTCTTTCCCATCCATCCACAGATCAGCGGCCAACCATGCAACTTCTGGCTTCCACGGCAACTGCATCAAGCTGTCTGCATCCGGTACGGCGAACATGTCCGAGTCCGCCGGCGTCATATCCAGCCAGGTGGCAAAACCAGCAAAACCTGCGCCGTCTTTTTGCATGCCCCCTATGGCACGGGCCGGAACCAGCTTGGAGCGCAGGACCCCGAATAAATCAACAAAGCTGATTAAAAAATATTTAATCTTTTTTTCTTTTGCAACTTTGGCAAGATCAATGGACACAACATCCTCCTTCATGCTTAGCTTGACTTTGCATCTTACACCGTCATCACCAGCCGGCAAAAGGGCGCATTTCTCTATACTCTGTGCACAGACTAAGGATCAAATGTCCTTGACGGAGATAGGTTTAGACCATTGTTTTTGAATCACCGGCCATTGACTGAGCAACAATGCGATCATAACCAAGCCCAGCCCGATAAAACGGGTCAATGTGATTTCTTCACCCACGAGCAGGGCGGCCATCAGGAAAATCACCACCGGTTCGAAATTCAATATCATTGCGGTTACAGCCGCCCCGGCGTACTTAACCGCGACCAGGTTAAGCACGAACGCGGCCAGTCCGAAAATTGAGAGCGCCGTCACTCCCGCCGTGCCACGCTGCGTCGTCGGTAATTCAATGTCAAACAGCGACAGCAGCACCACCGCCCCAATCAGCGCCGCACCAATAGATAACCAAAATGCACCGGTAACTGCGTCCGTTTCATGTCGGCTGTATTCGTACACGATTAAGAAAAACGCTGCCGCTATCGAAGCCATTGCGGCCAGACCGATCCCGCGCCAATCAGACTCAGCCAGAGTAGGGCCAAGCGCAATGCACAGGCCACAAAAAGCCAAAACAAAGCCAAGGATTTCATACCAGGCCATGGCAGAGCGATCGACCAATCTTTTATAAGCCGCCACCAGCAGTGGAAACGTATAAAAAATAATCGCTGCCAGACTGACCGGAATGAATTGGACTGCCCCGAGATGACCAATGTTGATCAGGTACCAGCTCAATACTACGGCAAGGAATATCCCCGGTTGTACACGCCATCGCCACGTTCGATGCGTCAAGGCAATGATGAGGCCCAGCAGCAAACCTCCAACTAAAAAGCGGATCACCAAAACGGTAGGTGGATTCGCCCCCCCCTCGTAAGCAATTTTAGAGAAACTCGTGACCACCCCATACGAAGTTGCTGCGGCGAGTGCAGCTATTCGCCCGTGGATCAAAGAGACAGACACGATTTTCTGTCTCTAGATAATCCAGTATAAAAACAGTCCAAGCTAAAGGGTTATGCGGCTCTCGCAATGAGGGATTGCAGCGTCGCCAGGCCTATCGGAGAACCTGAAAATTCATCCATCGCATCCATCAGGCACGGCCAGAGATAGTCCGCCGACGCACTGTCAGCCAATAGATAAAAGGCGGGGATTTGACCCAAATCATTTCTCACCACGATGCCATTGATGCGGGCGATCGAGGTCTGCGCTATCTCGCCGTTACCAAACTTGTGCAGGCGGAGATCCACGCCACAGACTTTTGCCAGCATGTCAGAGGTATGTTTGCCGCTCAGACAAAACCAACTATGAGTATCGGCGCGCGGAACCAGGTAACACATCTGTCCAGGCTGGAAGTGCCAGCTCTGGTGCAGAGTCGCAACCAGCGTGGATCGCAGGGTCAAATCTCCGAGCAAAACATGTTCATCGTCGGACAGCCTCAACAGCAAACAGTTATCGGATTGTTTACGGGCCCGATTTGGCGTTTCGGGGAGCTGCACACCCTGCTGCTTCAACCACAGTGGAGTGTCTTTGCCTTTAAATCCGATCCTCGGTAGCGGTGACAGGTCAGCTATACCCATGCTCTGAGACTGCTCGGCTTCGGCGGCATTACCTGGGTAACGCATGGCGACTGCAGAATCCTGACAAGTCTCGAACTCGGCACCATTTTCCAGCAACAATCGATAAATCATACTGCGCCGTGGTTGATCGGTTGGTTGCATGCTCCTTGCCCTGTCTATAGATCCTGACGTTGATTTTCCGGATCATAAAACGGCAGCTCAACGACTTTGGCGGTGACGAATACACCACCAGTCGATTTGATAGTCACCGAAGATCCTGGAATCGCCTGCTCAAGAGTCATGAATGCAAGTCCTATCGGTTTACCGACAGTTGGCGAGAAGTAACAGGACGTTACCCGGCCCGTCATTTTATCCCCATCCAAAACCAGGTGACTTTCCAGCGGTATCGGCGCGTCGAGGTCGTTCACCACGAATCCCGCGAGCTTTCTTTTTCGCGGCTGTTTACCGATCTCCGCGATAGATCTAGCACCAACAAAGAAGGGCTTTTTCCGCGCAATTGCCCATGCCAGATGCACTTCGGCCGGGTGGGTCATGGCATCGGTGTCTTGCCCAATAATAATGTGGCCTTTCTCCAGACGCAGCAAGCGCTGGGTCTCTATTCCAAAAGGTCGAATCTCTTCCGCCGCACCCGCTTCCATTATCGCGTCCCACAGCCGTTCGCCGTAGTGTTGCGGAACGTGCACCTCGTATCCCAGTTCACCAACAAAACCAACCCGCATTAAGCGCGCCGGAATTCCCGCCACTTTCCCTTCACGTACACCCATATAAGGAAATGCCTCTGCCGACAGGTCGACATCTTCACACAAGGTGGCCAGCACCTGACGCGACTTTGGCCCGGCAATATTGACCCCACACCATGCCGCCGTCACGTGGGTGACATCCACCTCCAGTCGCCACTGCGCTTTCCAGCGCAACATCAACTGATACACACGCTCTACGCCCCCAGTTGTCGCAGTTACGTAATAGTGTTCATCATGAAAACGACAGGCAACGCCGTCATCGATCACCACTCCGTGCTCATTGGTCATTACCACATAGCGAGAACGACCAACGGGCTGCTTGGTAAAGGCATAGGTAAACATTCGGTTGAGGAATTCACCGGCATCAGGCCCTCGTACCTCAAGTCCTCCCAGAGTGGATACATCAACCAGACCCACGTTGTTGCGTACGTTGAGGGACTCTTCCCGCATGCATCGGTCGCGCTCGCCGGAAGGGCCATAATACGCTGGTCGCCACCATGCTCCCGCCATCAGCATTTGCGCACCGGCCTCGACGTGGCGGTGATGCATGCTGGTGTGTCGCTCAGGATAGAAGCTGCGTCCTGCGTTATGCGCGATGCGCTCAGGGGCAAACGGCGGTCGCGCCGTGCTTACCCCGGTCTGGGCAACGGACCTTCCGGTGGCCCATGCTACCAAACGCGCGGTAGCCAGGGCCGAGTTACGGCCCTGTGAAGGCCCCATACCGACGGTGGAGTATCGCTTCACCAACTGCACATCCTCATAGCCTTCGCGGGTGGCGTTGACAATATCTGCCAGCTGCAGGTCTTCATCGTAGTCGACGAATTCTTTACCGGCAGGATGAGAGAAAATAGGCCAGCCAAAGCTGGGGCTGACTGTAGAGTTGACTACCTTGGGCGGAACCTTTATCTCGTACCCCAAACGTCGCAGCGCTGCCCGCGCTGCCTGCTCGCCATCGCGCAATACTTCCTGCAAATCCCACATGCCGTTGACCGAACCCGCTATGTGCAGACTCTCAGGCAAACCGCTGATTGAGAAAACAGCCGTGTTGTCCTCGTAGCCGAGTTTTGCTCCGGCCTGACAGGCCAATTGGTAAGTAGGCGTGTAGCCAACCGACATGCATAACAGGTCACAGCTCACACGCTCACCGCTCTGCCCGCATTGGCCCTGTCCCACAATTTGCCTGATCTCCACCGCCTTTAGATGATGCTTGTCGGAGGTGCTGATTGCGCGGTAGACCGCATGGCCTTCATACACTTTTACACCCTTGGCGCGTACGGCTTTGGCGATATCGTCGTATACCGGCTCATCCCGCAGCTCCACCACCGCCGCAATCTCTACTCCGCAATCCATCAGATCGAGAGCAACTGCGTAACCGTCATTATTTCCCGCCAATACCACCGCGCGCTTACCCGGGCGAACAGCGTACAGCCTAATCAGACGCTGCGCGGCTGAACCCAGCATGACGCCCGGTAGGTCATTATTGTGAAACACGGCTGGCTGCTCCAACACTCCGGTACATAAAACAACCTCGCGGGCCCTGACTTTATATAAACGCCGGCCTTTTATCACCGGTAACCAGTTGTCGCTGAACCACCCGTTGCAGATTGCATCGGTCATAACCTCGACGTGCTGCGCCGCGGATAGGGCGGCCACCATCTCGCCACGTTGGTCACGGGCGGCGTCACTGCTCACGGCGAAGCGCGCGTAGTTCAGCGCCCCGCCCAAAGCCTCATTTTCATCGACCAGCAATACTTCGGCGCCGGCATCGGCGGCGGTCTTTGCGGCGGATAATCCAGCCGGTCCGCCGCCCACAATCATGAGATCGCAGAACTTATACTGCTTATCATAGTAAGCCGGCACGGCCTCCGTATCGATCTGGCCCAGTCCGGCGATGTTGCGAATGATCGGCGCCCATCGCTTTTCCCAAGCACCTTTTGGTTTAAAAAACGTTTTATAGTAGAAACCAACTGGCAGAAATCTGCTGAAACGGCCGATCCTGGCGCGGCGATCTTTGCGCAGACTCCCCTTGTAATTCTGACCGAATACGCGCAAGCCTGGGCTGATCTTTTCTACGTCACCCAGCACGTTAGCGTCGCCGTTGACAGTCACCATGCAATTTGAATCCTGGCCCGCCATGGTAAAGATTCCACGCGGTCGGTGATACTTGAAGGATCTAGACAATAGCCAAGCGTCGTGTGCCGCCAACGCGCTGGCAACGGTATCACCGGCGAAGCCTTGGTACGCCTCGCCCTCAAATTCAAAATCTATTGTTCGGCTACGGTCGATCAACAATCCGTGCGGTTCAGCCAGGCGATTTGCTCCTGCCATCAGTCTATATCCTTAGCAAACTCGATACGCTGCTTATACAGCTCCGAAGGAGGATAGGTTTTGATAATCTCATCGGTAACCGTATTGCGCTCAGCGATAAACCAGTAGGCAGTAGCCACGTGCAGCCACCATTCCCGAACCAGGCCCGCCGGATTGTCCGACATAAAAATGTACTCTGCCCATTCATCCCCGCTGCAGCTGACTGGATCAGGCATAGCCTCCACTTCCCCACCATACGCAAATTCCGAAATGTTTCTGGGGCCGTTAAGCGGGCAATGGATGATTTTCATAGCAGACGCTCAGTGCTAGTGGCTCGCCGCCGTCGCGCCGGCCTCGTTGACCTGCTCGAAGCGGTAAAAACGATCGAGACCAAAAGGCTTGATAAGATCAGGCACCTTTCCAGTAGCGACCAGTTCGGACATGGTCTTGCCACATATCGGAGTGGCCTTGAAGCCCCACGTCCCCCATCCGGCATCCAGGTAGTAGTTGTCAACCGGGCTCAAACCCATGATGGGACTGTAGTCCGGCGTCATATCGGTAATGCCCGCCCACTGTCGCAACAGACGGGCATTACCGATAAACGGAAACAATTCTTGAATCGCCGAGCTGAGCGACTCCTTCATTTCCAGCGTTGACCGTGTACTGTAAAGCGGGTAGGGATCGGAACCACCACCAATTACGAATTCACCTCTTGAGGTCTGCTGGATATAGACGTGTACATGTGGCGCACTGACCAACGGACCCAGTACGGGTTTATAGGGCTGCGTCACCATGGCCTGCAGTGGATAGGTGTGGATAGGCAGCTTGATGCCCGCCATGCCTGCCAGCAGAGAACTGGTTCCTGCCACAGCCTGCACCGCACAACCACACTCGACAATACCGCGGTTGGTTTGGACCGCTTTTATGCGGTTGTTGGTGATTTTAAGACCAGTTACCTCAGTGAGCTGGTGCAGTTCGACGCCCCGTTCGCAGGCCGCTTTGGCATAACCCCAGGCAACCGCATCATGTCGCGCGGTGCCCCCATCGTAATGCCACAATCCACCGATAATGGGATAACGCCCGTTTTCAGATAGATTAAGCAGCGGCACCAGCTCTTTGATCTGCTGGCAGTCTACCAATTCCGAGCCGACACCTAAATGTTTATTCACCTCGGCGCGCCAGCGGAAACTGCGCATTGCAGCGTCGGTAGTGGCCAGCGTCAGCTGTCCACGATTCTCCCACATAATGTTGAAATCGAACTCATTGCTGAGCCCGCGGTAAAGCTGCAGCGACTCTCGGTAAAATTTTACCCCTTCCTCTGTGAGGTAATTCGCACGCAACACTGCGGTATTGCGGCCGGTGTTGCCGCCGCCAAGATAACCCTTCTCCAGCACCGCAATATTGGTAATACCGTGATAGCGGGCCAGATAGTATGCGGTGGCAACGCCGTGGCCGCCACCGCCAATGATAACGACATCGTAGTGCTGGTTGAGATCTTTGCGCGGCGTGAAGCTATGCCTGGCGGGGTACTTTTTACTGAAGCCGTATTTAAGCAGGGCAAAAGGCATTCAATCAAACCACTAAGTAATAAAAGTCAATCGAGACGGTTGGAACAACTCTAAACGTAAGTCACCGCGTGGTATTCAGCCACGCGGTGACCCGCAGTATCGAACATCGTAAGTTAAGCGATCAGAATTTAGCGTATGCTTCTTTTAACTCCACCATTGGATGACGCTGAGACATCTGGAACTTAATTAAAAGCTCGCGGGCGATCATATCCCGATCCTGCTGGTTATCAGGCAACTCTATATTCTCCGGCACCGTCACCCAGCCATTGATATTACGATCAAATACCGCTGGGCGCCCCTCTTCATAGCCCATGTGTACATCTTCAAGCCAATTAAGGTCTTGCCAGCCCATCACGTCAATGTATTTCTGTAGAAAAGGTGTAAGGCGGCTGTAATCAGGAACCAGGTTTACATCATAGCGATAACCGATGTGCTGGCCAATGTCCTTCTCTCGATCGGTATCGAGGCCTTCAGATTCCAGATACTTGTTAATACTTTGTTTCGCGTTCTCTACCATGTTTCAACCTCTCAGTAGCGTGTCATATCGGGGCGTCCCACCGTATGCTGAGAACCGGCCAGAGGAACCATTGCCAACGCCGATGCCTCCATCGTGAGTGCGGCTAGATCTTCCGGTTCCAGTGAGTGCACATTGGTCTTGCCACATGCTCGTGCCATCATCTGGCATTCAATCGCCAGGCAGTGCAGGAAGTTATACACCCGCACGGCGCCTTCGTCCGGATTTAAACGCTTGCGTAAAACCGGATCCTGGGTAGCAATTCCAACTGGGCACCGGCCGGAGTGGCAGTGGTAACAATAACCCGGCTCAACGCCCATTTCTTCCTGAAAATTGGCCTCGGGAATATCCTTGTTACAGTTAAGGGCCATCATCGCAGAGTGCCCGATAGCAATCGCGTCAGCGCCCAAAGCCAGGGCTTTGGCGACATCCGCACCGTTGCGGATACCACCAGCATAGACCAGTGAAATATCACCGCTCTTGCCGACATCATCCAGCGCTTTGCGCGCCTGTCGGATGGCAGCAATACCCGGCACTCCGGTTTCTTCCGTTGCGAGATGCGGTCCTGCACCGGTACCGCCCTCCATACCGTCAATGTAGATCGAATCCGGATCGGTTTTCGCCGCCATACGCACGTCGTCGTATACGCGGGCCGCGCCCAGCTTCAATTGAATTGGAATCTCCCAGTTGGTTGCCTCGCGGATCTCCTGGATCTTCAGCGCCAGATCATCCGGGCCGAGCCAGTCTGGATGCCGCGCCGGTGAACGCTGATCAATGCCGGCCGGCAGCGAGCGCATTTCCGCGACCTGATCCGTAACTTTCTGTCCCATCAGGTGGCCGCCCAAACCGACTTTACATCCCTGGCCTATAAAAAACTCGCAGCCGTCAGCCAGACGCAAGTGATGCGGGTTGAAGCCGTAGCGAGACTGTATGCACTGATAAAACCATTTGCTCGAATAACGCCGCTCGTCAGGGATCATGCCGCCTTCGCCAGAGCAGGTGGCGGTACCCGCCATGGTGGCGCCACGCGCCAGCGCGGTCTTTGCTTCGTAGGACAGCGCGCCAAAGCTCATACCGGTGATGTAGATTGGGATATCCAGCTCCAGCGGCCGTTTCGCTCGCGGACCGATTATCGTCTTGGTCAAACATTTTTCGCGGTAGCCTTCGATTACAAACCGAGTCAAGGTGCCCGGCAGAAAGGTCAGGTCATCCCACGTGGGTATCTTCTTAAACAGGGAAAATCCCCGCATGCGGTAACGCCCGAGCTCTGCCTTCACGTGGATGTCATCGATCACCTCTGGCGGGAACATGAAGCTGCTGCCTAAACGGCTGGTATCGCGCTCAATCTTAAGTTTGGTCATTTTGTTCATGTCTGTACCTCTCTACAGCACCAGCTTCTTTTCAGTGGGCTCAAGGTTGTCGTAGTTCCAAAGCTGCTTACCGGCAACAATCTTGGTCATGTTTGCTACGCCGTTGGGAGCTTCCAGGCCGTACATAGCCAGTTTTTTCTCCAGCCAATGCGCGTCAAGTTCCGTCATTTCCCCCTCTACTGCATCTACCCCAAGACCGGCGATCTTGCCGCCGACAAAAATTGTGCCGTCATACATGGAGTCTCCCAAGTTGGCGCCGGCGTCACCGAGAATAACCATGCGACCACGCTGCATCATAAAACCGCTGAAGGCACCGGTGCGACCGCCGACTATGATGGTTCCGCCTTTTTGATCAATGCCGGTGCGGCTGCCGACGTCTCCCTTGCACACCAGATCGCCGCCGCGAATTGCCGCACCAAAGGTAGAACCCGCGTTTTTCTCAATTACGACCGTACCTGCCATCATGTTTTCGGCGCAGGACCAGCCGACCCGGCCGGTAACATGTACGTTCGGTCCGTCGATGAGGCCGATGCCAAAGTATCCCAGGCTGCCGTCAAAAGTCAGGTTTAAGCGGTTGAGTATGCCCACACCCAGAGAGTGTTTTGCACCGGGGTTGCGCACGGTAATGTCACCATAACCGTCTCCCATCAGCTGCCGAATCTTAAGATTAATATCGTTGATTGCCATATCTGCAGCGTCAAATTCAGCCGCCCGGTCAAAATCAACATCGAACGCATCGGGATAGGTAAAACTCTCCCCCTCCTCCGCGGAAAAAAATACTTCCTGTGTGCGCCCTACCAGTTGTTCGTCATGCAGTCCCATGTCGTGGGAATCTATGTGTTTCAACTCTGCCATACGCGGACCTCTCCCTCATAAGGGTCATAGGTATCAATTTCATGCGGAAATATACTGCGGATCGCGACTTCCTCGGATGCCAGCGCAACAAAATCATCGCTCTCGTACAGCACCATGGGTTTCGCCGCCATGACGTCTTTTGCCATACCCAATTTGTCGCCAGTGGCAACGACGTAGGTGAAGACACCGTCAAGCTCATTGATCGATCGTCGCATGGATTCTTCCAGATCTTCGCCCTTTTCCATTCGATCAGCGAGATAAACCGCAATCAGCTCAGAATCGCAGTTAGACATGAAGCGGTGGCCGCGCCGTTCCAATTCGCGCCTTGAATTCCAGTAATTAGTCAATTGCCCGTTGTGCACCACCGATACATCATTGAATGGGTAGGCCCAATAGGGATGGGCGGAGCGAATGTCTACATCAGACTCGGTTGCCATCCTGGTATGACCGATAGCGTGGGTCCCACTGAATCCTTGCAGACGATACTGCTCGGAAACAGTATTGGCATCTCCTAGATCTTTAATCAATTCAAGCGCGGTGCCGATCGATAATATCTCTGCACCCTCGATATCTTCCACGTAATCGGCCAGGCGTTTCATATTGCCGTCGTAATTAAAGTTATAGCGATAGGCGTATTCCGTAACCTGCTCCTCCGATATGATTTTCACTCCGATCTCGTGCAGGCGCCGATCCACCTCGCTCTTGCGGTCCTTCACCTCTTCATGTATGCGGAATCCTTTGCGCATATCCTCCTGTTCCGCCACCTTGAACCGAATCACATACTGATTGACGACCGGTTCGCCGTAAAGGGCGAAACCAGTTGAATCAGGTCCGCGGTGCTTCAGCGCCTGCAACATCGCCGTCAACTCAGACCCAATATCCGAGCTGTCACCTCGATGTATTAGTCCAGCAATCCCGCACATGGTTTATCGTCCTCCAACACGTTCGAGTAAATCTAATCAAAGGAGGCTGCTGCGAAAACACAACCCAGTAATGTTTTAGCCGTTTGGTCATACCAGCTGTTGCTAGGGTAAGCAGTCAATGTAGGTTTCCAGATCCCAGTCTGTCACGGTGTGATTGAATTTTTCCCACTCATCGTTCTTGTACCAGTGATAAACTTTGTACATCTCGCCCGGCATCGCCGATTTGATGACCTCGTCATTCGCCAACCGGTCCAGGGCTTCACCCAGAGACATGGGCAGCTTCTTAACCTGCTTACCGGCCTCCATCGCCTGATAGATGTTTCGCTCTTCAGGCTCTCCAGGATCAAGATTTCTGGAGATGCCGTCATCAAATGCTTTCAGCAGGGCGGCGCCCATGAGATACGGATTGACCATGGAATCCACCGAGCGGTATTCGAAACGCCCCGGTGCAGATATACGAAGTGCACAGGTTCGGTTCTGATAGCCCCAATCGGCAAACACCGGTGCCCAAAAACCCGTGTCCCACAGACGGCGATAGGAGTTAACAGTAGAGGAGCCGATCGATGTCAAAGCCCCTAAATGCTCTATCACCCCGCCGATACACTGCAGCCCAACAGGTCCGGGCTTGCGTTCATCGATGGAAGGATCTGGCATGAACGTATTATCCCCCCCGACCAGATAAGTAAACGCGCCCTCCATACCCGGCAATGGGTCATTGTGCAAAGTATTCACGGTTTCTTCACCACCTCGCCACAGCGACATGTTGTGATGACATCCTGACGCCGACACGCCCATAAACGGCTTCGACATGAAGCAGGCAATCAAGCCGTGTTCGCGCGCGACCTGGGCGCAGATCTGACGATACGTGGTGAGACGGTCGCTATTGCGCAGCACGTCGTCAAACATCGTGTTCAACTCCAGCTGTCCCGGTGCGTCCTCATGGTCACCTTGAATAATATCCAGCCCCATGGCCTGAGAGTATTCAATCACTTTCATAAAGGTCGGACGCAGCTCTTCGAACTGGTCAATGTGATAGCAGTTAGGCTTGGTGACGCCCCCGCTGGGTTTGCCATCCTCGCCGCGCTTCAACCACATCATCTCCGGTTCCGTGCCCTGTCTCAGATGCAGTCCGTCATACTTGTCCTTAAACTCTTCATGAATAATGCGCAAATTACCGCGACAATCCGAGGTCAGATGTCCGCCGGGATTTTCTCTTTCTTCACGGTTGCGAAAACAGGTGCAAAACACGCGAGCGACCCGTTTATCCCATGGTAACTGGCAGAAGGTTTCGGGATCGGGAATGCCAACCAGCTCTGAAGCTTCCGGACCGTAACCGATATAGTCGCCGTGACGGTCAATGAACAAGTTGGCGGTAGAGCCGTAGACTAACTGAAAACCGCGTTCGGATATTCGCTCCCAGTGATCGGCGGGAATGCCTTTTCCGACGATACGCCCGGTCACAGAAATGAACTGGTAGTAAATATAAGTTACACCGAGTTCGTTTATCTTTTCCCTTACCCGCTTGACCAAATCGGCGCGGCCCGGCGCCTCAACATGCCTTTCAAGGTCTGTCATTTTTCTCCTCCCCTTTGGGTTATCGAGCATAATTTTTGTCGCATACGTCTAACTCCACGGAAACGGACTGTGCGAAACCGGGTGGAGCTTGCCTTGCGCGTACCGGGAAAATCGAAACGGCTGCAGTAAGCTGCTCTTCCCGCCGCAGATTTCTTCCGCCACCAGCGCACCCACCCCGATCATCTTGTAGCCGTGATTGGAATCAGCGATCAAATAAACGTTATCATAAAAGACATCAAACACCGGAAAGCTGTCAGGCGTGAACGCTCCTATTCCTCCGGAGGGTTCATTTTTGTATTTATCCATCTTTTTCTCAAAACGCTTCTGGCAATGCGCCAGCGCGGAACACCACATATGGGCGAAATCCGGACCGACAATGAACTCTGGCGAATCGGGCCCATATGGATCAACCGCTACGTCATCGGGTTTGGTCGTCACTTTGAAAGGCGCGGCGCCGCCTTGAATGCCGCCAAAATTAAAATCGGGTTTGTAATAAATGCCCCACATCTTGTCGGTAATGAGCGATCCGTCTTCATCCGAATACAGCGGCGCGTCACTGTCAACGTGAACGACGGGCGGAAACTCACCGGCATTGGTTTTCTGCATATCCGGGTCCACGCCGAGCGTGCCCTCCTGCAGCGACCAGTAGACCCACATGGGGATGTCTTCATGCAGGGTCCCGTCTTTACCCTTGATGCTTATCGATTGCGGTAACTCGAGCATGTCCCATACGGTCTTCGCCCAGGGCCCTACCGCGGCGACGATATAATCACATTTGATGTCACCGCGCTCTGTCTTCACGGCGCTCACGCCGACGCCATTGCGTTCGAATCCCACCACTTTCAAACCGGTCATGATGCGCACGCCTTCGGCCTCTGCCTTATCCGCCAAACCGTACAGACTCTTAGTGTTATTGGCGTAACCGCCTCGTTTTTCGTGCAGCACAGAAGTAATACCCTGCGCCTGCCAGTCATCGAATATGGACTTCATGTAGCTCGCGCAATCTTTTTCACCCTCAATAAAGACCGATTCGTAACCGATATCCTTTTGCTGTTGGGCGATGGTCGCAACATCGGCGTGCATACACTCGGGGCTGATCTGCATGTAGCCGACCGGATGATAGGCATACGCTTCAGAGTCGCTCTCCCAAATGGCAACGCTATGCGCCATTAATTCACGCATGGCCGGTTGAAAGTAGTTGTTGCGCACCACACCACAGGCAATACCCGATGCGCCTGCCGCAATGGAGGTTTTATCAACGACCAGAATATCCTCACCGCTGCCGCGGCCGCTGCGTTTGAGCGCAAGAGCCAAGTGATAGGCGGTACTCAGCCCGTGAATGCCGGCACCGATGATTAAATAGGGGACATGTGTTGGAAGCGCCACAATAGTTTGTACCAATGCTAGACCATAAGCCGAATATTCACCTTATGGTACACGTTTCTCGAGCAATGTTACAGTAGGTCGACTACGATTGAGCGAGTATGATATTTCATTATATTTAACAGTTACTTATATATTTATATCGGTTAACGGGCGGGACATTTGCCGGGGCGGATTGAGCCGTGTATAGTGTCACGCTATTTAGACCAATTAAGAACCAAATTTACCGAAAGTACAACGTTGATAGAGGGTGAATCGTGGTTGAAAACAAAGCCGAAACAGCGCGCATTCAGATGGGGGGCGCTAACGCCATCGCCAACCACCTGCGCAACGCGATAATTGAAGGCTCATTTACCTATCGCGAGCGCATGCCCTCCGAACGTGCATTAGCCCAACAGTTTGGCGCCGCACGCGGGACCATAAGGTCGGCACTGCACCAGCTTGAAGAGATGAATCTGGTAACGCGCCGCGCCGGCAGCGGCAGCTTTGTATGCTATCGAGGCTATGCCGATCACGAGGATATCACCGAGTTAACCTCTCCTCTCGAGCTCATCGAGGTGCGCCTGGCCATCGAACCGGCGATGGCCCGACTGGCCGTAATCAACGCCAACGCACAGGATCTGGAAAGAATGGCAGACACGCTGCACCGGGTTGAGACGGCCGGTGCGGATCCGGAACTGTTCTCAGAGGGTGATGAGTCTTTCCATATGTCCTTGGCAGAAAGTGCCCGCAATCCGCTCATGCTGTGGCTGTACCGTCACATTAATGAGGTGCGCGGACACGCACAGTGGACCGCGAGGAAAGACAAGGTGCTGACGGCGCAGAAGATCAAGCAGTATAACCAGCAGCATCGGGATCTTTACACAGCCATTTCGCGACGGGACGTGGATGAAGCAGAACAGGTCATCCGCCAACATCTGATCCAGGCCAGAGCAGATTTATTAGGGCAATGACTGGCAGTGCCGCGGGCGCTGCTGTAAATGGCGGGGGTTACCGACTGGACCCGGTAAACGGTGATCGTCCCCGCACCGGATACCCGGTGCGGGGTTGTTCAACAAAGAAAAACAGCTGAGTCTATGGGTTGCGTGGGTCTTCCCTGTCCAGCATTTTCTTCAGGTTTTCCGCACTACCGAACTTCTTTATTTCATCCTCGTAGGTTTTGTTCTCCATTTTCGTTTGCACGATGTGCCATATGATCCATGTAACCAAACCGATAATTACCAGTAACCCCTCGGTTCCCACCATAGGATAGATGGGCCCGATATCGGCAATATTGCCGCTCCAACTCGTTACCGTTGCCATTTTGCAATACCTCTCTTTTTAAAAATGCCTAAATCGCCTCTTTTTCAGCCTGAATGATCGCCGCTTCGTCCGCAGCCTCAGCTTCTGCCGCTGCCGCATCCAGACCCATCAGTTCGATCTGTTTCGGAATGCGCAGCATGTCAAAGGCGTTGAGGATCTTGGCTATCACCCAACCCGGGATGAACCCCAGGACGAAAAACATGACGATGGCGCCAGCGAATTGACCAAGGGGATTAA
This sequence comes from Gammaproteobacteria bacterium, assembly GCA_024638505.1. GTDB lineage: Bacteria > Pseudomonadota > Gammaproteobacteria > Arenicellales > JAANXG01 > JAHEKE01. The sequence continues at coordinate 53,259 of JAHEKE010000013.1, read as the reverse complement.
TCGCGGCAAAGGAATCATCCGGCGACGAAGGATAACCCCAGAGTACGAACCCGGCGATGACCACGCCGAAGAAGCCGGCGTACCCATGCACGGCGACCGCACCTACCGCATCATCCACTTTGAATGTACGCTCAACCCAGTAGTGCACTTTGTACATGAAGACAACGCCAACTGCCGCAATGATCATGGCCTGTATGGGGTGATACAGGTCGTTTCCCGCCGAGGCTGCAATTATACCGGCCAGCCCGGATGAGTAGGTCCAGAAGGGATCGCCTTTGGAGATGATGTAGCCCATGAGCAAACCACCGGATAATGACATCAGAAAATTGACGGTAATGGCGCTCAATGTGGTTGGTCCAAGATAAATATTTGTGGCGGAGAAAAATACGCCATCCCCTGCCTGTATATCCCACATGGGAACGTTACAGGCGACGTAGAAGCCCCAGAAGCCCGTGTAGATCAGGAACAGGCCTATGGTCACCAGCCACGGATTGCGCGGGTTGATGTTGCGCGGCGTGCCGTCCGGAGCAAACTTGCCAATGCGCGGTCCCAGTACCAGCAACACACCCAAACCAAAACCACCGGCGATGGCGTGAATAACGCCGCTGGCATAGGCATCGTGATAACCCCACAGCTGAACCATCCAGCCACCGGCGTGCCAGCCCCAAGCCGCATCGACGATCCAGAAAAAGGAGCCGATCGCGACTGCCAGAATCCAGAAGCCCTGAGACTTAATGCGCTCGATAACTGAACCCGATACGATGGATGCCGCGGTCCAGGAAAAGAGCAAGAATGCGGCCCAGAAAACGCCATTGATGCGCGCCCAGCCGCCGTGGAAATCGTCCTGCCCGCCCATACTGGGACCCATCACCTGGCTCCAGGGCACGGCATTCGAAGCATCAACTACCCCGCCCGTAATCCCAGGTCCGTTCGGCCATGCAAAGTAAATGTACCAACCGAAATAGAAAAAGGTGACCGTCACCAGGGGAATCAGCATGGTGTTTTTCATCAGCGTGTGCATGTGATTTTTGTGCCTGGAAACACCCACTTCGTACATGCAGAAACCGACGTGAATGAAAAACATGATGACTACTGTCAGCCAGTAGTAGAACTCGGTAAATATGATACCTAGTGCGGTAAGCTCGTTATCCACTCGGAACCTCCTCCCCAAGAATCAGGGTTCTTGTTGATATTAAGCGTGAAAAAACCGTTCCATGCCCCATGCCGGAACGATTATCTCCGCCGTTCAGAGACCGTCGATGTGCAAAACGAGATTTGATCTGAACTCGCTCTGTAGTGCCCATCCATTGCGGTCCAGTTATGGCAGGAGGCATCTTAGACTTTATTCTCGCTGTGGAAAAGAGTTATGTGATTAGACAAGACCACTTTAATACCAGTTTGCATCCCAAACACCGCACAATTATTGATTCCACGCGCCCATCTACACTATATTGGAGGCCACTTGCGAACCAATCGACTGACGTAAGCATGAAATGTGCGGCATAGCTGGAATTCTTTTTAAACATGAAGTGCCTGGGCTGACAACGGGCCAGGCCTTGATCGATATGCTGGACGGCTGTCAGCATCGCGGACCTGATTCCACCGGTTTTGCCCTGTATGACGGCGCCCACAGCGGTCAGCTAAAACTGCGGTTTTTCGTTGGCGAAGCCGAGGCAGCTCAGGAAGCGATTGCTAGAATTCGCCGAGCGCTAGACGAACATGACGCAAAGATCGTTGAAGAAGAAACGATAGGCAATAACTATCGCGTTATCGTTGATTTTAACGGCAACCTGCAAAAGTTCTCTTACGCTATTGAGCATGCGGCAAAAGTCATATCCATCGGCTCAAGCCTGGAGATTGTAAAAGATGTAGGCAGCGCCGCAGAGGTCGACGCCCGCTACGAAGTGAATAAAGTTCATGGCAGTCATGGGCTGGGGCACGTGCGACTGGCAACCGAATCGGATGTAAAGCCGGAGGCGTCGCACCCGTTTTGGGCCACCGGTTTCGCCGATATCGCCATTGTCCATAACGGCCAGATCACCAATTACTGGAAGATGCGGCGCAGACTGGAACGACGGGGATTTGAATTCACCACGGATAATGACAGCGAACTAATCGCGGTTTACCTCGCGGATAAGTTATCTCAGGGGCTTCCCCTGAAAGATGCGCTGCAGACGTCTATCGAGGATCTGGACGGCACTTTTTCCTTTCTGGTCTCAACCGATCGGGAAATCGGATACGCTAAAGACCGCTTGGCCGCCAAGCCGATGGTGATGTATGAGAACGACGATCTGGTAGCGGTAGCATCAGAAGAGGTTTCCTTGAACAAACTCTTTCCAGGCCAGGCGTTACAAACCAGAGAACCTTTGCCCGGGACCTTTGCCACATGGTCACGATCGATTTAGGCGCAGTCCCGGTCCGCGATGCCAACGAACAAATCCGGAAACACGGCAAAGCTGGCGAAAACGTAGAGATAGTCAATCCCGATGCGCGGCACCACATCGGCGTCGGGCTAACCGCTCCAATCGATGTGCATATCCGCGGCTCCGCGGGCTATTTTTGTGCCGGATTGACCGATCAGGCCACGTTTACGATTGATAACAACGTCGGCTGGGGGCTTGGTGACAACATCTATTCAGGCACCGTGATCGTCGGCGGCAATGCCGGTGCAATCCCCGCCGTCGGCATCCGGGGTGCGAACATCATTATCAAAGGCAACATGGGGTCGCGCGCGGGCCAGGTTATGAAGGCTGGCACCCTGCTGTGTGCGGGCAACGCAAACTTCATGGCGGGCTACATGCTGTACGGAGGCCGGATTATCATACTTGGCGATTCCGGCGAGCGGGTGGGGGAGGACATGACCGGCGGCGAAATCTTTGTCGGGGGCCGGGTACAGGATCTGGGGTCGGATGCCGAATTGACCGATATGTCATCGCAGGAAGATGAGAGCATCCGTGAGTTCCTCGACCGCTTCGAAATTCCTTTCAACGGCAGCTTTCAAAAGATCGTCAACGCCGGTAAGAAACTGCGTTACGGCTCGCCCGAACGGCAAATGCGCAGCCTGCCTTTTTTTACTTTCTCTGGAGGATCATCTTACTGGAATGCCAAAGTCCAGGAAGATATCCACATCAAATCGCAAAGCGGGCGCTATCGCATTCGTGGCTACGGCACGGCCCGCGCCCTGCCTCATCTATCCGACCTGGCTTTCGCCAGGGATTTATCCCGGTCGGTCGGAACTGCCGACGTTATCTCCAAGGTTCAAATGTACACGGAGATCGGAGGAATCAACGGCGCCAACCCATTAAAGCTGAGCATGCCCGTGATGGTCGCTCCCATGAGCTATGGCGCACTCAGCCGTTCAACCAAACACGCTATCGGACTGGCATCGGCCATGTCGGACATTGCTGAGAATACCGGCGAGGGCGGCATGAGTGACGCACAGCGCAATGCCGCCAAACAGCTGATATTTCAGTGCCTAGGCGGTAGGCTGGGCTGGAACATCCATGATATGAAAAGAGCGGATGGACTGGAGATTTACATCTCGCAGGGCGCAAAACCGGGGTTAGGCGGGCAGCTGATGGCGAAGAAAGTAACCCAGGAGTTAGCCGACATTCGCGGCATACCCGCCGGTATAGATCTCAGATCGCCATCGCGTCATCCAGACATTCTGGGCGCGGACGACCTGGTTATAAAGATTGAAGAGTTCCGCGAAGCTACGGGGTACCGCCTGCCGGTCAGCGTCAAGCTCGGGGCGGGGCGCGTGCGCGACGACATTAAGATCGCGGTGAAAGATGGCTTTGATTTTATCGAACTCGACGGCATGCAGGGCTCTACCGGTGCAGGCAGTTCGGAAGTGATCGATTTTGTCGGTATCCCTACCCTGGCCGCTATCATTGAGGCAGAGGAGGCCCTGGCGGAGATAGGCCGACGCCAGGATATCCAGATCGTGTTGATGGGCGGAATGCGCGACGGTGTTGATGCCGTAAAAGGGCTGTGCCTGGGAGCAGATGCCGTCGCATTCGGAACCTCCGTCATTATCGCCGGGGGCTGTATTGCCTGCATGCAGTGTCACGTGGGTCAGTGTGTTACCGGAATCGCAACGCAGGACCCAGCCCACGAAAAACGCTATCAGCCTGAAGTTGAAGCACAGAATATTCATCGCTTTTTCGAATCCGTGCGCTGGCAAATCGCCGCCTTAACCCACGCCCTGGGATATGACGATGTGCGCAAACTCAGCCGCAACGATTTAGTTGCGTTGACGCCCGAGGCAGCGGCAATAACCGGCTTGCCTTATGAGCCAGCGCCGCGCAAAAGATCCGCCGAAGCTCTAGCGGGCTGATGGCAGTCTACGACATCAATAGAATATTGCCGCCCAAGGCACCGGGCGAATACATCGACCACGCACTGGATGCGCACTACGTTCCCGCGCCGTGTCAGGTGGCGTGTCCGGTTGGAACAGACGCCCCCTCTTACATCGCTTACATCTGGGAGCAGAAGTTTAACGAAGCGTTCGAAGCTATCACTGCGACCAACCCGTTCAGCTCAATCTGCGGCCGCGTGTGCGATGCCCCCTGTGAACCCGCCTGCAGGCGTGCCGACAGCGACGGACCCATACAGATCAGAAACCTGAAGCGCTTTGTGATGGATAAGCTTGGGGCAAGCTGGAAACCTGAGTCGAATCCGGTTACGCGCGACCAATCAATTGCCATCGTAGGCGCCGGGCCCGCTGGACTGGTCGCGGCGCATGACCTGTGCGTCGCTGGATTCAAGGTCGACGTGTATGAAATGTCAGATCGACCGGGCGGCATGATGGTATGGGGCATCCCGGCATTCAGACTGCCGGTAGGCATCATCGACCAGGATATCGACCGGCTGCACGCGAAGTGTCCGGGGCTCGATATTCACCTCAACACCGCGCTTGGCCGCGATGTCGATCTGGCGACGCTAAAGCAGAGGCATGACGCGGTTCTGTTGACCATCGGATCCTGGTGGGGAAAAACGATGGGCATTCCCGGTGAACAGGATGAGCGCGTGGTTGACGGAGTTGGTTTCTTACGCCGGGTGAATGCCGGCGAACGACCGCGGCTTCCGCACACTGTCGTTGTAGTGGGCGGCGGCGATGTGGCGATGGACGCATGTCGCGTAGCCAAGCGTTTGCCAGGCTGCGAACACGTCATCGTGGTTTACCGCAGAGGTCCAGAGGAGATCCCAGCCCGCGCCATCGAATTGCAGGGAGCCGTCGATGAGGGAATAGAATTTCTGTACAACACCCAACAGGTGGCGGTTGAGGTACACGACCAGGGACTGAAGCTCAAATGCGTCTCAACCGATCTGGGTGAACCCGATGAAGATGGCAGGCGCAGACCAGTACCGCTTGCGGGAAGCGAGCATTACATCCAGTGCGGCATGGTGATCGCCGCTGTAGGCCAGCAGGGTGAATGCGCAGAGCTGGATCAGCTGGGCCTGATGACGAAAGATCGTGTACAAACAGACTGGGAGTCGATGCGGACGGCGGATCCCAAGGTGTTTGCCGCAGGTGATGGTGCATTCGGAGGATCAACCATAGTCATGGCGATGCACCATGGTCAGCGTGCGGCTTACTATATAAAACATTTTTTAGAGGGGCGCGACGATCCCCTGCCCTATCGCACACCCTATCGTACCCGGCGAGTGCCTGTTGCACAGGATTTACAATGGGAACTGCTGCCGGAGCAGCACCCCAAATTTCACGGGCTTGGTGATAACCCGGTAGAGTTCCCGGAAATCGAGGAAACCTATGATCACGAAGCGGCGATGAAGGAAGCTGCGCGCTGTTATCGCTGCGACGCAGAGACCGGTTCTGCCGACTATTCAGTGAAGCAGCGTGAACATATATTTTCCATGGCCCGAACCAATCCAATGGACAGCGCGAAAAACAACGCCATGCTGTCGCGTTTGTTGGAGATCAGGGAAAACCCTGTACCTGAAAACAAACCAGCCAGCCTGGACGACATTGTGTTTCTGCCGGCGAATTTATCCCGGCTGGTCATCGATCCTTATCGTGAAGCGTGCAAGATTGGCACGGAGATAGGCTCCAGATTATCACTGTCTCATCCTTTCATCGTCACTGGCTTCGATCAGGCGCCACGGGAGGTGCGGCAGGCCGTGGCGAAGGCCCTGATGCAGGCAGACTGTCCTTATCTGGGGAAACATCCTCTGGCTGATGAAAGCCGCCGCTGGTGGCAGCTGATCGGCAGTGCGGACCAACCCAGCGCTGGGGCAGAAGCAGTATTGTATCCACGCACGGATGCGGACAGCATGGTTCGTCTTAAGGACGATCAGAGCGTGGGCCTGTACGTATCATCCACGAGCGAACTGGAGTCGACCATAGAGTTCGGGTTAGAGCATCATTTTGATCTACTGCTTCTCGACGGATCAGGCGACATAGCGTCGCCCTGGCCCGAACTGTGCGGCGCACCTGACTTCAGCCTGTTACGCGACGCAATCACCATACTGAGAAGACTGGGTCAAGAAGAGGAAATTAACCTGGTCTGGTTTGGCGGGCTTCGCTCCGGGACGGATGCAGCCAAAATCCTGGGGCTGGGTACCGTCGCCGTTGTCCAGGGTGCCGCCATCGGTATGGCGGCAGGCGGGGAGATTCACGATCAGGGCCTTGCGTTCAGTAGCAACTTCAATGAAGAGGACAGAACCACGGCGGTGGTCAATCTTATCCGTGCCAATTCGGGTGAGGCGTCCATGATGGCCCGCTGTACCGGCAAAACCGCCCTGCATAACATCGAGCCAGAAGACCTGCGCGCCATCAGCCTGGTCACGTCCAGGCAAACCGGTATACCCCTGGTGGGGACCCACGCCCGCTCCTGAGGGAGGAGAAATTGACTCCGCCTGGTTGAAAAAATCAGTATGACGAGCTAATACGACCTGATCGCTTCTCCTTCGGTCAGCACTTCCAGCGTCATACCATAATTGTCAATCATCGGTTTCACCAGCTCCTGCACCATTGGAACGGCAGCCTCCGCGTCCTCCCGACTGACATAGTTGCTGACCAACAGCCATTTTGATTCCCCGACCTCAACCATGTGATGGCCAATATGTTTTTCGCTGGCTTTAATGGCCGGTACCACCGTTGAATCATAGTGGTCAAGCAGTGCTTCATTCTGACCGGGGGAACACGTGATCCAGTAAACTTTAGAGTACATAAAATCCTCCTGCGTTTTTTATCTTTGATTGCTAAGTGGCGAAGCACGTGCGGCAGCATACTATAAATGGCGCTTCTGTCCTATTCAGTCCTGCTCGAGATTCGTTCCTCTCACTAAAAGCAAACGAATGTAGCGAGGCAGTCATGCTCATATGATAGTATTAGATCAGTAAAAAGCAGCTTCTTTCGCACGATGCATTGCCAGTATTTTGCTCCCACAGATCAAGGCGCCGACACCTTTACAGTGGCCATGCCTAAATTGACTTTTGGTCGCGGCTGCCTGAGGGAGACAGGCTCGCGTGCGGCGGGGCTCGGGATGAGTCGGGTTGCTCTATTCACCGATTCCTATCTGTTTGATAGCGAGTATGTCCACACGGTTAAAAATTCCCTGCGATCGGCGGGACTGAGTGTGGCCGTCTATTCGGATGTGCGCATCGAACCCTGCGATGACACGGTAATGAAAGCGGCCGGGTTCCTGTCTGAGGATGAGTTTGACGGGGTGGTCTCTGTTGGCGGTGGATCCGTCATCGATACCGCCAAAGCGGCTCTGATCTATGCTCTTTACCCCGCAGACTTTGTTGATTACTTTGGTCCGCCCATCGGTCAGGGCAGACCCGTTCCGGGGCCGGTGTTGCCGCACCTGGCCTGTCCCACCACTTCCGGGACGGGATCAGAATGCACGTCCCTGGCGGTGATCCGAATGAATCAACTCAACACAAAATTCGTGATTGCCAGTCCGCATATCCTGCCTGATGAAGCACTGATAGACCCTGCCTGCTGCCAAACTCTGCCGGCAAATGTAGTTGCGTCTACGGGCTTCGACCTGCTCAGCCACGCGATCGAATGCTACACCGCTCGCGCGTATACTCGATGGGATCGAATTGATGATCCAGCAAAACGTCCGCTAATCCAGGGCGCCAACCCGTGGAGTGATCTGGCCGCGCGGGAAGCCCTGCAACTGGTCGGTCAGTACCTGGTGCGCGGCGTGCAGGACGCAGCTGACGTTGAGGCACGTGATAACTTGATGTGGGGCGCCACGCTCGCCGGGATGGCCTTCGGTAATTCCGGCACGCACCTGCCCCACGCGCTGTCCTATGGCGTGACACATTTAATGCGCAACGTCACAACAAAAGGTTACGCCGTTGACAGTCCCTTTGTGCCGCACGGCATCAGTGTGATTGTCAATTCTCCGTCTATTTTCAGGTACACGGCTGAAGCCGCCCCCAAGCGCCATCTAGACGCGGCAAAACTGCTTGGAGCAGACTGCCGTCAGGCAACACCAGCAGAAGCGGGGGAGATACTGGCGTCAAGGATCATCGACATGATGCGGGCGACCGCCATACCCAACGGTCTGGGAGCTATCGGTTTCAGCGCCGCCGATGTTAGGGCTCTAACCGATTCTGCGCTGCGCCAAAAGCGAGCGATTGCCAACGCGCCGCGTGATTCCAACGCTACGGATATAGAAAACCTGTACAGCGGAGCACTCGCGTACTGGTGATAACCATCTGCGTTCCGACAAAGACAAAACCAATCGAACAGGTCAGCTGTACAATACGCCGCACGCCCCGGTAGCTCAGTGGATAGAGCAGCCGCCTCCTAAGCGGCAGGTCGCCGGTTCGAGTCCGGCCTGGGGCGCCAATCAAATCAGGGTCTATTCCGGTCACATTGGTAACAATTTATTACGAGGACATAGGTAAAACATTTAGAGCGAAGGGATTTGGGTTTAATTGATACGTATAGAGGTGCGCGCGACCATTCTCGGATAGCGAGGTTATTCAACTGATGCCAACACGTCCACTAATGCCCGATGATCCAATCAAAGACTTCATTAAGGCGGTACGCAAAGCAACTGCAATGGGGATTAATTACAGCTATAGCTTGGAAGAGATCAATAAATACATAAAGGCTAATAATGTCCAGTGGGGGGAGTGTGCCGTGCTTGATTTTCTAGGCTCGGTGAAGACCGTGCATGACTCTATTATTGGGCTAAAAAACGCAACCAAGCCCGTTGAAAGTTAGATAAATGCTATTAAGTGACGTAGGAATAAACTTACATAGGCTTACATCGGTGAATACGTAACGTTGTAGCCCGTCAAAAGAAATGAGGCCAAACTGAGTTAAAGATCAAGAGAGACTTCTGTTGATTTAGAGGTATTACTTGGAGTCTTGAAATGAGTCATTCTAGTTCAGAGAAATTAGTTAAAGCGATCCATCGGAAAACCCGTCGTAAGTATTCAGCCGAAGAGAAGATTCGCATAGTATTGGAGGGCCTGCGGGGTGAAGACAGCGTTGCCGAATTGTATCGACGGGAAGGCCTGAACCAAAACATCTATTACCGGGGGTGACCCATATCCCGGTCCGGCATCGGCCTCGACTGCTCAGTGACAGCGGCCCATGTTATTTGTCCGGTGAGCTTAAAGCCTACCTGAAAGACCATCCGATCGATCATACCCGAGGGGCGCCGTATCATCCCATGACCCAAGGCTAGATTGAGCGTTATCACCGTTCCATGAAAAACGTCGTGAAACTGGAGCACTGTTATTTACCGGGCCAGCTGGAACGGGGCGATCGGAGAGTTTGTTCATCACTACAACCACGAGCGATATCATGAGTCCCTGGACAATGTGACGCTGGCAGAGTTGTACTATGGCCGATATCAACAAATCATCGACCAACGAGCTATTATCAAACGCCAAACACTACAACAAAGGAGGTGTGAAAATCTTTATCCGTGTGCCCAACACTAAACGGGCAATATAATCGAACGGTCTGTCTTTAGTATTACGATCAGACCGTCCCAAAACTTTTGACGACGTACAGGCTAAGTCCAACGAAGACACAAATAATCCCTCTGTCCTTGCAGGTGAATCGTTTAACATCTTGGATGCTGGGACCCGAAAGAGACATTCAAGGAGTAGTGCCGATCACGTCCACACCCGACCTTTGCGGCCCTTCCATGTAGCGCTTTTCACATATCTGTACTATCCCATTGTTAGGGTTCTATCAGATAACGTATGCTTTGCACGTCCTATACTCCAAGCGGAGGAGGCCATTTATGGCCGAGTACACACTGTATTGTTTCGCCCAGTCGGGCAATGCCTATAAGGCGGCGTTGATGCTTAATCTTTGTCACACCGACTGGACGCCTCGTTTTGTCGATTATTTTAACGGCGAAACCCGTACCACAGCATACCGCCAAATAAACGAGATGGGGGAGGTGCCGGTGTTGGGACACAAGGGCATGAGACTATGCCAGTCTGGCGTGATCTTGGATTATTTGGCGGCTCAGCTTGGACAGTTTGGCCCTAACAACGAAGACGAACGTCGGGAAATACTAAGATGGCTTTTGTTCGATAACCATAAGCTGACAAGTTATACCGCGACGTTACGCTTCATGTTGACCTTCGGGAAAACCGGCGAGACCCCAGTGACTGAATTCTTGCGCACACGATCTAACGGTGCGCTTACAGTCTTAAACGAGTGGTTGAACACTAGAAAATTTGCGGTAGCAAATCGCCCAACCATCGCCGATTTCTCAATGTGTGGCTATCTTTTCTGGCCCGATGAGATCGGTGTTAATTGGAATAAGGATTACCCAAATATTGCGCGCTGGCTTAACGATATTGCCGCACTGCCGGGCTGGGTGCATCCTTACGAACTTATGCCGGGCTACCCGCTGCCGGATCAGGCTTGAGATGTTTAAAGGAATTGATGTTAAGGCGGTAATCTTAGGCATCGCTGCTGACCTTACGGCCACATTTGTGGCCATGATGGCTGTCATGACCTTCCTTGGTATAGGCGCGGGAGGCGAGGATCTTCCTGAAGAGGAAGCAAGGCAACTTATCGAAAGTACTTTCCAGGAACCCAGGTATCTGCTGCTCGGTGGGTTGTTAGGTCTACTCGGAACTATGATTGGTGGATATGTTGCCGCAAAGTTTGCCGATGCGGCACCGTTGTTAAACGCGGCCTGTGTTGGCCTGTTCGGCGTTGTCTTGGGTATTTTTTTTATCGGCGAATCGCCGCTTTGGTTCATTGTTATCGGGATTCTACTAACTTTACCAGTGGCCGTTGCCGGGGGTGTTCTCTGGCGTAACAGAAATCATTAGTCAGTGTGGGTCTGATGATTGTTCTATTCGGATAATCTACGCGGCATCTGCGGGCCTCCTCCAAATGCCAGATTGTGATGAATTGTGTAACCTATGTGCCCAGAATATTTTGTAACCGATGTCTCAGGAAGGGCACTACTGTGTTTTCTCTATTCGGATGATCCATTCCGCTGCGGGTGGGTTTGCTTAGGGCAGCGCTGGCTAATACTTCCGTTTATGCGGTAAGACACCACGAACGCCACCTTTCGGATCTGGCACATCACCTTTGTATCTGGGAATGAGGTGTATGTGGACGTGGAACACCGATTGCCCTGCAATCTCTCCCACGTTCACTCCAATATTAAATCCATCAGGTTTATACTTATGCGCCACCAATTTCTTCGCTTTTTCAAGCATCTCCCAAAGTGATCGCTTTTCGTCATCAGTAGCATCAAAGTAGTCAGCAAAATGTCGGATTGGAACAATCAATACGTGTCCCTCATTAACGGGATTGCTATCCCATCTGGCTTGACATAGATCGTTTGATAGGAATATCTCTTCAGGTCTGAGGGCACAAAATGGACAGTCTTTGGTGCTCATAAATCTAGGCTTTATGTCGTTAAGACGCAGCTGCGGGTTGGTATAAATACAGGATCAGGTTATTGCGGGTGTCGCCGTGACGAAACGGTATACTTGTGACACCTGGGGGAGTGCAGTAAACACCCCAGCCCGATTAGAGCAGGCCCGCGAACCGGGGCGAATCAATGCATCGTCAAGCACCTCATATTACGTAAAAGATTTTTTTAGATCGAGCCACGAGGCAGCATTGAAGTAAAGAACATGGGTAAGATCGACATGCATTTTCTTGACCGGATCAAACCTGAATTCTCCAGTGACAGCGACGGATGCCTTCCGAATCAAAGCCTTCTGCAGAAGATTGAAACGAATGCGACGCAGCAATTAACTCACGCAACACCTTACGCGATTTTGAATTTTCCCCAGCGCACGGCAACATAATGCACGCTGTTGCTGTGACCAAAAGCGTCTTCTTAGAACAAGCCTAACCCGACGAGCATCAAAGCGGTTTGAGTTTCAGTTCCTCAGCACTGGCTCGCACAAATCCGTATTTTTCATAGATGGTTTGGGCTTTTTCAGTTGTGAGGTATTCGAGGAATCGCTGAGCATTCTCGGGACTGCGTCCAGTGCTCAGAGCACCAATCGCGTAGTTCACCTTATCCTGCTTGTTGAGTGGCGCCGGTATGGCCACACCATCAATGGGGCGCCCCTCCATCTTGGCATGCACAACCTCTGTGGTCCACACAATTCCAACATCTGCTTCACCCTTTTCTAAACGATCCGGCGTTTCCCTGTGGTGACGCGAAGTAAACCAAGTTTTACCCTCTATCGCCCAACAGCTACGACATTCCGCGTTATTGGTCACTTTTTCATACAGTTGAAGATCTTTCAACATCTCACTACCGTAGAATTTAAAGATGCCCTCTGTTAACGGATTGGGATGGGACTGAATGATGTCGTCGCGCCCAAGGTCTTCAACTCCCTTGATGTTCTTCGGGTTACCTGCGGCGACCATGAGCTCGAGTTTGTTATGGATGTAGATCATGTGATCGCTCATCACGCCTTCCTCTTTCAGGCGCTTCAGATGATTTACGTTGACGCTGGCAAACAGGTCGGGGTTCATCGCTGTTTTTTGTCCATCAATCTCACCCTGCTCAAGAATCTGTCCCTTTAGGATCTGCCCGGGAGGGATAGTTTCGACATAAACACTTTTTATTCCTTCGTTTTTTGACTGGAAATCCTGGATCAGTTCTTCCATTACCATAAACTGATTTCCAGCCAGGTACATGACGAGGTCTGCGGTATATGAATCACCAATCTGTCCATATGAGATCGAACCATCTGCATGAAAAGTTCGATAATCTTTAGCATGTCCAGCATCATCCTTCTCCGCGGATGCAGCCAGCGACGTAATCATTGTAAGCGCCAGCGCCGTGACTATTCTAATTATCATTTGATGAGCAATCTTCACCGTCCTCACTCCTCTCTTGTTATGGTTAGTTTGAAACTATGGATCTTCGTACAATCCTAAATTGCTTTCCACTGCAGCCAAACGAACATTAGCCCTTGCACTGCTGTAGATCGATACCCCAATGTGGGTGGAAATTTTCAGGGAGTGATTCGAGCATGGACAAGCTCACTCGATTGCCGGTTAGGTCATTCAGTTTTAAGAAACAAGAATATTCTCGGATTGCCGAGATCATTCTTTACATTAGGTTAGGTACCCTTATTGACCGCTCTCGGCACAAACTAGGAGATGGCCGTCCCAATTTGTTGCTTGGACTCTCGCGGTGATGGGGTGTCCCAACATTCACCGTCAATTTGACTGGCACTTTGTTTAATTTTTTCCACGATCGCATACACACCAACATGACGGTTGGGACTGAGATGATCGTAGAGTCCGAGTTTCTCGAATACCTGATCGGCATCAATATCCAGCACAGCCTGAACGGTGTTGCCGGAATAAAGTGCGATGAGTACCGCGACAATACCTTTGATGGTAGCGGTGTCGCAATCGCCGACGAAGTTCAATATACAGGGGTCTGCCTCATCTGGTTCTGCTGCAATCCATACCTTACTCATGCATCCACGAACCAGGTTCTCGTCCACCTGATAAATTGCATCGAGCTTTGGCAGCTCTTCGCCCAGTTGCACCAGAAATTGATAGCGCGTCTCCCAATCACTAATAAATTGGAAAGCCTCAACGATTTCGTCAAACTTACTGGAAAGGGGCATGCTGGGCACTGTTAGAAAAACTAAGTAATTTAGTCAAGTATTATACTGGAGCAGCATCGAGAGCGCATCCAAGCTAACGGACGATCCACACGCCTTCCCCTGCCCCCGCGCAAGCGGCCAACTGAAAACCCCGTTGGGTAGAGATAATCGTGCTGTACCCTCTGCATCGAAGAATATATCCTAGCGATTAAAGCGTCTTTTTTAAGAACAGATAAGCGTTGAACTCATTGCAGCGTCCTACCAGCCAGGGACGTCCGAGACGGCGACATGAGCAAGGCATGAAAGATAGAAGATTTATTCAATGCGATGTATTCAGCCCGACACCAACGCAGGGTAACGGCCTCGCGGTCGTGATTGACGCTGCGGGGCTTTCCGACATACAAATGCAGGTCTTCGCGGCGTGGACGAATTTAGCGGAGACGACTTTTTTGCTGCCGCCTACGGATTCTTCTGCCGACTATAAAGTACGCATTTTTACACCGGCGCGAGAAATGCTGTTCGCCGGGCATCCCACCCTCGGCAGCTGTGCCGCTTGGCTCTATACTGGCGGTATCGCGCGGCAGGAAGGTATTGTTCGGCAGGAGTGCGGGGTGGGCTTGGTTGAGATCGATGTTCGTGGTGAATTTTATGCGTTTGCAGCGCCGACGACGACAATAGCACCGCTGCCCGACAAACAATTACGCGCGATTGTTGACGCGCTTGAAATCTCTCCGCAATTTATCATGCATACAGCACAGCTAAACAACGGGCCGGTTTGGCAGGTATTGCAGCTGACAAGTGCTGAGCAGGTGCTCGCAGTAGACTCATCGAAGGTCAAATGGCCAACTTTTAAATCGATTGGTTTGATTGGGGCCCATCCGCCCGGCTCCGAGTGCGCGTATGAAGTACGTATGCTGGCCCCATCGAGCGGGATGAGCGAAGACCCGATTACCGGTTCACTTAACGCGGCCCTCGCACACTGGATGCATGCCGAAGCCAGGCTCACTGAGCCGATAACTATCGCGCAGGGTACAAATATAAATCGTCACGGCCGCGTTTCGATTCGACCCGACAATGACACCAACAAAATTTGGATTGGCGGCGATACTCACATCATTATCGATGGAATGATGACGTTGTAAGCCTTATACGTATTTTCAACTGCACAATCGCCTGCTCAAGGCACAACCCATCGGGCTGTAGGGTGCAAGTGCACTGGGGACAGATATATTGATTAAGCTTCGGAGTACGATAGGTAGTCTTCTTAAGCGGTGAAGAATTCCATCACGTCTTCTATGGAGACGACGTGACAATAGATCATGTTAATGATCTCAAGTTCATTATGGTGAAGCTTCATAGTTGCGGCGGCGCAGCAATCCTCAACAACAATAACGTTGAAACTTTCGTCCGCCAAACTGCGCACCGTTGAGGAGATGCACTGATCAGTGAAAATGCCGGAAACAATGACATTTCTTATGCCCATGTTGTGTAAAACAAGCCGCAGGTTTGTTCCCGTTAACGCGCTATCCGTGGTTTTGGTGATGGTTATTTCATCCTCATTGGGTGTAAGGTCCGGCACGAACTGACTTTCCCTGCTTTTTACGGGTAGCAGGAGATAATTGAAGCCGGGTTTCTTTTGACTCAGCGAACGGTCCCGACCGTCTTCCTTCAAACACCCAATCCGGGCGAATATATTCTCCACCTTTCTCCTGCGGCATTCGTCGATCAGTTTAGCGGTGTTGGGGATAACCGTTTCTTTCATTCTTGCAAAGAACGGTCTCCACCGCTCGGCCTCGTCCGGGTCATCCTTTTCGAAGTAGGTGTTTTGTATATCGATCACTAGATGAGCCGTTTCCGTAGCGGGCAAGACGATGTCATCAGGCTCATCCGCTGTCGCATAATAAAAAGATCTGTGCGCTGTTTTCCAACTCACGGCTTACTCTCCTGTTTTCTCGATAGACGCTGTAAAGGAACTCGCCGTGGGAAAGCTATCATAGAAAGAGCAATAATCGGAATGCGCTAGCCCGGCCCATTCGAGATCGTTGAGAAGCACAGTCGTTGCTTTAAAGTTAATTAAATCAAGCTTTATCAAAAGCGTATTCTGGTCTCGGCCGCCGGGAATAATCAACCATACGGATCAACCTGGGCGCGCTCCGGCTGCTTAGCAACGTGCAATCGTCAGCCGCGGCAATGCTTACTTTCTGCCCGCCCCGACAAGAGCGGGCATCGGGACTCTATAGCTTCCGTCAGATGTCGCGTATGGACTCATTCCCGCTCTGACCGCCTCGCTGATGGCGCGGTACGCCGCCTCTGTCTGGGCCTGCAGTAAACCGCGGGCCCGCACGGCCCCTTCCATTATCCCGTTTAGTACTCCCAATGCATCATCCAGCTCCCACGTTTGTTCTACCGTCCGAATCTTTGTTTCTCTGAAATCCTTCTCCTGCATCGCGCGCGTTAATTTTTCTTCATCGCTGAACTGAAAGAAGTCCGGTCCTCTAGGCAGCGGAACATCAAGATTACCGTGAGCTTTGATCGCGCCATATAGAAGACCGAAACCATTAGTTGGATTCGGCGCCTGCCAAACGCTCACTGCGGCGTGAGCCCCAGGTTGCAACACCCGCCGGATTTCCGCCAACGCTAAGGCTGGGTTTGGCACATGTATGATGCCGAAGCCGCAGACGACGGCATCAAAACTGTTTTCCTTGAAGGGCAGGGCTTGCGCGTCTCCTTCTCGGAACTCAGCGCCGGGAACGTTTTGCCGCGCAATCGCAATAACGTTGGTAGAAAAATCCAGAGCGACAACCCGGGCGCCCCGCTCAACCGCGGCCGCCGCAAGCATCCCCGGGCCGGTACAAACATCAAGCACGCGCATTCCGTGCTCAATTTTCGCGGCATCCAGGGTTGCTTGTACGGCTTGGAGTGTGAGCCGGGTGAAATGTTGTTCATATCCAGCGCTCACGCTCTCCCAACCATCGTGCTCAAACTTTTGAAAGGATTGCGGTTCGCTTGATGATTCAATTGTCATCGTTACTGTACCGTTCCACAGCCGAAATAATCTATTGTAGAAGCCAAAAGATACATCGCAACAGCTCGCAGAAGATCAGCGCGGCGACCTTTTCAAACCGCTGCAGAGACTTGCTCGGATTCGCGACTAATTCAGGTCAATGTAGTCGATTCCCCCATTGCCGCTCGTCTCGACAAAGCTGGTAGACCAGTTGGTCCCGTCGTCTGATACCTGCACCTCGTACACCGTGGCATAATGCCAGCGCCAAACCACCTCAACGGCACTGATCGGTTGAATAGATCCCAAGTCCACATACACCCACGCCGGTGCGCCGGATTTCGACCGCCAGCGCGTTCCGGTGTCGCCGTCCACAGCGTAATCCGCCGGATAACGTTTGCGGGACGAACTTGCAGTAACCGGGCGGTCTTCCGCCAGGTTGGCCTGACTGGCGTCGAATACGCGCAGCTCCGTGATTTCAGTTCCCCACTTCGTTCTGTTTTCGATTGCATATAGCCGGACAAAACGCGCCGTCGCGCCGGACGATGCTGCCGTGGCGCTGGCCGGATTGGAGTACGCCGAATTTCCGTTCGCGTTGTAGGCGCGCAGGCGGTAACTGACCGCGCCGGACGCCGTCGCATCGTTATATGAAGTGGTGTCCACATCTGCGGTTGCAATTTCCGAATAAGTAACGCCGCCGTCATCAGAGCGTTCCACGGCGTACCCGGTCTCGTTTTGCGCGACATCAATCCACGATAGCTCAACCTGATTGTTGCCCGCCACCGCATCGAGCCGGGCCGGCGCGCTGGGGGGTACACCGTATGCGCGATCTTGCAGCTGCGCAACGTAAAGCGAGCCCGGATCGAGACCGGTTTGGTTGACGCCTTCGATCACGCCCACAGGATGATTAAAGGGACCGCTTCCGCTTATACTGCCGGCACAACCGACGCAGTAGTTTTGTGCCGTCGGCGGTTTCTGAATGACGATTTTTTGGTCAGATGGAACAATCGTTCGCCACGCCACCGAATGTGCTGCCGACCAGCCGTGACCGGTGCCAAAATCACCCCGGTTGTAAAGCCCAAGCCGCCGGCTGTTGGCACCCGGAGCCGAATCATTGGGTTGGGTGAACGTCAGGCCGTCGAACAACAATCCCATGCTCCATCGGCGATGCCCTTCGCTCGACAGATAATCGCCCTCCGCCGTACTGTTGTAAAATACAATGCCTGAGACTGAACTTGTCCCGTTCGATGTATACGCATGTCGCGCGTCGCCGGCTTGACAACTGTCGAACAGAACGTTGGTTGAGCCCAACTGAACATTGAAATTGTATCGCCTCGAGCCCGCCGTGGTCGATGCGGCGGGCGCAATGGCAGCGACGTCGACTACCGAGACGCGCGATGCATTACGCGTGAAAACGCCCGCCTGCACAAAGCCTTTTGCGACCACCGCGGACACCCAAGCGTCCTCTATCTGCATCAGGCCAATAGCGTTCCAGGCATGATTTTCATCCGTCTGGCTGAGCGCGTGGATATCCACCTGTAAATCCATAATGCCGATGTGGGTTTTAATGTTGTTACGATCATATTTATGCATATAGGACTGAGCTAAATTTCGATCCAGATGGTTGTAGATCGGTGCATCCAGAACGATACCGTCATCATCACTGCCATTATGAATTTCAGTGATGTAACGATTAAACCGCAGGTCAATCTCGCCCGGTACCCAGCCCGGGTCTGCAGCGGTGTCACCGTAATTAACGGCGCTTAACCAGGCGTCGGTGCTCGGTTGGATGATAATGACGTTATCTCCCACTTGAAACGCCGAGGCATCATCTACCCGGAAACTTCGCGCTCCCACCGGCACCAGTTCGGTGATGATATCTGCCCTGTCATCTTGACCGCTTTCCGGCCAGGGGCCGGTGACTACACCGCCGCCGGCGATGATCACCGTGCGGTAGTTTTCGTCGAGATTTGGATCGCCCTGATCAAACAGGCCGTGCGCATGCAGCACCGTAGCGTCGCTCCCCTCTCCCTGCAGCACCACCCCGTCCACATTAATACGTATGGCGCTGTGGATTTCATAATCCCCCGCGGCGAGCCGTACTACGCCGCGAAACCCGTTCGCATCGAGCGCAATACTACCCATAGCGTCGATTGCTGCCTGGATGCGGGGTGTATCGTCGGCGTCATCTTCGTCTGCAACTAGAGTTACGACGTCCGGCTCGTCAGTCAAGTCTGGAGGCGCGACGCCGCCACCCTGATAGCCGGCGTGACTGAAATCCGGAACGCGGTTGCCCTCTTCATCAGAGACGTACGTCAGCCTACCCTGCTCGAAGTATACCCAGGTAGATTCCCAGCCCCCCTGGCTAGCGCCGCGCTGAGGCATGCACAACAGTAAAAGTACCAGGGCGAGGATCGACAAAAATGATGCACATCTCATTACTGCTCCTCCCTATGGTATCGCACCGGTGAGGTGTTACACCCTGTGTTCAAACCTCGATGACGCGGTACTGCTTCATCCCCTAACCGCTCACTCGAATGATCTGCTTTGGGCGACCCGCTCACCACCACGCGAGACCCATAGTTGTTGATCGCGCAGTGTGGCCCGCGACAGCATGAATGTCTAGCGTACTCCGCGGCCGATTTTGGGTTTGGTCAAGATATGACATTGATAGTGCGGCCTAAGCTTTTGTTCTTCATCACTTAGTGCCAGGCTACCTGCTTATCAGCCGTGATTCGGGATCATCGTCCCCATGCATTGCCGACCGGGTGCATTCAAACATGATTTTATCGCTTGAAACCCTTAACCGGCGCCGCTTTGACGCCCTAGCCAATCTCCACCACAAGTCTATACTTTATTTATAACTCGGGGTTGTCGTTTGACGGCCAGGGAAGTGCGCGCAATGTGTCCAGCGCTAACCATGTGGGACAGCGGACTATAGACAATGTACGCGACGATCTTACTCGACCGCGGGACGCGTTGTGTCCGACCCTGCCGGCCGCCTGTGCGCCGCGGTTTTTAAAACGCTTGGCCTTAATCCAAGCCTCTAGCTGATTGTCTATAGGGCGTTGCTCAAAACAAGAAATAAGTTTAGACCATTATGTCTGCCGCTGTAAGCGAACTCAATTACCTACGTAAAGCGCATCGGGTAAATCTCCCGCTGGTGGTTGAGATCGAGGGCAAGAACTACAAGGCGGCAGACTGGTCCATCGCCGGCGTCGGGGTGGAAGGTCTGGATATGGAAATTGAAATGGATCAGGTTATCTCGGCACGCTGCGTACTGCCGATGCCCGATTCTTACATTGCGCTGAAGGTCGAACTGCAGATGAAGAACCGGCGCAAGGATGTTACCGGTTTCGAGTTCCATAATATTACGCAACGCCAGAAGCGCGTGCTTCGGCATTACATTGAGAGTGCCATTCAGGGAAAGATCGACAACATCGAGGACCTGATCTCAGTCGTCACTACCCCCGGCCTGGCCTCCCCTATTGAGGACGCGCTCAATTTAACGGAGCTGGAAGCCGAATCGCTGTTCAAGCGTTTCAAGGCTAAAAGCTATGTTTCCATCGGCCTCGGGGTATTGTTCGTGATTGTTGTAATGGTCGTCCTTTTTTACAACACGGTCTACCGCATACACGCTACCGGTCTGATCAGCGGCAACATAGAGCGCATTACCGCCAACTCGAACGGGGTAGTGAAGAAAATCTTGGTGGGGCGCAACTCATATATTGCTGCCGGGACCCCGCTGTTCGCTATTGAAGATCCAAACACCGCCATCGAGCTCGATAACATCCAGAAATCCCTGGATAACATCGATGACCAGATACGTCTGCTGAGCAACAAAAGCGAACGACGAACCGACGGCTTGGCGGTCTCTCTGCGGCAGAAGCTTGAGAAAAAAGAGCGGGAATATGAAAACGCGCGCGAGCTGTTTGACAAGCGCATTATATCGATCAAGGACTACAGTTTTGTCGAAAATCAATACCATCAGGCACTGGTCAATTATGAGCGCGCCGTGGAGCAGGCAGAGGAGAGTCGGTCAACTGCAGCGGCCGAAATCGATCAGCTGGAGCGGGAAAAAATCACCCTGCTCATTCAGCAGGATACCCTGCTCAGCCGCCAAGCTCAGCAGACCATTGCCACCCCAGTCAAGGGCAAGGTATTTCACGTCGAGCATACGGTCGGCGAATACGTCACGCCCAACGACATCATGGTGCTGATCGAAAAAGACAGCTCACCAAACGTATTACTGAAATTGTTAACAGAGGACGCGCTAAAAATCAGAATTGGAATGGATGCGGCGGTTTATGTACCAGCGACAGACACTGAATACGATGCCAAGGTCATCGCCGTTGGTTACTCATCGGTTAACAGTGAAGCTACAGTTACGCAGGAGGCGAGTCTGAACGAAACGCTGGTGAGGCTTGAGTTCGTCGACAAGAGCGTGCGCCTGCCGGCGAATACCCGGGTCAAGGTCTGGATCAAGACGCTGTAACCCGCCAAAATGGTAAAACGATTCGGACAAAAAGAGGGGCTGATCTCCTTCATTATTCCGGGCATCTCCTATTCCGTGATCGCTTTCGGGCTGGGCTACTCCATGTGGCCATACTTTTACTATGTCAAGAACGAGACGTTCATCGTTTTGGGCGCATTTGCTCTTTGGCGTTATGGCTGGCAGTTGATCCACTACGTGCGCTCGACCCTATACGCTTTTTTGTACTATCCGAAGCTTAAAAGAATTGTGGCCGGCGTTCCCGAGGAGAGCAAGTATCCGCAGCACATATACTTCGTGATTCCTTCCTTCAAGGAAGAGCCCTGGGTCTCCATCGAGAGCTTTCAGTCAATATTTTCTAACTTGGCTACCGTGCCCTGCCGGGCAACCCTGATCGTCTCCACCGGCTCGGATCAGGATGACGCAATTATTTCCGCCACATTCGATGCGCATCCGGTGCGCGATAAAGTCGAACTGGTTTTGCAGCGCCAAAGCCAGGGCAAGCGTATCGCCATGGGGCACGCCTTGCGCGCGGTAGCCAGACGATACGAGGATGAACCGAACAGCGTTACCATATTCATGGACGGCGACAGCTATCTGGAAAGCGACACCCTTAACAAGACCATTCCCTTCTTTGCCACCTTCCGCGATCTGGGTGCACTGACCACCAACGAAGTTGCCTACATCAATACCAGCTCTGACTGGTACAAGGAATGGTTCAACCTGAAATTCGGACAGCGCCACGTTTTGTTTCAGTCGCAGTCGCTCTCCAACAAAGTGCTCACCTTAACCGGACGCTTTTCCATGTTTCGCACTTCCGTCATCATCAAGGAGGAGTTTATCAAAAAGCTGGAAACGGATGTAATCACACACTGGCGGCACGGCAAGTTCAAGTTTCTCATGGGTGACGATAAAACCACGTGGTTTTACCTATTGAAGAACAAATGGAATATGCTGTACATCCCCGACGTTACGACCTACTCCCTGGAGAGCCGCGATGCGAATTTTCTCTCCGTCAGCACCTCCCTGCCATACCGTTGGTACGGCAACACGCTGCGCAACAACGACCGGGCGCTCGCCCTCGGCTGGCGCACCACGGGCTTCTTTATCTGGATCGCCATTCTCGATCAGAGGCTGTCCATGTGGACCTCCCTGGTGGGAATTACGGGCGCGGTGATTCTGGCAATATTCAGCTCCTATATTTACCTGCCGTTTTATTTCGCCTGGGTATTTGGCGTGCGCGTCATCCAAATGTTCGTCATCGCGGCGCGCGGACATCCGGTCAGCATGTTAACCATACCCTTGATGCTGTACAGCCAGTGGTTTGGCGCCATTGTCAAAATACGCGCTTACTTCAATCTTTCCGATCAGAAATGGTCGAAGGGCGGCACTAAGCAAACCAGCGACGATAACATCGCGATGATTGAGCATCCGCTGGTGCGATGGCTGCCGTCTTATCTGATGTTTTCTTCTTACGCCGTGTTCATCTTCGCCCTTCTTCTGGCCCAGGGTGCTATCTCCATGCCGGATCTTGCTTTTTTCAACCAGTCCCAGCGAGAGGCGGTTATCGAATCACAGTTCTACGGCGTCACGCCGGATGATGGCCGTGATGACGCACTTGCTCTGCAGGATATCATTGACCGCTTACCCGATGGTAAGAGCACCGTGATCCGCCTGCCGCGCGGCACGATCGATCTTTACCAGCCGATTCTTTTAAAAAGCCGCGTCAGCCTGCACGGACTCGGGCCGGAGGAAACTCACCTTGTGTCACACCTCAAGCGGCCAGCGGAGGCGGTGATTGCGCTGCACGGTAAAAAAGGTAAAGGCTTGGGCACACTGACCAAGGACGCGGCCCCCCACGATCGCCGCCTGTACTTGTCCAACAGCAAAGATATCCGACCGGGGGACCTGCTGCTGCTGGAAATGCCGAACGACTCGGGTTTTTTACGTACGCTCAACAGTGAGCAGTGGGACAAACAATACCCCTATCTCAGAAAAACTCTGGTTGAGGTCAAACGCATTCACGACGACGGCGTGGTTGTACGCCACCCTCCGGGATTATCCTTGCACAGCTCAGATACCCGCGTGTTCCGAGTCAATCCCGTCGCCCGGGTTCAGCTAAAGGGGTTTACAATTGAGCAGCGCGTACCCGGCGCCGCGCCGGCCGAGGTCCGGTTCCAATACGAAAACCTATATCCCGACTACGCTGTCGATGCGATAAGCGGCAAGTGGGCGGCACACTGCCTGGTAGAAGATGTACATATTCTAAACAGCGGCCGACATCCTCTGGCCTTTGATAATGTCTACGCCTGTCGCGCCCGGAATCTGTTGATCAGCGGCGCCTGGAACAAGGGCAAACAGGGTCACGGTTATGTCAAACTGTCTCGCACCTTCCGCAGCCACTTTATAGACAGCGAAGTCAATCACATCCGACACATCGTCCTGCAGTGGAGCTCGGCGTATAACGCGCTGCGCAACATCAGGACCGGGGTAGACGTCAACCTGCATGGGGGTTACGTCCATGACAACGTCATTCAGGATATTGAATTCGCTATCCCCGAGAGTCACCCGTGGCGCGGAGTAGTGCACACGCCAGCAGACGCGCACTGGGCGCCGCCGGATGGTGACAACACTGTATTAGTTCGCGACTAGCTTGCTCAGCGAATCGGGTTTAACCAGCGCGTCCAGTTGCAGCAACACCTCGAAGGCAGCCAGGCGTGCCAGCAGTATGTCCTCCTCTTTTGCCAGCAATTCTATGCTCAAGCTGTCAATTACCTTATCCGGTGCGGCCGGCAGAGCCGACAGCGGATACCTGCTCTGCTCCTGTTTCAGATTGCGGTGCCCTTGCAACAGACGGTACTGACTGGCCGCGGTCTTGACCCTTTTTTGATGAAATTGGAACAGCTCGGAGAGACGGCTGGTTTTTTGTGCCAGACGCAGGCTGATCGCCTGCTTCTGATCTCGAAATGCGGACTGCTCTATATCGATCATATTTGCTCGTCCGGGCTTGAAGTCAATGGGGACCCGCAGCCTGATCCCTACAATATTGTCGCGCTGATCCGCACCGAAATCCCGCTCAGCCCCTGCGTACAAACGCAGCGAAAGGTTATCCACCCATTGCGGGAAAAATTCGCTGCGGTTGATGAACAGTTCCTGAATCTGCAGATCATAAGAATTGTCGATGGCCTGCTTGGTCAGGCTGTCAACGGACGCCAGTGAGACGTACTCAATCGTATTAGCGATGTCAAAGGCCCGCGCATCCATTCTTCTTTGATCAAGGCCTGAATAGTGATGCACGTCGCTTTGCGCGCTTTCATACTTGTAGCGCACGTCCTGGAATTCATCTTGCGTTGCGTAGCCCTGCTTGAGCTGCTCTTCATATTTGGTCAATAGGTTCTTCAATGCTTTTAATATTTTCTTCGCCTGGTAGAACCGTGCGGCATTAATAACGCCCTGCAGTCTAAACAGAGACTCATGCATGTTGCGCTCACGCATATCCCGCAGAAGCTGCAGGTACTGCAGCTTGGTTTCAACCCTTTTCTCATCTAACTCTCTTTTCGATTCGTACCAGCCTTCATCAAACAACTCCCATTCTAAAAACAACTGCTCTCGCTCGTCGTCGGTGTTGGTGTCGCGATCAAGCTGTGATCTAAGGTAAAGCCCTTTGAAACTTCCACGATCATTCAGTTGGTCGAGATATTCATCGCGCACATCCTCTACCCGCGTAACGATGCTCGATATATCCTCATCTGATTTTTGATCTATCGCCATGAACGAGGCGGGCAATAGCACCGTATCGAATACATCACGATCCTCAAAACAGGTAAATTGCGCCTGACTCGGGGGACTGGATAAAGCTCGTACAAGGTGCCGAGGTGTAACGTTCACATAGGCCGAAGGGTGAGCCTCCCTATAAGGCCCCATTTTTCTCATGGCAAGCAGATAGCTTCGCTCCGGATCACATCGCACCGTATAGAGTCCGGGCACGGCGACCACTGCACAACGAGCGCTGAGCTGCTCATCACGTAAAAAGGCGTTGGCCTGCTCCTCGCTGGGCAGTGCGGCCAACTGCACGGTGTAACAAGAGACCTCCGCAGCGGGTGCCGCCACAGATATACAAAACAGCATCGTGCCAAGGCTTGGCCAAACTGGCAGTTTTCTCCGTCTCATGAGTTGTGACTGGGTTGGTCGCCGCCGCACGCCCAAGAATCGTTTTGTTAAGTAAAGCGGCCCGAATGGGCGGCTCGCATCTCTTTCAGTTGAAACAACGAGACGCGGTTACAAAGGAACGAAAGGGCAGCCCTCGTCAGAAGGCCTCGCAAATGGTTGGTCAAGCCTGTCATTAAACGTTAGAAACACACCCAAGATACGTCTAAATCTAATATAGTTCACGTTCAGAAGGGTGTCCAAATTCTCGCCCCGGCGCGTGGGCGTTACAGATTGCAACTAACTGATCTGAACTGTTACAGCGGCACGCTTTCCCTCTGCGCTGCCGGCCGCTGGAGGGCTTGCCTTAATCCAGTTAAACCAGCTTTGATAGGAGTCGACCGTGTTCGCCCACAGGCGAAACGCCGAGCGTTTTGTAAGTGCGCCAGTAAAGAGCAGCGTCAGAGGACACGATCGGCATCCCTATATCTTTTTCCAGGTCCAGCTCTATCAACACCATGCGCTGTGGTAATCCATCGCGCCGTCTGAAGTTGGGCATACCGTTGACAACAATCGCCTCAGCGTGGGGCGCCTGCTCAGCAACGTAAAGCATTGACTTCCTTGCGAGATCACCGGGGAAAATCCAGGATAAGTCATTGACTTCCCCAGCATCCAGCCGTGCACACCCATTGATGCGGGGCTCATGCGAAGAAAATCACTGGGCGCGGCATCGAAATCATGCGGTGGCGCGGTAAATCCTACCTGAGAGGGAAACAGCCTGTTCGCTGGATTTGACCATTTTTCAGACCTCATCATGCATTCCATAATTACGCTGCAGACGGGGGCGGCCGGCTAGCTGCCAGGCAGGGGCGCGCATTCACACGGCAAGGCCATCACAATTGTTGTCGAAACGTTCAACACCAGCCTGGGTCTTACCATCAAAGTTCGCGTTGAGTGGCGCTTCCGCCTGATTTGCCGCCTGGACAAACAGCCTGCTGATTTGCTCGTAGTTTGCGTTAGGCGATACTTTCAGTCCGCTGAGGCCATGGACGCGCTGGTCTCGGCGCGGTGCGCGTAATAAAGGGATGTCGTCCGCCACCGCCACTCTCTAGGCCCACAGATACGCCCGCATCTTCGGCCAATCGTCCAGCAAATGCACACCCCGCAGTGCCACCACCCGCGACGATGAAGTCGTAACAATGTGAATCGGCCATTGAATTGTGAGTCAGATTTTAAGACGCACCACACACGTTATCTCAACTAAGCTGCCGCCGAACAATTTTACAGATTCGGTAGTCGTGCGTGCGGGGTATTTCCCGGTGGTGAAGAATTTCCTGTAGGCAGCGTCCATCGAGCTGAAGTCGTCAAGATTAGCAAGATGGACATCAGTTCTAACGATGTGACCCAGCGTTAGACCCAGCTCGGCTAGAATTTGGCGAACCAGACCCAGGATTTCACGGGTTTCTTTTTTGACATCACCGAGTACGGCCTGACCTTGGGGGAAATCAGCCGCAACGATTCCTGCAAGATAGGCATAAGTGTCGTCGATAACGACCTGGGAGAACGGCGCGTCAGCTTGCGGTATGCAAGCGGGCTGGAAATGTCGAATCATGTCTCTCCTGCGATGCACCTCATTGCGAAAAATAAAAAAATCAATAACTTATGTTAATCCTTAGACTACGCACGGAAGCCAGGCCTGCCCTCGCCTCTCCTGCCATCATGCACTTTAGCTGGCGCTAAGCGTTGCACAGAACCATTCCGTTCCCGCTGCCTAGCGACGATCATACTTGCCTGTATTCTGCAACAGCAATTACTTTCTAGCTCGAAATTCCATAGTATCTGAACCCAGTCATTACACTAAGTCGAACGGCACCCATGCAAAATACCTCATTCAATTCAAAGGGCATGCAGACTAAAGCCATACACGGCGGGGAAAGTCCTGATAAGTACTCCTGTGCCTCTGCACCAAATATCGTGATGTCGAGCACGTTTGTTGTTGACGAAGAAGTCAGTTTTTCAGCTAACAACATGACCGAGCAGACTCCATTTCTGTATACCAGGTGGGCAAACCCCACGATTCAGCAGCTTGAACAAAAACTGGCTTTACTTGAGTACGCAGAAGGCTGCGTTGCTTTTGCATCGGGGATGGCAGCAACTGCCGCCGTGCTGTTAAGTTTTCTGAGCCAGGGTGACCATTTAATAATAAGCAATACAAACTATCCAGGCACTGCGGAATTTGCGCGCGACACGCTGACGCGACTTGGCATTTCAGTCACTCCGGTTGATACTTCGAAAACAACAAAAGTGTCCGAGGCAGTGCAGCGTAACACGCGTATGATCTGGCTGGAAACACCCTCAAATCCATTGCTGAAGATTTCGGATATCAATGCGGTCGCAGCCATCTGCAGGCAACAAAACGCATTACTCGCAGTGGATTCTACTTTCGCTACGCCTGTTGCCACGCGGCCGTTGGAACTCGGGGCCGACCTCGTGCTGCACTCGCTGACCAAATACCTGGGTGGACATGGTGATGCCATGGGTGGGGCGGTGTGTGGCGCGCAACCCCTGATGCAGCGATTGCGCGGCGAGGCGCTGGTACACTACGGCGGCGTGATCAGCCCGTTTAACGCATGGCTGATTATGCGTGGCATGGCGACGCTTCCACTTCGCATGCGCAGTCATGAGGAGAATGCGTTCACGGTCGCCCGCTTTCTTGCCGCGCACAGCAGTGTTGAAAAAGTAATTTACCCGGGGCTGGAATCACATCCACAGCATGAGCTAGCGGCTCAGCAGATGAGTAATTTTTCAGGTATGGTTTCCTTTCGCACTGGCAGTGCGTCAAAGGTGGCTGAGAGAATGATGACGGAACTTGGTGTGATTCATTATGCGGTTTCTCTAGGTCATCACCGCAGCCTGGTTTATCTAATGCAGACCCGTGACCTGATCGATTCTTCTTATCGTCTTGACGGAGAGGAGCTGAAAGAATATGTCGACAGCGCCGGAGAGGGTATTTTTCGGCTGTCGGTAGGTTTAGAGGACGCCGATGATCTCATACACGATTTAGATAAAGTACTGTGAAGCGCTATCCAACGCTTAAATCTAAAATTTACAGCTTGTGTGAAAGACGGGGTTACCATATCTGACTAAAAATCCATGTAAACTTACTCCTGCCATAGCCGCCAATATGGGAAACATCCTACCGCAGATATAGTGACCGGCTAAGTCTCTCACCCGAACATATCAGCAGTGATATCTTCGTACCAGTTCACCGAATCTTCATAGTTCGATTTTCGCGTAGCCGCATCCTCTTCCGTCTGCGAGATGAAGTTGCTGACCGCTTCGATTTGCTCTGTACCGGCCTGGTATGCGGCGCCTACTTTTACACTGTTGTTGGGAGAAATCAGACTCCAGCAGGTATTGTTGTAGCGCGCCGCAGAGGCTGGAGATCCGGTTAACTCACTGAGAATAGAGTTTGCCGCTACTTTAGCCTGGCTGTTGGCTGAAAACGCCGACTTAGGCATAGCCGATGCGATCGATGCGTCGCCGAGCACGTATATATTGGAATCTGCCCTGGATTTCATATTAGCTGGTTGGATGGGAACCCAGTCACCGTCAGTGACTCCGGCCGTCATCGCTATGGTACCTGCCCTTTGCGCGGGAATAACGCACGCCGCATCCGCCTTAAACGACTCCATCTCGGTTTCTACTAGCATTGTTTGAGAATTGACATTCTTAAGTGCACCGAGCATTTCCAATGGGACCCAATCAATCATGCCCGGATAATGTTCATCCCAACCTTCTGTAAACAGCGCCTGTTTGGCGAATTTACCTTTCGGATCAAGGATGATGATTTTTGCTTTCGGGTTAATCTGCTTGAACTGATGGGCAATCATCGAGACCCGCTCATATGGCCCCGGCGGACAGCGGTAAGGATTGGGCGGAGGAATCATTAAAAATGTCCCGCCCTGCTTCATGTTCAGTATTTGTGCTTGCAGAAGCTGCGCCTGTGTACCGGATCTATAAGCGTGAGGCATACGATCTTGAGCATCAATAGAGTACCCGGGAACGCTGTCAAATTTAAACTCGATACCTGGTGCCATCACTAGTCTGTCGTACCTTAACTTGGCGCCAGATCCCAGCACTACGGTCTTCGCCGCAGCATCAACGCCGCTTGCCCAGTCATGGATCACATTAACCCCGTGCTTTGAGGCCAGCGCACCATAAGAATGGCCAATGGATTCGTACTCCCTAAACCCTCCCAGGTAAAGGTTGGAGAAAAAGCAGGTGTAATAACGCCTGCTGGGTTCAATCAGCGTAACGTTCAGGGCGCCGTTTGCCTCTTTGGCGAGATAACGCGCGACCGTAACGCCGCCGGCACCCCCGCCTATCACCACGATTTTCTGCGCCGATCCAAATGCCAGATAAGGTATGCCCAGCGTGCAGGCCGCAGCAGATTTACCCAAAAGCCCCGTGAACTGTCTTCGGTTTAGTTTACCCATGATGTATCACCTCAAGTCTTAAGTCTTGTCCAGCTCCAGCCGCGGTTGCGACCTCGCACAGTTTGACGGGTAACGGCAGAGCAATTGACGCTCCGGCAGGGCCACTCCCCATACACAGAGGCCGGCAATTCGTTGGCGAACCTACTTCATTTTAAGGCTGGGGACATTGACCTAAGTCAATTTGATAATGTAACCATCACGGCTAAACTTGCGCCGGCAACGATCAGGAAACAGGCTACTGCTTTCTTAATGGGTTCGGTCGGAACACGGTGAACCAGCGTGGCCCCCACCAGGGTACCTACCACCATTACTGAAGCGATCGTTATGCCGAGGCCAACGTTTAGATTGTCCTGCATCCAGTTACCTATGCTGGCGAACGTGGCGATAGGGATCTGTATTGCCTGACTCAAGCCGACCGCGGTCAATACCGGTATACCTAAGAAAATAGCGAGCGGAACCAGTATTAACGGGCCTCCGGTCCCCGAAATGGCGGAGCCAAATCCGGTAACCAATCCGAGCCCCACCAGCGCCAGGCGACCGATGTTTCCCTCACGCACTCTTATGCGATTGCTATCGCGCAGCGCATCAATGCCGGCAAAAACCATCAGGCCGGCAATTAACAGCTTTACCGCGGTAGCCGGTATGCTGAGTAAGAATACTGCCCCCATATATGCCGCCGGCACCGCACCAGCGCAAATCCAGAGCGCCATGCTCCAGCGCATGGACCCGTGTCGCGCAAATACGGCAGCGCCAACGATACCGGTTGCCAGGAAGCTCAGCATACAGGCGGGTATGGCGTCATATACGCTGATTCCGGTGAGTAAAGTAAGCGTCGGTACCAGCAACACGCCACCTATGCCAACGGACCCGATCAGCAGGCCCACGAACAGGCAGATAAATATTAGCGTCAGTGACAAAGCCCGTTCAAGCAGCTGTTCGCGGCGTAACTATTTATCGCAACAACTGGCAGCTGCCAACGGTCAGGCTGATGCCTTCTGGTAGACTGCAACCCAGTGGCGTACATGCCCCATCTCTTCGGAAAACGGATAGGTTCGAAACGTCTTCGATCTCTCCAGTAACGACCAGCTACCCGCGCTTTCCAACTGCGCCATTTTTTCGCCGAATCCCGCCTCCTCAACCGCAATCTTAGATATGGAAAAAATAATGGGTGCTCCGGGCTTGGCGACTTTTAGCATTTCATCCAAAGACTCGGGTGGTGCATGGCCGTGGGTCAGCACGCCAGCAGCAACCACCGCATCGAAGCTGTTTTCATCGAATGCGATTTGTGCGCTCAATAAAAACGGATGGAGGGACTGATAGCACCCCTTTTGCCGTGCCAGCTCCAACATGCCGTGGGCCGGATCGATGCCAACCAGATTGGTGTAGCCTATTTGATGCAAGACCTGGCCCAGCAACCCGGTGCCGCAGCCACCATCTAGAATCCTTGCGTCAAAGTCGGAAACCTGCCGACCCACCATACCAGCCAGGATGGCAATGTAAGGGTTACCGGAAGCCCACAGATCCGCATCGTAGGACGCGGCCCATTTGTCGTAAAGATGGTCCAGCGTTGCTCGATCGCCGCCTGCGGCATACACATCTTTCAGTCTCTTTTCAAGTTGCTCCAAGGCGCTCTCCTTCCCCCGCTCTATCTCTCCTGCGCTCGCGCTCGACACGAGAGCCGTGCTGACGCGGCATCCGGTAACCCCAGCTCATCTATCTAGTCCTAATGGATCTGGGCAATCTCAACCCCAAATGCCGTATCGGGTTAGCGCAGTGTAACTGCTTTCGTGTCGAGCCAACAGCACGCTCTCAGATCGATCATAGGCAGATCGTAAAATTTTGCTCGCACTCTCGCATCGACATCGAGCTTGATGTGAGACGGTGGAGATGCGGGGAGTATCGTATGGGTTCGCACCCGGGCTTGTTTAATGCAGCCAAGCGTGTAACAAAGTACTTTTAGGGGCTTAGACACGATGCCCACTCAGGTTATCATTCAACGGCGGGAGTATAAGCAAGTCCAAGTCTGCTGAAAGATCGGTGTTTCCAGTTTATCACCCAACCTCAACTAGCGATGCGCTTACTACTATACCGCCCCGACTGGACTAAGCGTGTACTCAACAATCAAAACACTGGTTAACAATCTCGACGATAGCTTGAACCGCGCTGCTAGGCTTCCGATGTCTGGCAACGCTGTAATCTATCTTTGTTGCGTCGCCCTCGGCCTCATGATTATTGGGTCAACGGCCTTTGATCGCGTTCTGCGAGAAGACGCTTACAACTTTATCGTCACCGGCATGAGTATAGCTCACGGCGATTTTGACTCATTTCAAAAACAGTCTATAGGCTGGCCGCTGTTTCTTGGTGCGGTATTCTGGCTCACGCAGGTTGAAACCGTCTTTGGTGCAATGCGTCTTGCTCGCTGGACCAGCATCATACTAATCGCGGTGAGCGTTGTACCTTTGACGCTCATTTGTCGACAGCTGCTGCCGAAGCGTCATGCCGCTGCGGGCTGCCTGTGCGTAATGCTTGCTTTTATCTCAAATCCACTGATTCATTTTGCTGGCAGAGGCGCAATGTCAGAAGCTTTGTTCATACTCTTGACCATGCTCGCGATCTGGGTGTTTTTGCGCCGTGACCGACCGCAAAACATTGCTTTCACGGCGCTATTGCTTGGTTTAGCCTATTGGGTAAGACCCAATGCCATATTTGTTTTAGTCGCCGTGATAGTTACTATCGGGCTCCGACTACGGCTCTGCCAGACCAACAGAGCCAGGGATGTCCTGCTGCTCGTATTGGTATTTATCGCCGTATGTATTCCCTACTGGTCCGCCAGGTATTTGGAGTTCGGCAGCGCGTTTGACTATGGACCGAATTCGAAATACTTCGTCGACAATTACGAGCAGATCTGGGCTGACAACATACAAAATCCCTCACTTGCCGCTTATCTCAGTACGCACAGCTGGTCCGATTACTACGACAAGTTCTTCAGGCGTGGATTTTTCCGCGTCTTGAACCATGTATTCTACCTGCTGCTGCCCCTGCACTGGGTTTTGTTGACGGGGCTATCACTGTTATTTTACCTATATCAGGGCCTGGCGCAGAGAATTGCCATTATCCACATGGTGCTGGGGATGACCGTTATCGGTATGACGCCGGTGTTCGATATTTTCGCCTCTGTAAGGCATTTGATATATGTCGTGCCTTTCATGCTGTTAGCAGCAGCTTGGGCAGCCTCCGCAATAGATCGCGGCAGCTTGCGCTTGGCCAATGTCTTGTTTGCACTATTAATCCTGATAACCCTCAGTACGATTACACCGATTAAAACTTTCGGTTTTAGTCACCTGGGATTACCGGAAGTGAAAGATCACTGGGCGCTGTGGGCCGCGCGCAATATAGAAGGCAAGGTTGTAATCATTGAGGGAGCGGATATATTGCGCATGAGCCAGCACTATGAACTGGATGGTTTGCGTGTACCCAGGAGATTTTCTGAGGTAAAGCGAACTGTTAATACTATCAGGCCCGGAATATACGACAATCTTACGGCGGCGGTGGAAGAATTCCGAAGGTTGGGGGTAAAGTACGTTATTACCGATAAAAATCACATCAAACGACGTCCATATTTGCGCGAAATTGAGCAAGACAAGTGGTCTCATGTGTTCCAGCACATTGGATACTTCAAAATGGGAGATCCGGGCACTGTGCTGTTCGGCGTGAATATTTACCGTCTCAACTACCCTGATAATTAACCCTAAAGCGTGGAGTAAATATGCCTAAAGTCGGGTTCATTGGCCTGGGCAATGTCGGCGGGAAGTTAGCCGGCAGCCTGTTAAGAAACGGTATTGATTTAACCGTGCGCGACCTCAATCGGGGCCTGACCGAACACTTTGTTGATATAGGTGCCAAGTGGGGAGACAGCCCCAAGCAAATGGCTCGTGACACCGATATCCTGATCACCTGTTTACCCAACCCGGCCGCAAGCGCATCTGTGCTGGAAGCCGAGGACGGTGCCCTAGCCGGATTCGTCCCCGGCAAAGTGTGGGCGGAAATGAGCACAACTGATGAAAAAGAGGTGATGCGTCTCGGAGCGTTGGTACGCAAGACCGGCGCTGAGCCGATAGACTGCCCGGTTTCAGGAGGGTGTCACCGTGCCGCTACAGGTAACATCGCAATTTTCGCCGGTTGCGAGCGTGCTGCTTTCGAGAAAATGCTGCCATTGCTTACCGTCATGGGTCGCAGAATTTTACACACCGGCCCGCTGGGTTCAGCGTCGATATTGAAAGTTTTGACCAATTATCTGGCCACAGCAAACCTGTTGAGCCTGTGCGAGGCACTGGTAACCGCCAAAGTAGCCGGTATGGACCTGAATACAACTTATGAAGCGATTCGTATCTCATCCGGAAACTCGTTCGTACACGAGACGGAAAGCCAGGTCATCCTCAATGGTAGCAGAGATATCAGCTTCACCATGGATCTGGTTTGCAAGGACCTTGGCCTGTTCTCCGACATCGCTAAACGCGTAAACCTGGAGCTAGAGCTGGCTCCTGCCATGATCGCCATTTTCGAGGACGGTCGCGAACGATATGGCCCGCGTGAGTGGTCGCCCAACATCATAAAGCGCCTGGAAGAAGCTGCAGCTGTCGAGATCCTAGCGCCCGGCTTCCCTCCGGAAATGGTTGACGATGAGCCGGAAGAACTCGGATACGAGGTTAAGCCGCGCCATCGGGCTGATGCGATAAAAGCGGACTATTAGGCGCTTTGTAAAGGGGGTAACGCTTATCCACAGATTCTGTGGATAAGTATGTTGATAACCTGCCGTGACGAGCCTTGAATTCGGACCACCATTGAATTTATCTTAGTTTGATTAAAAAATATGCAACGCGGGAATAATGAATAAAATTAAATAGTTAAATACATATTGTACAGTTTTTTTTAACTTTTCTGCTTAAGCTTGTTGTTCCGGCTACGGTTTTGTGAAATTGTGCATAACTTAAGAGGCATGCTCAGGCAAAGCGGTTTCGTTGTATAGACACTGTCATACCATGAAGGACATACGCTATGCGGCCGCTCCAGGTGTGATCAGGTGGGGCCGCGCAACCCGCTTTAACCAGCAGCGCCGGAGGGTTAAAACTGGTCAAACAATCCACCGATAGGTCTTCTCGATTCCGTCGAGCAACTCCACAACGATCTCAGTCAGGCGCCGCACATCCAGGGCATAAGCCGGTCGCTCACAGCCGGCGCCGATGGGCCAGTAATAGGCATCTTGTTCCGTCAGCGAAGCAGCAGTCACTCTGGACAGAATCGGACTTCGCTGGTAAGACGCCGGCGTATGTTAGCGACGTTCTCCTTCGTTCAGACGCGCTATGGAGTTTTTTCTGGCCACCGCTCATGAGGCGATGCGAACGTGGCTTACGACGAAGGATCCAAATCAGGATTGTCCAGAAACCGGTTGGTTGCGTTGAGCACGGCCAAAGCCGCTCCTTTTTCCGGATTTTCCTCCGCCAGGTATGACCCGACCAATCGTCGAACCTGCTCGCCGTATCTCACAGTCAACGCAACAATGATCACGGTAGTATCAAACGCCTTTATTGCCTTGACCCCCAGCAGCTCAAAGCTGCACGCGTCTCCCATGGTTTTACTCAGTGCCTCCAGAGTCGCCTGTGCAGAACAGCGTAGTTCAGATGTGGTTTCCGCGGCGGCAAACGCTTCTACTGATTCCTCAACCAGCACCCCGTCAGGCTGCTCAAGTCCGACGCTGGCGCGGCATCGGCCTTTGTGAAAGCGGGCAAACTCGAAGCTTGAGAACTTAACCCGCTGTGCCGCAAACAAGCCCATCAAATAACGCTCCAGACGCCCCGCAGGCTGCGGTGAGAAACCCCCTCACCCAGGCGGCAAACGGTGTAACATGCAATTTTGGACACAGTAGCGGTCCTTCTCTCGGCTCAAACAGCAATCATGTGATGCAAAAAACTGGAGCGCACTAAACCGTCTCCATGTCTTAACCATAGCAAATAAAGCGTTGCTTCTTCCATAATTAATCTCAAGTTTCCTCTCACAGCCGGAAAATACATCGTTTTTGCAAGTGCAGCATGGCCCCAATCGACAATGCCTTGGTATTGCGCTGCAATGAGTGATGCTTGTTCGCTTTTATCGTCAGCGATATGTCCAAAAAGCGGGAGCCGCAAGTGCGCAAGAGCCCATTTACACGGGCAGCCCTCCCATGCCCGCTAAATCTATATTACCCACCTCCGGCCATGCGGCGGATCAAACTAAGGAGCTAGACTTGACTTTAATTTTAGCTTTTCCCTATTCTGTTAAATAACGGCCATTCCCAACAGGAGATCGGTAATGATGACAGTTGCACATTTGTTAGATTCTAAAGGAAAAGACATCTGGTCCATCAGCCCTAGCGGTTCGGTGTTTGACGCGATTGAAGCGATGGCCGAAAAGGGAGTTGGCGCCCTGCTGGTAATGGAAAACGAGCAACTCGTTGGCATTATTTCTGAGAGAGACTACGCACGCAAGGTCATCCTCAAAGGCAAGTCCTCAAAGCAAACGTTGGTCAGCGATATCATGACAAAAAACGTGCTGATTGCTCGTCCAGAGCAAAGCGTTGAGGAATGTATGGCAGTGATGACCGAGAAGCGTATACGCCATCTCCCTGTCTTAGACAAGCACAAGGTTATTGGAATGATTTCATTAGGCGACTTGGTTAAAACCATCATCGCCGAGCAGCAGTTCACCATCCAGCAACTCGAGCAATATATAAGTGGTTGAGGTGATTTCGATCTCGCCGTGCAGTTATCAGAAACGAAACCTGTATGAGTAAAAATTGATAGTACCATCAGGTTGAAGCCTCGACCTAAGGATGTAATCAAGCAGGCAGCGTGCGCCTTCGATGCCGAGTTGCACACTCGCGCCTACAGCACAACTCACGCAGACTCGGCACAGCTCGATAGGTTGCTATCTTTCTTACCGACGAAAGACAACCAGGTGTTGTTGGATTTGGCCACCGGCGCAGGCTACGTAGCGATGGAACTCGCCCACAGATACCCCCAGGCAAGCGTGGTCGGATTGGACATCGCGGAGGGCGCTATAGCAAAGAATATTGAACTTGCCGAGCAAATGAAACTGCGAAACATTCGTTTCTCTGTCTTCGATGGTATAACCCTACCGTTCGAAGCGGATCGTTTTTCCGCTGTGTTCTGTCGCTATGGGTTACACCACTTTCCCCTGCTCCACACGACATTGGCTGAGATTGACAGAACATTGCAAAAAACGGGTAAAGTCATAATAGCGGACGCAGTGAAATCGGGTCGTGACGATTCCGATTTCATCAATAAGTTCCAGCACCTGAAACGAGATGGCCACGTAAGAATGTATACCAAAGGCGAGCTGGTCAGAATTTTCAAGCGATACGGACTGCTGCTTGAAGAGGTTTTCGAATCATCTCTGACGTTTACCCGCGCGAGCACCGATGAATATGAGCAATTAATCTCAACCACCTGTACACCAGCGCTGGCAGCATACGATTTAT
Source organism: Gammaproteobacteria bacterium (assembly GCA_024638505.1). Classification (GTDB taxonomy): domain Bacteria; phylum Pseudomonadota; class Gammaproteobacteria; order Arenicellales; family JAANXG01; genus JAHEKE01. The sequence goes on along the minus strand of JAHEKE010000013.1, from coordinate 15,517 downwards.
CCACGGCAAACGGATTTATCCAGCTGACCTTACCAATATTTAATGGTGTATTTGTCAGGCAGTCTGCGTAGACCCAGCACCAGGGATACTCGGTGTTAAAGTTAACGTCAAGCAGAGACTGGCCAGCCTCCTCAGTGCATGTTGTATCAGTTGTTCAATTGGATTATGGCCAAGCTAAAACTATTGTGTTAAACCAGCGACCGGCGGGAGATCCCGCTGCAACAGATAATTCAATAGATAATCAATGGAAAGAACTTGAATGATTTCAAAGGTAGCAGTAATCGGATCCGGTACCATGGGCTGCGGCATAGCCGCGCAGCTGGCTAACGCAGACATTGACGTAATGTTGCTGGATGTAAAGGCAGAAGGCAACCAACCCAGCGCCGTGGCAGAACAAGCGATAGAACGCATTCGCAACAGCGACCCACCCCTCATTATCCATCCTGACGTTATGGCGAAGATCGTTCCGGGTAATGTAGAGGACGATCTGCACCAGATCGCGACCTGCGACTGGATTGTTGAGGCAATAGTGGAACGGCTGGACGTAAAACGCGATCTGTATCGGCAGATCGACCAACATAGAAAGCCAGATGCGATCGTTTCTTCTAATACGTCAACAATTCCTATGGCTTTGTTGATAGATCAAATGCCGAAGTCGTTCAGACAGCACTTTGCTATCACTCACTTTTTCAATCCAGTCAGGTATATGCGACTGTTGGAGCTAGTGCGCGGCGAGGAGACGGACTCCGGCGTGATGGATGTTTTATGCGAATTCAACGATAAAAAAATGGGAAAAGGAATCGTCATGTGTCGGGATACCCCTGGATTTCTGGCAAACAGAGTCGGCGTGTTTGCGCTGCAGGTGGGAATCGACGAAACAATACGCTGTGGGCTCACTGTCGAGGAGGCCGACGCCCTAATGGGGCGACCTATGGGCATTCCAAAAACGGGAGTGTTTGGTCTTTATGATCTGATCGGGCTCGACCTTATGGTAGACGTCGTACAGAGCCTTAAAACCATCCTGCCCACTGACGACCCATTTCACACCGTAAGTAACGAAAACCCGCTTATTGCCGGACTGATTAACCAGGGCCACACGGGACTCAAAGGAAATGGCGGCTTTTACCGCAAAGGCGAAAGCGGACGTGAGGTGGTGGATTTACATACGGGGCAGTATCGCGCTGTCCGTCAGGGTGCCGCAGCACTGGCGGAGGCTGGTGAGGCGCATGGAGTAAGCGCATTGCTTGAGGGTGATTCTGCACAACATCGATTTTGTCGCCGAGTGTTGGCGCGAGTACTGGCCTACGCAGCAAGCCTGCTGCCAGAGGTGGCCGCTACCCCCATTCCTATCGATGATGCAATGAAGCTTGGATACAATTGGACTCACGGTCCATTCGAACTAATTGACGATATGGGCGTTAAGCCGTTTATCCAATTGTTGAGCGATGAAAGCTTACCAATACCATCATACCTGCAGAACGCGGCTGATCAATTCTGCTACCAGGTAGACCAGGGTAAGCTGAAAGCGCGCAGCGTTTCAGGCGAGTACTGTCCGGTTATCCGTGCTCCCGGCGTGATGCGTTTTAATGAAGTGCGGCGAACTCTAACTCCCTTGAGAGAAAACGTATCAGCGAGTTTGTTCAAGCTCGAAGGCAGTATCGGCTTAATCGAATTTCACAGCAAAGCTAACGCGTTGGATGATGCATCCATGGCGATAGTGAGAGAGACGGCGCTGCGCGCGGCAGACGAATTTCGCGGTATAATCGTACACAACGACGCTGCACACTTTTCAGCTGGCGTAAATTTACACCTGTTCCGTCAGTTTATTGAGCAGCAGGACTGGCAAGGGATAGACTCATTCCTACGGGATTTTCAGGAAGCAGTGAATGCGTTGAAGTATTGCCCTGTGCCCGTGGTCGCTGCCCCCTCAGGCTTGGCCATTGGCGGCGGTTACGAAGTACTGGCCCACTGTGACGTAGTTGTGGCACATACCAACGTCGTACTTGGCCTGGTGGAAAGCCTGGTTGGCCTGGTACCCGGCGGGGGCGGGGTCAAAGATACTTTGTACCGCTGGTACAAACAGCTTGGAAAATGGGACGAAGCCGCGCGCAGAACTTTTGAGAATATCGGCTACGGTAAAACCGGAACATCCCCCCAGCATGCCGCGAGCTTGGCTTACTTTCGTCCAGGGCTTGATCAACAAGTAATGAACCGAGACCGGCTGATCGAAACGGCTAGACAGGTCATCGGCGGGCTTACTGATTCATACGTTAAACCGAAGAAACCGGTATTCAATTGGGTTGGCCGGCCGGTTTTCCAGCGTATGCAAGAATTCCTGGCAGCCGCTCAAAACAAAGGGCAATTGACGGCTCACGATGTTGTTGTTGGCACGGAGATTGCGCGCATCGTGACTGGAGGTGACATCGATCCAAGCGAAGGCGTCAGTGAATCTGCGCTGTATCGCTCTGAGCGCCAAGCTTTTGTGACGCTGGCGCAGACTAAAGCCACCCACGCTCGGATCGCGCATATGCTCGATCATGGCGGTATCTTGCGCAATTAATGAGCGGTGCTTAGATTGGCAAGTGCTGTTTTCCCGGCGCCCAACAACGTATGTAGTTATCCTGGTGAACCACTGCTTTCATCCTCCACTGACCAGGGTAGAGACAGAATCACGTAGACCATCCGCATGCGGATTGCTTACTTTTTTTAAGACCAGTATGTCCACCGGACTTACTTCCCGGCCGTAGTAAGCAGCGTTGAATTGCGAGCGTGCCTTGACCACGGCGCCCTCCACGCTTACTCCCGCGAAAACTCCTTTGGCTCTTGAAAAAGCCAGAATATCGGCGAACTGGGCCTTGGCTCCGACTCCAACCGGACCCGCCGCCACGCTTGCGTCGGTGCCCAGTTTGAACGATGAGCTTAAAAGCTTATCCATACCCTTCTGCGTCATGACCATCAAAATTATTTCAGAAACCTCTCCTCCCCATTGAAAACCTATGCTGCCCGTTCCCATGGTATAAAACGCAGGATAGCTCCACTCATTGTCTTTTCCTCGCGCCAGTAAAACTCCGCTCCCGCCGGACCCTCCGATAATGAAAGCACCTTTTATCAGTGCAGGTATGATTAAAAGTCCCTCGGCTTCGTCCAGATTATCGTGCAGGTAGGACATGTTTGAGTCTGCGGTAAAATTTTTTACTGCGAGATTTGCTTTTGTTACCAATTCTTGAGCTTTTAATGCCTCCTTACTGTCCGCATAACTCAAATAAGTGCTAAAAATACTAAGTAGAAATACGGCTACTATTTTTTTTATCATTACACTTCTCCGCAACAAGGACGTGGAATTTTGCCCTGTACTTACCCGAGAGTGTAGCATGCTGGTATGACTGCTTTTGTGACCTCAGTTTTCTATGGAATTCACGGCAGATAGTCTGCTGCCTACGCACTGGGCAACATGGGTAGTCCTTTGCAGCTTGGCATCTAAAACGTCACTGCAATTGGATTAACGGCTAGCAAAATACAGGTCCTTTATGGGGCTGAGCTAAGAGTCGTTCACTGAACCATACATGGCGTTTGTCGGCTCGCTTGAGACCGCCGCGTCTATTAACTTGCTGTAATCTGAGCAGATTATTTTAGCGCAGCCTTTGAATATCACTGTTTATGAGAATACTATTCGCCGACAAGTTTCCTTTATCCTTCATCGAGAAGCTGGAACACAATGGCCACAAGTGTACTTCTAACCCGGGGTTAACCGCCGAGGCTCTTGCCGGCGAGGTACGAGACACCGAGATTCTGGTAGTACGCAGCACCCGGGTCGAAAGTGATGTAATTGCAAGCGGTAGCGAATTAAGAATGATTATTCGCGCGGGTGCCGGCACCAATACTATTGATAAGGCCAGCGCCGCACAGTCAAAAATTTATGTCTGTAATGTCCCCGGAAAAAACGCGATTGCGGTGGCCGAACTGGTGTTTGGGTTGCTCATAGCCATCGACAGAAATATACCTGACAACGTACAAGAGCTGCGCCAGGGAAGATGGAACAAAAAGAGATTCGCAGAGGCCAAAGGGCTGTTCGGCCGCTCCATTGGGGTAGTTGGACTTGGGGCAATTGGCATGGCCGTGGCGGAACGGGCCGCGGCTTTTGGTATGAAGCTAAATATAATCCACAAGCCGGAGCGCCCCGGTGAGGTCACAGAGCGTCTAACCCAGCTGGGTGCGTTAGAGCAGCCGGATCTATCTACGCTGGCTGCAAGCTGCGACATAATCAGCTTCCACACGCCGGCGAGTGAAACGACCAAGGAACTGGTAGATGCGTCTTTACTACAAGCGATGCAGCCTGAGTCCATTCTGATCAACACGTCCAGAGGCGACTTGATCGATGAGCAGGCGCTGATCGAAGCGATGGATGAAAAGGGTATTCGCGCCGGGCTTGACGTATACATGAACGAACCAGGCAGCGTGCAGGGAGAATTTATATCTGCGCTGGCGCAACACCCGAATGTATTCGGTACGCATCATATAGGGGCGTCAACTGAACAGGCGCAAAACGCAGTAGCTGAGGGAGTGGTTGAAATCATAGAGGCGTTTACACAGGGCCACATCCTGCACTGTGTGAACATGAAAGTTTGATTGTTTAACGTGAGATTCCAATATGTCGAATCGTGTTCATAATTTTTGTGCCGGACCCTGCACTTTACCCCTGCCGGTTCTTCAGGAGGCGCAACGGGAGTTTGTCGATTATCACGGCGAAGGGATGTCACTGATAGAAATGAGTCACCGGGCTAAAGCTTATGATGAAGTGCACAAACAGGCTATGTCACTTGCGCTAGAAGTGTTTGGTGTCCCGGACGACTTCGGTGTGATGTTTATCCAGGGAGGCGCGACTTTACAGTTTGCAATGGTGCCGCTCAACTTTCTGAGTGGTGACCAGCGCGCAGGTTACGTTAATTCGGGCAGCTGGGGCAAGGGTGCGATTGCCGACGCTCAACCTCACGGAGATATTTACGTTGCCTGGGATGGGAAAGATTCGAACTACACGCGCATGCCGAAATCGGATGAAGTTAAGACACAACCCGGTTCTCAATATCTGCACGTCACGTCCAACGAAACTATAGGCGGTATACGTATGGTCGAGTGGCCGGCCGTAGAAATTCCGCTGATTGCGGATATGTCATCCGATTATATGTCCCGAAAGATTCCCTGGGACAGGTTTGATCTGGTGTACGGTGGAGCCCAAAAAAATCTGGGCCCCGCAGGCATGGCAATTGTTTTCGTGCGCAAGTCTGCGCTGGAGAACACCAATCGAAACCTTGCGCGTTACTTACGCTATGACGTGCACTTGGAAAAGGATTCGCTTTTTAACACACCCCCCGTTTTTACTATCTATATGGTTGGCAAAGTGCTGCAATGGATGAAGGACAAAGGGGGTCTATTCGTTATCGAAAAAGAAGCGGCGGAGAAAGCCGGTATCCTTTACGACAGCATCGACAACAGCGAAGGTTACTACTCTAGTCCGGTCGATCCAGCTTGTAGGTCACATATGAACGTCGTATTTCGTTTACCTAGCGAGGAATTAGAAAATAAGTTCTTACAGCAGGCGGAGGATGAAAATCTGGTAAACCTCAAGGGTCACAGAAGTGTTGGCGGCTGTCGTGCCAGCATATACAACGCTCTTCCAGTTGAAAGCGTGCAAACCCTGTCCGCGTTCATGCAAGAATTCAAAAACGCCAACAGCTAACCTCACGGAATTGGAACGATGACCAGGATAAGGGCATTCGACGGACTTCTGGTCAAAAAATCCCGCGTGGAAACAGTCGTCTCACCCGCCTACGACTCGTTATCGCCGGACCAGCGTCATTCGTTTGCCGTTGAGCATCCGCAGAACTATATCAACGCTATGCATTCACTGGATGAATATCCCGAGAACAGCCGACCAACGCTGCAGGAGCTTCTCGCCATCAACTCAGCCAATTTAAAAAAAATGCTGGAACGTGGCGATTTTGAGCCCCTGCCCCGACCTGCTATTTTCGTCTACACACTCGCGGCGGATGATCATCAACAGACAGCCGTCGTCTGTGAGATTCCGATAGAACACTATGATACGGGTAAGGTACTCAAACACGAGCATACGCGCTCCGATAAGGAGGATCTGCTGGTGCAGTACCTGGATGTGGTTGGCGCATCTTCCAGCCCGGTTTGTCTGGCGTATAAAGATAATGCCGATATCAACGCGCTGCTTAAAAAGACAACAGCCAGCACACCGCCATTGTTAAACTTTTGCGCACACGATGATGTTGAGCAGGTTTTATGGCGAATCGAAGACGCACAGGTCATCCAGCATTTGCAGGAGCTTTTTTCGAAAATAGAAAAGACTTACTTAACCGACGGTCACCATAGATTTGCCGCCTGCTCAAGATATGCGCACAAGTGTCGCTCCAGGAATTCATCCTATTCTGCAGACGACAGGTTCAACTATGTGCTTGTGGCGCTGCTTTCCGCAGATGAGCTTAGGATCCTGCCATTCAACCGATGCGTCAGAGATTTAAATGGGATGAACACCGCTCAGTTTCTTCGCCGGATGGCGGAAAATTTTGCTGTCGAACCCGTCACGGGTACGGACGCAGCTCCGGATAAACTGCATCAGTTTGGCATGTATGTCGAAAACAAGTGGTATCGCTTGACGCCGCGATTCCTGCCCTGTTCGAAACAAAACCCCGTCAATTTACTGGATGTAACCATTCTGCAGGAACAGATCCTAAACCCAATCTTGGGTATTGCAGATGCACGCTCGGACAAGCGGTTAGACTATGTTGCTGGGGATGCCGGACTTGCCGGCGTAGAGCAGAAATCTGCGCAAGGCTGGGCGGTGGGCTTTGCCTGCCACCCCACCACAATGGTTCAACTGATGCAGGTTGCTGATAGCGGTGCAGTGATGCCGCCGAAATCTACCTTCTTCGATCCTAAAATGAGGTCGGGACTTTTTTTACGGCTGTACTGAGTCATGGGTCTTTGTTAAGTACTGCTGCAAACCAGGTCAGCCAACGGACGAAGCTCAACTAGGAGGTGAAGGCCTGTATACCCGTTTGCGCGCGACCCAAAATCAGAGCATGAATATCATGCGTGCCTTCATAGGTATTCACCGTTTCCAGGTTCATCAGGTGACGTATCACGTGATACTCATCAGCAATGCCGTTCGCTCCGTGCATATCTCGTGCCAGACGCGCTATTTCCAACGCCTTGCCGCAATTGTTCCGTTTCATCAAAGATATTAATTCCGGAGCGCCCTGGCCCCTATCGATCATGCGGCCCAAGCGCAGCGCACCCTGCAAACCAAGTGCGATTTCGGTCTGCATATCCGCCAGTTTCTTCTGAATCAGCTGATTCGCGGCCAGAGGCCGTCCAAACTGTTTTCTCTCCAACGTATACTGGCGTGCCGCCCACCAGCAGAATTCTGCGGCACCCATGCTCCCCCAGGAGATGCCATAGCGTGCTCGATTCAGACAGCCGAAGGGGCCTTTTAAGCCCTTGACTTTAGGTAACAGGTTCTCTGCCGGCACAAACACATCGTCCATAGCAATTTGTCCGGTAACAGAGGCGCGCAGGGAAAACTTACCTTCTATAGTAGTGGTGGATAATCCCTTCATTCCCTTTTCCAATATAAACCCCCGAATGATGTCCGTTTCATCTTTTGCCCATATCACCAGGACGTCGGCCAGCGGTGCATTTGTGATCCAGGTTTTTGTGCCAGATAATCGGAATCCGCCATCGACTGCTTTAGCACGAGATTTCATACCTCCTGGATCAGAGCCATGATCAGGTTCAGTCAGGCCAAAACAACCTACCCACTCGCCGCTGCCGAGCAGGGGCAAATATTTATCTCGCTGCGCGTCGGAACCGTAGGCATAAATCGGGTACATGACCAGACTGGACTGGACGCTCATCGCGGAACGATAGCCGGAATCAACCTGTTCAATGGCTCGCGCAACCAGGCCGTAAGACACGTAGCTGGCACCACTGCCAAAGGGTTCGGGAAGATTGACGCCGAGAAACCCCATTTCCCCCATCTCTGATATTATTTCGCGATCAAAATGCTCCAGACGATGAGCCTCGACGATACGGGGCAGCAATTGCTCCTGCGCGTAGTTCCTGGCAGTCTCTGCTATGAGTCTTTCGTCCTCGGTCAACTGCTGATTGAGTAAAAATGGATCTTCCCAGGGTACAGAAGCCTCTGCGCTGGAGACATGCTCAGCGCTGTCGGGTATCGGTTGTGAGGTCATGACGCGTAACTGACTGAAGTATGCAAACTCTAGATTTTAAATGAGTTCATTGGTGCAGGTTAATCTTTCTCGCGGGGCGCTCGGCTGATTTAGATTGTTTATCCACAAAAACTGTGGATAACTCTGTTGGTAAAGTTTGGTTGCTTCGCCCTAATCGTGCCGTTTACCGGCGTTACACCGTTCGATTAAATTTTGTGCAACCGGAGGATTATGTTTAAAAACAGCGAGTTAAAATATTTTCTTTCGAATTCCACTGAACCCACCTACACTACGATTGCCCGCTCACCGCCTTTTCACGCAATTGTGCACAACTCGCGCCAGTGCGGCTCTCCGCCCCATTCATTTGTATAGACAGTGCATGACACTGAGGAAATTAACGCCGTAAGACGGAATCCGCCGGCCGGCCTGCTCCGCAGGCTGGCCGCGATCGTCTACGACTGGCTGCTGCTGGTCGGCGTGTTATTCCTGGTCAGCCTGCCTCTGCCCCTAATTGATAACTCTATTAGTCAAACGTGGTGGATACGTCTGCTCACGCAGCTTTATCTTTTCGCTACCTGCCTGCTATTTTTTTGCTGGTTCTGGGTACACGAAGGGCAAACGCTGGGCATGCGCGCCTGGCGCCTCAAGGTGGTTCAGCCTAACGGAGCGGGGCTGAGCTGGCGGCTCGCGCTAATCAGGTTTTTCGGCGCAATACTGTCCTGGTTAGTTCTCGGACTGGGATTTTTCTGGGTGCTGTTCGATAAAGATAAAAAAGCCTGGCATGATCACCTGTCCGGGACCAAGCTCATCGTTGAGCCTAAAGCCGAGCAATTCAGAACCCTGAGTTCACTGAACCCGCGTAATAAAGTAGGCGCCGATGCTGGCAAACAGCAGCGTGGGAAGCACCGCTCCTAAAAACGGCCAGAAATCAAATATCTGAACAATAAGTCCGAAGCCTTTATCCAGCACGAAAAAAGACAGGCCAAGCATAATCCCGATAAACAAACTGCGTCCGAATCCGCCGCTGCGCACACTCCTGAACACAAAAGGAATAGCTAATATCACCATTACCGCGGTCGCGAGGGGGGTAACGATCTTTGTCCAAAAAGCCAGCTCATAAGCCTCGGTCTCTTGGCCGTTGTCGCGCAAATGCTGGATGTACTTAAAAAGTTGCCAAGCGGATAACTGGTCGGAGCGGATTAAGAACACGGACAAGATGTCCTGCGTAACATCTGTGCGCCAGTATGCCGCTAGCGCGGACTTAGATTCTGCCTTTTCTTTATCTATCAGGGTTTGCTCGATTCCCTCCAAGCGCCATCTTTGCGGTTCTTCTAAATACCTGCCGTTTTCCGCAGAGACCAGAGAACGCAGGCGTCCATTATCATCGAATTCAAACACCCTTACATCCAGCAGCGACAAATCGGGTAATACTTCTCCAACATTCACATAAGATTTGTTGTCCCGCATCCACAGCCCAAAGTCGGATTGCTGATTAATATTTTCCTGCAGGGCCTGTGCCCGTCCTCGTTGTGCCATGGTCTCAGAATATGGGGTTACAAATTCACCTAAAATTAAGGCGAACAGCGCAAGTAATGCCCCGACTTTCAAAACCGAAACAGTTAACCGGACGACTGATACTCCGGCCGCTCGAATTACTATCAGTTCAGAATCTACCGCAAGTGCTGACATGCCCATTATTGAGCCCAGCAGTGCGGACATTGGGAATATCTCGTACAGGGTTCGGGGCAGCGACAATACAACAAAACGAATCGCATCTAAAACTCCATACCGACCCGTTCCAACATCAGACAACTGGTCTATGAAGGTAAGAAACATGAACAAGCCCACCAAGACCGCGACCGATATTGAGGTCTGATACAGGATATGTTTTGCAATATACGTATCTAAGATTCGCATATTCAAGTGGCCCGACGAGGCCATTTCGGTAGTGGAAACAGCCGCAAGTTTTTTTGCCTGCGATATAGGAGCAGAGCGGCAATCGCAAGAAAAATACCATGCACCCACCATAGACCGTTGGACGGTTCAATTCTGCCTTTACTCAGCATCGCTACTGAAAAACCGAGTGCGTTGGTATAGAGAAAATAGGCCATGAACGCCATGATCATGCCAGGCAGGCGTCCCTGCCTAGGGTTGATAAAACTGAAGGTTAACGCAAACACAGCCAGTACGGGAACGATAATGACTTTCGCCATTCGCCAGTGCCATTCACTTACCAGTGCGGGGTGCCGATCCTTATAAATCAGAGACGTTGATCGCGCCTTTACCGGCGGTAACGTTGAGATGTAAGCACGCGGCTCTATACGCAACGCATAGGTTTCAAAGTCCATGATTCTATAATCGGGTTGCCCCGGATTCCCTTCATAACGAGTGCCGTTGCTTAATACCAAAAACTGATCACCAGTCAGCTCGTCCGTTCTTTGAAAAGCATACTTCGAAACCACAACACCCTCTTTACCAAAAGATGATTTGTAAACAAACACATTCTCATATCGAAGCGCATCTCGATCAAAGCTCTCTACAAAGTACACGCCTCTCCCCTTTTTAGTTTCCATGAAAGTACCTGGGATAACTCCCATAATTTCACTGCGGCTGCGATACTCCTGTTCGACCTCATAGCCTTTCTCTATAGCAAGCGGCGTGAGGTAAAATGAAAACAGGGCCACTACTCCGCCCACTATCAGCACTAAGGCCATCAAGGGTTTAAGAAAGTCAACCGGACTGATGCCACACGCGGCCAGTACAAGCATTTCATTGTCTCGATTCCATCGGCTGAGGACCAAAAGGATAGCCACGTACATCATAAGTGGAATAATGACGTCGAGATAGCCAACCATCTTCAACACCACCAGCGTCAGCACCGCCTCAACGGGAACATCCCCCCTGACCGCCTGTTGCAGGAAACCAAGAGAGCGGACTACGACAAAGACTATGAGAATAACAAACGTTACTGCAACGCTTGTTTCTAATACCTCCCGTACCAGGGCTCGGTTAACGATCACACGCTGTTATTCTATTTTGACAATAGTTGATGTAAAACAGGACAATCCTGAATATCTTTCTTGATCTGCAGTTGGGCAGGTACAACTTTAAACTACGTGTATATAAATAGAAACGGGGGGATAAGTGAAATTCACAACAAGTAAAAGCAAACTCAAAGGCAAACCGCGCAGCTGTTGCGTCGTTGGTATATTCCAGGGAAAACAGCTACAGGGACTTGCCGCTCAGGTCGATCAACTCTCCGCTGGTGCGCTAAGCGCGCATATTAACAGTGGTGGGTTCGAGGCAAAAGAGAATGAAAGCATCGTCTTGTATGACGTCCCCGGCTTAAAATGGCAAAAACTGATCGCGATCGGGTATGGCAAGGCTGACGAGCTGGACGTCAAAAGGTATCGACAGGTCGCCGAGACTGTCGTCAAAAAGCTCAGAGAATTGCACGTAACCGGGGCAGATCTGTGGTTATTGGCAGACGAAGTAAATGGCTGTGACCATAAAGTTAAAGCCAGACACCTGATCGAGGCCATGGGCAATGCGATGTATCGCTTTGACAAGATGAAAAGCAGTGCGGACAAACCAAAACCGATGGCCATTGCATTCCAGGTTGCGACTGAAGTTCAGCTCAAAAAAACTCGGCAAGGGGTACAACAGGGAAAAGCCATATTAGACGGGGTGAACTTGGCGAAGGACTTAGCCAATCTTCCCGGAAACGTATGCAATCCATCTTACCTGGCTCAACAAGCGCGCAACCTGCAAAAAAAGTATGCAATTAAAACAAAGGTACTCAACCAGTCTCAAATGGAAAAACTCGGCATGGACGCGCTGCTCTCCGTAGCCAAAGGCAGTAGCCAGCCAGCCAAACTGATCATCATGGAGTATCATGGCGCTGCAGCAAAGCAGTCACCCGTAGTTTTAGTAGGCAAAGGCCTGACTTTCGATGCTGGGGGTATTTCTTTAAAACCGGCGGCGAAAATGGATGAAATGAAGTATGACATGTGTGGAGCCGCGAGTGTGTTTGGTGCCCTGGTAGCGGCAGCCGAACTGAAACTTCCAATCAACGTTAGCGGAGTGATCCCGAGTTCGGAGAATTTACCGGATGGTAATGCCAACAAGCCGGGCGATATCGTCACCAGCATGTCTGGAAAGACGATTGAAATACTGAATACTGACGCGGAGGGTCGTCTCATTCTTTGCGACGCATTGACCTATGTTGAACGATTTAAACCCGCAGCAGTAGTCGATATCGCCACTTTAACTGGCGCCTGTGTCGTTGCCTTGGGGCAGCACGCAAGCGGTTTGCTGGCCAATGATCAAGACCTGGCAGATGAATTGCTGCAGGCCGGCGAAAAAAGTTTGGATAGAGCCTGGCTACTGCCCCTATGGCAAGACTATCAGTCCCAGCTCGACAGCAATTTCGCTGATATCGCCAACATTGGCGGGCCGTCGGCGGGCACCATTACGGCAGCCTGTTTCTTGTCACGCTTCACCAACAAGTACAGCTGGGCGCATCTGGACATTGCCGGCACGGCATGGCGCAGCGGCGGTAAAGACAAAGGCGCTACCGGCCGCGTGGTGCCTTTGCTCAGCCAGTTTTTGATTGATCGCAGCGAAAAAAGTTGATAGGCAGCGTGCCTCCAAGGGTTGATTTTTATTTGCTGAACCGTCATTTAACGGATGGCCAACTGCTTGGCGCTTGTCGATTGGCACAGAAAATCTATACTTTAGGTCATACCGCCCTCGTTCAAACTATGGATGTCGAACAGGCGCAGGCCTTAGATGACTTAATGTGGACATTTGATCAAAGCAGCTTCGTCCCACACGGCTTAGATGAACAAGAAGCGCAACTCGACGTGCCTATTTTGATCGGCTATCAAACGCCTCAGATCAATAACCGGAACGTGCTGGTATCTCTACTGGGTGACGTTCCCGAGTGCTATGAACACTACCCTCGAATCGTGGAGTTTGTAGATCACACCACTGATGACAAATCAAAAGCTCGAGAACGATTCCGCTTTTATCGAAAACAAGGCTGCACTCTGCAAACCCATAATCTGCACATCTAGTCATGTGGTTCAGACGCAAGAAAAAGCCCGATCCGGACAGTGCATTAACTGAAACTTTGCGCTCTCTGCAGGTGTTACTCGAAGATGAAAATTCTTCAGAGTTGCGTAAAGAGTCAGAGGTTAAGCCAGCGCAAGATCAAATCGCAGCGGACACAGACCTTAGCTCTAAACAACCCTCAAGCGAACAGGGCAAGTTGCCCGCCCCAGTTGAAATAAATGCAGATGAAAACCGATCCCAAGCAAAGATGGAAGGCTCGCTTGATGATAAACAGAGTGAGCGTGAATTCTATCTGAATTCTTCAACAGCAGGGCCTGGGAAAAAGCGAACCGACGCGCACGCACCAACGGAGACATCGCAAGCAGTCGCTGTTGAACATCCAGCGATAAATGACACAGCGGACCTGCGGACAGAATCTCCTACCGAGAAAAAATCAGAAAAAGCGCCGCCTTGGGTAGACCCGTTTAAAAGCGATGATGAGCAAGCACGACCTGAAGAGTTCATATTGGAATTACCGCAAGAAGATCTGGCTCAGGACAATATCGTCATCCCCGCCATCGATACAATTCCCGTGCTGAACAATGTCGTATACGAACCTGCCGAACTCAAGGCAGACGCAATTTCGACGTCATCGGCAGAACTGAATCGGCTTATCGACTCAGCAGTTAAAAACCTTAAAGCAGGACTAGCCCAGCTCAATCTGCCAACAATGGATGAGGCCCAAGAAAAAACTTTGCGCCAGACGCTGGCCAATATACTGAGCACCAAAAACATCGGCACTTCGCTTTAAAGTCCGCACAATTCCCTCCAGTTTTACGCAGGCTTGCGTATAATGCGCTGCTTCTGTCCGAGCAATTACCATGTCGTCTAAAGAACTCAGAAAAACTTACGATCCAACCACCATCGAGCAGAAACTCTACGACCATTGGGAGCAAAATGATTGGTTTGCTCCATCTGGCAAGGGCACGCCCTACTGCATCATGATTCCTCCGCCAAATGTCACCGGCAGCTTACATATGGGGCATGCGTTTCAAGATACCATCATGGATATTTTGATCCGCTTCAATCGAATGAACGGGCGTAATACACTGTGGCAGGCCGGAATGGATCATGCCGGGATTGCCACTCAAATGGTGGTGGAACGACAGCTTGAACAGGAAAACAAAGATAGGCACGATCTTGGGCGCGAAGAATTCGTCAAACGTGTTTGGGCGTGGAAGAAAAAATCCGGTGGGACGATATCCCGTCAGCTTCGCCGAATGGGTGCATCTCTCGACTGGAAGCGAGAACGCTTCACCATGGATGAAGGGCTGTCCGCAGCGGTTCGCGAGGTATTCATACGACTGTACGACGAGGGGCTGATCTATCGAGGTAAGCGGCTCGTTAACTGGGATCCCAAACTACATACAGCCGTTTCCGATCTGGAAGTGATATCCGAAGAGGAATCTGGAAAGCTGTGGAACCTGCGGTATCCGATATCCGGGCAAACGGGCGAGTACCTGATCGTGGCAACTACCCGCCCCGAGACCATGCTCGGAGACACTGCCGTCGCCGTCCATCCCGAAGATGCGCGCTATTCCAGGCTGATCGGCAAAACCGTGCGACTGCCGTTGGTGGACCGGGAAATCCCGATCATAGCGGACGAGTACGTTGACCCTGAATTCGGCTCAGGCTGCGTAAAGATTACGCCGGCGCATGATTTCAACGACTATGAGATCGGGCAAAGACACGGACTCCCGTTAATCAATATATTCACCACAGACGCTACGGTGAATCTGGCGGATTCACCCTATCACAATCTTGATCGGTATGAAGCGAGACGAAAAGTAGTCGATGATCTACAGCAACTTGGGCTGCTGGAAAGCATCAAAGAGCACAAGCTGATTGTGCCGCGGGGCGATCGAACGGGAGAGGTCCTTGAACCCTACCTAACAGATCAGTGGTTTGTAAAAGCCGACGTGCTCGCAGAAGAATCAATCAAAGTGGTGGAAGAAGGCCGTATCAAGTTCGTCCCAGAAAACTGGACAGCCACCTACTTCGAGTGGATGCGCAACATCCAAGACTGGTGTATCTCTCGTCAACTCTGGTGGGGCCACCGAATACCGGCATGGTATGACGAAGCTGGCAATATTTTCGTGGCACGAAACATCGGCGAAGCTAAAACTCAGGCACAACGGAAGTTTGGAAAG
>JAHEKE010000012.1 GCA_024638505.1 Gammaproteobacteria bacterium | reverse complement strand
CAAAGGACCCCAGTTTATTAGCGGGCTTATTATTCGATGACCAAGACAATCGCATGAGTCCGACGCATTCCCGCAAAAACAACCGGCGGTATCGGTACTATGTCTCTCAGGCGCTACTGGACTGTCGCGAACAAGATGCCGGCAGCGTCACGCGAGTTCCAGCTTCGCCTATAGAAAGAATAGTAATCCGGTCATTGTTGGATTTACTGGAATGCAGTAATCAGCTACTCAATATCTTGGCATCCCTGCAATTGTCAGCCGCCGAGCAGAAACAGATGCTGAGTCAGGCTGGGATCCTGCTCAGCCAATGGAACACATTGCCTGCCTCTAAACAGATTGATCTTGTCACCAAATTGATTCATCGGGTCACCATCAGTCAACAGGAAGTCCAAATTCATTGTTTAAAGCTGGGATTGATCAACGTACTCGTGCCAAAGCTGAAGCAGAAATCGAAAGCCAAGGTATTAACTGAGAGAGATGAATTTTTGGTATCCATTCCAGTTAAACTGAAACGATGTGGTGTGGAGACTAAATTAATCGTCCCTAATGACAATGATTCAACCGCACACCATGATTCGGTTCGTGCCATCCAAGAAGCGCTGGCTAGGGCATTGGAATGGCATGATGCTCTGGTGACAGGTGCAGCCTCCTCTACCTCTGCCATTGCTAAAGAGTTGGGCGTCACCCAACGCTATGTGGGACATCTGTTAAAACTGGCTTACCTCGCACCGGATATCATCCAGGCCGTTTGTAAAGGAAATATCCCACCTGATCTATCTCTGGATCGGATTAAAAAAAGCCTCTCTCTCAACTGGACGGAACAGCGCAAACTCTTCGGCTTCCCAGTTTAAATCCGCAAGGGCGAACCAGCGAAATCGCCCACAGAGAAAATCGCATAAATGTCCACAATATCCCCTCAGCTAGTTCGCGCTGAGCATGAGTTATGCGCCCAGTAACTGCCGTAAACGCCCGGCTTTCGGGGGGTTATATAACAGCGAGGAGACTGTCTCTGGAAGCCCGAGACTGTTTGGCGGAGAGGGAGGGATTCGAACCCTCGATACGGGTCAACGTATACACACTTTCCAGGCGTGCGCCTTAAACCACTCGGCCACCTCTCCTATCTATTAACTCTATTAAATGGGCACAACAAGATATTATTCGATCCCACTTCCCCTGAGCACCGGCACCGAAGCCGCGGGAGGTTAAACCAGTTGCCAGACAGGTGCAATCGCGAGGCGGGCAGCAACCTACACATTTCATTTCGTCACTGCGTTGTCGCTGTCCACGTACCGGCGGCGATTACATCGTTCGAATTGGTTTCCGTTGTACTCCACGATCCGGAGATCATGATCTTTCCGTTGCTCTCGGAGGCCTCGCCGTTGATTGATATGGTCGTGTTACCTACGCTCGAGGTGATGCTGACTGCTCCAGTTGTAGGGTTGTACGTTCCGCCGCCGGTAAAATCAAACGCGTTGTCGCACGGGGTGACGACGACCGGATCCAACCGCAGGCGCACAACCAGATTGCTGCCGGACTGAGATATGGTCATTTGAAAAGCCCCGGAGCAGGTAAAGCTCCCGTTGGCGTTGGTGCCGCTGCCCTGAAAAGTTCCGCTGTAGGTGCCGACCAAGCTTTGCGGCACGGTGCCGCCATCGGAACCGCTCCCACTGTCGGAACTGCCACCGCCACACCCACCTAAGATGAGCAGTACGGAGAAGAAAAAAATAGATGCTGCGTGCTTCACTAACCTAGCAATGAAGAATTTATGGCTGAAACCAACCGGTTCAGAGAACAAGGTTCTCGAAACGAGCGAACTCGAAGGGTCAGAACAACGCGGAATTGCTATAATCTTGCTTATGCTGATACAGCCAGATGAATACTAATCCGTAGGATACTATTGTTACCCTATGTCAAACAAATGGTAATTTTCGAAAATTCGGGAATGTTTGCTGATCACCTGTCAATCTATAACTTTTTCAATCAAATCTGCTGACGATTGCCGCGGGAGACAAAATGAATAAACCAAAGATGCTAACCCGCCTTATCCCATACACCGGTTTGGTTTGTCTGACGGTAATAGTAGCCGCCTGTAGCGGCACGACCAGCAGCGGAACCAGTACCCAGGTCAGCGGGAGTTTCGGTGGCACGACGGCGCCAAACGCATTTACCAACAACACCACAGCAGGTTCAATCGCGGTCTCGGTGCAGCAGTAATCCTCTGTTTAAACGTCTGGGCGACAGCATCATCCCGGGCCAAACCTAATGCGCGCAAGCTTGCAGGTAAAGTAGTAGCGGAATTAATCGCACAATCAAACCGTCGTTCCCGAATATTGCGATCTGGTTGGTGTGTATTGAGAAAATCTGGTCTAAATTTAGCAGACAATCCCCACTGTCATATGTGTCTGCCGGGTGATCCTGAGACGCGCGGCAAGCGTTGTAATTACCGATTAGATTAACTGAAGCTGTAAAATCTACCCTTTTATGATTTCTATCCGTCGAAACAAATAATAGATCGGAACTCCAGACACGACCGTAGCCAGCCCCAAAGTAGCCCCTATAGGTTCGCGCATTAACATGAATCCCAAAGCGAGCAGTGTGGCCACGGCAAAGAAAGCGGGGACCCAAGGGTAAAGTGGGATGGGCACGCGGTCTGGCCCCTCGCGCCAGCGAAGAAAGACTAGCGCCGCGACGGTTAACAACGTGCTCAATCCCAAGGTAAATCCTATATAGCCGAGCAACTCCCGAAGCGGGCTTACCCACACTACCGTTGCTGCTAGCAATGCCTGCAGGATGACAGCAGCGCTTGGCACCTCAGACTTACTCGAAAATAGAGTGGGGAACAGTCCATCGTCAGCCATGCGGGCATAGACTCTTGGACCGGCCATCAGCATAGCCGATACTGAGGTGAACAGGGCAAGCGAGATAAGCCCGCTTACGGCGCGCTGCAGTGTATCACCTCCGATAAACTGCGCCGCAATCGCACCGATCTCGGCCCGGTCCGTGATTGCGTGCAGCGGTGCTGCGTTGACAAAGACGAAATTCAGCCCGATGTACATGAAGATCACCACGCCTGTACCCAGTAACAGGGAGCGGTGCAGGTATTTCTGCGGCTGGCGAACTTCGCCGGCAATGTACACCGTTGCGTTCCAACCCGAGTAGGCAAAAGAAATCCAAACCAGTGCAGCGGCAAATGCGCCCAAGTCGAAAGATTCACCCACTGAGGCGAGACTGACGCTGATAGGCGCTGGTAATCGAGATACACCAAAAAATACAAAAGCAAAGATGAGCACCACCTTCAATCCGACCGCGAGATTCTGAATGCAAACGCCGTACCCAAGGCGTACCCCATGCATCAAGGCCGCGACCGCGATGATGCCCGTAGCAATCAACTCCGGCGGGGCGGATATCCCAAATGCGAAGCGAAAATATGCATCCAACGCAAGCGCCGCCGCCGCTATAGGAGCAGTGAAACCAGCGAGTAAGGATGTCCAACCCGCCAGGAAACCGAGCAGAGGATGAAAAGTGCGAGAAAGAAAGTAGTATTCCCCACCTGACTCCGGCATGCGGCGCGCTAGTGCGCCATAACTGAGAGCACCGCACAGTGCAATAAAGCCGCCCACGACCCAGGCAAGCAGGACTAGATCAGGATGGCCTAAATCAGCGAGGAGGTATCCGGACGTTGTGAATACCCCTACTCCAACCATGTTCGCAATCACCAAACCAGAAGCACTTAATAATCCAATCCGCCGTCGGTACCTGCGATTCGATGTCAATATCTTCAGATTACCTATACCGCGGTGGGTGGGTTTGCTTGTCGCGCCTGATCAGATATTGGTGATTGAACTTACAGCAGGTCATGCGCAATGTTTTCAAGTTTAGTTTTCCGGCGTCAGTATAAATAACCGTTTTTTGCTGCTACTTTTCAGTTTCTGCTCTTTCGATCTCAACTTTCACTTGGGTTAACAAGGCAGCCAATGCCCCCAACGCAGCAAGAACCGGCGTCACTATCACCAGCGCGCCACCGATCGCCGCGCCAGCTGTTAATGGCACTTCCAGCAGTACATCACCATCTGGTTTTTTTATGATAAGTCGTCGTACATTACCCTCCTTAACGAGTTTTTTGACAAGCTCTACCAACTCGCCACCCGCAACAACAATCTCTTCTTTCCATGTCCGCTCATTATTGTTGACTTCTTTAGTCATGTTTTAAACCAATTTATTGAAAAGAGCAGACTATACAGTGTCGATTCCCGGGTGTCCGGTTTAATGCTTTCATCATATGTGAAACGGCTTATGGACTGAGAGGACTGTGGCTGATCGTTCATCGGAATCGCTGCTGTATAGTAAGGAGTGATAAGCTGTCAGCAAAACTTTTGAGACAAATTGGAAAAAATTGGCAGACTTACTTCTTTCAAAGTTTGATGTCGCAGAGCGCCAATTGTTACAAGCCATCGCGATGTTCTTTCGTGAGGAAGATCCGGTTTCCATTCATACTTTGACTGCGTCGGCCTCTCAAGTCCTGTATGAAATTCGAGAAAAGTACAGCGCAACGAGCGCTATACGTGATAGCGACTTTTTTGAAGAGAGTATCAGAGGCTTAGTAAGCAGCCTATTGTCTGAGTCAAGTAACTTCTTCAGGCATGTGACTCTGTATCCAGATACGCACCATGCATTCAAATCAGTTTTTAATCACGCTGCCTTAATTGACGCAATCAGCGTATATTCGAGCATCAAAACGAAACATGTACCAGAAACATTTACCTTCATGGCTTGGTACAGCCGGGAATATCCTAAACACATAAAGAGAGAATCTGTTTGCGTTGACATGCTGGAGAAGATAAGCCGAGCTCTGCCCGACCAACAAGATATGCAGGCTTGGTATAACTTCATCAGAATGCTGAGGCGTGGCAGGATTCTGCATGCAAACATTTGTCTGGAGTATGGCCTATAAACCCACACGCCAGCTATGAAACTCGAAGAATGGGGCCTCGCCAAGTTCACTGTTTCCTGTGCCGGCCGGTGGGAACTGCTGCAGGATCTTGTCGATTATTTTCTGCACCGCAGCAGCAGCCTCCCGCGGTGTTTCATAGGAGATCAACCGGTAGATACCCACTCCCCGCCATATCAGTTCCCCCGTATCCGCTGAAAAAATGTCAATGGTCAAGCGGCTCTCATCATATTGGCGAATGTGTGATTCGGTAGCCATCCCTCCGTACAAAGGAGGATAGAAATTTCCCGCTCCGACCGTAGTACGGTAAGTATCACCCTGGATTTTTGGTTCGATGTTAAGGTGATAGACCAGATAAAGCTCCGGCTGAACCTTAGCCATATCGAAGCCGCGGCGGACCAAATGATGCGCCACAGCAGCGCGAATACGCTTGTCCAGCAGCGGATTGTCGGTGCGGACATCACCGGTTAACGGCTGCAGAGGCTCACGCCACTGCCAGGTGCTGTAACTCGAAAGATCAGTCCGGGGGTCATAATCCTGACTCACTTGAACGCTGGCACAACCGACTGCCGCCATTACCGCAACAAACAAAATGAGGCCAGTCAATGCTTTCATACAACTCTCCAAAACGAGCAAAAGTATAAAACACCTGTTTTTAAGAAGATAATGGGTCGGCAAAGTCTGTTTATAGAATATTCTCTCAATTGCCTAATATAGTGTCTTGAGATTGAAGCAGAAAATTCGCATAAAACAGGAATCATGCTTTCGCTGTGATCTGCCCGGAGGGTATTGTGAGCAATAGATGTCTAGCGAGTAGTTTGTGTCGATGCGTCGTTTACAGCCTGGCCGCATTGACATTTATTTTGGCTCTGGTTTGTATTGGCGCGTGGCTTGCAGGCGCAGTATTACCTTCCTGGTCAACATCGACATTACTGGCCTTGGCTATTTTCCTCGTTTCCATCGCTGCCTGCGTGACGCTGGTCTGCGCAATTTTCTGCGTCATCGAGAAGATGACCGGACCCTTATTTCCTTAAGCCTTCATGTCTAACCAGCTCTCATTCAAAAAAAAGGATAGTAAGAAGTAAGGCCGATCAGAGTAAGATGATCTTATTTCAAAAAAAACAAACCCGCTTGTAGGCCCATGTACCTTCGAGCCCATCAAACAGCAATCCTTAACTACTGTTTCGTGACGGCGATCCGCGTTACGCGTAGTTCATATACGCAAGTTGCATCAGCAACAAGACTGCCAGCGCCTGAAAACCGATTCGGAAAAACATGAAGTGCGTAGCGTGTTTTCGATCGTATTCACCGCCTTGGGCCATGGAAATTACTCCAGTAACCAACGATGCGATGACTAGCAAAAGAACCGCAATCGTTAACCAGAAAACGGTCGTCATAAGGATACCCTCTGTTAAGTATCGTGATTTACGCTAGCAGCATTGAAAAGAGAACGAGTTGATCCAAGTCAAGCAACGGATGGGAATCATTAATTTGCCAAAGATACGCATGAGTTCAGCGTTTGGGGGGTGAGGGATTTGACTGCCTCTCTCATCGAGCGCAGATGTCAAGCTCCTTTAAATATGGCATTCTATGGATAGCGTCGTTGCCCTTCATAGGGCGCAACCAATCGATTTTGGCCTGGCGCGGGAATCCCGTAAGCAGAGGATTCATAGTGTTATTCTTACGCAATATAAGGAAGCACATACAAAACCAGTGATATCGGTCTCACGTGACTTCCGGACGGGAGTGTAGAATTTACCTAAGATTCAAGCAACGATTTAACAACCATGTCTGATGTCCCTGACTACTTCTTTGTTCAGTCTGCTGTCATTCCCTATCGGCAGCAAAACGGTGACCTGGAAATCCTCATGATCTCCTCTCGCAAGAAACGACGTTGGGTTATTCCTAAAGGGGTGAAGGAGCCCGAACTCTCTGCCCAGGCTTCGGCTGCGCAGGAAGCGTTAGAGGAAGCGGGTATTGAGGGCCAGGTATCCAAACGCCCTGTTGGGCGCTATGAATACGAGAAATGGGGCGGTACGTGCAGTGTCGAAGTCTTCACCATGATGGTTGAGAAGGTACACGAGGAGTGGCTGGAGAGTTACCGCGACCGCGAGTGGGTCTCCGTCAAACAGGCTGTACGACGTGTCAACGAAAAGCAGCTGAAGCAGCTGATTCAATCCATGCCGGAGTTTCTCAAACAGCCCAATGATCGTTCCTGAAAAGCGCTTCTGCTGTATATGTTCCGGCTGGGCTATGGTTGTGCGGTGAGATTACTACAGATATTTCTGTTTGTGTGGTAAGACACCGCGAACGCCACCTTTCGGATTCGGCACATCACCTTTGTATCTGGGAATGAGGTGTATGTGGGCGTGGAGCACCGATTGCCCAGCAGCCTCACCCACGTTCAGCCCGATATTGAATGCATCAGGTTTGTACTTGTGCGCCACCAATTCCTTTGCTTTTTCAAGCATTGACCAAAGTGATCGCTTCTCATCATCAGTCGCATCAAAGTAGTCAGCAAAATGCCGGATTGGAACAATCAATACGTGCCCTTGGTTAACGGGATGGCGATCCCATCTGGCATGGCAGAATTCATCCGACAGGAAGATGCGTTCAGATCCGGGGACACAAAACGGACAGTCTTTAGCGCGCATAATCTCAGGTTCTTTACTGCAGACCGCAGAGTAAGTATCGTATCGACACTTGGAGGGTGATCTATAATAACCGCATGGACACCGGCTTCAATGGCGGAGAGGGTGGGATTCGAACCCACGTGGGAGCAAGCTCCCCAACGGATTTCGAGTCCGCGCCGTTATGACCGCTTCGGTACCTCTCCGCGGGCTTTCTACACAGGTTCGCTCGCTAGAAGAGCGCAAGCTTACGGGTCTTGATTCGTCGCCACAACCCCCGGCATGCAGCAAAGTGCCCGACAAGCGCCCAGCGTATGAAAGACGAGACGTCAACACCGCTTTATAGGACCTGGGTACCGCTGTCCCTCGCGCTGGTTACGCTTGTCCTGCTGCCGCTGTTTCTCATTCACGACAGACCGGACAGCATGACCCTTGGCAACGTGCAGGAGTCAGGCGTGCTGCAGGTGCTTACCGTCAACAGTCCGACCACCTTCTACGAGGGGCCGGACGGCCCGATGGGTCTTGAGTACGATCTGGCCAGCGGTATTGCGCAAAGACTAAACGTAGATCTCGTCATGCACACGACCGATACGATCGCCTCCATATTTCCGCGGTTAAATCGGGGTGATGCCCATTTCGCTGCAGCTGGCTTGATCGTAACCGAAGAGCGCAAAAGGTTGTTCAAGTTCACTCCACCCTATCAGGAGATCCAGCAGCAGGCAGTGTACCTACGCGGCGGCACGCAACCCCAGACCATTGAAGACCTGATTGGGCGCGAAATCACGGTGGTTGGTGGCAGCAGCGTTGCACAGCGCTTAAGTGAGCTCAAAGTTGACTATCCTGCGCTGATGTGGACGGAAGCCAGCGAAAAAACGGCTGAAGATCTGCTGTATGACGTGTGGCAAGGCGAGCTGGATCTGACCATTGCCGATTCCAATATCATCGCCGTGGTTCGACAGCACCACCCGCAATTACACACCGGCGTCACGATAAAGGAATCCGAGCAACTGGCGTGGGCCTTTTCCATGGCAGCTGACGAGAGCGTATTTCAAGAAGCGGCACAATATATCAAGGAGCTTGAAGAATCCGGGGAACTGAAGGTGCTGGTTGACCGGTACTACGGAACTGCGGACAGCTTCAACTACATTAATGTCTCCAGGTTCCGCCAGCGTATCCGCACAGAGCTGCCAAAATTCGAGGGCTTGTTCAAGCGCGCGGAAGAAACGAGTGGACTGGACTGGCGTTTGCTCGCGGCGCAGGCTTACCAGGAGTCACAGTGGGACCCGGATGCCGTTTCGCCGACTGGCGTGAGAGGTATGATGCAGTTGACCAAGGCCACGGCGAATGTATTGAAAATCAAAAACCGCGAGGATCCGGAGGCGAGCGTTATCGGGGGCGCCAGGTTCCTAAGGCGGCTGAAGCGGAAGCTGCCTCAGCGCATCGAGGAACCCGATCGTACGTGGCTGGCGCTGGCTGCATACAATATCGGATTCGGGCACTTGGAAGACGCTCGTATACTGACCCAAAAAGCGGGCCGGAATCCGGATAAATGGGCGGACGTGAAAGAATTTCTGCTCTACCTGTCCGAACCGGAGTGGTACGAGCAAACCAAGTACGGTCAGGCGCGCGGTGGGGAAGCCTTCGCCTACGTCAACCGCATCAGGACTTTTTATGACGTGCTGGTGAGGATGCTGGTGGAGCGACGTGCCGCCCTGCTTACGCTGGATCTGCCGGCGCTGTAATCCGGTTATGCTGATGAGGCGGAACGCCGGTTTTTAAAAAATTCTTCCAGCAGCGTCGCACACTCTTGCTGCAGAACGCCGGCGGTAATCTCACAGCGATGATTCAAGTCATCGTTGTGCAGAATATTCATTACGCTGCCGGCAGCGCCTGTACGTGGGTCAGCCGCCCCAAAAACGACTCTGTGGACTCGGGCATGCACCAGCGCTCCGGCACACATAGGACACGGCTCAAGCGTGGTATAGAGGGTCGTCCCGGGCAACCGATAATTTTTTAAATGTGCGCCAGCCTGGCGCAGGACGAGCATTTCAGCATGCGCGCTCGGATCCGACGCCGCGATGGGACGGTTGTATGCCTTGCCCAGCAAGGCGCCGTCCAGAACGATGACCGAACCGACCGGCACCTCTCCCTCACCCGCCGCAGTGCGCGCCAGCCGCAATGCAAGCCGCATCCACCCTTCATCGTCGTAAGCGTTCAACTTTCAAGCCACCAAGCGGAGTCAATTACCGCTGCTACTCCCACTCAATTGTAGCCGGGGGTTTGCTCGAGATATCGTAGGTCACCCTGCTGATCCCGGCGACTTCATTTATAATACGGTTAGCCACGTGGGCCAGCAGCTCGTAAGGAAGCTGCGCCCATTTGGCGGTCATGAAATCAACTGTTTCAACCGCGCGCAGCGCGATAACATACTCGTACGCCCGGTTGTCACCAACCACGCCGACCGACTTTACCGGAAGAAACACGGCGAAGGCCTGGCTGACGCGGTCATACCATCCGCTCTCCACCAGCTCGTGCAGAAATATGGCGTCCGCTGCGCGCAGCAGATCGGCATGGGTCTTTTTGACCTCACCAAGTATGCGCACGCCCAAACCCGGTCCTGGAAAGGGGTGCCGATACACCAGCTCGTGCGGCAAGCCGAGTTCTATACCGACCTTGCGCACCTCATCTTTGAACAACTCCCGCAGCGGTTCCAACAGTTTTAATTTCATCTGCTCGGGTAGGCCGCCAACGTTGTGGTGCGATTTGATTACTTTGGTGGTATTCGCCGAGGTGCCGGCTGACTCAATTACATCGGGGTAAATCGTGCCTTGCGCCAGCCATTTTGCATCCTGAAACTGACTGGCCTGTTCTTCAAACACATCAACGAACAACCCGCCGATAATCTTTCGTTTCTGTTCCGGATCGGAAACGCCGCGCAGCGCGTCAAGGAACCGCTGCTCGGCGTTAACCCTTATGACCTTCAACCCCAGGTGGCTGCTGAAAGTTTGTGTAACCTGATCGCCTTCATTCAGTCGCAGTAAACCGGTGTCAACAAAAATACAGTTCAACTGACTGCCAATGGCCTGATTCAGCAGCGCAGCAACAACGGAAGAATCAACGCCGCCTGATAGTCCCAGGATAACCTGATCGTCGCCGACCGTACGGCGCATCGTTTCGATCGTATCCTGCATGATGTTGCCGGGTGTCCATGTGTTACCGCAGCCGCAGATATCGTGCACAAAGCGGCTCAGGATCTCCGGCCCGAATGCCGTTTGCGTCACTTCCGGATGGAACTGCACACCATAAAATCTTCTATCGTCATCCCCTATTGCCGCCAGCGGTGAGTTGCCGGTGCAAGCGGATACGCTGAACCCGGGCGGCAGTGCGATCACCTTGTCACCATGGCTCATCCAGACGTCGAACACCACAGGATCCGCATCCGATTCGCCGAGACCAGAAAACAACAAGCCGGGATTGGTGATCGCGATGTCGGCATGACCATATTCACGCCGGCTCGAGGTCTGCACCTCGCCTCCCAGCGCCTGGGCCATGCACTGCATGCCGTAACAGATGCCGAGAATAGGAATGCCGAGTTTAAATATTTCCGCGCTCGGCCTGGGCGTGTAGTCCTGCGTGACCGTCGCTGGTCCGCCGGACAGTATAATGCCCCTAGCTTTGAATGCTTTGATGGCGTCAATGCTTTTATCAAAAGGGTGAATTTCACAATACACCCCGGCTTCCCGCACGCGACGCGCGATTAACTGAATATACTGCGCGCCGAAATCAAGAATCAGAATTCGATCAGCATGCAGGTCTGGCATGAAATTAACCGCGCGTATCGCGGGCGACTAGCGGCTGGCTTTGCACTTTAGCTGCTCACTTATCGCCATTAACCGCAGCAGAGATATAAGCCTTGGTTGCAGGAAGACGCAATGGCTTGTGCCTGCGATTACTTGTTGCCAATCTGATAGTTCGGCGCTTCTTTAACGATGCTGACATCATGCACATGACTTTCGGTGATACCGGCGTTGGTGATGCGGACAAATTCAGTCTGTGTGCGAAACGTGTCCAGATCCTGGCAACCGGTATAACCCATGCTCGCACGCAGGCCGCCCATCAGCTGTTGCACGATATTGATTAATGGCCCCTTGTACGGAACCCGGCCCTCTATCCCCTCAGGCACCAGTTTCTGACTCGATTCGGCGCCTTCCTGGAAATACCGGTCCCTGGAGCCAGTTTGCATCGCCCCCAGCGAGCCCATGCCCCGGTAGGATTTGTAGGAGCGACCCTGATACATCTCAATCTCACCCGGCGCTTCGTCAGTACCGGCAAGCAGGCTGCCCAGCATCACGCAGTGCGCACCGGCAGCTAAGGCTTTGGCTATGTCACCGGAGAAGCGAATACCCCCATCCGCGATAACCGGAACGCCAGAGTTTTTAAGCGCTGCCGCTACATCTCTGATGGCGGTTACCTGTGGTACACCAACGCCGGCCACCATGCGCGTGGTGCAGATCGACCCCGGACCAATTCCGACCTTGACCGCGTCAACGCCTACCTCCTGTAGATCCCGGCCCGCCTGAGCGGTGGCGATATTACCCGCGATCACCTGTGCATCCGGATAGGTGGATTTGATCTGCTTGACGCGCTCAAGTACCAGACTGGAATGACCGTGCGCGGTGTCCACAACCAGCGTATCGACCTCCGCCTTGAGCAGGAGTTCGACCCGCTCATCGGTATCAGCTCCGACGCCGACGGCCGCCCCCGCCAGCAGGCGGCCCTGCGCATCCTTGCACGCGTAGGGATGCTCAGTTGACTTCTGAATGTCCTTTACCGTAATCAGCCCGCGCAGGTTGAAGTCATCGTCCACCACCAACACTTTCTCGATGCGGTGCTCGTGCAAAAGCGCCTGCACCTGATCACGAGACGCGCCTTCTTTCACCGTCACCAGCTTGGCCTTTCCCGTCATTACCCGGCTGACCGGGGCGTCGAAACGCGTCTCAAAGCGCAGATCCCGACTGGTCACGATCCCCGCCAGCTTGTCGTTATCAATCACCGGTACACCTGAGATGTGATGGTGCCGGGTCAGGTCCAGCACCTCCTGAATACTGGTATTGGCGGATACCGTGATCGGGTCGGTGATGATGCCCGCTTCGTGCTTCTTAACCTGGCGCACTTCCGCTGACTGCTGTGCCGGCGTCAGGTTGCGGTGAATTACCCCGAATCCCCCTTCCTGAGCCATGCAGATGGCGGCACGGGCTTCCGTCACCGTATCCATGGCCGCTGACAGCAGCGGAATGTTAAGGCGGAGGTTCTGGGTGAGCCGGGTAGACAGATCGACCTCTCTCGGCAGCACCCGCGAAATTGCCGGGACCAAAAGAACGTCGTCAAAAGTAAGCGCTTCTTTGATATTTTCCATCATCGGATTATACGGAGGGTGTCAAGCAGCACCAAGGCAAAAGAAATAGATTTAATGCGTATACACCCTGCCCACCTTTGACTTTAATTGGCTTTAGGTCAAAAGCTACATTTTCGATTATTATTTACCTGCTTCCTTCACCTTCGATCGAATCGCATGCGGGAATTCCCAACGGCACAGTCTGACATTCCTCTAAAGCGGGACGTTTATAGTGTTGAAAAACTGAACAAAGTTGCCCGTCAACTCGTTGAGTCCCGCTTCGCTCAGGTTTGGGTGGAGGGTGAGCTGTCAAATCTGTCCGCACCGAGTTCGGGTCATCTGTACTTTACGCTGAAGGATCACACTTCCCAGATTCGATGCGCTCTGTTCAGGAACCGCCGCACGCTGTTTGACTATACCCCCACGGAGGGAGCCCAGGTGCTGCTGCGCGCGCGGCTGACCATCTATGAACCGCGCGGTGATCTGCAATTGGTGGTGCAGTACATCGAACCCGCGGGTGAAGGGGCGCTGCGCGAGAAGTTTGAGCGGCTCAAAGCGTCGCTGCAAAAAGAGGGCTTGTTTGACGCGGAGCGCAAGCAGCCGATACCAATGATGCCTCGTCGCATCGGAGTGATCACATCCCCAACCGGAGCGGCGGTACGGGACATCGTCACCACCTGCCACAGGCGCTTTCCCGCCATACCGCTCATCATTTACCCCACTCCGGTGCAGGGCATTTCGGCGCCGGACGGAATCATCAACGCGCTGCAACAAGCCTCGCAGCGCGCCGAGTGCGATGTGCTTATCCTCGCCCGCGGCGGGGGATCACTGGAGGACCTATGGGCTTTTAATGAGGAACGGACCGCACGCGCCATAGCGGACTGTGATATTCCGATCGTTAGCGGAATAGGTCACGAGATAGACTTTACCATTGCGGACT
Organism: Gammaproteobacteria bacterium; assembly: GCA_024638505.1. Lineage (GTDB taxonomy): Bacteria > Pseudomonadota > Gammaproteobacteria > Arenicellales > JAANXG01 > JAHEKE01. Next base: position 75,664 of record JAHEKE010000012.1, on the reverse strand, counting down.
TTGTGGCCGACCATCGAGCCGCGACCCCGACCGCTGCGGCCGAACTGGTCGTGCCGGAGGCGGCGTCGATCGCGCGCCACCTGCGCGCCAATGCGGCGCAAATATCGGCTATCATGACGCGCAGGATTGAACAGGCAACGCAGCGTAATGATCTCCTCGCTCACCGCCTGATTCATCCGACGCGCCGCTATACACAAGCGCGACATCGACTGCAACTCATATACAGCCGGCTGAGTAACGCTCTGCGGCATGACATGGGCGGGCACAGGCAGAGGTTTAACGCTCACGCCCAGTGCATCCTGCAGCACAATCCGCGGCATCAGCTGGTGACTGACAGCTGGCGTTTGCAAAGCGCGCATAAACGACTGGGGGGGATCTCATCACGTTTAACGGCGGCGGCGCGTCGACCAATGCTATCCGCGATGGCACGCCTCAACGGCGTGAGTCCCCTCGCCACTCTGCAACGGGGCTATGCGATGGTGACCAATGAAACGGGGAAAGTGGTTACCGCGGCCCGGCAGGTGCGGGTCGGAGAAAAGCTGGACGTTCGATTGGCTCAAGGGGAGCTGATTTGCCGGGTTGAAGATAAGACCAGGTAGGTAAACGGGACAAAATGCGCGCTGGCAGGAGCAGCACCACCATCCCTTACGCCAGGATTTTCAGGCGCCTAACTGCGGCAATGCTGATGCCGGTAGTCAGCTTATTGGCCACGGCGTCATTCGCGCAGCCCTACCCCGTTCACCACCCGGTAGCGGGCGGGATTGCTGTGATCGCGCTATATGTAGACAGCGATAAAGATATAAGCGCAAAATTCGGCCGCACTCCCATTCTTGTCTTGAAGCGTAAAGGGTCATGGTTCGGCGTGGTTGGCATCGATCTAGAAACCGCGCAGGGTAACTACCTGGTCACCGTAGCCTTGGCGGAAGAGGATCCGGTGACAAGGGAGTTCTCCGTCCAGCCGTATGGCCATCCACTCATGACCCAGCGCAAACACGCGGCCGCGACAGCTCAGTTAAAACCACCCAACGCGTGGCGGCCCGAGCTGGACGCTACGTTTCCCCTGCTCCCGCCCGTAGCGGTGAAAACTATTGTCCCCTTCGGCACCCGCTATGCCGCAGAGAAAAACAGCGAGCCGGAAAGAAGTGTGGTGTTTCGGGTGAGTGGGAAGCAAGCGGTAGCGGCGCCCGGCGAAGGCATCGTGGTTAAGGTGGTCGAAACTCAGGATCAAGGCGCCTTCTACATCACCATCGATCACGGCATGGGCTTGTTTTCCTGCCTGGGGCCGGTGGCGCGCGCACTCAAGCAGAGCGGACAAACGACCGCTAAGGGAGAGATAATCGGCGAGCTTGATCCGGAGGGGACGGGCGTCAAGGTGCTGTACTGGAAAACCGCCCTGAACGGCGCGGCGGTCGATCCGCTGCTGTTTACCGAATTCTCCCACGAGCGCAGGTAAAAGTAGCGGCCGGCACATGCTTAAGTTCGCCCATTTGTGATGAGGCGATTTACGAACCCGAAGGTGCCGCGGGCCGGGATAGATCGGGCGGGTCGCGCCTAAGCGCAAACACGATGCCCCCGAGCAAGCCTTGAAACAACACAAAGGTCAGTGCGATCCAGGCAAACGCCAGCGCTTTTGCATCACTCACAGCAAAAAAAGACATGAAGTAGACAAACGTCACTTCGCGCACGCCGATCGCATTCACGGAAATCGGCAGCATCATAATCATCAGCGCACAAGGAATGATGACGCACATGGCAAAGAATGACAGGCCGATACCCATTGCCTGCCCAATTAGCCAGAAGTGAAAAATGACGTTGAGCTGCAGCAGCAGTGACACCAGCAGCGCCTTAAACAATACCTGGTTATGCGCGAAATACGGACCAAAAGCACCCACCACCTTGCCATACAGCCGCCTAAGGAAGGCGGGTCCATATCCCACCAGCAGCTTGAGCCGATGTAGAATGATGGTGATGAGCCGGCGCGGACGACCTGAAACGAATGCCGCCAGTAAAAGCGCGGCGCACAGCACAAGTACAACGGGGATGGTGATTTCATCCACCGACCGGATCCGGGAACTGAGCGCCAGTGCCAGACTTGCCCACAGAATCAAAGCCAGAATTCCCAGAAAACGATCTACCAGTACTATCGAAACGGCGCTGGTTTTATCTTTGGCGATACGCCACACGTCATACATGCGTGACAGATCACCGCCGATGGTAGACGGTAGCAGGTTGTTAAAAAATATGCCCACCATGAAAGATTGAACGAGAACGATCAGCGGTGGCTTAACTGCGTGGATGGACATCAACAGCCGCCAGCGGATGGCGGTCAACACGTAACCCAGGAAGAACAGGCAGAACGCGAGAAACAACAGGGTCAGATTGGTCTGCAGCAGAACGTCACCGACTTCGGTGAAATCAACATCCTGAATGATCCAGACTACGAGAACAACGGAGACGCTAAGTTTAAGCAGAAAGAGCCACGGCCGTCGCCTATTGGAAGCCCGCATTGGACGATGATTAGCCTGGGTCGGTCCGTTTACGCAGGGGTTTAGCCGGCACCCCCGCACAGATTGTATCTTGCGCCACGTCGCGGGTAACCACGGCGCCGGCGGCCGCGACGGATCCGTTTTTCATGGTTACGCCGCCCAGCACATTCACCGCCGCCCCCAGCCACACGTTGGATTCAAGTACGCAGCCGCCGTCGGCAATGATACCTTGCTGCCTTATGGGTACGTCAGTTCGGTCAGTGCGATAAGACCCGCCGCCAACGATATAACAGCGCGGCCCGATTATCGCATCAGCACCAATTGAAACCGGACAATCATAAGTCGATTGGATAATGCTGTGCGCGCCAATACCCACACTGTCCCCGATATCTATGTTTCCTGATTTACAGGAAATGAGGACGTAGTTGGCCAGCATAACATCGTCACCTACTGTAATTACATCCAGACGCTGGGCGTTGCGCGCGTCGAGCACGACACCCTCGCTTAGCACCACCCGGTTGCCCAGGCGAATTCGATGCGGATGCCGCAGGGTGACATTGCTGCCGAACACCACCCCTGTGCCGCAGGACGCGAACAGTCTTGGCCAGAACAGTTTTCTCAACCACAGCCCCAAAGCGCCCGGCAGAAATGTCAGCCAGGTGCAAAACTCGAAGTAAAGGGTGGAGCCGAATCCGGAGCGTCCAATGACCACGTCTTGATAGCGTGACAGCGCTGATCCACCGCCGGTCACTGCTGCATGCGTTTTCTTCGCCTGGTCTTGCCTTTGAGGTTGCATTGGGCTAGCGCCGCTTATGTTGCATCAGGTTGCAGCATAGCGGGCAACCCGGGCGGTGTGAACCGGATGCACAATGTCTGATACGCGCCGGCAGGCCTGGTCATTCAACTATCTGCTTTTATCCGTCGGTAACTCTTTATTCACGTAACGGCCGCGTCGGTACACCCCGCCCGGCTAACCGTGCATTAAGGAAGCGGTAAATTCTCCTAATTCATCGGCGCTCATGCCTTCAAAATACAGTCTATACCAGAGCTCCAGGTTGAGCAGAATCCATAGGCGGAAATTGTGATCCACGGTGCCGGACAAATGCTCAGCCAACAGGGTATCGACCGTTTCCTGCCGAAACCAGCCAAGCTCTACAAAGCGAGACTGTCTGAACAACCGCTGCAGGCAGCCTGCCAGCTCCGTTCGCATCCACTGCGCAATGGGAAATCCAAAACCCTGCTTCTTTCGGTCAATCAATTCCCTTGGCAGATAGCGTCCCGCTACCTGTCTGAGTCCGTATTTGAGTTTAGATCCATGGAGTTTGAGGTGCGGCGGCATAGCAGCAGCGTACTCGGTTAGCCGATGATCCAGCAGCGGCGCACGGCTTTCCAGAGAATGCGCCATAGTCATTCGATCGGCGATCACCATAAGGTGATCCGGCATGCGAGTCATTAAATCCGTATACAGCATACGGTCAACAAGTTCGTCAGCGTTCGCCGCATCAAAATAATCCAGAATCTTGCGATCTGAGTTTTCTACTTCAAGGCCGTCTATCACGCGCTGAGTGAACAGCCGGTGCTTAACTTGCGGCGTAAAGCGAAGAAAACTCATGCTATAAGCATACCTTTGCCCCGCCTCATACATGGACACCTCATTCAGCCAGCGGGCTTTCTGCGCCATGGTTTTATAGCCGAAGGATTCCGGTATCAGACGAACCATCCTGCTCATGACGTTAGCCCGAAGCCACTTCGGCAAAATCGCATACATGTCCGCCAGGCGCTGTCCGGCGTAGCGGTCATAACCCGCAAAATTCTCATCCCCGCCGTCGCCGCTTAACACGACTTTCACCGTTTTACGCGCAAGTTGCGAAACCAGGAACACGCCGACTGCGTATGGGTCGGAGGGTTCATCCATGTGCTGGATCATACGAGGTATTAGGTGGATCATGTCGGCGGATACCACCTGCTCATGCCCCTCCATACCGTAGCGATCTGCCACAATCCGCGCGTAGGGCAGCTCGTTGAACGACTGTTCTTTTACGCCGATGGAAAAAACGGGAACCGGCTCCTTACTGTGCAACGCCATCATCGCTGCTATGGTGCCGGAGTCGATCCCACCGCTTAAGAAGGCGCCCACCCGAACGTCGCTCAACAGGTGCAGATCCACCGCTTCATCCAGCACATCGCGCAAGCCGTCTATGATGTCGGCATCCGATCCGCTGTGCTTGTGGATAAAGTCCAGATCCCAATAGCGACTAACCTTGATATCGCCGTCCTGCCACACCAGCATATGGGCGGCCGGAAGTTTGTGAATGCCCTTGAACAAAGAGGATTGATTTGGCACGAACCGCGTCGACATATAGTGCCAGATTGCCTCCAGGTTAACTTCGGGCTCGAGCCAGGCGGTGGCCAGCAACGCCTTTACTTCAGAGGCAAAAAAGAATCCGCCGTTGAAGTTGCCGAAGTAAAGCGGCTTCTGCCCCAGGTGGTCCCGTGCAAGAACCAGCTTTTTCTGCCTCTGGTCCCAAAGAGCAAATGCAAACATTCCTCGCAGATAATTGACGCACTTTTCACCATACTCTTCATACAGGTGGATAATGGTCTCCACATCCGACGCGGTCTTGAACGCGTGTCCCTTGGCCTGCAAGTTGTTGCGCAACTGCGGGCTGTTGTAGATCTCACCATTGCAAATCAATACGACGTCTTCCGTCTCATTACTGATCGGCTGCTGCCCGGTAACCAGATCTATAATGGCGAGCCGCCGCTGGCCAAGTGATACATCGCTGTCGTGGAAATATCCGGAATCGTCCGGGCCGCGATGAATAAGCGCATCGGTCATGCGCCGCACGGCTTCTTCCCGGGCGGAATCCCCTCCGACAATACCAGCGATACCACACATAGCCAGCGGTCTACAGGTAGCCTTCGGACCTGTACCAATCGGCGGTCCGGCGCAGGCCCTCGTCCAGATCCACGACCGGATGATAGTTGAGGTCTTGTTTCGCTTTACTGATATCAAACGCACGGTTCTGCTTGTACCAGTCTACTCTGCGCGGGAAAATGGGTGGAGTTATATGCAACGGCTTACACACCCATTCCATGAGATGCCCGGCAACGCTCAGTGGGAGAAACGGATAATGTGGGATGCGTACCTCTGTTTGCAACGCCTGCGCTACCTTTTTTACCAGCTGTTCGATCTCGACGTATTCTTCATCCGCGATCAGATATACCTGACCATCCCCCACACCATCCCGCAGGACGTTGCATAAAGCATCGACAAAATTGTCGATGTAAAGTGGATGGTACAGAGCCTTGCCGTCACCAAACATGGGGAACACGCCTTTATTCACCCGACGAAAGATCATGCCGAAGCGCTCCGGATCACCGGGTCCATAGATCGCCGCTGGACGCAGCACCAGCGCCTTAATACCTTTGCCGTGTTCGGCCAGCACCAGCGGTTCAGCCTCGTACTTCGTTCTTTGATAATAATCGGCGGGCTTTATCGGGGCGCTTTCCGCTGCCGGTGGATGCTCGACGTTACCGTGCACGCCACAGGTACTGCAGTAGATGAAGCGTTTCACCCCCTCCCTCTTAGCCGCCTGCAGCACATTCAGCGTGCCCTGAATGTTCACCTCTTCATAGTAGCTGTTGGGCACGTCCAGTTCGCGGAATGCCGCAGCAAGGTGATGGACAACATCAACCCCCTTGACCACGCGCTCGACCACGGCCCGGTCGGTAACGCTGCCAATGACCACGTCCCCACCCCAGGACTTAATTTCATCGGTTTTAAGGCCCTCTTTGTAATCCATGGCCACAACCTGATGCTTGTCATCCAGCAAACGCTTGACCAGGGCTTTGCCGGAAAATCCGGTCCCACCAGTAACCAATATCTTCATCGCTCAGCCTCTGCCAACATGCTGCCTTCCTACCCTCTGTGCATGACACGGACTTTGTGCAGAAAACGGCGTGCCGCCTAAAGCACGGTCAACACATAAGCCATTGCCACGTCGCACGCCGTGCAGGGGAGAGATAAAGAACATCGTTATACGAGCGGCAAGAGTATGGTACATGATTAGAATCACGTCCGATCCTATCACCTTCGGACGGCGCGGGTCACGACGAGCGAGGGGCGGTATTCAGTCAATTGAGTATTTTTCCGGGCCGAGTAGTTTTGCATATACAGGCAGTACCATATCCATAGCCGTATCCCAGGTCAGCTCTCGCTGCGCCCGCTCGCGGTTACGCCTACCCTCCGCTCGGCGCACCTGGGGATGATCGATGAGAAATTCTATTCGCCGCACGAAAGCGTCGATCGACCCTTGCGCCACCAGCTCCTGCTGCTGCCCCAGAACCGCGCGATTGTTAGCTGAGTCGAAAGCGACGACTGGCAGGCCAGCCGCCATATAGTTCAGTGTCTTTCCGCTGCCTTCGCCGGCAGCGGCTGATTTGGGGTCGAGCGCGATATCAGCTCGGCCCAGGTGCTGCGGCAGGACTTCAAAGTTGATCTTTCCGGTTAGCGTGCAGCGGTCCGAAAGGCCTCTGGCCCTTAAAAACGACTCGGTTTCTTCAAGCGGATAGCCTATCAGCATCATTTGCACATCGCTGCGCCGCGTCAGCAGCCTGGCCGCCACCTCGAGTAGCGTCGGCAGTCCCTTCGCCGCCAGCAGGGAACCAGAATAAACAACGGTTACTTTTCCGTTCCCAACCCGATGTGCGGTGCCGTATTCCATGTTGGGCTCAATTCGGTCAATTAACAGCGTCAAGCGGTCTGCGCGCAGGCCATAATCTGCCTGCAGCATGGTCATGCTCGAAACAGAAGAAAAAAACAGGTGCTGCGGCAGGCGCAGGATCATGTATTCCAAACCCCTAAACGCGGGACGCAGCATCTTTGCCCTAGCGAAATAGTCGTGGCTGTCCAGCTCGCCGACCAATCCACCCTGGATATCGACAACCAGCGGAATTCGCATATTCAAAGTAAACCACTTGGCCAACCAGCCGAGCAGTGCGCCCTCATGCAGATGCGCATGGATAATGTCCGGTCGGTAGCTGCGCATGGTTTTCTGCACCAGCCATAAAAGCTTGCAGTCAGCGTAATATTTCGCGGAGTGAGGGCCCGCTTTGGTATCTTCATAGAACTTAATGGGCTGTATACGCCGGGCATCTACCCCCGGCCGTTCCCGGCCGTGGTGGTATGTACATACAACGCTTTTTATATTTTTCCTGCTGAGCGCGCGGACGATTCCCTCAATACGGATATGGCAGCCGCGATCAGAAAAAAAGGGGGTGGGCGCAACGTGCAGCACACGCAGCCGCTCGGCAGCGTTCATAAATTATCCAACCACCGCTTGTAGCGGTCTAAGCGCTGGCGCTCCAGCGCACACCTGGCCGCATCCCACCCGAGCAGGTTGGACATGATGACAACGGTGGCATCAATGCATTCGCTGTCGGGAAACCCAATTGTACCGATACCGGTTCTTCGATAAATGAAGTCGTCCAAGCGCACCGCCATCTCCTGTTCGACTGCATGATATACCTCCGCCTTGAGATTGGGCCGGCTGCGGCATAGCGGCTGCAGCAGGCTGCTGTCATCCATTGCTGGCGCCAGTGCGCTTTCAACCTTTGAGCCGTATTGCCGGATCAGCCGCTTGACCTGATCCGCACTCAGAGTTTTCGCGCAGTCCGCAGATTTTTCCGGTGCGTAATGCTCCAGGTTGTCGTAGGCTGCGCTAGCCAGCCGCATCGATCGGGTTTGACAGGCGCGCGCGTCAGCAGCCAGATGTGCGATCACGCAGTCAGTCACCTTCTCCGCAACGAGCCGTGCGGTTGTGAACTTTGCCCCCAGCGCGGATATGATCCCCGCGTAACCCAACTTGGCGTGATCAACAATTTGATAATCCCCGGATCCCTGATAGGTTTTTGCGCGCACAACGCTGTCATGCAGCGGATAGATCCCGGAAAAAGCGTGCCGCACATCCTGCGGCATCAAGTCCAAAGCGGGTATCTGCCGATTGATCTCACCCAACAGCTGCTCCACTTCGTCCCGTTCGATCACCGGATCATCTATTTCTTCAGTCGCAATATAACTGGTACCAATAAGCGAGCAGCCGCGCCAGGGGATGATAAAAATATGACGACCTCCGCGATCAATCACGTTTTGCCCGGAGAAACGAGTGGGCAGCGCGACGGCATAGTTCTCAATCAGCTGCCGCGTAACCAGGTGCGAGCCCCGGGAATAGCCGGTGGTGGCGACCGCACTGTGATCCTTGAACAGCGCGCGATTGAGTGCGGGTATCCACGGTCCCGTTGCGTTGACCGTAAGACGGGCGCGCAGCTCGAAGCTCTGTCCCTGCTCGACGTCTTCGACCAGCATGCCGGTCACCCTGTTGGATTGATCCAGCAGCGGGCTGCGGGCACAGACGTAGTTAGCGCAGACGGCGCCCAAATGGTGGGCGTGATCAAGCACGGCCAGCGTCATGCGTTCGGAGCTCTCCATGTGGCTTTCGTAATACACCAGAGCACCGGTCAGATTTGCCTTCGCCAGCGGCAACTTTGCCAGAGCCTCGTCTCGGCTCAGTTCAAACGAGGGAGGCACCGCCTTGGCGGGATCCGCCGTAATCTTATCCTCACCGCTACACAGCGCGCGGTAGATGCTCATACCCGCCCGCAGCAGCGTCCGACCCTGCGCCAGCGAGCGGTAAGCAGGAATCATAAACGGCACGAACTGCGTCAGATGGGGTGCCGCTCGGTGATAATAAGCCCGCTCAAGCGCGGACTCTCGCACCTTATCCAAGCGAAGCTGCTGCAGATACCGTATGCCGCCATGGATTACCTTTGATGACTTTGCCGAAGTACCCGCTCCAAAATCCCCCTTCTCAATTAAGGCAACAGAGAGCCCTCGCGACACGCAGTCCAGGGCAATCCACGCGCCGGTAATCCCGCCCCCGATCACGAGCACGTCAAAGAATTCGCTCTTAAGTTCTGCTATGCGCCGGTGCAAGCGGTCAGGCCCGATTTGTTCTGCTTGAACGTTGGCTGGGAAGCGGCACTATTGTGCATTACTGATTGACATCGAGGCGAAGCCGACCCGCTTGAGAACTATTTCACCGGCCTCCACTGCCGGATCCAAGCGGATGGCCTTGCATCGCTTCGTGCCGAAAGGAATGATGAGGTGATTGGACCCCACCGCGTAGCGCCTGCTGTGTACGCTTCGCTCGCGGAAACCATTGCCCTGATCAATGTAAATTTTAAAGTGTCCAACCCGCTCCGCGTGAAGCACGATGTGCGCAATCGAGTTGGGCGCCAACCATTTACAGTACCGATTCTTTAAAACAATTTGCGGATCGTTGTCCATTGACTTCACGAGCAGCCCGCTTGGACTGACGCTTAGCTCAACATCGCGCGCTGCCTTGACAAAATCAAGGTTGCTGAAATCCAGATATTGCAAACGGCTTGTCCTGAAGTTAAGCGGTTGTTGGAAATAGTAGGGTATGACATAAGCCGTCAGGGCGTGCACGTGCGTCCCGATAATGATTACAAAGGCCAGCACGCCCAGCGCGCCTTTCAGTACGGCCTCCGGTTGCAATATCCAATCATCTACCACTTTGAAGGTGGCGGTAAGCGCAGCCATGGACAATACCAGCATCGGTAACAACACTGGCAGCAGATATTTCCCCTGAATTTGTACATCGTGATACAGGTTGAACCTGACGTACATGACTATCTGTATCAGCAGCATGAAGAACAGCACAAGATAGAAGAAGGTGGCGCCATCCGGTTCTGCTACTTCTCGCTTCACCCCGTACCTTATGTTTCTCGCAATGAGACGAAACGGAAAATAAAGCATGCCCATTACAAATAACAGGCCATACAAGAGATACTGTGGCCAACCCACGCGCAGCCGCAACCAGTCCAGGTTGCCTACCACAGCTTTGAACGATTCACCGATAAAATTCTTATAGTTTTGAATAATAAGCTGACTGGCTCCGATACCGCGACTGGCGTAGCCCCGGTTTTCCGGATTGGCTATGGTGGCATGCTGCTGGGATAGGTTGCGTGACGCCCTGGTCAACAAAGGATCGTCGACGCCGTAGTGGATCATGTTGAAAACTATCCACCAGCCGCCACCAATCAGCGCGGTGATGGCCAGGACAGCAGCAAGCTTAATCGCCCGACCGCGCAGCTGTACAAGACGGGGTAGGATAAAAACTGCGGCCGCAGGCAATAATACCCAGGCAGTAAATTTAGACAGCAGCACCAGTCCGGTTGCCAAACCAAACGCAACAGAGGTCCGCACAGTCAAACCGTAGCGCAGAATCAGGATGATGCTGAAGGCCAACGCGGTGCCAGCAAATATCGCGCCGCTGTCATCGTTGGTATAGGATGCAATGAATGCCAGCTGCGGCAGCAGTCCAAACAACAGGGCGCCAGCCAGCGCCAGCCAGTAGCGCTCATAAAGCAGAATCAGCCCGAGGAACGTCAGCATCACGGCGAGCGCACAAAGCAATGCGGAACCAAAACGCAGACTCTTAAACAGACTGTCGCCGGATTCATGTATCAGGCCCGCCATACCTGCTGCTACGAGGTAGGACAGTGGAGGCCTTAGCGCACGCGTGGTCCCGTAGGGCGTCAGTAAAAGGCTGCCCGCATCATCTGGCAGTACCGCCAAGCGTCCTTTTTCATAAACAAAGCGGGCGACGTCGTAGTGCGCTTCGCTGTCTGGACCCGCACCGCGCGGCAGATGCCAAGCGGCAACGGCGTAGTATATGCAAAACACAAGCAGCAGCAAAAGCGCAGTCAAGACAGTCAATGACTGGGGATAAGGCTTGAGACCCCGGCTACCGCTTGGATGTGCGTTCACGGACTGTGGCGGGCTTTAATCAAGTGGAAGTCTGGCGAAATGCCTTGCACCGCTGTTGTCGATCTAATATTTTTACTGTCGATAATGGAAAGTGCAACATCTGGTGCATTGTAAGCTATTATTACCACCCCTCTAACGACTTGCTTACGAAAAGAATTATATCGCACCGGCAACGGCGCTTTACGCAATGGAAGAAACCAGCCCTGATGGCATTCCCCTAGTCAGCGTGGTGATGCCCGCCTACAATCATGAACGCTACGTCGCGGCCGCCATAGACAGTGTACTAAACCAGTCCGTCCCGGACCTGGAATTAATCATCATTGATGATGGGTCAACCGATCGGACGGGAGCAATAGCCCGTGGGTACGATGACCCCAGAGTTTACTATCATTTCCAGCAAAACCAGGATGCATTTAACGCGCTCAACCGCGGGATGGAATTAAGCCGGGGCAGCTTTATCAGCATCATTAATTCGGACGACGTGTATAAATCCAACCGGCTGGAACGCCTGCTTGATACGCAGCGCACCACTTCTGCCGCGTGCGTGTTCAGCGACGTCATCCCGATTGACGATGCTGGCAATGAAATGCCGCCTGAAATGCCATGGCGCCGCTGGCATGAACGCAACCGGGAGTACTACTTGAAAAGCAATGATCTGTACGACGGCTTCCTGCACGGTAATTACATGGTCACCACTTCCAATCTGTTCCTAACCCGGGAGCTGGCAAATCGGGTCGGTGGTTTTTCTGCGTTGCGCTATCTGCACGACTACGACTATATTTTTCGCGTTTTGCTGGCTGCTGAGCGCAATACGGTGTATCTGCATGATGAAAAACTGCTGTACTACAGAATTCACAGCGCAAATACGCTGAGTGAGGCCGCGATCATCGGCCGTGAGCAGGATAGAAAAATCATTCGACAATACTTGCTGGCAAGATGCCCGCCGGATACGCACGCTTATATTAATACTGCCGTTGATCGCTTGATCGCCCTTGAGCACGAGTTGATCAACGTACGCAACCGGCTGAGCCACGCCCAGCGCAACGGTAAAACACCAAGTATACCCGGCAGGATCGTACACAAACTGCAGTCGATGTTTAGCCGAGGCTGATTGGTGAAACCGTTCTACTCGCTGCCCCGCCTGATCAGCCATGCGAACACACTGATCTCTGATAAAGAGATCGTTTCCATAGATATATTCGACACCCTGTTCGTGCGCTGTATACACGATCCGGATCTGGTCAAGCCGCCGGTGGCCCGTTTTGTCGCCGACCTGGCACGGAGCCAGGGGATAACGACCTCATGGCAGGAGGTGCAGGCGCTGCGGGACAAAATCGAGGCCGCGCACCGTTCGACCAACGGGCAGGAACACCCAGACCACGAAGCCAATTACGATCAATTCATGCCGGAGGTGCTGCGCCGGTTGTTCGATAACAGCTATACCCCCGAGCTATTCGAGCGCGTGGTCGACTACGAGCTGAGGCTGGAATCGGCAGTCCTCACACCGCGCACGGAACTGGTGGGCTGGATCAAACAGCTGCATGACCAAGGTAAAAAAATACTGCTGATCTCCGATATTTACCTGCCGGCGCACTATCTCAAGCGCCTGGTCGAGGTCAAAGGATTGTCTCAATATATAACCGACGTGGTCTCATCCGCAGATACTTTTCGCGCCAAGGCATCGGGCGCGGGGTACGAACTGGTGCGGGAAAGGCACGGTATCGACATGAGTCGGTGGCTGCACGTTGGCGACAACATCATTTCAGACGGCATGCGCCCCAGGCAGCTGGGCATCACGGCCCTGGTCATTCACGACGTTAAGGAAAAACAGCGTAAAGGGATTGCCCGCTTGCTGCATTCCTTGGCTAAGGTAAAACACTTCTGGAAGGGGCGCAACGTTTTACAGCTAATGCTGCCGCTGGAAGCGGAGAACCGCGACCAGCCTGCGCTGTTCGTGGACGGATACAATCTGTTCGGCATGATCGTCGGATACTTCATACACTGCCTGGCCCAGCAGTGCAGGCAGCGCAACATTAAGCGAGTTTACTTCTGCTCCCGTGAAGGCTGGATGTTTTTTGAATGCTGGAAACGCATGGCGCCTTATCTTTTTGCCGACGGCGGTGTACCCCATGCAAGCTACCTGTACGTCAGTCGGATTGCGCTGTCCAGCGCAGCCTGCGCCAACAGCGGGCTTACCGCTGCCAACGCGATCGCCGCACTACTGCCCATGCAGAACAGAGATTTTCTCGACATCTGCCGCGTTTACAAGCTGGACATCGCGCCTCTGCAGCAGGCCCTGCGGCGGGTTGGGCTGGCGCCAGATGACGATATCGTGCCGGTGCACGCAGACAACGAGGGCGCCAATCCGGCCAACCCATTCTCGCTGCTGCTGCACGACGCGGAGTTTCAAGAAGAGGTAAAAAAGCAGGGTATCGAAACCCGTTCCATGGTGGAAAACTACCTTGACGCGGAGGGATTTTTCGAGCACGAAGACGTCGCACTGGTGGATATTGGCTGGTTGGGTACCATTCAGCACTACTTGAATCAGGCTATTGGCCATCGCCAAGACCGACCCCGTATACACGGGTTTCTTCTCGCGGCAACGCGCATGGGCCCGTACGCAAGCACTGAAGACAGCCAATATCAGGGCCTTGTTTTTGACCAGCACAAATTCAACCTCGCCACCAGTTACATCCTGACCATAAAAGACGTGATGGAAGAGATCTGCCGTGCGCCCCACCCCAGCGTGGTTGGCTATGAGCGCGTGCAGGAGCAGGTCAAGCCGGTGCTCAGAACCGTCGAGGATCGGGACGCCCGCGCGGAGGCAGAGCAAAGCCAGTACTATAAGCCGCTGCACGACGGCATTCTGCAATCGGTGGAGCGCTATGCCATCGCTGTTTCTATCCTCGGCTACACACCGAACTTCGTCCGTCCCTGGCTGAACTTTTACGTCGTATCACGACTTGCTTTTCCCAGCTCGAGGGAGGTGAAGCGGATCAAACATTTTTTTCATCAGGATGATTTTGCCGGTGAGCGTCAGATCGAAAGAGCAGTCGTGCGCTACAACCGATCGCTGTGGGATATCAGCCCGCTGGCAATCGCGTTGCTGCCGTTTACCCGGCTCCGCTACTTTTACCGGCATATTGCGCGAATGCTGCGGCTGTGGGCCTGAGCGTCCGGTATAGAAAGATGAGGCTTAGAACAGACAACTATGACCTGCAGGGTATGTCCGTCGGGCGACTGTTTCGCCAGTACCTGTCAGGCAAGATGCGGCCGCTGTGGGGCTTCGCCAACGGGCTCAAACTAACCCATCTCGTCGCGCTCATGATGCGCCACTATTTGGGATATCCGATGGCCTACTTGAGTACTCGTTTTGAACCACAGTGGCGCAGAATGCTGCGCAAATGGCGTCACCTGCAGCACGCGCGTCGCCAGCGCAGCGACCATGGGCCCCACCGCTAAACCTGAGGCAAAACTGCAGCTAACGTCTTAATAAACATAGCTTAAGCTACGGTATCGGGCGGTTGCGCTCGCGCAGGATAGCAGTTAAAGTGTTTGATCCTCGCGCCTTTTCCAGCTATCGACTTACTCTTCGAGGCCGTAATAAGAAATGCATATAACATTGCGTCACGGATTTTTTCGTTCGATCCTTACCCTGACCATCACCCTGTTAACCGCCGTTGCGGGCAGCGGGCAGGCGCAGGCGGCAAAAGTCGCCATCCTGGATTCAGGCAGCAATTTACCGGGGGTAACCGGTACAGATTTTGTCCGTGGGGACATGAATCCAAACGACGAAACTTCCAATCAGCACGGCACAACCATTACCCAGGTGATAAATCAATTTGTACCGCCGAGAGACATGGTGGCGCTGAAAATAGTGGGCCAGACTTTTGATTTCAACCCCGCGATAAGTGAACAAGCGCTGGCAGCCGCAATCGACATGGCTGACGTTAGGGTTATCGACTTGAGTAATCGCAATCCACTCAGCCTTGCTTCTTTGCAGGCAGCCGTCGGCGCCAACAAAGTGCTGGTGATGAATGCGGGTAATCGCGCCGGGCCGCGACCTGACGGGATTGCCACGTTTGCACCCAGCCTGAATGGTGCTGCGATCATCGTCGGCGCCGCCGATTCCAACAACAATATCGAGCCCTATAGCAATCGCGCGGGAAATCTCGCGCAGTTTTATGTGGTCGCACCGGGTCGCAACAACTTTAGCTCCACGCAGGGCACCTCGTTCTCCAAACCGCACGTCTCTGGGCTTGTTGCCCTGCTTTTAACCCGATTCCCTAATCTGAGCGCGCAGGATGCGGTTAATATCATTTTTGCCACAGCCGATGACATTGGTGCGCCCGGAGTTGACCCGGTATTCGGGCACGGTCGTGCCAACCGTCAGGCCGCGCTCAATCCGGATGGCGAGATCAGCATCCCCGATAGCGGTGGCGGTGGCGGCGGCGGAAGCGGTGCGGCCATAGTTGCGGTGGCCGTCGTAGGAGGGGCAATTGCCTATGCGCTAACGCGTAAAAAGCCGCTGGAAACCACGCTGGTAACGGACGGCTGGGACCGTGCCTACGTCATGGACCTGACCAAAATTACCCAGACCCGATCCGACCGGAGCTCTCTGCATAGCATTCTCAAGTCCCTAAATACCCTCGAAAAAACCCACGTCTTCAGTCAATCTGAAAACATCACAGGTTTTTTGCGCATCATGCAACCTACGCGTGAAAACCAGACGGTGTATCAGCCCACCAGCTGGCTCAATGATGATCGACATTTCGACCCCGCCCCCACTATGTCGGTCTATCAATACTCCACCAGCGGATCCGGGTACAGCTTTCACATCAACAGCGGAATCACCCATGAATTCGGTGCCCTTGGCCTAACTGCCGCCGCCGAGGACCAAATCAGCTTTTTGTCTAACGACATTTTTTCTTCCCCTTTCCTCGGCTTCTCCGGTCGCGGTCATGCCTCTCACCTGACCCACGCCTTCACCGACAATTCCAGCATCAGCGTTGGCCTGTCCCGGGTGGATGATCAAACCGAGTGGGGGTTGCGCAGTGATGCGGCTATTTTCGAATTCAGCCACAGGCAGGATCGTTACGCTCTGAGCGCATCTTTCGGACAGCTGCTGGAATACGGCAGCATGTTTGGCGGATCCACAGGCGGGCCGTACAGCGTCGACGATACCTTAACTTATTCATTTGGCCTGTCTGGCTCCTACCGACTGGCCTCCGGCATTCGGCTTATCGGTAACTACTCGCAGGGTTACTCACAGGTTGATGACCGCAGCGGAGGAACGCTACTCAGCGACTTTTC
The DNA here is from genome assembly GCA_024638505.1 of Gammaproteobacteria bacterium. Taxonomy (GTDB): domain Bacteria; phylum Pseudomonadota; class Gammaproteobacteria; order Arenicellales; family JAANXG01; genus JAHEKE01. Next base: position 59,011 of record JAHEKE010000012.1, on the reverse strand, counting down.
CGGACTTCGTTCCGACGCCTGGGGCCTGGGGTTCCTGTTCGACAATATCGCACGAGATCAGGATCGCCTCGGATTCGCAGTCTCCCAGCCGCTGAAAGTCGTAAGCGGTGAAGTCAACTTAACCGTGCCTCAATCGAGAAGCCTGGATAACGTTATTTTGAGCGCGCAGGAGCGGGTTGACCTGGGTTCGGGCGAACGTGAATTGGCGGTGGAAGCTTTTTACCGCATGTGGGTGGGCAAGAAGCTGCGCTTTACGACTCACGTCATGCATCGGATCAATCCGGAGCACGTCACCGAAGCACCGTCGGAAACCAGCGTCCTCGGGATCCTCAAGTATCAGTTTTAAGGACGCCTCCACCGGCAGCAAGCCGCTCCGAGGCACTGCGGTCGAAATTTTCCAACGATTGCGCTGACGGAACGTCGGGCCGTGATGGTGGAAGCTAATCGGTTGCGTGTCCTGGAATCATGCGGAATGCGCGCCGCAGAAAATCCCGCTGCAGAACCTCCGTAAAAAAATTATCCACCCGGCCGGTTCTGAGCACGATAAGGTTATGACTGGGGATGACAAATGCCATGTTGCCGCCTGACCCAAACAATCTAAACATGTCCGGCGGGTACTGCTGGCCAAAAAAGCTATCAACATTTGACCTTAGGTTTTCATAGTAAGGTGTTGAAGTAAATGCATTAATCCAGTGTTCCTCAAGTAGTTCCTTACCTTCCCATACGCCCTGATGCAGCAGAAAATAGCTGAATCTGGCGAAATCGCGCGGCGTCATCATGAGCCCGCCGGCGGAAAACCACTTGATTTCAGGCGGATCGGGTGGGTCATGGTAGTCGACGCCGGTGAAACCCAGCGGGTTGAGCAGCCGGGTCCATAAAAACTGGTGGGCCGGCATGGCGTACAGTTCCTTAATCACCAGCCCGATGTGGGCAAATGCCAGGCTGCTGTAGGCACCCTGATGAACACCCCACTGCTCCCGGCCTGTATAGGCCTCGGGCTCCCCGGGTGGGAAGTACAGCATGCCGGTCTGCGGCCAGCGGCGATCCCGGCCGACTACCCAGGACACGTAGTCAGTCCAATCATTCCGCCCCATCTCCACGACGGCCCCATCCCCCGTCTGCTGCGGCATGAGCCCTGAAGTGTGGCGAAAAATGTGATCAAACGTGATGCTCTTCTTTCTCGGGTCTGATAGCGGAAACCCGGCTTGCAGCCACGCACGATCGTATACCGGCGCGTGTCGGTCCAGGCGGTGCGGAATCCTGCCCTCAAGCGCATCCTTAACGGCGATGCCGAAACACACGGTGGCGACCGTTTTGCCTACAGAGGCCAGGTAGATTGTAAACGTCGCGCCGTCGTACCTGCTGTACCACTCCCCGACCAACCAGCCGTCTTTAATCACCAGCGCACTTTGTATCTCTTCACTGGGAATAGATAGATTGTACGCGCCAAACTCCTGCAGCCTCACCGGGTCAAGCCCCAACGACCGAATGAATCCGGGGTCCGTGCTTTTCCTCCAGCCTCCGGCCAGGTCTGACGGCGGAAAGTAAGGATCCGCAAACAACGACGCCGTCGCTGACAGCAGCAGCACAGTTAATAACCCGCACCCTATGCGGGAGACTGCCTTAAAGCGTGGCCTCAAGGCCCCAGTCTTTAGACGGTAAATCTTCACTGCGCAGTCCCGCCCGTATTCCTTTCCACATCCACTTAATGTTTTCTTTCCGCTCTGCCGCCAGCACGCCGGAGAAGATAAATATGTAAATCAACCTCATGATGTCAGCGCTGATCCACTTGGTCGGCGCGTAGGACTGTTTGTACAACCACAAACTGTTTCTGAACGTAAAAAAATAGCGGAATCCTTTGTGTACCGGAACAGTGCGCCATCGCCCAAGCCAAACCCTGACCGTTCTCTCGCCCAGAGCGTGGCTCATCCTGGATGCGCAGCAACCGTAGAACTGATACTCGTACGACCTGGCCCGCAGAAACCAGTCGGTATCAACATGATCGATAAAGAGGTTTTTCAGCATCAAGCCGACCTCATCAATCACCGCGAGGGGGATCAACGTGCCTGAAGAAATTAAAAAATCGACTTCGTGTGTTGCCAATGAATCATGCTGACAGTAAATCTTATTGAAGTGAAACCAGCCAAACCGCACAAACGATGAACCCTGATTCCCTGCCGGCAGGGTGTAACTGGAACCAATCGCCCCCACCTTTGCAGTCGCGCAGTGAGAAAAATAGGCGTTAACCAAAGTAGCGAATGCCCCTGCTTCAGGAGTTGAATCCTGGTCGAGAAAAATCAGAAATTTCCCGCCTTTGGATCTGATATACTCGATGCCGTGGTTATGGGCCGCGGCCACGCCCTCATTTTGCGCCAGCGAGATAAGCCCAAAAGCATGCTTCAAAACCATAGCGGAGACGTCGTTGTGATTGCGCGAACAGTTGTCTACCACAACTACGCTTATTCCTTCTGCGGCAAGCCTGACAAATTGCCGATGCAATACATCCACATCCGGGTTGTAGGTCACCACCACAACATAAGTTTGCTGCAGAGCTTCCCTGATCCGCCCGGCTGAGGCCGAAGGCACATCACATCCCAGATTATTCCGCTTCATCTCTGATAATCAAGTCAGGTTATGCTCATACTTTGTTGCGGTCATGGTGAGAGCAGACAGATCCCGGCACGGTGCATGAAGGCGTGATATCACGTGTTAATATTGAGTGCGTGCTGTTATGACCGTAATGCGGCGGCTGCTATAACCCTGAATGAGTATACATTCCATCCTGCAAAATCAACAGTTACCTGCGTCGGGGAGACACTTTGCCTATTTTTAACACGGCCTTCTTGTTTTATCGCGGCCCCGGTGAGGATTTTTCAGACGAACGCAGACTGGCCGTAACTGTTGCCTTGACCCAGGACGATCAGGAGCTGGTGTTCGGCATCAGCGAACCGGCCTGCACGATAGAAGCCGTGCGAGTGAACCTGATCCCACCCGATGCCGCAAACCAAAGCATTGCTTACCTCAAGCTGTACAGCCTCAACCTTTCGCTCCTTACCGGCAAAGAAGATAAGGAAACATTGATCGATCTGTGCGGTGCGGGTGAAATCCAGCAGCGGACCACCGTTAGCGGTTTGACCTTGAACCAGAAAATTCTGGGGGAACTGTACGCGGTCAGTTCCGTCGATCCCAGCATAACGGTCCATTTTACACCGAACGTGATGCTCGATTCGTCACGCAGACTTGAGCTTCGCCTATCACTTGAGTACCTGTTCAGCGATGCATATCTTCTCGCCCGCGATCTGTTCCTAACCAATCAGGAAAAACTGGAGCAACAGGTACGTGCGCTGGAAGCAGAATTGAAGCTGATGCGCGCTGAGCAGGATGTTTTTACCGCCTGCAAGCGCTCCCCCCTGTGGCGGGTATTTGTTTTATTTAATCACTACTACGAAAAACTCAAAACGGTAGGTACGGTAAAAGCCTGCTACAGGCTGATTCAACCAAGCTGGTGGAAGAAAAAAAGACAAACAGACTACGAAAGATGGCGCGCAGCCAACGGTTATCAAAACCGGAGTGGAAGATGACGGACAATCGGTGCCCTACCCTGCACCTGTGCCTTCTGCTGCACGCACAAAGCGGCGATCGGGTGCAGCAAGCAATCAAAAGTTCTCTTTCCTGTCTAGCCGATCATAGCAGCGTCAGAGTCTCCTTGATCGCGTATGCCGGCCTGCATAGCGCAGGCACACTCAACCGTATCACAGCGCGTTTTACCGATGAGTTGGAGATCGTCGCAAGTGAAGCTTTCGCTAAAACAAGCCAAGAATACACGGCATCCGAGCACAGCTATTTTTACTTGTTCTTACCCGCAGGCGACTGGCTAAGCGATAACGCGCTGAGCAAGATCGCCGCGGTGGCGCACGCCGAACAGCCCGACATTATTTACACCGATGAAGACCGCATCGACAGCCAGGGCCGTCTGTCAGAGCCGCTGTTTAAACCCGATGCGGCGCCGGAGTTTTTTCTGCACTCAGATTACGTCGGTGCCTTGCTATGCATTAAAAAGTCAGCGCTGGCTCAACTCGGCGGCATCGATCCGGCACACTACTTAAAAGAGCGATACAGATTACTGCTCAGCGCCTTTACCGATGGCAGACCAATTGCACATATCGCGCAGCCGCTGTATCACGCGAGGCCACGGCGGGAGTCGAGCAACGCCGCCGCCGTTCTGACCAGGCGCTGCCGAGAGCGAGACTTAGACGTTGGGGTCGAGAAAATCAACGGCAACGTTTACCGGCTGAATTACAAAGTAACGGGAAATCCTAAAGTCAGTATTATTATTCCATTCAGAGACAAGCCGCAACTGCTGAGGCAATGTCTCGATGCCGTTATGGGTAGAACCGAATTTCAGAATTTTGAGGTAATCGGAGTATCCAACCGGTCGCAATCGCTTACGATCTATGAGCTAATGCGGCAGTTTTCCAGGCAGGACCGGCGCATTCGATTTTTCGAACACAACGTTCCTTTCAACTTTTCCGCTTTGGTTAATTTCGGCGTCGGCATGGCAACAGGCAAGTTCATCGTTTTGATGAACAACGATGTTACCGTGATAAATTCTGGCTGGCTGCACGCTATGCTTGAGCATGGACAAAGGGAGAAAGTTGGCGTGGTTGGCGCCAAACTACTGTATCCGAATGACACTATTCAGCACGCCGGGATCAGCGTACAGAAATCTGGCTATATCGCGCACTTACACAAGCACTTTCCTGCGCACGCCAAGGGCTACATGAACAGACTAATCTGCGTACAGAACGTGAGTGCCGTGACCGCGGCGCTGTGCTTGTTCAAGATCGAGCTGCATGATCAGCTCAACGGTTTTGATGCAAGCCGGTTTAAAATCGCTTTTAACGACGTCGATTTTTGTTTGCGGGCAGAAGGCAGAGGATATCGCAACGTATTCACACCCCATGCCCGGGCTTATCATCACGAGTCCATTTCCCGCGGGTATGAGACCTCGGCGGAGAAGAAAGATCGCTTTGCCTTGGAACGAAAGCACTTTGCTGAAATCTACGCCCACAGATTATCTCGCGGCGATCCTTATTACAATCCGAATCTGAATCAAAACCGTGATGATTTCTCGTATTAAGGGCGCTCTCTCCACGCTCCATTTTAAGCGTCTTGACAAAAGACGCGCGGAACTGGCGATGGCCTGGGCACAGCGCCACCCGTTAACCGCGTCTGCCTACAATATCGCCAATTACCTCTTCCTCGGGATGGTCAAATCGGGGCTTTACATATATCGCACTCTTCACCGCACGGCGCTGACGCAGGACGTCGACACGGTCCCTGCCGCTGCGGAGAAAATGCCGCGCGCTAAGTTCCCGGCAAAACCCAGCGTTCTTCTGGTAGTTGAGGCGAGCATACCCCAGTGCTTCCAGTACAGGGTGCAACAGAAACTCAATATGCTGAGCAGGCTGGGATGGGACGCGGAGTGGCTACCCTGGTCTGATGTCCCGGCCGTTGAGCGCGCGCTCCATTTTCATGACGTCATTGTGCTTTACCGGGTACCCGGATTTCCCCCGGTGATGTCGTACATCGAGTACGCCAAGTTTCTAAACAAGCTGCTGATATATGATCTGGACGATCTGGTTTTTGATCGCCAGCAGCTGTCGCTGAAGTTTGATAAAAACCGGGGGCAACTGACCAAGAAGCAGTACAGGAATCTGTTGACCGGGGCAGATCTTTATCAGCATGCGTTATCCGCCGTGCCCTTCTGCTTTGTTTCAACCGATCCGCTGCGCCTGGAAGTGGAAAAAACAGAGGGCGTCACGGCGCACGTATTGCCCAACGGAATCTCGCGCGAACTAGAGGCGGCGTCGCGAGACAGCAAAGCTGAAAAAAGCGCTGATGAGGTAACCATTTTTTATGGCAGTGGCACCAACACACACGATGGAGATTTTGCCTGCTTGGCAGGAGCGCTGCACAAGCTGTTAACCGATTACCCGCAGTTACACCTGATTATAGTGGGACCGGTCTGTCCAGACCGCGGCCTCGATAGTTTCGCTGAGCGAATACACATTATTGATTTTCTGCAGTATGAGTCCTATCTGCAGCTGCTGGCCTATGCCGATATCAACATCGCACCCCTGGAGCCTGGTCTGTTCGCCGACTGTAAAAGTGAAATAAAGTGGATGGAGGCGGGCTTCCTCGGCGTGCCCTCTGTGGTCACTTCGACTACCGTGTATAAGAAAGTAATCAATCATGGCCACAACGGATTCATGGCGAGCAGTGCGGAACAGTGGGAAAACATCCTGTCACAATTGGTCAACGAGCCGGAGTTACGCCTCAAAATAGGAGCGCAGGCCAGACAGTCTGTGCAGCAACGCTATGGCATCGATGCGTTAACTCAACGCTTCAGCGAGTTGGTATTTAAGTGCGCGCAAGCGCAGTTCGAACCGTTGCCATCAAGTGCTGATCAAAAAGTCCGCTTGCTCGTGGTCAATACAAAATTTCCACCCCAGGCCATGGGGGGCGCTACCCGCATCGCTAAGGAACTAATAGATGCGCTTAAAAGGGAATACCCCGACCACTATGACATCAGCGTATTCACCTGTGACTGGGCCGGAACCAAACCCTATGCTCTTAATCAGTACCTGTACGATGACGTTGTAGTCACCTCAATCAGCATCCCGCTGCGCCCGGATGTTGACATCCAGCACAAAGATGACAACGTGCGGGACATATTCAAACGTTTCCTGCAATACCAACAGCCCGACCTTATTCATTTCCACAGCATTCAGCGGCTGACCGCATCGCTGCTCGAATCGGCTGAAATTTTGGGCTTAGCGCGCGTTGTCAGCGTGCACGACTCCTGGTGGATTTCCGACTATCCCTTTATGATCGATGCTTTCGGCAGGCTGGTCAGTCCTAATATCGCGAATCCCTTTGTGGCAAGTAAAAGCAGCTTCGATGTCAACGCTACCCTCGAACGCAATCGATATCTTCGTGACAGATTAAACCGTGTGCATGGGCTGGTCGCGGTGTCGGACTATCAGGCTGATTTGTACCGCAAAAATGGATTTTCAGGTATCCAGACTATAGAAAACGGTGTTGACAAAATTACTGCATATGAGAAACGCAGCGGTACCGACCTGACCCTGGGCTATGTTGGTGGAAAAGCGGTACACAAAGGCTATTACTTTTTAAAAGAGGTCATTAGCAACGCATCTCTTGCTAAGAGCAGACTTGTCATCACCGACGTTTTTTCTGAACATGACCGGGTGCGGTCTGAAAAATGGGGCAATACGGAGGTTCGGATTTACCCAAAGTATAATTTCGACAAAGCAGGGGAATTCTATTCAATGATCGACGTGCTGATCATTCCTTCTCTTTGGCCTGAGAGCTTCGGCCTGGCACTGCGGGAAGCATCGCTGCTGGGAATTTGGGTGGTCGCTGCATCCGCCGGCGGAATGCAGGGCGCGCTGCGGGAAGGCAGGAATGGGTTTTCGTTTGATCCGGGAGACACGGTCCGTTGCCAGGAAATACTGCTGGAGCTGGATCAGAACTGGCAGAAATACAAACAGCCCGTAGAACCGGCCGTAACAGCGAGCCTGCGCATCAACTCCGTTGCGCAGAATGCGCGGGAAACCCACGACCTGTACCAGCGTATTCTACCGAGCACTGCACAAGTCAGTCGAGAGCAGCACTAAGCGCGCGCCCGGTGCGGCACAACCGCAATCAGGAGTTGTTCTTGTATATGAGCACACTGTCGCCCCTTTTATTGCTGAACCTTTGAATCGGCTGGCCGTGCAGGTGTATCTCTAGCCATTCGATCCAGGGATAGTCAGCATGGCTTAGCTCAATCGCCAGATAGTCATACTGCTTCCATCGTTTTCGTTTGACCAGTTTGTACGTCGTTGCCCACGTATAGCGATTGGGTTTGTGAAATGCATCTTTACCTGAATAGTAAATCAGGATCAGATTATTGCTGTGTAAAGTCGACTCTTGCGGTGTGTTTTCGGCGATCCACCGTCCCGCCTGATACAGGTATTGTTTGTCAGTAAAGACATCCAGCCCCCTGACCGCCAGCAGCAGGCAAACTATAACCAGGCCGGCAAACATCGCTTTCATTCTTGCGGTCAGCTCATTTCTCTTCCACTGACGCCAAAAATAAGCGAACACAAAAGGACAGGCTAGGAGTATGGTTACAGTTGAAGTCAAAGCGTAGCGGTCAACAACCACGGTTATGAAAATGGCCGATCCGATCAGTATCAGAATATTGATTAGAACCAGTGCAAGCCACATGGGTTTTAACTGCATGTTAGGGAACAACAGTCCCTGTTTAAGGCCCCACAGTGCCAGCAGCGCGTAGACGACAGCCAATCTTCTGACTATTTCAGCCAGCGTAACGAATATGATGATCAAGACATAAACAGCGATGTAATAGCGGCCCGCCAGGTGCTCTTTTAGCAGCTCTAATTTAAGTTCCAACACGCCACTAATGTAGGCGGAGATCTTGTCCCAAATTTCTACCGGTTGCACCACGCCTTCGGTAATGCTGACAATGGCAAAGTCCCGACCCAGCCATAAGCCCAGAACAAATAGAAGCAGCAGTCCCCCTGTGGTATACGCTGCCAGAACCAGCCAGCGGTAACCTGAGTACACCCTGCCCAGACTGAATACGACTATGGGTATGGTGACCAGCATGGCAATCCCCTCAACCCTGAACAGCGTGGCGAGGCAGGTGAGAAGAAACCATAAAATGAGGTTGCGGACCTCCTTGGTTGTGCAATAGCGAAACAAGTAAACCAGGGACCATAGGTATACCGCCACGTAGCCAACATCTCGAATGATAAACGGCCGGTACTTGTTTAGCGTCGGAAAAGCAAGTATGACCAGAGCTGCGATGATCAGAGTATCGCGTTTTCCTCCCAGTTCGTGCACCGCCGCCACAAAACCCAAAACCAGCAGCGCACAAAGCAGGGCATTGAGAACGTAAGCTGCGCCGACCACGTCCACGCCCGTGTACTTGCTTAAGTAGGCGATAAACGCAGGGTAGAACGGCCATGAGTAGATTGCTATTGCCTCGTCCCAGTTGCCAAGACGGATACTTTCTGCCGCCCTGAAATAGTAAACACCATCGTTGTTCACGATCGGATCCGCCCATACGCACCAGGCGGACAGAGCAATGCTGGCGATAGCGGAGAATAAGGTTAAACGGGGGTACTGGCTAAAGAAATCTGAAGCCATGAAATGATAAGGTCGAGACTCGTCTCTTGTTTTTGGCTCAATCTAACCGCGTGGTCAGATCTGATTCAGCTGTTACTTTGGAGACTAGTAACTCCTCGTTGATATGCTCCCACGGACGATCCTCTTCTGAGATAACTTCAGAGACTTTGCGTGAAAATTTATCAAACGGATAGTCGACATATTCACTGATCAATTCGCTGGTATGCTCCAGGAACGGGATCAGACCTTCATACTTCCGCAGTTTTTCCCGCTTTACTCGCATGTCTTCATCTTCTTGCTTGGCGTCGAAGTACTCTTCGGTGTTGGAAGTGATGGTTTCAACTGCCTTATTGAAGTTGTCAAAGTCCAGCTGGAACATGCCGTAGGCGCGCTGGTAGAGCTTGAAATAATCAATGATGAAATCCTTGATCTGCGCCAATCTCGGGTACTGCTTGAGCGAGTTGGTAAAGCGCATAAAAATATCATCGTACTGCTCCGTCCCCTCCAGCTTCTCGCGCATATCCGGGTTCATTGCCATCTGACACATCGCCTTTAATTCAAGCAGAAGATCAGATATTTCCTTCGCCTCTGTACGTGACTTGCGCTCGGCATCTATCATGCTTGCTTTGGCACCCGCAAAATCAAAGTTACCCAGCACTTCCTGCTTCATTGATTCTTCTACCTCACCGCCTGCAGTGACGCCTAGCTTGCCGGATAAGCGCAGTTTCAGTCTCCGACTGGCATCCTCTGCAATTCTAAACTCATTTGCTCTTTTCGCCTCGTCTTCCCTTAATTCCAGATAATCCATCATCAGCTTGTTAAAAAGCAGTATCTTTTCCTGGAATTGATGAGTAAAGGTTAAAAACGGTGTAAAAAAATCGGCGTTCTCCTTCGGTGTAAGCTGCAGCCGCGTCACATATTGCTTGAGATAATGAATTTTCTTGCCGATGATTTCAACGCTGCTGGAGATACTGGCGCTGATCTTGGAGATGCTGCTGAACGCCTCGTGCAAATCTTTATTGACTTTCAGGATTTCAACCAGTTTGCGCAGCATGGTCTCCTCGCCACTGGTACGAATAAAAAGCGCCTGCAAACTGCGTCGCGCGTCATTTAGCTGGGCCTGCGTAATTAGCGCGTTCTGCTCAATAAATGACAATGCGGTCATGACCACAAGCATCTCCTTCTGCTTGGTCTGCATGACTAGGTTTGGCCCCTTATTCATTATAAATCAATAACTTGACGTAAATCTTCCAGCGAGAATTCAGCTACACTGTACTAAGTATAATACCCACCCCGCGTAAGTATAATCTTGTGTGCCACATCAGCCATTATTCGGCAGTATTTTGCAGTATAACACCCGGACCCGGTCGACCATTTTAATGCGCCGGGGACCTGGATCGGGCATAAGGATTTTTCGAAGTTCTGAACAACAGATCAATTCTGGTGCCGGTCAGCTTGAAGCCCTGACTTATGCTTCGTGCCAAATAGCGCTTATAGGACTCCGGCACCTTGTGCAACAAATTACCGTGGATCACCACTTTGGGAGGATTTTTACCACCTTGGTGAGCATACTTCAGCTTCACCTGCTGACTGCCAACCCGCGGCGGCGGCTGCTCTTCCACTGCCCGGCGCAGTACTACATTCAGTTTAGCCGTACTCAGGCTTATCATCGCTGATTCGTAAGCACGTTTTACCGCAGGCATAATCTGGCCCACCCCGGATCCATGTTTTGCTGATACGAAGAGTACCGGGACCGCGTCAAGAAACGGGAATGTTCGTCTGATGCTGCGGCGTACATTATCTCTGGTGTGTTGTTGTAACCCGTCCCACTTATTCACCACTAGCACCATCGAGCGACCGTATTCCCTGACCATGCCAGCCAGTGTGGCGTCCTGACTGGTAATCCCATCCCTTGCATCCACTACGAAGATAATTACGTGGGCTTGCTCGAGCGTGCGCAGCGTTTTGACCACGGAAATTTTTTCCAGTTTTTGTATTACGCGTGATTTTCGCCTTATACCGGCGGTATCGATCAGCGTATAGCGCTGCGCATCAATAGCTAAGGCGCTGTGTACGCTGTCCCGGGTCGTCCCCGCGCTGTCACTTACGACCATCCTGTCCTCACCCAGCAGACGGTTGGTCAGGGTAGATTTACCGACGTTGGGTTTGCCCACTATTGCCACCCTGGGGGCATCGTCGGCCTCCGTATGGGCCGACGGGACAACGGTGACCACCTCCTGCAGAATGGTCGTGATCAGGCTGCGCACGCCACCACCCTGCTTGGCCGAGATGGCAAAAATGCCTTTGCCGATACCCAGACGGTGAAACTCCGCCAGAGCGAGATCTGGTTCCATACCCTCCGTCTTATTAACCGCGACATATACCGGGACGACGCAGCTGCGCAGCTCCTCAGCAATCTCCTGATCGCCTGCGCATAAACCCGTCCGGCCATCTACAACTAGAATAATCGTGCTGCTTTCTTCAACTGCTATCTCAAACTGGCGCCGCATCGATGCCCGCAACCCGGATTCATCCTGCTGGTCGTAACCACCAGTATCGATCACCCAAAAGCTTGTCTCATCGACACGCCCTTCTCCCACCAGGCGATCTCGCGTTACCCCGGCAAAGTCATCGACGATAGCGTCCCGGCTGCGGGTTAATCGGTTATACAGCGTTGACTTACCCACATTTGCCCGCCCAACAATCGAAATCACCGCCTTCATAACGGTGGCAAAACAAACATGTCAGGAAGAGTCTTCCACCGATATCGATACCAAATTACCATTTTCATTCATCGAATAAATCGCGCCCTTGTACACTATTGCCGGTCCGGTGAGAGTGCCTCCGCTGAGCTTATTGCGACCGATAATCTGACCATCGCTCTTTCTGAGCACATGTACATATCCATCCAAATCACTGACCAGAACATAGCGACTCAGGGATGCAGGCCCCGAAAGTTTTCTGTTTAGTAAACTGGCCTGTTCCCATACAATCTCGCCAGTCAGTCGGTCGAGCGCGACCACCTTACCTTCGTCATCTGACACATAAACGTTGTCATCATCGGCGCTGATCGGCACGTAGCTGGATATTTCTTTGGACCAGAGTACACTGCGGCTGCCCAATGCCAACGCGGTAACAGAACCTTGGAACGCCGACACGTAGAGAACGCTGCCGACCAGCACGGGAGTGGAGTCGATATCAATCATCCGCTGGACTTCGTTCACACCGCTTGCCTGCGCCACCGACATATCCCAGATCACCCGACCATCTGATAGATCGGCTGCTACCAGCCTGCCGCTGGCAAACCCAACCACTACCGCACGATCAACCACTAACGGGGGACTGTTTCCTCTTAAAGTCAAAGCCGGGACCTGCCGATGAAAAACCCACTGCTGCACTCCATCGCTGCTGGACAATCCGTAAACATGCCCGTCGATGGTTCGCACCACGGCGATCCCACCGTAAGCCGCAGGTGGTGCGAGAATCTCGCTGCTTAATTTACGGGTCCACAATTCCTCTCCGTTTTCAATACTCAATCCCAGCACCTCGCCCTCTGGAGTACCGACCAGCAGCACGTCAAGGCCAACGCCAATTGCGCCTGAGATCGGTACCTCAGTGTTAACCCGCCATTTCCTAGTACCGCTGATCGCATCAATCGCACTTACGTACCCGTCCGGACTGGCCGCGTACAACGTATCAGCCCGCAAACCGGGCACCAGGTTGTGAAAAACTGCGTTAAACGTTCCCGCACCGACGTTGTAACTCCAGTTACGCTTAACGCTGACGGTTGCTTCGATCTTCTCCAGCTCGTTTGGCTTTGCTTCCTCAATTCTTTCCTTTCCGCTCAATTTTTCGACCGCGGCACAGCCGCTTACAGCGAAAACAATTACTATTGGCAATAAGCGTGACACCCAATTCATTGTGCGGTTTCTCCAATTGCACGATCCAGCTTCATCACGAGCAACCCGGAATAGCCGGACCCCTCCGGTAAAGAGCTCAAAGCCTCCTCATAGGCTACCCTTGCTAGCGCTGCATCTCCCCTTGTCATCGCGATGTCCCCTATCAGCTCCTTGTATTCAGATCTAAATCCATCGTACTGCGTAATGTTAACCAGTTCTTCTGCTTCATCTGTCCTTCCGGCTTCAAGATAGAGGTGCGCCAACCGCAGCCTCGCCGCGTGCTGATTCGCTGTCAGTTCCGCATTATCCACAGCCCACTTGAGCATCGATTCCGCCTTTTCACTGTCCCCTTGCGCATAGCTCACTTTGGCCAGATACAGCGCCGCCAGCGCCGCGTATGGCGTGTTGCTATAGTCGGACATCAACTCCGATCCAAACTGCCTTGACTCCTCTCCGTCCAGAGTAAGCAGTCGAGCGTAGCGCACCGATGCCTCTTCCGCCTGAGACTGGATGTAGCCGCGCCAATAGTTTACTCCGACAATAACGCTTACCCCGATTACCACACCAACAACCACCGAAGTCCCGTTTTTCTTCCACCACTCCTTGAGACGCTCTACCTGTTCGTCTTCGCTGTAACGCGGATCTATCATACTCTGTACTCGCTCAACAGAATCCCAACTTTGTCCACCAAATCTTCTGCGTCAATTGTAATTTGAATGTCCCGCTGTCGCATCACCTTCAAAGTAACCGTATTAGCACAAACCTCGTCCTCTCCCAGTAACAAGCTGACAACTGCCCCGCTTTTATCTGCTCTTTTCAATTGATTCTTCATTGCACCTTCACCACAAAACGACTCTACCCTGTAACCGTGGTCACGCAGCGTTTCCGCGTAATCCCAGCTCTTTGCTCGCGCGGCTTCTCCTAAGGCCACGATATATACGTCTACGCCGTTGGCCCACGTCGCTCCTTCAGACCCTACCAGCTCCACCAGCCTATCCAGGCCAAGAGCAAACCCCGCGGCCGGAACCTGCTTTTTACCCCCCAAATGCTGGACCAGACCGTCGTATCTTCCACCTGCACAAACTGCGCCCTGCGCACCCAGCTTTGTCGTGACCCACTCGAAAACCGTTCGATTATAATAGTCCAGGCCCCGTACTAGCCTGTCATTGACGGTGAAAGGTATATTGAGCAGCGTCAGCAAGCCGCAGAATTGGTCAAAGTGAGTGCGCGACTCCCGGTCCAGACAATCCCGAATCTTCGGCGCAGCCGTTAGAATTTTCTGCGTATCGGGATTTTTGGAATCCAGGATTCGCAGCGGATTGACCTGCAGCCGATGTTTACTGTCGTGGTCAAGATCGCCCTCATATCGCCGCAGGTAATCGACCAATTTCTGTCTGAAGCGCTGTCGCGTGTCGCTGTCCCCGAGCGAGTTAATCTCAAGATTAGGTATGGGCTGCAGATCCAGTTCCCGCCAGATTCTGGCTGACAGAGCAATCAGTTCGGCGTCCGTATCTGGACCGGGCCAGCCGAATGCCTCCGCCCCGGCCTGATAGAATTGGCGATAGCGTCCGCGCTGCGGGCGCTCGTGTCTGAACATCGGACCCAGATACCAGAGCCGATGCGTCTGGTTATGAAATAATCCGTGTTCCAACCCGGCCCGAACGCAGCTAGCCGTCCCTTCCGGCCGCAGGCTTAGACTTTCACCATTTCGATCGGCAAAGGTATACATCTCTTTTGCGACGATATCGGTAACTTCACCAATAGACCTGGCGAACAGCTCCGTTTTTTCGATCAGAGGTAGTCTTATCTCGCGGTATGCATAGCGGTCAAAGGTGACCCGCAGGACATGTTCCACATGCTGCCACACCCCGCTTGCCTGGGGCAGGATATCGTTCATGCCCCGCACCGCCTGCACCGTCGACATTGCTAAGCTAGTTTCTTTGCTGTTTTCCGAGCTCAAAGCGGGCATAGACACCGTTGGTAAACGCGCTGAAATCAAATGGCCTGCCGTCGTAATCTATTTCAACGCCGGGGGCATTACCCAGGAACACGCTGAATGGCGGGTTACCTTGCACCGAAATCTCTCTACCCTCAGCCATATTTTCGTATAGCAGCCGGCGTCCATTCGCATCACGCAGATCAACCCAGGAGTCGGCTTTGAATGTAAGTTTAACCAGACCCCCGGCCCCGGCAGCATTGGGCGTTTGTGCTGCGGCTTCTTCAGCCTGGGGCGTTGCTTGAGCAGGCTCTGCCGTGGACGCCACTTCAATTTTCTTCTGACTGCCGCTCGCTTCGGTTTGATCACTGCTGTCCGGCGCGTTTTGCATTACGGCGTCAACCGATGCCACGCTGGGTGCTGACGTATCTGCCGTCGGCGCCGTGCGCGACTGCGCCTCAGTTGGTGCATTCGCAGCATCCGGCTCCGCCGCAGGCGCCTGCGGCGCATTGCTGTCCCCGTTGCTGAGCGCAGTATCGATTGCGGCACTTTCTACAGAATCCGCAACGCTGGGTTCCCCCTCACCTTCCGTACCCGACGCGGCCCCAGTCACCTGCACGGATTCCGCTTCCGCTGATTCTGTTTCGTCCGCCGGCTCCGACCCGGTCTCGGTGGCAGCACCCAGGTCGGTGCCATCAGCGATGGCAAGGCTTTGCCCAGCGTTGCCGGGCGATTCAATCGGGCCCTCGGCGGTGATCTGTTCGGATTGAAAGGGCTGGGGCCACCCTTCCACGCCCGGCGCTGGTTCGCTCATTTCTTGCTCAAGCTCACCGACCTCCAGTGAAACCACCGCGGGTGGTTCTCGATTTTGCCACCACACGAACAGCAAGGCAGCCGATATCAGCACGGCACCAAGCCCCATTATTTTGGTACTTCGACCACCGCTGTCCGAATCGCGCATCACCGGCCGAAGGCCGCTGGTATTGGCATCTTCTTGATGACTGAAGTTCTGCAGAACGTCGGATTCATCACTGTTCAATAACCGAGCATAAGACTTTAAATATCCCTGCACATAGGTTTTGCCCGGCAAGGCCTCGAAACGGTTTTCTTCTAATGCATGAATCTGAGAAACAGACAGGTTTAACTCACTGGCGACCTCCTCCACCGATAGTCCGAATTTTTCACGGGCCTCGCGCAGAGCCTGACCGGGAGAGTTTCCGCTTAGAGAGTCCGGCTCTAATCCATGCTCCTGGCTCTGACTCATCACAACTCTCCAAGCTGCCTGACCTCATCGGAAGACGGAAACTTCGCTTTGAGTCGTCGTGCGTAATCTTCAGCAACTTCAGGCACGACCAGCGCCGTTTCGATTCTTGCGGCTAACAGCAGGCTTTCCGGCGTTTCCGCATTGACGCTGAAAAATCTCTCGATGTAGGCGCGCGCGGATAGAAAATTCTCCCGCTTGTAGTTGATTTTTGCCATGTAAAACAGCGCCTGCGCAATGCGCGGATTCACTTTCAGCACCGCTTTAAAATATGGTTCGGCCTGTGCCGGATCCTGGCCGCTGTTGAGCAAACATTCACCGGCGCGAAGATTGGTCAATAAGACGCCGGTATACAGCGGGTTACCCAACGCCTGCTTGAAAGACGCCAGGGCCTGATCAACTTTGCCCTGATCGCAAAGAAAAATCCCATAATCATGGGCGGCTTCGGAATTGCTTGGATCGGATTTTAAGGCGCGGTCATAGTACTGTTCGGCCAGCCCATATTCCTTAAGCCGCGTCTGCAGCACGGCCATAACGTAGTTAGATCGGGAGTGATTAGGGTCAATCGCCAGCGCTTTTTCCAATTCGTGGAGGGCTGTTTTTAACGCATTGCGCTCCATGTATTGCGCCGCTAACTGTGCGTGTACATCGGCACGCTCGGCGACACTCCATTGCTGTGTTTGCCCCGGGGCGGTTGGATTCTGCGCACAGCTGGTGAGCAATACAATGTGCGCAAGGACGAACGAAGTGCGAAGCACCGAGGCTATCAATTGATCATACCTGACGATCGGGCTTGCATTCGCGCTGATCGACGCGTGCGGTCGACAAATCTTCCAGCCAGCTGCCCGCATGCAGCGGCAATATCATCGCCCCGGGTTTTACGGATTATGGTCATGATTCCTGCGCGGTAAAGTAAATCTTTAAAACGTTCTATATCCTGCTCGCTTGAACAGCGGTACGGCGCTCCCGGAAACCCGTTGAATGGTATCAAGTTAACCTTGGCCGGCAAATCTCCCAGCAGCCTGATCAGTTGCCTCGCATGCTGCGCACTGTCGTTAATCCCGGATAGCATCACATATTCAAACGTGACGCGGGCACGCGGGGCATCCGCAACGTAACGCCTACAGGCAGCCATCAGCGCAGCGATGGGATATTTTCTGTTCAACGGAACCAGCTGATCACGCAGCTCGTCATTCGGCGCGTGCAAGGATAGCGCTAGGCTGACCGGGCATTCTACACGCAGTCGATCTATCCCGGGAACGATACCTGCCGTACTGAGCGTAACTCGCCGCCGGGACAGGCCGTATGCGAAGTCATCCAGCATGAGACGCAAAGCAACTGCGACCTGGTCAAAATTCAACAGAGGTTCGCCCATACCCATTAGCACAACGTTGGTAATCTCCAGCTGGGGTTGCTGCGCCGACTTAGCCATTTCCCGCCGGGCCACCCATAGCTGGCCAATGATTTCCGCGCTGCTCAGATTGCGACTGTAGCCCTGCCTGGCGGTGGCGCAGAACGTGCAGTTCAGGGCACAGCCTACCTGGGAGGATACACACAGAGTGCCACGCGCAGCCTCAGGAATAAAAACGGTTTCGATGCAGTTTCCCTCCTGCAAGCGCAGCAGCCATTTGCGCGTGCCATCCGCAGACCGCTGCTCATCGGCAACGACCGGTGTGGTAACCACGGATAAAACGTTTAGCCGGGCTCGTAAATCGCGGCTAAGGTTGGTCATCATATCGAAGGAGGCGGCTCCTCTTTGATGAATCCATTTGCTTACCTGGTCGGCACGAAATGCTTTCTCACCCAGGCCATCAAAAAACTGGACCAGGCCGGTGCGATCCATGCCTAACAAGTTTATCTGCGGCATGACTTATCTGGTCCGGGGGCAGATTTCATCATGCTTGAAGAAAAAAGCGATCTCCTCTCTGGCCGTGCCTGCAGCATCGGATCCGTGTACCGCGTTCTCCTCCACGGATTGCGCAAAATCAGCGCGTATTGTCCCTGCCGCAGCCTCCGCCGGGTTGGTTGCTCCCATAATTTCCCGATTCTTCTGGATGGCGTTGTCGCCCTCCAATACCTGTACCAGTACCGGCCCAGATTGCATGTAGGTGACCAGATCGTTGTAAAAAGGCCTTTCTTTATGCACGGCGTAGAAGCCCTGCGCTTGTTCCGCGCTGAGGTGCAGCATTTTTGCGGCTACGATATGCAATCCGGCTGCTTCAAACCGCCGGTTAATCTCACCAATGATATCTTTAGCCACCGCGTCGGGCTTGATTATGGATAACGTACGCTCTACTGCCATATTAAAACACTCCTGGAAAAAGAGAAAAGGCCCACGATGGACCAAGCGGCGCGTAGTTTAGCGTCAGCCTGCTACCCCGGCAATGAGAGCATCCCCGTGTACGGAACGGTATACAACATCCACCCACTGCCCAATCTGTGCGCCCGAAACCGGTACCCACACCTCGAGGTAATCAGCGGCACGCCCTTTTTGCAGGCCTGGAAGTGGGCAGCTACCGCTTTCAACCAAAATGCGGCCGGTCGATCCGAGCCGGGCATGCAGCAGCTTTGACCTGACTTGCGCACCCGCCTGCCGCAGGCTTTTCGCGCGGGCTTTACGCTCGGTTTGAGGCACTTGTTTTACCTGTGGGATACGGGCCGCGGGCGTCCCCGGTCGGGACGAATAGGGAAATACGTGCGGAAAAGCGATTTCAAGCCGCTTGACCATGGTTAATGTATCCTCAAACTGGGCCTCAGTTTCGGTGGGAAAACCGGCCATAATATCGGCGCTCAGCACCAGCTCGGGTAAATGATGCCGCAGATCAGCCACGGTCGCGTATACCTGCTCGGCGCTGTAGCGTCGCTTCATTCGTTTGAGAATCAGAGAATTGCCGCTCTGCAGAGAGAGGTGCAGGTGGGGACAAAGCCTGGGCTGATGCTTAATCAAAGCGATAAGCCGGGCGTCGATGTGTGCGGGATCGATGGAACTCAATCGAATACGGAAATCTCCCGTCAAGTCACACAGTTCTGCCAGTAAATCAGCCAGGCAATAGCTGCCCGCTGCGCCTGAACTCAGATCCTGGCCGTAAGCGCCAAGGTCCACCCCGCAGATTACCACTTCCCGGTAGCCCACATTGGCAAAACCTTCGACCTGCTGTTTCACCATCGTGGGCGGCAGCGAGCGGCTGGCGCCGCGCGCTCGGTGAATAATGCAGAAGGTACAAGCCTGATTGCATCCCTGCTGGACCTGGACAAAAGCTCGCGTCTGGCCACTGTAGCCGGTGAGTAACCGGTCGGGCAGACTGACGTGCTGATCCACATCGCCGACCATAATCCGGGGTGTACCACTCTGCTGGCTCAGGCTGGCCAGTAAAATATCAATATCGAGCTTACGATCATTTCCGATGACCAGATCTACTCCGGGTATATCTGCGCAGGCCTGGGCAGACATTTGCGCATAACATCCCGTTACTACTATCTGTGCCCGTGGGTTACGCCGCGCTGCCCGCCTCACCGCTTGCCGCGCCTGACGATCCGCCTCCTGCGTGACGGTGCAGGTGTTGATGATGTAAAGATCCGCTATTTCCCGGTCATCAACTACAGTCCAGTCCGACGCGCTAAGTTTTTGCGCGATCAGGTGTGACTCAAACGCGTTTACCTTACAGCCCAGCGTAGTAATGCCGACACGCCGCTCTGCGGCTGAGGAGCCCGACGGCCGGTCGTTTGGCGCTCGGCACCGCGTAGAGGAAGACATGCTCAATCAGCGAGGTCGGCTAAAATGCCGAAAGGTGCAACAAACCGGTAAGGAATTCGTTGAAGTTAAATGCTGAAGCTTTCGCCACAGCCGCAGGTATCCTTGGTCTTGGGATTATTAAACTGGAAAGATTCATTCAGTCCGGTCTTTACAAAATCAATTTCCGTATCCACTACGACTTCCAAGCTTTTCGCATCAACAATGATCTTAACGCCGTTGCTCTCAAAAATATGGTCATCCGGCTTGATCTCGTCGGCATAGTTTACAATGTAGGAGTAGCCTGAGCATCCACTGGTCTTTACGCCGAAGCGCAGGCCTTCACCTTTGCCCCTGACCTGTAAGTACTGCTTTACTCGATCTGCTGCAGCTTCTGTTAATGTTATCGACATCTTTAGTTATCTCTTAACTCGTCCTGCTAAGACTGCTGAGAATTTCCGACCTAATGGGAGACTTCGACTTCAAACCGCCGTTCCTGTTTGATCGCCACTTGCTTTACATGGGGTTGATTAACCAGATCGCCAAGGGTTTTAGCGCTTAAAAATGCCCTGATATTCGTGCTTAACTCCTCCCACAGGAAATGCGTCAGACACGCATCGTCATCTATACAGTTTTTGTGTCCGGCGCACAGCGTGGTGTCAATGTTTTCGTCTATGGCATCGATTATTCTCGCCACGGATATCTGACCCGGCGGTAAGCTCAGTCGATAACCGCCACCTGGCCCGCGGGTACTGGTGACCAATCCTCGCTTCCTCAGCTGGGAAAACAGCTGTTCCAGATAGGCTAGAGATATGCCCTGTCGCTCGGCGACGTCAGCCAGCGTAATCGAGCCTTTGTCGTAATGTATGGCGAGGTCCAGCATGGCCGTTACGGCATAACGGCCACGCGTCGTCAGTTTCATCTATGGATCATTCCCATGTCTCAAGAAGCACGATTGTTGCTTAGTCGACTGAAACGGTCAACTATTAGCTAAGTGCATATAAATCAATCAGTTACATCAATATTGACCAAATGGAGATAGAACCTTGGGGGTGGTGTCCCCGCGAGCCATGGGCCGCTGGACCAGATCCCCTGCCCACCAGCGGATAACCGGCCCGTATCGCTGCTAACAGGCAGAATCAGTTCAGGATCCTTTTTTGTCCCTTCTCGCAGCTGCCTGCGCTGCGCTTAAAATGCCGCGAAATATATTCAGCTCCTCCTGACTCGGCTGCGCGCGATTAAAAAACCTTGTCAGTTTTCGCATCAGCTTGGTTGGTGGATCGACCTTGATAAAATTGAGGTCGTGCAGCGCCTGCTCCAAATGACGATGAAACTGATCCATACTCGCACTGTCTGCCTGCGCCTGCCCGGGTGGGTCGGCAGGGTTTGGCAAACCGGACCTAAGATACAGTTCGTAGGCCAAAATCTGAGCGGCACAGGCCAGATTCAACGAGGCATAATCCTCTGTCGTAGGAATTCTTACCAGCAGATTACACCGCTCCACCTCTTTGTTGGTCAAACCGCTGCGTTCACGACCGAACAAAACGGCTACCGGCCCATTTCTCGATTCAGCAAGAATACGCCCGGCAGCAATGCCGGGTGTCAACACCGGCCATTCGATCGCCCGCGGGCGGGCGGTAGTGCCAACCACAAAAACACAGTCTGCAATAGCTTGTTTGATGTCGCTGAAAACGTATGCACCGGTCAGCAGGTCCTCGGCTCCCGCCGCCCGGCTGACCGCGTCCGGATCGGGAAAAACTTTAGGCGCAACCAGTGCCAGGCTGTGCAGGCCCATGCACTTCATCGCCCTCGCCACCCCTCCAATGTTTCCTGGGTGGCTAGTTTCAACGAGAGTGAAGCGGATGTTCGATAACATATGCGCATATCATACTCCTTGCGCTCAATCTTGCTTCCTACCGCGCATGCAGTCTTGCGCAGAACCACGATGTGCCGCGCGGCAGCACCGTGACCCATTATGCAGACGCCTTTCAACCCCGCAGCATGGTTAAAATGGTCGTAAGCCTGCACACTTGTGCGCTATGCTAGTTGGCGCCATTGCACCAGCTCACGTTCACCTCCAGCATGCAGCAACGCGTAAGCCTTCCGCCCGGAGCATAGGGTGCCGTTCGCCGCTGCCAGAAACTTCAAGGAGACAGCATGCTACACCCAATGTTAAACATTGCGATAAAGGCAGCACGCAGAGCGGGCAACGTCATGCTCCGGCATCTGGATCGGTTGGAGGGCTTAACTGTGCAGGAAAAGAGCCGTAACGATTTTGTCAGCGAGGTCGATCATCTAGCGGAAGCGGAAATCATCAGAGTAATCACCTCAGCTTATCCGGACCACGCGATTCTGGCTGAGGAGAGTGGCAGCAGGGACGGCAACAGCTTTATGTGGATTATCGACCCGCTGGACGGTACCACCAACTATCTGCATGGCTATCCACAGTTCTCCGTCTCGATTGCATTAGCGCATGAAGGTGCTCTGCAGCACGGCGTTATCTTTGATCCGCTGCGCAACGAATTATTCACCGCTAGCCGGGGCAGAGGCGCTCAACTAAACGAGCGCCGCATTCGTGTAAGCCAGACGTCAACCCTGAAAGAATCTTTATTGGGAACCGGATTTCCTTTCCGCGCAATGGACCACCTCGATCCGTGGCTACGAACCTTTCGCGCGTTGCTGATCCAGACCAGCGGTATTCGCCGCGCCGGGTCTGCCGCACTGGATCTAGCTTATGTGGCGTGCGGTCGATTCGATGGGTTCTGGGAATTCGGTCTCAGCTATTGGGATATCGCCGCTGGCTGTCTGCTCATTCAGGAAGCGGGGGGGTTAATCAGCGATTTTGACAACACGCAGCAACATTTGGACAGCGGCGACGTTGTTGCGGCAAATCCGAACATCCATGCCGCAATACTCGCCGCAATTGCCAAACAGCGAAAATGATATGACTGTTTTTCCCGCGCCAGTACGCAGCGGCCGCCCGCCGCCCAAAACATCTTCCCTTGATTCACTGCGGGCAGAATGGCGTTCATTCATCCCCTCTATCGTGGGCTAGCTCGCTATGGTTCAGCATACGCCGATGATGCAGCAATACTTTAAGATCAAGGCGGAGTACCCCGATATGTTCTTGTTTTATCGAATGGGTGACTTCTACGAGCTGTTTTATGATGATGCACAAAAAGCGGCTGATATTCTGGACATTACCCTCACCCAGCGTGGAAAATCTGCCGGCGCGCCTATCCCCATGGCGGGCGTCCCGGTACATGCGGCAGAACAGTATCTGTCGAAGATGGTTAAGGACGGCCACTATGTCGCCGTTTGCGAACAGATTGGAGCCCCGGACGCAGCCAAGGGGCCGGTAGAACGCAAGGTGGTGCGCGTAGTGACGCCGGGAACGCTCACCGATGATGCGCTACTGGAAGCGCGACGGGACAATCTGCTGCTCGCCGTGAGCGGCGGGCCAGACCGACTCGGTTTGGCGGCATTAGAAGTCACCAGTGCCCTGTTTACGGCCAAAGAACTCCCGTCTGCAGCACAACTTGCCGATGAGCTGGAGCGGCTGCATCCTGCAGAAATACTCATCGATCAGGCATTTGTCGGGCATATACCCAAGGGCTTCCAGAGCCGGGTGCACGAAATTCCAGCCTGGTATTTCGATCTTGACCGGGCGCAGGCCATCTTGTGCCAGCAGTTCCGTACGCAAGATCTGCGCGCGTTTGGCTGCGAGGAATTTCCACTAGCAACAGCGGCTAGCGGCGCCGTGGTGCAGTACGCGAAAGATACGTTACTGCAGGACCTGCCTCACGTGCAGCAGGTGCGCTTCGAGGCAGAGTATGAATTCATGCACATTGACGCCGCGAGTCGGCGACACCTCGAAATTGAGATGAACGTTACCGGAGGTCGGACAGGCACGCTGGTCTCCCTACTGGACCACTGTGCCAATCCGATGGGTGCCAGACTATTGCGTCGCTGGCTGCACAGTCCCCTGCTCGATCACGAGAAGATCCAGGCCCGGCTCGCCGCGGTAGACGCCGTAGTTGCGTCGGGTGAGCGCGACCGGCTGGTCGAACTCTGCCGTGCTGTCGGTGACATGGAAAGGATCATTAGCCGGGTCGCGCTGCACAGCGCCCGTCCGCGCGATCTGGTGCAGCTGCGCCACGGCCTGCACACGGTCGAAGACCTGGTCCAGGTCGTCGCTCCGCTGCCTGCCCCCCTGCTGCACAAATGCCGTGCGCAGCTTGGCCCCTATCCGGAGTGGTTGGCACTGTTACGCACGGCGGTCGCAGAGGAACCCGCTCCTTTGTTAAGAGATGGTGGCGTAATTCGATGCGGTTACGACGCCGAACTCGATGAACTGAGAAAAATGAGCCGGGACAATACCGAGTTTCTGCTGAATCTTGAGGCACGCGAACGCGAGGCAACGGGTATCTCTAATCTGAAAGTTCAATACAACCGGGTACACGGGTTTTACATCGAGGTTACTAAATCCAACGCGGATAAAGTTCCCCAGCACTATATTAGGCGGCAAACCCTGAAAAACTCGGAGCGCTACATTACGACCGAGTTAAAGACTTATGAAGATAAGATCCTGAGCGCGAAGGAACGAGCTTTAAGCAGAGAACGTGAACTGTATGAAAACCTGCTGCAGGAATTGTCACCCGCCGTGCCCTGCCTCAAACAGTGTGCCCAGGCCGTCGCCTTACTGACCGTGCTGGCTAATTTTGCCGAGCGGGCACAAACGCTGGGCTGGTCACCACCACACCTGAGCGCCGAGCCGGGTATTAGTATTCGTAATGGTCGTCATGCGGTGGTTGAACATAGTCAGAACCGGAACTTTGTCGCCAACGACTGTGAATTCAGCAATAGCGATCGCATGTTCGTCGTTACCGGGCCCAACATGGGAGGGAAAAGCACCTATATGCGGCAGGTGGCGCTGATCTGCCTGCTGGCGCATACCGGAAGCTATGTTCCTGCAGAGCGGGCAGAAATCGGCCGCATTGACCGCATATTTACCAGGATCGGTGCATCTGATGATTTATCTGGCGGGCGCTCCACCTTCATGGTGGAAATGACCGAGATAGCGCATATTCTGCGCAACGCGGATAGAAACAGCCTGGTATTGGTAGATGAAATCGGCCGCGGCACCAGCACGTATGACGGGTTGGCCCTGGCCTGGGCCTGTGCTATGGCGCTGGCCAAATCAGTGCAATCCTTCACTTTATTTTCAACCCACTATTTTGAAATTACAGCGCTGGCAGACGGGATCGGGGGAGTGAACAATTTGCACCTGGACGCGGTTGAGCACGGGGGAGAAATAGTTTTCCTGTATTCGGTAAAGCCTGGCCCGGCTAATCAGAGCTACGGGTTGCAGGTGGCGAAGCTCGCGGGGGTGCCGGATGACGTCATTCAGGATGCCCGCCAGAAGCTGGCCGAACTCGAGGCTCAGTACCCGGAGAGCCCTGGGGCCTCGGCCGATCAGCTGTCAATTTTTGATCAACCGGCCAGTGCCGCTTTAGATCTGTTACAGCGGATCGAACCGGAAGACTTAACGCCAAGGGAGGCGCTGGCGACTTTGTTTAGGCTGAAGGAAATGCTGTAACTCAAAGACCCACCGCGGCAGACCTTCCTCAGGCGCACTAGCGAATCGGTACGATCTTGGAATGCTGCGTGTCGGACATTGTGCTGAAGGACGGTGTGATGAACAGCTGGTCGTAGCTGGTGGTGCGATCCAGTAAATGCAGCGGCGATATCACGGCCTGCTCCGCGTCGATGCTCAAGACCAGTTTTTCGCCTTTATGATAGGTCCCACGGGGAACCAGTATGGACTCTGGTTGTCTCAGCGCACGATTGCCCGGCAACAGCAGCGCCTGAAAAAAAGGACTGCGTTCATCGTCGTCGATCTTGCGCCTGACCGCGACCGGTGACAGCCTGGGCGCCAGCATCTGAATCCCCACATCAAACAACTGAGCTGACTGACTCCTCATCCACCTTATCGTTCCGACGCGCCACTGGTCGGGTGTAGGGAACTGCAATCCGACCAGATCACCAACGCGAAGCCTGAGTTCCGTTGGCAGGCTGATTTGTATGCCAAGCCCGCCGGCACTCTGGTTGGTCACGCGGCACGGATGCAGGCGATAAACGCTGCTATTCCGCCAGGGGTCGGTGCGCGCAGCAGGCGGCTGATCTGTATCCTGGGCGTTACCCAGCGTAGGGTCGGTCAGATCGAAAAATTCCTCATTTCGTGCCACCTCGTTTACCGGTTTGGCGTTGGGCTCGGCCGGTTCAGGTCTAAAGTGGCGCTGTCCGCTGGCAAAGAAATGCGTGGCATTTAAACCGATGCAGATAGAGATTTGATGGTTGCACGGGGTACGATTTGATCGACGTACGATATTGACGCCGGCCAGCACGCGGCCGAAACGCCGCAATAAATCAGTATTGGCATCCGGCGTTGATAGCGTCCCC
Source organism: Gammaproteobacteria bacterium (assembly GCA_024638505.1). Lineage (GTDB taxonomy): Bacteria > Pseudomonadota > Gammaproteobacteria > Arenicellales > JAANXG01 > JAHEKE01. The sequence continues at coordinate 32,501 of JAHEKE010000012.1, read as the reverse complement.
GGTGCGCGGACGTCGCGTGGATCCGATATCTTTAATATAGAGTGAATTTCACGCGCCACATCCAGCGTGTTAATCATGCGCAGGTGTGCACTATTTTCGGAATGCAGATCCGACTGCGCCACTTTAGTCATCGGTATAGGCGCTCTGTCTGCCACCAGGTTCACCAGAAAACAACCAGCCCCATCTTTTCTCAGCCTGGCAGATTTCTTGCTGATTTGCACTTCGCACTGCCAGTGCGGGATCAAACAGAACAGCTGCGCACATTCGCCCTGGGACAAACCATAGGGCGACGATGCACCGATCAAAAGCGCCCGTTGATAGCTCTCATAAACCGTGACCAGCTTATCCTCAGAAGTGTCCTCCTCGGGACTCTGCACGGGATAGTTCAGCATTTTGTGCAGTTCCGCCATGCGAAACAGCTGATGCAGATCCCGCCATACGCCCTCCGGACAATCGCAGTAAATGGCGTACGCGTTGGTAATGGTGAAACTCAAGGTATCGATGGCTCGCTGCAGGGCCAGGACAAACTTATCTTTGCTATCTTCAATGGAATCTAAAAGCGTTAAATCGTTTGCGACAATCTTGTATCCATTGGCCAGTTCAACGCATAGTTTTTGCACTGCTGTGGCCACCGCATACTGGCGCTCGGATAAAGGATGGGGCGAAGCGGCGTAGGTGCGGGTTAAAGATTCAATGATGTTGAACACAGGCTTGTGGTAGAGCACCATCAGACTCAGCCTGTTGTCTGGATCCAGCGCAGTTCGGTTCTGCACAAACAGCGCCTGCAGGATTTGCTGTAAGCTGTCTTCAGCATTAGCCTGGGGCAAAGCAGCCAGCCAGGCTTCAACTCTTCTGGGCCTTACTTCCGCAGCCCTGGGGCCATGGGCCCGTAGTTTAGGAACCGATACCGTCAACATACCAATGCTCCCAAATCCCTCCCAGAAATCCCGGAAAATATTGTTTATTAAGAGAAAGATAGATTATTTGGGCGATTTAGCCAGCAACAAGATCTCCATTTACCCGCTAAAAAAGAGCCCATACAATACTGCTCCCTTTATCTTCACGCTTGGAGCAGTATATGACCTACGTGGTCACCGAATCATGTATTAAGTGCAAGTACACAGATTGCGTGGAGGTCTGTCCGGTGGACTGCTTCCACGAAGGGCCCAATTTTTTGGTCATCGATCCTGAGGAGTGCATAGACTGCAGCCTGTGTGAGCCTGAATGTCCGGTCAACGCAATCTACGCCGAGGATGAACTCCCCGCTGAACAGCAGCATTTCCTTGAACTCAACACGGAACTGGCGAAGGAGTGGCCGGTGATCACGGAAATGAAGCCTGCACCGGGGGATGCCAAGGAGTGGGAGGAAGTAAGCGACAAGCTGCAGTACCTGGAACGCTGACCCATCGTTGCCGCAACGGAGAGCTTATCCACAAAAAGTTAAGGGCGGCATCCGGCCGCCCCTGTCGCGTGCGATTCGTTCCCGGTTGCGGGTACGCTTACTCCTGAATCCCTGTATGCTTTAACGATGGTCACTCATTAGTTTACGACATCAGGCCCGTCCTCATTTCCCGGACAGGCGAGTCCTTTATCCCGTTTCGCATCACCACTATAAACTAGCCCATGATCAAAAACAAGTTCGCTATTATTGTTTTGTAATCAATGTGTTAACTTATTTTCTTATTTTCAAAATTATGAAATAATTTTGACACTTATGCGCCCCGGGGCGTCGTCACCTGGGCTAACCTAATCTCTGAAATTAATATACTGCAGGGGCAAACCAAGATTACTGTCGCGAAGCAGTCCAATAATCTGCTGTAAGTCATCGCGTTTCTTACCCGCCACCCGCACCTGGTCACCCTGGATCGAGGCCTGCGCTTTCAGTTTCGAATCTTTAATCAGCTTCACTATTTTTTTTGCCAGACTCTGCTCAATGCCGTGGCGCATGGTGATGTTCTGCCTCGCCTTGTTGCCACCTATAAGTTCTACCGTATCTGCCGCAAGGCAGCCTAAATCAACTTTGCGCTTGGCTAATTTGGCGTGCAGGATATCGACCACCTGCCCCACCTTGAACTCATCATCTGCGTATACGACCAGTTGCGAACCATTTTGCTCGACTCGGGCGTCCGTACCTTTGAAATCAAAGCGATTGTTCACTTCACGGTTAGCCTGATCGATTGCGTTGGTAACTTCAGCCCAATCAATCTGCGATACCACGTCAAACGACGGCATACGCGTTACCTCCTTTAGTGGATTTGTTCGGATCTTTTGCCAAATTGAGGTTTAGGACAACATAAAAAACAAAAAATAGAGCAAAATCAGTCTGTTTAGGCTATATTTTAAGAGTATAAACGAATTAAAAGTCAAACGTGCTACTCCTCCGCATACTGATTTTGCTCGTGATGGTGCAGCTTGTCCCGCTGCGTACGGCCGCCGCTACTGATATTTTTGTATATCAACGGCCGGATGGCTCTCGCCTGATTACCGACCACGCCAGGCTTGAACCGGGTTACACGCTAGTCAAGGTGTACTCCAACCTTGTTGAAGACGAACCCGTCTATTCTTCATCCCCTCGCGTCAGCACGCGCGCGACAGAGTTCGACGGCCTCATCCAGCGTGTATCTGATTCCGTGATGCTTGACCCCGCGCTGATCAAGTCGGTTATGCACGCCGAATCGGCTTTCGATCCCACTGCGCTATCTAGCAAAGGCGCCCGGGGGTTGATGCAGCTCATGCCGGGAACCGCGCAGCGCTATGGAGTAACTCGCGTTTTCGATCCACAGCAAAATGTTCTTGCCGGCGGTCGCTATCTGCGGGACCTTCTGCGACAGTTCAATGGCGACATGCGGCTGGCTTTGGCTGGTTACAACGCAGGCGAAAATGCCGTGCTGAAGTATGGTGGCATTCCACCCTACAACGAAACCCGGCACTACGTGCGCAAGGTAATGAGTCTTTACCAAAAATATAGAAACCTCAAATGCAATAACGCGCCCAGCGGAGTCAAGGTTATCAGCTGCAGTAAGCCCGGCGACAGCCAACCTACTGCGTGGGCCAGTAACCTTCAGTAAAACTCAGAGCAAGCCGACTCCGCGGGCAGCAAGCACGATGAGCGCGGTAATAGCACCGGCTAACAGGTCGTCCAGCATAATGCCCAGCCCCCCTCGCACGTGTCGATCTACCCAGCCAATGGGCCAGGGTTTAAGCACGTCCAGGATGCGGAATATAAAAAAGCTGAGAATCACTGCCCCCAGCGTGACAGGCACCACCAGCAGCGCGAGCAGATAGCCTACAACCTCGTCGAACACGATGGCGGAGGGATCGTGCTGTCCCAGCGTTGCCGCCGCGCCTGCGCATACCCGAATGCCGAAGATAAAAGCACAGGCCACAACGGCCAGGTAGAGGACGGAATCTAAATCGAGTAAAGCCCACCAAATCGGCAGAGCGACGAGGGTGCCCACCGTTCCAGGCAGCACAGGGACAAGGCCAGCACCTAATCCGCAGGCAATGGCCAGGGACGGACTTCGCAGCAGTGTGCTCAGCTCGAGCCGGTTACGCTGCAAAATGATTGTGCCCTTGATGCTGCGGAACAAATTCAGTCCCATCAGCCGCCACGGCTTTGACCCCCTGCCCTTTTTCGATCCAGCCGATCTTGCTCAGCGGTACGTTCAGCTCCTGCCCTATCTCGATAATCTGCGCCGTATGCTTTTCCGCCGCGGTAAAACAAAGCTCATAATCGTCCCCCGAGCAGAGCGCGGTTTGCCAGCCGAGCTCTGCACCATATTCTCTAAAATCGCTGCTGATCGGAATCAAATCCAAACCGATGCGGGCCGCCACTCCACTGCTCGCCGCAATATGACCCAAATCACTGAATAATCCGTCCGACACATCTATGGCCGCATGCGCAATTCCCGCAATGGCGAGCCCCAGATCAACCCTGGGCTGGGGGTAGGCCAGACGGTGAACAACCCGATCACGCACCTCAGCGGGAAGCCGCATCCGACCCTGTACCGCCCGTAAGCCCATAGCGGCGTCACCGAGCTGGCCAGAAACGAAAATAGCGTCGCCGACAACTGCTGCAGAGCGCAGCATGACTTGATGCCTGGCAGCGTGCCCCAACGCCTGTACCCCCACCACCAGCGGCCCGCGGGATAAGTCACCCCCTATCAGCTGCACATGATACTCGGCAGCCAATGCAAAAAATCCGGCGCTGAAGCCTTTTATCCAGCCGAGGTCAGCCGTCGGCATGGACAGCAGCAGCGTGGTCCAGGCGGGCCTTGCCCCCATTGCCGCCAGATCGCTCAAGTTTACCGCCAGCGCCTTGTATCCTACGGCATAAGCCTCGGTCGAATCGGGAAAATGGATTCCCTCCAGCAGCATATCAGTGGTGCAGACCAGATCCAGGTCGGGAGGTGCAGTTACAATTGCGGCGTCATCGCCCACCCCAACAATCACATCATCGCGGTGTACGACCTGGCGCGAAAAATACTCGCGAATAATGGAAAACTCGTCCAAACGGGAAAGCTATCCGTTCGCCGTTTCTACGCTGGTACTTTGTGATCGCCCTGCGGGTCGCAGCTCAGTGGCCACCTTGTCCAAGACGCCGTTGACAAACTTATAGCTGTGGTCTGAACCGAAAGTTTTCGCCAATTCCACCGCTTCGTTGATTATTACCTTGGTGGGAACATCTTGCTTGTATTCCAACTCGTAAGTACCGATGCGCAGAATTGCTCTTTCCACCGGGTCTACACTGTCCAGGTCGCGGTCAATGTGCGGCAACAGTCTGGCATTTAATTCTTGGTGGTAGAGCGGCACTTCATACACTAAGGTATGAAAATAGGCTTGGTCGGTATCATCCATGTCATGACCTTGGATAAAATGGTGGAGAATGTCTTCCGGTGCTTGTTCCGTCAGATCCCATTGGTACAACGCTTGTACCGCTGCTTGCCGAGCTAAATGTCGACTACCGCCTGACATGAGCGTGTTATGCCGCTGGTTACCGTTCTGTTTTTGTGTATCGACTAATCAATCTGCCTCAATACGTTGATCATTTCAAGTGCGGCGCGGGTTGCATCTTCGCCTTTGTTGCCAGCTTTGGTCCCCGCGCGCTCTATTGCCTGCTCAATAGTATCAACCGTTAGCACACCAAAACTAACCGGAATGTCGAAGTCCAGGCTGACCCGTGCAAGTCCGGACGCACACTCACCGGCAACATAGTCAAAATGGGGCGTTTGCCCCCTGATTACGCAGCCCAGCGCGATAATAGCGGTGCAGCGTCCGGTGCCGGCGAGGCGCTTTGCCGCCAGCGGCAGCTCATAAGCACCGGGTACCCAAATGGTTTCAATATGGGATTGTTCCACACCGTGTCGCAGCAGCGTCTTGATCGCCGCATCCAATAAGCGTTCAGTGATCAAACTATTGAATCTGCCTACTACCAGCGCAAAGTGTGCGTTACGCACATTCAACTCACCGGCAATAGTTTTCACGCTATAGTTTTTACTCATCGTTTAACGTAGTCCACGATTTCCAGGCCAAAACCAGACAGCGCGTGCATCTTGCGCGGGCTGCCTAAAACACGCATCTTGCCTACACCGATATCGGCCAATATCTGCCCGCCTACTCCCAGCACGCGCAGGTCATCACCTGCTTCACGCCAGGGGAACTCAATGCTCTGTCCCTGCACGTCAGCATGCTTAAAGCGCTTAATAATCTCATCGTCGCTTTCCCGGTAACGCAGGATAACCAGAACACCCCTGCCTTCCTCACTCAGGCGGTTGGTGGCATCGCTCACCGACCAGGTTCCGGCCTGCTGCAGCTCGCGGAATACGTCGAGAATACCAGATTCAACCTGCACCCTAACCAGGGTTGGTTCATCCGCCTTGATTTCGCCTTTAACCAGCGCGACGTGCGTTTCGTTGCCGACGATATCATGGTAGATGTGCACATCGAATTCACCAGCTAGCGTGTTCATTTTCGACGTTGCGATGCGAACAACAGTTGGCTCATGCTCAAGTCGATATCGGATCAATTCAGCAACAGAGCTGATTTTAAGGCCATGCTGCTGAGCAAAGTCGGTCAGGTCGGATAAGCGCGCCATGTTGCCGTCACGGTTCAGGATCTCGCAGATAACGCTGGCCGGTTCAAATCCCGCCAATCGGGCAAGATCGACCCCGGCTTCAGTATGGCCCGCTCGGGTTAGTACCCCGCCCGGCTGCGCCATCACGGGGAAGATATGCCCCGGGCTGATGATGTCCGCGGGGTTTGCCCCGGGCTGAATTGCCGCACGCACCGTTGTGGCGCGATCCGCGGCAGATATGCCGGTGGTTACCCCGGCTGACGCTTCAATCGACAGCGTAAAATTTGTAGAAAACCTGGAAGCGTTCTGTCCAACCATGAGAGGCAATCCAAGCTGTTCACAACGTTCTGGGGTGAGCGTAAGGCATATCAGCCCGCGCGCATTGGTCGCCATGAAATTGATATGGTGCGGTTCAATCTTTTCCGCTGCTATCAATAAATCTCCCTCATTTTCACGGTCCTCGTCATCGGTGATGATCACCATCTTGCCCTGACGATAGTCCTCTAAAAGTTCCGGGATGGGACTTAAGGTCATTGTTTGCTTACTCATTCGCCTAGATCGGGGGCGAAAAATCCCTGTTTAGAGAGAAAATCCTGCGTTATTTCATCAGACGCCTCCGCCTCTGCGCTCGCCGCTGCGCGTTTCCTGCTTGCTTCACTGCTGCAAGATATTAACCTGTCTATATAGCGGGCCACTACATCGACTTCCAGGTGGACTTTACGGCCGACCTTATAGTCTTCCATCGTGGTTACGTCGTTGGTATGGGGCACAATGTTAACTTCAAACGTATCTGCGCCAACCGCATTCACTGTCAGGCTTACGCCGTCGATACAGATCGATCCCTTTTCGGCGATAAACCGACTCAGTGTGCTGGACACCCTGAATATCAGACGGTAAGACACACCCACACGCTCCCGGCTCTCGAGACGCCCAATGCCATCAACGTGGCCAGTAACGAAATGGCCACCGATACGGGTGGTTGGTAACAGGGCCAGTTCCAGATTTACGCGGTCCATCTGCACCTTGGAACCCAGTAGCGTGCGCGACAATGTCTCCCTTGAAACATCGAACCATAGGCAGCCGCTGCCTTTATCAACCACCGTCAAGCACACTCCGTCTACCGCCACGCTGTCACCGACATTGATAACGTTTTCATCAAAGCTGTCAGTATAAATCGCCAGCTTAAGATCGAGTCCGATCATTTGCGAGCGGCGTACAATGCCGATGCCTTGAACCAAGCCGGTGAACATCAAAGATGCACCAGCGGTTGTAAGGCGATGCGCAGGTTATCGCCAAACTGACGAACATCACGCATGTGAAATGCGGATCGATCCGCCAACTTATCCAGTACGCCGAGGTCAAACATACCCCTACCCAGATTTCCCAGCAGGCACGGCGCCAGATAGAGCAGTACCTCGTCAACCAGGCCGGCACGCAGCAGAGCGCCGCTCAGCGTTGGTCCAGCCTCGACTAAAACTTCATTGATTTCTCTCTGCGCCAGGTGATGCATCAGCGCAATCAAATCCACGGTTTGGTCAGCATCAGGCAGATATACCACTTCCACGTGCTCCACGTCGACATCCTCATGGTGCGCGTACTTGGGATTTGCGGTTGCGATCAGCACCTGACCCGGTCCCGACACAACCCCACTGTCGAGTGGTGTTGAGAATTTACTATCAACAATAACTCTCAGCGGCTGTCTTTGCGTTACGACATGCCTCACCGTCAAGGCTGGATCGTCAGCGCGCACGGTGCCGCTGCCGGTCAAAACTGCGCTGCTCCTCGCCCGCCAATGATGAACGTCTTTGCGCGCATGCTCATTCGTAATCCATTTGCTCTCGCCCTCGGCGGTTGCGGTACGTCCGTCCATACTGGCAGCAACCTTTAGCGTCACCCACGGCTGGTCGCGGGTTATGCGCTTGATAAATCCTCGATTGATGCTTTCAGCCGTCCGCCGTAATACGCCGACATCAACGTCGATACCAACGCTGCGCAGATTCTGAATACCGCCGCCCGCCACCTGCGGGTTGGGGTCTTCCATTGCGGCAACCACTCTTTTCACCCCTGCGTCAATCAGGTAGCCAGTACACGGCGGGGTGCGTCCCTGATGGCAACACGGCTCGAGGTTAACGTACACGCTGGCCCCTCTGGCGGCGGCGCCAGCCTCGCGCAAAGCCAGTATTTCTGCATGCGGCAGGCCTGCTTTTTCGTGCCACCCTTCGCCCACAACCACATCGTCTTTAACCACCACGCAGCCAACCCGAGGATTGGGGTGGCATGAGTACAGGCCTTTTTCTGCCAGCCTGAGGGCGCGACTCATATAGTCGTAGTCTTTTGCCCGCATAAAACTTATGAAGGAATTCGCAGTTGAATGCTTTTATTATGCTGCGCTACCGCGCCGCGCACCCGCTAGGGTTTATGCTTGTTGTCACTATTGGGTAACAATGACATCTGCCGGCGTCGGGCAGTCGCGGAGGGTTGGGTTTGCAGCCGCTTCACCTCTTCGCTGAATTCATCAACATCCTGAAACGACCGATAAACAGAGGCAAAACGTACATAAGCAACCTGGTCAAGATCAGCCAATTCCTGAATCACCCACTCCCCGACAATTCGGGAATTCACTTCACGATCGCCACTGGTCAACAATCGATGCTGTATGCGGTGTATCGCTGCCTCGACAGCATTGATATCTACCGGACGTTTTTCCAGCGCTCGCCGGATACCCCGTCGCAGTTTCTCTTCGTCAAAGCCCTCTCTTTTACCGTCGCTCTTAACGACATACGGCATTTTTAATGATGCCCGTTCGAGCGTGGTGAAGCGCTCCTCACATTGAGTGCACTCCCGGCGACGTCGCACCGCATCCCCTTCGTCAGCAATTCGCGAATCAACTACCCGCGTATCGTCAGATGAGCAGAAGGGGCATCGCATAACGGCATACTTGGTTTAACCGGCACCGGAGGAAGCCAGCTGCTGATTCTGGCTGGCAATACTGGATTCGTATACCGGAAAGTCAGCGCAGATGCGCAACACTTCCTGCTTAACCGACTTGATAACCGATTCTTTATGGATATTGTCCAGCACGTCGCAGAACCAGTGCCCCAGCTTCGCCGACTCGCTCTCTTTAAATCCGCGGGTGGTAATTGCCGGCGTTCCTACCCTGATTCCGCTGGTGACAAACGGAGACTGAGGGTCATTCGGAACAGCGTTCTTATTCACCGTGATATTGGCCTCCCCGAGTGCGGCTTCAGCGTCTTTCCCGGTGATGCCCTTGTCAATGAGGTCGACAAGAAACAGGTGATTATCGGTTCCACCAGACACGATGCTGTAACCACGGCCCAAAATAGCGTCTGCCAGCGCCTTGGCGTTGCTCACTACCTGACCCTGATACTGCTTGAACTCAGGCTGTAGCGCCTCTTTGAACGCCACAGCCTTAGCCGCGATCACGTGCATGAGCGGCCCGCCCTGCATGCCGGGAAACACTCTACCATTGAGTTTCTTCTCCAGCTCAGGATTGCTTTTCGCCAGAATAATGCCCCCTCTCGGGCCGCGCAGAGTCTTGTGGGTGGTGCTGGTGGTGACGTCAGCGATGTCCACTGGGCTGGGGTAATATCCGGCCGCAATAAGACCAGCGACATGCGCCACGTCTGCTACCAAAAAAGCACCCACGCGGTCTGCGATTTCCCGGCAACGCTGCCAGTCAACCACCCGCGAATAGGCGCTGAAGCCAGTCATGATCATTTTCGGCTTATGCTCTTTCGCCAGGACCTCCATTTGGTTGTAATCTATCTCGCCGGTCTCGTAGTCAAGCCCGTACTGCACCGAGTGGTACAAGCGACCGGAAAAGTTAACCTTTGCGCCGTGGGTCAGGTGACCTCCGTCGGCTAAGCTCATACCAAGGACCGTTTCCCCGGCATCGAGCAGGGCCATATAAACTGCGGCATTAGCCTGCGATCCCGAATGGGGCTGAACGTTGGCGAAAGCGGCGCCAAACAGCTCTTTCGCCCGTGCGATAGCCAGCTCTTCCGCCACATCTACGAATTCACACCCGCCGTAATAGCGCCGGCGCGGATATCCCTCGGCATATTTATTGGTTAGCAGCGAACCCTGCGCCTCTAAAACTCTGGGGCTGGTGTAGTTCTCTGAAGCAATAAGCTCTATGTGCTCTTCCTGTCGACGCTGCTCGGCGCTCATTGCCGCCCATAGTTCGTCGTCGAATTCCGCAATGTTCATGTCTTTGGTAAACATCTCTTTTCCTCAAATAGTGTATGTCACGGCAGAATCTGCTCTTGGTCCGCCCCTTCCTTCTTCACCAGCAACATGTCCTCGCGGGACAATCCGAGCATCAATACAATCGGGCTGGCGACAAATATCGATGAGTAGGTGCCGATAATTACACCAATAATCAGGGCAACAGCAAAACCCCGAATAACCTCACCACCCAGGAAAAATAGCGCAAACAAAACCAAAAGCGTAGTGACCGAGGTCAACACTGTCCGTCGCAGCGTCTGGTTGATAGATTGATTCATTATCTCTACCGGCGCTCCCTTGCGCATTTTTCTGAAGTTCTCGCGTATTCGATCAAATACGACAATAGTGTCATTCAGCGAATAACCGATAACCGCGAGAAGAGCAGCCAGCACAGGCTGAGTGAATTCGAGCTGAAAGATCGAAAATATGCCGATCGCAATCAAAACATCGTGGCCAAGTGCCGCTACCGAACCAATGGAGAACTTCCATTCAAATCTAAATGCAACATAGAGCATGATCAGAAACAGTGCAGCCAACATTGCGAGTCCGCCATTTTCTGCCAGCTCTTCCCCGAATTGAGGACCAATAAACTCGATCCTGCGCATCTGCACCTTGCACGCGACCGGTCCCTGCCCATCGCGCATACACTGCTGCTCGCCGCCGTCAGTCTTTTCCGCCAGAACCTCTTTAAACGGCGCCCGCAGTGCCTGCAATGTTTCCGTGCTGATCTGGGCGGTGCTGCTTTCGTCCGCCGCCGGCAACCGAATGGACACATCTCGCGTGGTGCCAAAGTACTGCACCACGGCGTCATTTTGTCCGGCGTCAGCCAGCTGTGCACGCACCTCCGCAATCTGCACCGGTTGATCATAGGCAACCTCAACCAGGGTACCACCGGTGAATTCAATACCGAAGTTCAGGCCGCGGACGAACAGGGATAAGATGCCAATCACAATAAGCGTGAACGATACAATCAGCGCCAGCTTGCGCTTGCCGATAAAATCGATATTGGTATCTTTCCCGATTAATTCCATGTCATAGACTTAAGGTCAGATAGCCAGCTTGCGCACTCGGCGGCCACCATACATGAGATTGATCAATGCCCGCGTGCCGAAGATGGCGGTAAACATCGACGTTAGAATGCCAATGCTCAAGGTTACGGCAAATCCTTTGACCGGCCCGGAGCCAATGCTGAACAACACAATGGCAGCAATCAAAGTAGTGAAATTGGCGTCTAATATGGTACCAAAAGCTTTGTCATATCCAACGTGAATGCTGGCCTGCGGCGTATTGCCGTTTCGTATCTCTTCACGGATGCGTTCAAAGATCAACACATTTGCATCCACCGCCATGCCTACCGTTAACACGATGCCGGCCACGCCGGGCAGCGTCAGCGTAGCCTGTAGCAGTGACAGCACGGAAACAATCAGTACTAAATTCAGGACCAGAGCGGTGCAGGCAACGACGCCAAACAAGCGGTAGTAGATGAGCATGAAAATCAACACCAGACTGAATCCGATTAGGACCGATCTGAAGCCCTGGTTTATATTATCCCGCCCCAGGCTCGGGCCAATTGTCCTCTCTTCGATGATGTCTATGGGCGTCGCTAATGCGCCCGCGCGCAGCAGCAATGCCAGATCCTGCGCCTCCTCCGAGCTGTCCAGGCCCTCGATCTGAAAACGCTTGCCCAGCTGCTCACGAATCACCGGAGCGGTGATCACTTCTTCAATCCTTTTCCGTGTTTTAACCACTTCACCCTGGTCGTTAACTACCGGTCGACCGGCTTCATCCAGCTTGGTTTCACTGCGTTCTTCGACAAACACAACCGCCATTCTCCGACCGACATTCTCACCGGTAACGCGCTGGTTAATTTCCGCACCGCGGGAATCCAGCGTAATATGCACAACTGCGGTTCCGCTAAGCTGATCGCGGCCGGCAGCGGCATCAACGATGTTGTGCCCGGAATAGATCAGGGGTTTTTTCAACAGAATCTGACTTCCATTACGGTGGCGGTAGAGCCTGGATCCCGCTGGCACGGATCCGCGTATGGCACTTTCCAGGTCGTGCTCCTCATCTACCAGTTTGATCTCTAGCGTCGCCGTACGCCCCAGGATCTCTTTGGCTTTAGCGGTATCCTGCACCCCGGGCAGCTGTACTACGATGCGACGATCACCCTGCTGCTGAACAACAGGCTCCGCTACGCCCAGCTCATCCACCCGGTTCCTCAGCGAAGTCATGTTCTGCTGCAAAGCAAAACTCTTTATCTCTTCTACCGCCTCCTCTCGAAGGCTCGCGACTATAAAGGGCTTCCCTTCTCTCTCATCATCGACCAGCTTGAGTTGGGATAGCTCATCGAGTATCTCCTCACGACCCTGATCACGCTGCAGTTCATCTCGAAACTTGATTTCGATCCCGCCTTGTGCTGAACGGCGGATGGTCAGATAGCGTACTTTTGACTCGCGCAAGATGCTGCGCAGGTCCGCGACGTACCTCTCCTCCGCAGCCTTGATCGCGCCTTCGACGTCCACTTCCATTAAGAAATGAACGCCGCCTCGGAGATCGAGACCCAGATACATCGGGGCCCCGCCCAGATCTGCCAGCCAGTTTGGCGTCGACGGTAATAAGCTCAGCGCCACCGTGTAATCGTCTCCCAGTTCAGCCTGCACCACATCTTTTGCCTTGAGCTGGGTCTCGGTATCGGCGAACCTCATTTGTATGCCGGTGGCATCGAGCGTGGTACGGATAGGCGCGGTATTCTGTTCTGCCAGCGCACGCTCAATCTGCCGCAGAGTATCCTCATCGGTGGTAAAAGAGCCAACGCCAGCAACGTGAACGCCGGGATCTTCTCCATAAAGGTTGGGCAAGGCGTACAAGAAACCTGGGATGATCACCGCCGCGATGATCACGTATTTCCATAGAGGATTACGATTCATAGGCTAAATAAATGAATCGCCGGAGCTAAGCATCCTTTATCGTGCCTTTGGGCATCATCGTCTGCACCGCATGGTTCTGCACCTTGACCTGCACGCCCTCCGCAACTTCCAGGGTGATGAAATTTTCTCCCACATCTGTGATACGACCTAATGTACCGCCGGTGGTGACCACTTCATCCCCTTTCTTGAGATTCGACACCATTTCACGATGCTGCTTTTGTCGCTTCTGCTGGGGTCGAATCAGGAGAAAGTAAAACACGACGATAATGAGTACGAATGGGAGCAGCCCAAGCAAGCCGCCCCCCACCTCTCCGGTTTGGGCCCAAGCATCAGAAATAAACAGGTTCATAGTCTCACCTTTGTTGTACGATTGGGTATCGATCGAGCCCCGCCTCAACGGGGCGCGGTATTATGCCATAGCGCAGGGTAAAAAATAGCCGCTTCGCCTCCGGACCATGGCCAGCTATGCCGTCCCCGAAAATGATCGCACTGACGGGACCCCACCTCGCTCACCGAAAAAGTCAGCGGCAAATCGCTGGACGGCGCCATCTGCAATAGCCTGCCGCAGTTCGCGCATCAGATCCTGGTAATAGGTCAGATTGTGGATTGTGTTCAGGCGGGCGCCCAGAATTTCATTATTTCGATACAAATGGCGCAAATAGGCCCGTGAATAGTGGGCGCACGCATAGCAGGAACAGTTTTCATCCAGGGGGCGGGTATCGCTCGTATATTCAGCATTGCGTATCCTGACTACTCCCTTTCGAGTATAAAGCCAGCCGTTACGCGCATTGCGCGTGGGTAAAACACAGTCAAACATGTCAATACCCTGGGTCACGGCGTAAACGATATCCTCCGGCCTGCCGACCCCCATCAGATAGCGCGGGCTGGTTGTCGGCATCTCGGGTGCCAGAGTGCGCACCAGCCCGTACATCACTTCGGTCGGCTCCCCCACGGACAGGCCGCCCAGTGCATAGCCATCAAATCCCAGATCGACCAGTTCGCGCAGTGACTCCCGCCTCAGCCCGACAAAACTGCTGCCCTGCACAATACCAAACAAAGAACCCGCACCCTGATGCACCTGCTTACAGCGCTCGGCCCAGCGCAGAGACAAGCGCATCGAAGCTCTCGCTGCGTCCTCGGTGACGGGGTACGCCGTGCAATCATCAAACACCATTAAAATATCAGCACCCAGAGTACGCTGAACCTGCATGGATTCCTCTGGACCCAGAAATATGCGGGCACCATCAATGGGTGATTTAAAAACCACTCCCCGCTCGGTAATCTCGCGCAGCTTGGTCAGGCTCCATACTTGAAAGCCTCCCGAGTCCGTCAGAATCGGTTTACGCCAGCCCATAAACTCGTGCAGACCGCCGTGGTCTTGGATGACCTGCGTGCCGGGGCGCAGCATCAGATGGAAAGTATTACCCAATATGATTTCAGCCCCGGTGTTTTCGACTTCTTCCGGAGTCATCGCCCGCACCGTCGCATGCGTTCCAACCGGCATAAAAGCGGGCGTTTCTATCGACCCGCGGCCCGTTGCAATCCGGCCCCGTCTGGCCGCACCGTCGGTGTGACTTATGCTGAAGTCAAACACCGACGCGCCCGTGGATCAGGGGTGATGTACATGGCATCTCCGTAGCTGTAAAAACGATAGCCGTGCCGCACCGCGTGGGCATACGACCTGAGCGTATTATTCGTCCCGGCAAAAGCACAAACCAGCATGAGCAGCGACGATTTCGGTAGGTGAAAGTTTGTGATCATCGCATCCACGGCGTAAAAAGGCTGGCCAGGGTAGAGGAATAGATCAGTTTCGCCGGTGTAAGCCCGCATTGCCCCGGTACGGGCTACAGTCTCCAGCGCCCTTACGCTGGTAGTGCCCACCGCTACCACTTTATTGCCTTGTCTTCGCGCCCGCAGCACTTCTTCACAGACCTGGGGCGGTACTGAGATCCACTCCTGATGCAGGTGATGATCGGCGATGCTGTGCTGGCGAATAGGTTGAAACGTACCTGCGCCCACGTGCAGGGTGAGAAAAACGCAGCGCACGCCCGACTCCTCGAGGCCGGTAATCAACGCATCATCGAAATGCAGCCCGGCGGTTGGCGCCGCCACCGCACCCGGCACGCTGGCGTAAACGGTCTGATAACGATCGCAATCCAAGCTCTGCACGGGCCTGCGAATGTAGGGCGGCAGCGGCATGTGACCTAACTTATTCAGTATCCAGCGAACGGACTTCTGCTGGCAGGCGATGACAACCAGATCACCCCGCCGCCCTGACACGGTGGCCGTTATGGTGGTACCGTTCTTTTCGAGGAAAATCTCGTGTCCGACGCGCAGCGGTTTGCTCGTACCGGCCATGGCCAGGAACGCATGCGCACTGAGCACACGCTCCACCAGCAGCTCGACGCGACCGCCGGTTGCTTTACGCCCGTACAGGCGGGCTGGTATCACCTTGGTATCGTTTAACACCAAGACATCCCCCGGTTGCAGCAGGTGCTGAACATCCCGGAAAGCCCGATCTTCAAAGCGTCCGTTACTGCCCGCCAGTGTAAGCAACCTGCTGTCACTGCGCGCAGGCAGCGGGCACTGCGCAATGAGTTCTTGCGGCAGGCTGTAGTCGAACTCATCCAAGGTAGGACTTGATGTTTTGCTGGCAACCAAAGACATGGCTATACTTAGCGCCCGCTTGCCGAGGTGGCGAAACTGGTAGACGCGCCAGACTCAAAATCTGGTGGTGGCAACACCGTGCCGGTTCGAGTCCGGCCCTCGGTACCACCTATACGTAACGTCAACGAAATCTCATACTCCCGACCTTTCAGCGGGGGATACGACCATGCACGCGCGAACAGGCCAAGCAAGGCTTCGCGTCCTAACCATTTTGCATCCTGCGTAACGTGATTAAATTGCAGCAACATTATCTTTGATTCGTTTCTCATGTTTTTTGTGACTGTGGCGAATAATTTGAAACCACATGAGTATATTCCCATCTTCATGTCGCTCAATACCATGCATTTCCCACTCACGTTTCAACCGCCTCTTGCGTAGATTCTTTCACGCGTTACGTGGAGCGCAGTCAACTCTCTTTCATCATTCGCCATCCGCCATGACAACAGTTTACTGGCCATGGCAAGCGCGGCGCCTGCATACCCCTCGTCCTCGACCAAATTGATCAGCTCTGCGCTGTCGTTTTCAAGGTCAAATAAGAGCGGTGGCAAATCGGTAAAGTGAACGTACTTAAAGCGGTTGTTTCGTATCACGTTGAGCTGGCAGTGATCCATATCTACCCCGAGCTGCCTTTCCAATGCCGGATTCTGCACGCTACGAAAGTCATACTCCCAGTGCACCTCCGTCCGCCAGTTGGGCGGAACTTGTCCCCGCAACCAGGGCAGCAGGGAACTGCCGTCGCACTGGCGCGGCAGGCCCAGCCCAAGGGCATCCAGTATAGTCGGCATGACGTCGACTGATTCCGTGAAACAGTCAACCACGCCTCCCTGCTGCCGGCTGAGCGAGCCTGGATCTCTGATAATGAGCGGAATATAGTAACTGGAATCGAAGAAACCGCTTTTACCGAACAACCACTGGTCACCGAGAAGTTCACCGTGATCGGAAGTCAGCACAATCAGAGTATCATCGTACTTCCCGATCGACTTGAGAAATCCCATAAGCTCGCCAACATAGTGATCCACTTTGGACACCAGCCCCAAGTATGTGGCTATGACCTGCCTGATTTCACGCTCGTAATCTGCCGCAGGCAGAGCTTCCCGCACCCAGGGCGCGAACCAGTCGCCATGGGGGCCAAGCGCAGCTGCCAGCCAGGGATGAGTGGCAGCCTGAGTGCTGACGCTGTCGGATCGCACCGGCAGCGGCACTTGATCTGCGTCATACATTTTGTTCCAGGGCTCTGGTGCAATGAAGGGAGGGTGTGGGCGCAGATAAGAAAGGTGAATAAACCAGTTATCGCTTGCCCGCTCAATGTACTGCATGACTTCACCGGTCAGAAACGCGGTCTGGCTGTGATCCGACGCATAAATCGGGGGCGACCAGGTTCGCCCCTTTTGCGCTGCACCCGCGTAGTTATCCACCGGCCGGTACGCTTGCTCCAGCGTCTCGATCGCATATCCCTGAGCCTTAAGATACCTTAACCAGGCATCAGGCCGGTCACCCGGGAGAAGCAGCCCTTCTGTAAACCCAGGCAGCATACCTTCATACCCGTATTGCCTCACCTCTGCCTCAGAATACGCGCGCGGGTCCAGCGTGGTGTCGGTGTAACCGAATAAAACCGGCTCATAACCCGCTTTGCGCAATTCCCGCGCGATGTTGGTGTGGCGATCATCGAGCGGTGTGCCGTTGCGCACCACCCTGTGATTCTGCATATACATCCCGCTCAGCAGACTGGCACGCGCCGGGCCACACGGCGCGCACACGGCGAAGTGCTTTCGAAAATATACCCCCTGTGCCGCAAGCGCATCGTAATTTGGGGTTTGCACGCACGGGTGGTCATTGACCGACAGGCAGTCACCCCGCCACTGGTCTGACGTAATCAGCAGAACGTTCTTTACAGGAGTGGACACCATCACCGCAGCAACAGCTCGTTAAGTTAAGGCAAAGCTGGACACGTCTTTGTTTACTAAAGTTGTCACCAGTCGTATTTATGATTTGAACACAATTAGAAACTCGTCCGTGCATCAACATATGTGAAAACATTTAACTATACAAATCTTCACCAGCCAATCGCTACCTACAGCGTTAGGCCATTGAAAACCCTGTGCAAGAAGTGAATATCTTGGGCTACGGTGTAAATCTGAATTCGAGGTAGCTTACCCCTCCGTCAGGATCCGTCTCCCACGGCGGCACCTGCTCAAATCCAAGCTTTTGGTACAGAGCAAGGGCTTCCGGCTGCCGTTCACCGGTGCTTAAGCGCACGCCCGTGTAATTCTGCTGACGCGCAATATCAATGGCTGCTTGACACAACGCAGTGGCAATACCTAGACCGCGGAAAGCATGCCGTATGAACATCGATTTCAATTCACATCGCAGGTTATCCAAGCGGCAGGTGGCCACTGTTCCAGCTGGTGTTTGGCCCACGTAGGCGATCAGCACCTCACCATGCGGCGGGCGACATGCCGCTGGCACCTTCGGCTTGTCAGCAAAAAACCAGGACCCGCGGTAGTAGCCCTCAATCATCTGCGGCCGATCCTGATACAGATTGCGATTGGACCGCACTAATGCCAACATCAGGTCAGCCGCATCGCGAACCTGTTGCGCAGATCTGGCCGGTCGGATCTTCATGCTGCTCAGCACCACCACATGTGCGTACGAAAAAAATAAGCAGCAGGCTAGACTCTGCTGCTAACCTCAACGTTGTCAATCAGTCTGGTTTGACCCAGATAGACCGCTCCCAGAACTACATACTCGGTTTCATTTTTATCTGGCATCATCAGATCGCGCCGGTGGCGAATACTGATATAGTCTGGTCGCAGTCCGCTATCGGATAAGTCGGCGCAGGCATGCTCTTCAAGCTGCGCATAATTTGCCTCGCCCCGTCGCAAGCTGTCAGCCACACCCTGCAGAGTTCGGTACAGCGCAGGGGCGACGCGCCGCTGGTCGGCAGTCAGGTAGCTGTTGCGCGAACTCAGCGCCAGACCATCTTGTTCGCGCACTGTATTGACCCCCACCACCTCAACGGGCATTGCTAAATCTTCAACCATACGCCTGATCACGACCCATTGCTGATAGTCTTTCTTACCGAAAATGGCAATATCGGCCTGCACGATGTTGAACAACCGGTTGACCACGGTAGTGACGCCTTGAAAGAAGTGCGGGCGCGTCACACCTTCTAGAATGCTACCCAGATCCGGCACCTCCACTTTAGTTTGATGCTGCAGGCCGCGTGGGTACATGACTCGCTGCTCTGGCAGGAAAAGTAGGTCAACATCCTGTTCTTCAAGCACTGCCCGGTCGCGCTCTAGAGTACGTGGATAAGTTGAGAAATCCTCGTTTTCTGCAAACTGCAGCGGATTTACAAACAGGCTGACCACAACCGGCCCATTGTATTTTTTTGCTTTTTTTATCAGGGCGACGTGGCCTCGATGCAGATTGCCCATGGTCGGAACGAATGCAACTGTCTGGTCCTGGTTGCGATAGGTCCGCACCAGTTGTCGCACCCCTTCGATGCTGTCTACCACTATCATGCGCCAACCCCAACTTTATTGACAGTGTTCCGGGCTTTAGATCTGGATTACATCCGAAGGCAACGGATTGAAGTAGTGGCGCCCGCTTTTTATAGTTCTGATGTGATCAAGCAGCATTTGATAATCTTCATCACGGTCAACTATGTTGATATGCGCAGAATTGATAATGAGCAGCGGTGAAGTGTTATATCTGTGAAAAAACATGGTGTAGGCATCCACCAGATTTTGCAGATACTGCTTATCGATCAATTTCTCGTAGTCGATGCCGCGTCGTCGTATGCGTTCCAGCAGAACATCCACAGGTGCCTGCAGAAAGATCACCAGATCAGGCTCAGGTATATCGATGGAAAATTGCCGATAAACCTGTTGATACAGACGGTATTCGTCATCGTCCAGCGTGACTTGCGCAAAAAGCGCGTCCTTATCCAGCATAAAATCGGCGATTCTGACCTGGCTAAACAAGTCGCTTTGCTTCAAATCCTGCAGCTGGCGAACCCGTTGGAACAGAAAAAACAGCTGCGTGGGCAGAGCGTATTGCGTGCGGGACCGATAAAAGCGTTCCAAAAACGGGTTCTCGCTCGGCTGCTCCAGCACCGATTCGCAGTCGAGCGACTCAGCCAGCCGGCGGGCCAGGCTCGTTTTACCCACCCCTATCGGGCCCTCTACTACTATGTAACTCGGATTTTCCATCGACGCTTTACTTTTATGCCAGTCCCCTTTTAATCAGTCCGCTCGACCCGCTACCGATAAAGCCCGGATAATACGTGACTGCAGGTAAATTCGCACCTGCCCTTTAAGATCGAAAACAAACACCGTCAACGCGGCGCCGATGCATCATTCACCAGCCTCTGCACGTAGTATTCATATCTACTGGAGGTGAAGACATCGGCCACAATCTTCTTCCCCGATGCAGCTCCACCCTGCACAGGACTTAAGGAGTGATCGCCCGACCGCGGCAACTTAGCGCTCTCGGTCAAAGCGGACAGAGTTGATATAATCAAGTGCTGGCCACGCTAAAATTCTCTCGCATATGAAGGTTTTATTCGATTTTTTTCCAATACTTCTGTTTTTCATTGCCTTCAAGACCTACGGCATATTCGTAGCAACCGGCGTGGCCATCGCCGCCTCGATTACGCAGGTGGGATGGCTTAAGTTTTCAGGTCGCAAGATAGAAACGATGCACTGGATCACCCTGGCGGGGATCGTTCTCTTTGGCGGGCTGACCATTATTTTGCAAGATGATACGTTCATTCGCTGGAAACCTACCGTGGTCTACTGGTTGTTTTCTATTATCCTGCTGTGCACTCAGCTATTTGGAAAAAAAACGGCGATAGAGCACGTAATGGGAGCACAAATTGCCCTGCCCGATCGAATATGGCGCAACATGAACACCAGCTTTGTTCTGTTCACCCTGTTCATGGGGTTATTAAACTTGTACGTTGCTTTTGTTTACGGGGCAGACCTCGACCCTGATGTGCAGCGGGAGCATTGGGTAAACTTTAAAGTATTCGGTACGCTGATCCTAACCCTGTTATTTATGTTCATCGTCATGGCATTTGCATCAAAATATATTAAGACTGAAGAGCAGGGAGAGTCGTGATGTACTATGTGATCATTGGGTACGACAAGGACAACAGCCTGCAGGAGCGCCTCGCCGCTCGACCCGGACACATCGCGCGCCTGCAACAGCTGCGCAACGAAGGTCGCCTGCTGACCGCAGGACCCTGCCCCAATGTCGACGGAGAGGATCCGGGCGAAGCTGGATTCAGCGGCAGTGTAATTATTGCCGAATTTGACTCCCTTAACGCTGCCCAAAAGTGGGCGGAAAATGATCCTTATACAGCTGCCGGCGTGTATGCGCGGACAGATGTAAAACCTTTTAAAAAAGTGTTTTAGTTAATCCGGCGCAAGACGGCTGGGATGCGGTGTCATCTTGTGCGCGTGTCGCCCGCAGCATCAAGAAAACCGATAACCTACAGGTCGGGTGGAACAATGCCGGCCTGGGTCTGATCAAAATGTTTCATTTGACCAGCTTCTTTTCTTACGCCGCCTTTTGTTTTGCTCCGATCAATTGTCGAATAACATACTGCAAAATACCGCCGTGCACGTAATATTCCCATTCCTTAGGTGTGTCGATACGCACATCCACATCGAATGATCTGTCATCCGCCATTACCCTTACCTCTTGGCAGCCAACCTCAAGCTGGCCGAGGCTGTACTCCTCCTTTCCGGTCAATTCGAGCGTATTGCGATCCTGACCCGGTTTGAACTGCAGTGGCAGCACACCCATTCCTATCAGGTTTGACCTGTGAATACGTTCGTAGGATTCCACGATCACCGCACGCACCCCAAGCAATCGAGTGCCCTTCGCCGCCCAGTCCCGGGAGGAGCCGGTACCGTATTCCTTACCGGCAATCACCAGCAGAGGAATACCGGCCGACTGGTAGCGCATGGCAGCATCATAAATGGCCATTTCCTCGTCATCTTCAATATAACGCGTCCACCCACCTTCCGTGCCAGGCGCAAGTTCGTTGCGCAAGCGAATGTTGGCGAAGGTGCCGCGCATCATGACTTCATGGTTACCCCGACGGGAACCATAGCTGTTGAACTCTGCAGGTGACACGCCGTGGGCAATCAGATACTCACCAGCCGGCGAATCCGGCTTGATTGCACCGGCAGGAGAGATATGGTCGGTTGTGATGCTGTCGCCCAGCTTCGCCAGGACGCGTGCGCCCTTGATTGGCGTAATATCCCCCTTCGTGCGCGACATACCATCAAAAAAAGGCGGTTTGCGTACGTATGTTGATTCGGTCTCCCAGGCAAACAGTGCCCCCTCTGGCGGCTTTATCTTCTGCCAGCGGGCGTCGCCAGTAAGAATGTCGGCGTACTTTGCTTGAAACATTTCCCGCGAGATCGTGGCGTTTACCGCATCATTGATGTGCTGCTGCGATGGCCAGATATCTTTCAGATATACGTCTTTCCCCTCGCTATCCTGAGCAAGGGGATCGTTGAATAGATCGATATTAGTGGTGCCGGCAATAGCGTAAGCCACGACCAGGGGCGGGGAAGCCAGGAAGTTCATCTTTACATCCGCATGTATTCTGCCCTCAAAGTTTCGATTTCCAGACAGCACGGAGCAGGCGACTAGATTTGCGGCGTGAATCGCCTGGCTGATCTCTTGCAGCAGGGGACCGGAGTTTCCAATACAAGTGGTACAACCGTATCCGACAACGTCAAATCCAAGAGCCCGCAGCGCCGGCATGAGATTCGCCTTGTTCAAGTATTCGGTAACCACTTTTGAACCCGGCGCTAATGAAGTCTTAACCCACGGCTTGACCTTTATTCCGCGTTCTACAGCGGCCTTGGCTAACAGCCCCGCACCCATGATTACATCTGGATTTGACGTGTTGGTGCAGCTGGTAATCGCTGCAATCACGATATCCCCATCTTTCAGCTCAAAATCCTGTCCGCCGACAGAGACCTTCTGCGCTGGTGCAGGTTGTGGCTGCATCTCCCGCAGATGTTCATTAATGACGGTTTTGCATGAGCGCAGCGGGATCCGATCCTGCGGCCTTTTCGGACCCGCCAGGCTTGGCTCGACCTCAGACATGTTGAGCTCAAGGACAGCAGAGTAGTCTGCGGGCGCAGAGCCGGTTTGCCGGAACATGCCCTGGCGCCTGGCATAGACTTCAACCAGCTCAATTTGCTCATCACTGCGCCCGGTGAGCTCCAGGTAATCCAATGCTGCCTGGTCGATGGGGAAAATACCGCAGGTTGCGCCATACTCTGGCGCCATGTTTGCAATGGTGGCCTGATCCGCCAGGGACAAGCTGTCCAGCCCGTCCCCAAAGAACTCAACAAACTTACCTACGACCCCTTTCTGCCTTAACATCTGTACTACGGTAAGCACCAGGTCCGTAGCTGTTGCCCCCTCTGGCAGCGCGCCGGTAAGTTTAAACCCCACGACCTGCGGGATGAGCATAGGGATTGGCTGGCCAAGCATGGCTGCCTCAGCCTCAATACCGCCTACCCCCCATCCGAGTACGCCTAAGCCGTTGATCATCGTCGTATGAGAATCCGTCCCAACCAGCGTATCGGGATAAGCATGGTGCCGACCATCGACGGTTTTACTGAATACGACCTGCGCCAGGTACTCAAGGTTGACCTGATGAACAATACCGGTTTCAGGCGGCACTACTCTGAAATTGCTGAAGGATTTCTGCCCCCATTTGAGAAACTGATAACGCTCTAAGTTCCGCTTGTATTCAAGCGCCGCATTTAGATCAAGGGCGTCCGTTGTGCCGTAGTGATCGACCATCAGCGAGTGATCAATAACCAGATCCGCCGGCGATAACGGATTAATCTTGTCCGGCTCAGCGCTGAGTTCACGCATCGCATCCCGCATTGCGGCAAGATCAACTACAGCCGGTACACCCGTAAAATCCTGCATCAGCACGCGCGCGGGAGTAAACGAGATTTCCTCTGTCGGTTCCGCCTTCGGATCCCACGTCGCCAGCGCGACAACGTCTTTCGCCGTGACGTTGACACCATCTTCGTGACGCAGCAGGTTTTCGAGGAGGATTTTCAGGCAATACGGAAGCCGCCCCAGGTCATACTTGTCACGCAGGGCGTCCAGCGCATAAATCTCATAGTTGTTACCGGCAGCCGTTAACGAAGTTCGAGCATTAAAACTGTTCACTGATCATTTCCTATGGTAATTCGGTGTGGAGGTTGATTCTAACGCAGTCGCATAGGCCTTGACTAAGCAATCATGCTGCTGTCGCAGCCGGGCGAATCAATTGTCAGCAATGAGCTGCAGAAATTGCGACTCGTCCAGGGTGTCGACCCCAAGCTGCTCCGCCGTGGATGCCTTGGAGCCGGCATCTGCTCCGACGACCACATAATCCGTCTTGCCTGATACGCTGGACGTTACCTTCGCGCCCAGCGACTGCAGCTTGACCTTGGCTTCGTCGCGGGTCATCGCGTCCAGAGTGCCGGTTAGCACGAACGTCTTCCCAGCCAGGGGCCGCTTAGTTAAATCAACCTCAATCTTTTCCTCTGGCCACTCAACGCCAGCCGCCAGCAGTTTACGGATCACCTCAACGTTGTGCGTTTGACGAAAAAAGGTATAGATACTCTCCGCCACCACCGGGCCGATATCCTGTACTTTGATTAGTTCCTCAATCGAAGCGCTCATGATCGCGTCGAGGGAACCAAAGTTTCCGGCCAGTTGCTGCGCGGTAGTTTCACCCACTTGGCCAATACCGAGCGCATAGAGGAAGCGCGGCAACGTCGTGGCTTTACTCCGCTGCAGCGCCTTAACCAGATTCTGCGCGGATTTCTGCGCGAGGCGCTCAACAGTGCTGAGCTGCTCAGCAGTCAGGGCATATAAATCAGCCGGATCCGTTACCATTTTCCTATCGATCAGCTGATCTATAAGCTTGTCGCCCAGCCCATCGATATCCATTGCCCGTCTCGATACAAAATGCTTAAAGCTTTGTTTTAACTGCGCGGAACAGTACAGTCCCCCGCTGCAGCGGGCTACAATGCCCTCGCCTTCGTATACGATATCGGAGCCGCATACGGGACACTTACGCGGGAACTTATAGCGCTGGGTGCCCGCAGGTCGCTTACTGAGGTTAACCGAGACCACCTCGGGAATAACGTCTCCCGCCCGGCGGACGATCACAGTGTCTCCGACGCGTATATCCAGGCGCTCTATTTCCGCACGATTGTGCAGGGTTGCGTTAGACACCGTCGCTCCGCCCACAAAAATCGGCCGCAACCGGGCGACCGGCGTAACCGCTCCCGTTCTTCCCACCTGTACTTCGATACTATTGACCACCGTGCTTTCTTCCTGTGCCGGAAACTTATGGGCCAGCGCCCAGCGTGGCGCGCGCGATATGTTTCCTAACTCGATCTGTAGTTGACGATCATTGACCTTGTACACCACGCCGTCTATATCGTAGGGCAGCCGTGGTCTTCGGCCGGCAAGTTTCCCATAGTACTCCATGCAGCCTCGCGCGCCCGTCACCAATTCTGCCAAAGGAGACACGCGTAAACCCCATTTTTTAAATGCTTTGAGCAGGCTGTGCTGACCATCCGGTACGGCGCCGCGGATCTGGCCGGTGCCATAAAAAAATACTTCCAGCGGTCGCTTCGCTGTCAGTTTGGAGTCCAGCTGGCGCAGACTGCCCGCCGCCGCGTTACGCGGGTTAACAAATAGTTTTTCATTCCTTTTTCGCTGCTCGTCATTCAGCCGCTTGAAACCCGCATGCGAAAGGAAAACCTCCCCCCGCACTTCCAGCAGCTCCGGGTAAGCAGAGCCTTGCAGGCGTAATGGCACGGATTTGATAGTCCTTAGATTTTGCGTAATGTCCTCGCCGGTGCGACCGTCACCACGGGTAGCGCCTCTCACCAGCGCGCCTTTTTGGTAGAGCAGGCTGACCGCAACGCCATCCAATTTGGGTTCAGCCAGGTAATCGATTGCATTGAGTTGTGATCTATCCCGGATACGCTTATCAAAAGCCAATACCTCCGACTCATCAAATGCATTAGACAAAGACAGCATCTGCACTTCGTGTGTCACCGTGGCAAATTCAGACAGCGGCGACGCCCCAGTCCTCTGGGTGGGGGAATCGCTGCTGATTAATTGCGGATACTCTTGCTCAAGCTGCTGCAGCTGCCTGAACAGGCGATCATACTCAGCGTCGCTGATTGAGGGGTCGTCCAGCACATAGTAGCGATAGTTATGTTCGTTCAACGATGCCCGCAGCTGTGCCACAGTTTTCTTAATCGCGGCGGGTATGGTCACCAGTAAGCTCGTTACTACTTAACCTGCACTAGAACAGTCGCAGGCTCTTATCACTTCCGGGTTGTATGCCATGACGCTCCATGTCGGCAACGATTTGCCGTATCTGCTGGCTTATACGTTTAAGACCTCGTTGCGTCATGCCTCTGAGATTTTGATCGACCAATTTGCCATCCAGCCGTTTGCACAGTGCTTTAGCATCCATCACCATATCATTGAACACCTGCGCCGGATTCTCCGAGCGGGGAATATTCATAAAGAGGGTCAATCCGTTGGTTGTAAATCCCCCATTGTTGGACACAGGCAATTCACCGTTCTTGCGCAAGCTGGCAAGACTGTAAATTAAATCACCGCCCTGTACGTTGGGATGACGCTTTTCATATATGGAGCGCTGGTTTAAGCGCAATCCCATTTCGCGCGCGCAGTGGTGTATATCCGCACCGCTGAAATCCTGATTGCGCGCGACTACGTTTAAAATCGCCACGGCATCGTATTTTTTACAGAAGCTGTCCAGCTTTTTGGCATGTTCGAGCGCGTCATTAAGAGCTATGGAGAATTTAAAACGACGGCCAAATACCTCCGCAAAGCGCAAAATCATCTGCGAAAATCGGTTCAGTTCGGATTCGCTGATAGGTCCAGAGCGGTCGGCGAGCTGTACGGAAATACCAAAATCGGTAAACTGTGTGTCCTCCGACTGCTTTTCCAAATTGCACCAAGTCTGATCAGGATGCAGTAAACCAAAAATTCTGTGTCGCTTTTTTATATCGAACTCAAACTGGCGGTACAGGCCGAGCGCCGTATCCCTTTTTATCGGATTGTCTCCAGGGATACGCGCCACTATCTCAATGGTTAGTTCATCGCGACCTTCACTCTTGCCGAACGCGTCGTCAGCAACGCTTGCCATGGACCCACTAGCTTGCTCCGGGCGCGCTCGGCGGGGAGCCCGGCTCCGATCCTGCTCAGCCGCCTCCAGCGCTGGCTGCGCCGCCTGTTTCTTTTGCTCAGCCTGTTGTTCCCCTGGCGCGTTCTCCTCTGGCGCAGACTTAAACTTGGGCTCCATCCTCGCTTCGGATTCCTCTCTCAGCTCCGGCCGTCTGTCGAATATACCGGACCTAGAATCAAGCCTGGTGTGAATGATTGAGTTGGATTCACCGTGGCCGGGCAGTTCAGACTCATACTCGCGGGCTGTTTCTTTGCGACTGGAGCGGTAGCGATCGTAGGAAATCACCGCGACTACGATGAAAACAATCACCCCTGCGATAAGCAGCGCTGTCTGCAATTCGATCATTGCGCCGCCATCTGCACTGCTTCGTCTACATCCACCGAAACCAACCGTGAAACCCCCGGCTCCATCATGGTAACTCCAATAAGTATGCTTGCGCTTTCCATAGTAATCTTATTATGCGTAATGAAGATCAGTTGGGTGCGATCGGAAAGAGTCTTCAGCAGATCACTGTAGCGCTCAACGTTAGCGTCATCTAATGGTGCGTCAACCTCGTCCAGAATACAAAACGGCGCTGGATTCAAATCAAAAAAGGAAAACAGCAGCGCCACCGCAGTTAACGCCTTTTCGCCGCCGGACAGCAAATGAATCGTACTGTTTCTTTTTCCTGGTGGACGAGCCATGACCGCCACCCCCGTATCCAGCATATCGGTTCCAGTTAATTCAAGATAGGCGCTGCCGCCACCAAACAGCCGTGGGAAGAACTGCTGAAAACGGCCGTTTAGGTTTTCGAAGGTATCTTTAAATCTTGTTCTCGTTTCACGATCGATCTTCTGAATTACCGATTCCAGGGTGGACAGCGCCTGCACCAAGTCCTCATGTTGTTTGTCCAGGTATAGCTTACGCTCAGCCTGTTCCTCATATTCTTCAATAGCGACCAGATTCACCGGTCCGATGCGGTCGATTCTTTTAGTAACCTTCTCCAGAGCTTCCTGCCAAGCAGATTCATGCGCATCCTCCGGCATTTCCTTGAGCAGTTTCTGCGGGTCATGATCTGCCTCGGCTATCTGTTCCTGCAGGGTGTCTCGCCGCACCAGAACCTCCTGCCGTGCCACCCGCTGCTGCTCGATTTGTGCGCGCTGCTCCTGCGCTTCCTGCTCGCAGGCCACCCGCTTTTGTTCAGCCGCCCTTATTGCATGGTCGAGGTGTTCTACCTCCTGCCGCGCTGCGGTCAATCTTTCTTCCACCGCCACGCGCTGCGCCAGCAGCGTTTCCAGCTGCTGCTGCAAAGCACGATCCGGCTCTTCCTCCCGCTGGACGACAACCTGCAGCTGCTCTTGTCTAGCGGCCATGCCGGCGTGATGTCGCTGCAGCCGCTGGATATTTTCAGTGACCGCGGCCTGCTCAATTTCGAACTTCTGCGACGCGGTTTGCACGGCATGCAGTGCATCTCTTGCCGCCACGACATTTGCGCTTGCCAGGCGTAACTTTTCCTTCAGCTGATCGCGATTCAAGGCAAGCTCATTACGCAACTGGGCGAAATCTTTGCTGGCCATCTCCGCGCCCTGCAGCATATCGTGCGCATCACGCACGGTTTGCATAGTCTGTTCTATTCTTGTCCGTAATTCCCCAAGATCCGCCTGGAGTTGTTCACGGCGGGTAGCGAGTTCCAGCGTGCGCGCTTCAATACGCCCCAAACGGTTGTGTATTTCAGCACGTCGCTTTGTTTCACTGCTTAAAGACCTGCGCAGCCCGCCATGCTCCTCTTCCAAATCAAACAGTCTTTGTTGCTCTTGCTCAAAGCGGGCGCTCAAATCACGTAACGATTCAGCGCATTCGTCCAACTGATTTTCTTTATCGGCGATGTCTTTTTCTCTAACCAGTATACCGGCCTCGGAATCCGCACGATTGGCCAACGCCAGCCAATTCTTACCAATCCAGACGCCCTCGCGCGTCACCACAGATTCGTGAGGCTGAAGCGCGTGGCGCATGGCCATGGCTGCCGCATAGTCATCCGCGATATAAACGCTGGATAACCACATGCCGAGATCGATTGACTCACACTGTATCTTATCAGCCAGAGTAGGACGATCCGCTGCACCTGATGATGGCTGAGACAGCTCGACCAGAAACAAATCTGCATCGACCACCTCTGATATAGAAATCTTACTCAGATCATCTACGCAAACCGCTCCAGCCCGGCTTCCCATGACGCGATCCACGGCCCGCTCCCAGCCGCGGTCGATAACCAGCTGCCCGGCCAGTCGCCGCGCCTGATCCAAGCCGCTGCGGGATAACCAGTCACTCAGTTCTGCATCATGTTCGCCCAGGACTGCGGCCTGCAGTTCCCGCAGTGATTCCAGTTTCGCGGTCAGATTTTGAACCTGATCACGAGCATCCTGTCGCTGCTCCCCAAGCTGATCAACAACCTCGCGCTGCCGCTGTATTTTATTGTCGATGTCATCGGTTTCACGCGCGATCCTGTCGCACAGCTCATCATGAGATCTTGCCTCGCTGCGGAGTTGCCTCAGCTCGGTATCATCGGTCTGCTGTTCTATCCTTTCGAGAGCCCCCTGCAGGCGAACCTCTTGCTCTCGCATGTTTTCAATTTGCACCTGATGCTCCTCGATGCGCGTCTTTTGCACCTGCCTCTCCTGCTCCGGCCTAGCTGCATCACTGCTGAACCCCTCCCAGCGGGCCTGCCATTCGTTGAACTGGTGATCGGCTTCCCGCTCCTCTGACAAGGCCCTATCCAGCGCAGCTTTGGCCGCGCGCTCACGGGGTACCAGAGCCGCGGACTCCTTATTAATCTCCTGCAGGCGCTGGTTATCGGACTGCAGCTGCCGCGCAGTCTCCTCAAAAGACTGGTCCAGACGCTGCAGCTCTTCCTGCTGCTGCGCCAGTGTCTGTCGGGCGTGCTCTATTTTTTGCTCAGCGCTCGCGATTTCACCCCCCACCTCGTAGAACTCGGCCTGAATCTTATTAAATTTATCGTTTACTTCTCCCTGTCGGTGTCTTAACTCTTCGATGCCTTTCTCCGCCGCCCGCTGCTCGGCCAGTTTTGCCTCCAACGTCGTTTGCACGCGTCTCAGTTCCTGATCACGCTGCCCGGTTTCGCCATCAAGGTTTCTCCAGCGCAAACTCATGAGCTGGGCCCGGACCAGCCGTTCTTCTGACTTCAGCCTCTTATAGCGCTCGGCAGCGCCAGACTGACGCTTCAAGCGCCTCAACTGTGTTTCCAACTCGCTGCGGATATCCGCGACTCGATCGAGGTTTTCCCTGGTATGCCGGATGCGCGTTTCCGTCTCCCTGCGCCTGTCTTTGTATTTGGAAACCCCCGCCGCTTCCTCGATCAGATGGCGCAATTCCTCTGGCTTGGCCTCAATGACCCTACCCACCATGCCCTGCTCTATGATCGAGTACGAACGTGGCCCCAGACCGGTGCCGAGAAAAATATCCGTAATATCACGACGCCTGCAGCGGGTTTTATTGATAAAGTAGTTTGACTGACCGTCTCTTGACAGTTCACGGCGGATGGCTATTTCGTTGTACTTGGCGTAGGGCCCGGGCGCTTTACCCTGGCTGTTATCAAAAACCAGCTCCACCGAGGCCTTACCAACTGGTTTGCGCGCGCTGGAGCCGTTAAAGATCACGTCAGCCATACTTTCGCCACGCAGCGTTTTAGCAGAGGATTCTCCCATTACCCAGCGGACCGCATCAATAACATTGGACTTGCCGCATCCATTCGGGCCCACGATTCCAATTACCCGGGAAGGAACAGCAACTGTGGTCGGATCCACAAACGATTTAAACCCTGCGAGCTTGATGTGCTTAAGATGCATTGAACAACATAGAAGGCTGTATTAGCGGGATTTCGTTGAGCACATAGTTTAACCTGTTTGTCGGCATAGGGTTCCGTTAAAATCCGCGCAGAAAATTACCACATGAAAAGTCAAATGCCCATGCAAGCAACGTCGGAGTTAAAAGTTTTTAATAATCCGAATCCCAATCGAGATTATACGATCCGGATTAAGATCCCGGAGTTTACCTGTTTGTGTCCCGTTACCGGACAACCGGATTTTGCCACGCTCAACCTCGAGTACGTGCCCAACAACACTTGCGTGGAGCTGAAATCACTCAAGCTCTACGTGTGGAGCTATCGAGATCAGGGGGCTTACCATGAGGCGGTAACCAACCAAATACTCGAGGATCTGGTGACTAAACTGACTCCTCGATACATGCGCCTCACTGCCAGGTTCAACGTCAGAGGTGGCCTCTATACCACGGTCGTGGCGGAACACAGACAAAAGGGCTGGCAGGCACCAAATCCGGTGCGATTGCCCTAGCAGCGAGCGCCTGGAGCGACTCCCTCACGGCAGCAATACGGTTGATCCGGTCGTTTTCCGCGCCTCCAAATCAAGGTGGGCCTGGGACGCATCTTTCAGCGCATAGGTCTGATTTACGTTGATTTTCACCGCCCCGCTGCCAACCACCTCGAACAGTTCTTCTGCGCCTGCCAGCAGATCCGCCCGCTTAGCTGTATAGGTCATTAACGTCGGCCGGGTAATAAACAATGAGCCCTTGGCCGCCAGTACCCCGAGATCCAGCGGCGCGACGTTGCCGGAAGATTGACCGAACAAAACCATCATGCCCATGGGACGCAGACAGTCCAAAGATTGGTTAAAAGTATCTTTGCCTACAGAATCGTATACCACCGGCACGCCTTCCCCCGCCGTAATCTTCCTCACCTCATCAAGAAAGTCCTGCTGCTTGTATAAAATCGTATGATCACAGCCGTGCGCTTTGGCCAGGTCCGCTTTTGCTTCGCTGCCGACGGTTCCAATAACAGTGGCACCCAGATGTCTGGCCCACTGGCAGGCGATCAATCCCACGCCGCCGGCAGCCGCGTGAAACAGGATGGTATCGCCTGAGCGCACGGCGTAAGTTCGACGAAGCAAATAATGCGCGGTCAATCCCTGCAGCATCATCGCCGCCGCCGTTTGATCATCTATGCTGGCTGGCACTTTAACCACCCGATCAGCAGCGATGACCCTCTGTTCTGCGTACGCACCCACCGGCGGAGAGGCATAGGCTACACGGTCTCCTTCCTTCAAATCCAACACACCCTCGCCGACCGCGGTAACGCTACCAGCCGCTTCCAATCCGGGGCAAAAAGGGCCATCTGGAAGGGGATACAGCCCAGTGCGATGATATACATCGATAAAGTTCAGCCCGACCGCCGTATGCCTGACGAGTATCTGGCCCTCACCCGGCCGAGCAACTTCGACCTGTTCCCACTTTAACT
>JAHEKE010000077.1 GCA_024638505.1 Gammaproteobacteria bacterium | reverse complement strand
GATCCCAGTCGCCCGACAGGCTCCATCTTGCCGAGAGACCGCTGGCTATCACCGCCGAGTTCCAGCTTACCGCTGATGGTAAGATAAGAGCGACTTCCTGCTGAGAGATTCCGATGTCTTCCAAAGCGTGACGGTCTAGTCCAACTAAGGCACGAAGATGTGGCTTTTCAGCTCCCATCCTGTCAATATATTTAAGGTAACGTTGAAGCATTGTTTTGCCTCCATGGGACCAATACAGCAGAGATGTATTTTAAATATGGGCAATTACGTGGGTTTGAGCAATTGATTTTTCTTTCTGTATTTTTAAGCTTTTCTTAAAAAAGTATGCCCACCCCACGCGTTCCTTCACTCAAAGCACTCCGTGCTCTTGAGGCAGCAGCACGCCGTCGCAGCCTCACCAAGGCAGCTGAGGAACTCAACGTCACGCCAGCTGCAATCAGCCAACTGTTAAAGACACTCGAGCATGACTTTGGCACCAAACTCATCGACCGCAAAGACGGCGACTTTCGAGTGGCGAGCCTGGCCCAGGCGGGGCTATCTGACCTAAGAGAGGGATTCGAACGAGTATTGCTCGGCGTCAGCAAAATCAGGGAGTATGAGGTCAATCGGCCACTCACTATTACGGTAGAACCTTCTTTTGCGGCGACCTGGCTGCTTAGGCGCTTACCTCGATTCGCATCTGCGCATCCAGACGCCAACATCCGGCTGGATCCTTCCTTGCGTGTGGTAGATCTAGTCCATGAACGAGACATTGACTTGGGTATTCGCTATGGCCCGGGGGATTACCCCGGCCACCGAGTGGACCAGTTGCTATCCGAAGAGATGTTTCCGGTTTGTAGTCCCGAACTACTTGAAGGAGAACACCCGCTTCGAACGCCAGAAGACCTTCGTTGGCATACCTTGTTGCATGACGATTTCGAAACCGCAGATAAATCTATACCCACGTGGGAGATGTGGCTGAAGGCAGCAGGCTGCGATGTCGACCCAACCCCTGGTCTTCATTTTCCTCTCACCAGCATGGCAGTAGAGGCGGCGGTATTGGGCCATGGTGTCGCACTTATCAGTCGTGTCATAGCCAGTGGACATCTGGCAGGTGGTCAGCTCATCAGACCCTTTGGACCAGATGTGACAACCCCGGTTGATTTTGCTTATTACCTCGTTTGTCTCGAAGAAGTTGCAGAACGATTAGACATTGCGGCCTTTCGCGAGTGGATATTGGATGAAGCGAACCGCGCAGAAGTTGGGACGGAAGCCGCCCAGTTGCAGGTAATGAGGGATCGTAGGGATCGTTAGTCCGGTATGGGTCGCCCACGGAAATAGCTGCTGCATCGCAGTAGGATTTGAGTCGACGCCCGCTCTAAGCAGTCAGAGCAGACCCATCGATCATCTCTGTTTTCAAGCGCAGCCTTCTAGAATCAACCGGCTCTGTACGGCCCAAAAGCAGAACTACAGTAGGGGTGATTTGTTGGATTTACTACCGGGGGTGTTAAGACTCTCGAACATCCCAATCTAGACCTAATTGTGGCATCAGCTTCATAAACGGATCGGGATCCAGTTCCTCTACATTAACCAGCCGTTGGACGTTCCAATCCCCCCTGGCGACGAGAATTGCGGCTGTCACTAGTGGCACAGCAGTTGTATAGGAAATAGCTTGAGATCCTGTTTCTTTATAACACTCAGTATGATCACAAAGGGTGTAGATAAAGATCTCTTTGTCTTTCCCCCCTTGAGTGCCTCTAATAAGACAACCTATACAGACCTTGCCAACATAGTCCGGAGCAAGCGATGAAGGGTCTGGTAACACTACTTTTAACAGTTTGATCGGCACAATGCTCTTGCCTTCTACTTCTACTGGTCGATTGGATAATAGGCCAAGTTCTTTCAATACATTAAAGCATTTTATGTACTGATCACTAAAGCCCATCCAAAACTCAATCCGTTTTGCTGGAATATTGAACGGCAGGGAGTGCAGTTCATCGTGACCCATTGAGTACACACGATGCTCACCGAGCTGGGGAAAATCATACGTGACCGATTTCGAGTGATGTGGAATCTTCACAAACTTTCCATTTTCCCAGTAAATTACATCTTCCGTGATTTCTCTTAAGTTGGTCTCGGGATCAAAATTCGTGGCAAAAAAACGACCGTGACTCCCGGCGTTAACATCCATGATATCAATAGTATCTATGGTATCAATCAGGTGCTTGTGAACATACGCGCAAAAGGCATTAACGGCACCCGGATCGAAACCAATACCCAGGACACCAGTCACGCCGTGCTTAATAAAGTCATCTTTGTATTTCCATTCATAGTTTGCATACCAAGGCGGAAGTTCATTGATATTTCCTTCTCGCTCGTAGACTGCGGTATCTAAATAGTGTGTCCTGGTTTTTAAACAGGCTTCCATGATGGTCTTATTACAGTAAGGGCTTGCAACGTTTAGGATAAGATCCGACTGTGTTCGGGTAATCAAGTCCACAACTTGTTTTATATCCATCGCGTCAACTTGGGCTGAAAATACTCTTCCGAGTTGATTTTGCTTATTTCCTTTGATATTTACTGCTTTGATCACAGCATCACATTTATCCAAGGTACGAGAAGCCAGGCAGATGTCTCCCAATTCTTCATTATGTTGGGCACACTTGTGTGCTGTAGCTGAACCCACCCCGCCGGCGCCGATAATCAATAAACCTGTCATATACGTTTTCTGTCTCTTTAGGACAGTCGATTTCGATAGTCGTCGAAGCCAAACTCACGGATAACTCTTATCTGTCGAGTATCCTCATCTTGTGATGCGATAGTGGGTAAACATACACCATTGAACATGGTGTTTTTCACCATTGTGTAACAGGCCATATCTTCGAATATGATCCTTGAGCCAGGTTCCAGTGGTTCTGCGAAAGAATATAAACCAATATCATCTCCGGCCAGGCAGGTGGGACCGCCAAGTCTGTAAGTATATGCATACTCTTCGGGTTTTCCCGCGCCAAGAATATCTGGTCGATATGGCATCTCTAAAATATCCGGCATGTGAGCCGTAGCGGAAACATCCAACACTGCGATATTGTTCGGCAACACATCTAAAACAGATGCTACTAGGACGCCTGCATTTAAAACAACTGCCTCCCCTGGTTCTAAAAATACCTCGACGCTATAACGTTCTTTGAAAGTAGAAATAAGAGCGCACAATAGCTCGATATCATAGTCATTACGTGTTATATGATGCCCGCCGCCAAAGTTCACCCAATCCATATCTTTTATGAATTTTCCGAACTTATCTTCCACTATCTGCAAAGTCCGCGCCAGAGCATCAGCATTGTGGCCACACAACGTGTGGAAATGAATACCACTAATGCCGTCGAGTTCTTCTGAGTTAAAATCATCAAGCCGAACTCCTAGCCTCGAGTCTCCACGGCAAGGGTCGTACATAGGGATCTCCACTTCTGTATGTTCAGGATTGATTCGAATACCACATACAATCTTCCGTTCAGACTGCAGGACATAGGGTTTAAATTGCGCCCATTGTGAAAAGGAGTTAAAGACTACGTGTCGGCAGTAGCACAACAATTCTTCGATTTCGGCCTCCCGGTAAGCTGGAGCGCAAAGATGTACCGAGTCACCGAATTCTTCGAAACCTAGCCGCGCTTCAAAAAGTGAACTTGCCGCTGTACCGCTAAGATACTGTTTGATGATCGGAAAAACTTCAAACGCTGCAAACGCCTTCAAGGCCAGCAGAATAAGGCATCCGGTTCGTCGCTGTATCTCACGCAGGATGACGAGATTATTCCGTAATGCACCCTCGTCTAAGATATAACAAGGTGTTTTGATACCGAGAAAAGGGCTTTTCATAAATGATTCTTAATCCGGCAAAGATCTTCGTTGAAAATACTACGTAATAGCCGTCGCGAAGACAGAGTATATCGGCAGAGCCTAATTACTTCAGTATGGATTTGTGGCACGAAACGAATGACTGCATTGAATCGCAAGCCGGTATAGCTGTCGCATCGCAGCGATATTGGAACCGGCGCCTGCTCCAGCCCCCTAAGCTGCGTGATATTTTTATCCCGATTTCTTAAATCGACTGACTCTGAACTGCCAAAAGCGGAAGTCGAAAAGTCTGGTAATAGACGCCCCCACTCAACAGTATCGACCAAGAACTGCCCATAGGTTTTACCAAGGTCATCTGGTAGGCTCGCGCACGGATTCTACGGCGAGCCTCTACGTGGTCAGAATGCCAACCACTGCAACACGGGCGAAGCCGGCGACCAAGGCAACCAAGGCACTGTTCTTTTTAGCGCAACGACCAATTTGTCGATCTCAGCAGTTTCCATGCAACGCAGGCTGTCAGTATCTAATGCTGAAAATTCTTAACTCAGATCAAAAAGCTTAAGTCTCTCCACAACCCATCAAACCGACGACTGTCCAACTTTGTATAGATCACTGTGCAGTTGTTAGGTGCGTCAACTCTGCGATTTTTACCAGTCGAACAGTTCTAAGCTTTTTTGTTAAGACTTTGATTTTTATCAATACGCCCAAGGCTAAATTCTGTTACCCACGTTAGAGGAAATTAGCATGTGCGCTGACATTACATATACTGCCAAGCATAACGATAGTCCGGTGGGGCGAGGCCGCACAGCTGAGGTGCAGATCGCAGAGCAAGAGCGCCAGTTCCGCGAGGTGCTCGAATTTTGCCCAGCGGCCCTGGTAATCGTCGATGAGGACGGCCGCCTGCTCTTTCATAACGCGCGCCTGCGGGAACTCCTGGGGTACACCGTGGAGGAGATCGATCGTATTGACACCCGTGCGTTCTGGCACGACCTTGAGCAGCGCTCTCGGATCATTGAGGCGCTGCGGGAACGAGGCGGCCAGTTGCTGAACGAGGAGGTGATCTGGAAGACCAAACAGGGGCAGCTTCTTCACTTGCTCATCTCCTATGTGCAGGTGGCGTACCGCGGCGGACATGTCAGTTTTGTCGGTGGCAAGCGTCTTTGCTGGGTGTACGATGTCACCGCGCTGACCCAGCGCGAGACGCAGGTCGCCGAGCAGCAGCGCCAGCTTCGTGAAATCCTGGAGTATTGCCCCGCCGCGCTGCTCGTCGTTGACGAAGAGGGCCGACTCCTCTTCCACAATTGGCGCCTGCGCGAGCTATTAGGGTACGAAGAAGAGGAACTGAAGCTCTTCGATACGAAGCGATTCTGGCATGACCTCGACCATCGGGGTCGGATCGTCGGACTCCTCCGGGACCGAGGCGGTCAGTTGTTGAACGAGGAAGTGATCTGGAAGACCAAACAGGGCCAGCTCCTCAACTTGCTGATCTCCTACGTCCAAGTTGCCTATCAGGGTGGCCATGTTGGCTTCTCCGGTGGGAAGAGGCTTTGCTGGGTGTACGACATCACGCTGCTCAGGCGGGCGGAACAAGCCTGCATACGCAGTGAGCAGCGTTTGGCCGAAGCGATCGAGAGCATCTCAGAAGGCTTTGCGTGCTACGACGCGGAGGATCGGCTAGTAGCCTGTAACACGAGTTACCGCGAGTTGCTCTACCCCGGCCTCGAGGTGGACCTGTCCACCGGAACAACATTCGAGAGCATCGTCCGGCACGCCGCGGAAGGCGGCTACATCAAGGATGCGGAAGGGCGCGTGGCGGAATGGGTTGCCGAACGTCTACACCATCACCGAAGCCCGGGCGAACCGCAAGTGCAGCGGCGAGGTGACGACCGATGGGTGATGATTAGCGAGCGGCGGACCGAGGAAGGCGGCATTGTGTCGGTCTATTCAGACATTACGGAACTCAAGCAAAAAGAAGAGGACCTCACCGAGAAATCTGCGGTTCTCGAGGCACTTTCGACAAAACTCGCCAAGTACCTCGCACCTCAGGTGTACAACTCAATCTTCACCGGACGTCAGGATGTTGAGATCACAAGCAAGCGCAAGAAGCTGACGATCTTCTTCTCCGACATTGCCGATTTCACACAAACTACTGACAGCCTGGAGCCCGAGGAGCTGACTAACCTTTTAAACCATTATCTCACCGAGATGTCGAAGATCGCTCATGAGTACGGGGCAACGATCGACAAATACGTTGGCGACGGCATCACCGCGTTCTTCGGCGATCCGGAAAGCCACGGTGTCAAGGAGGATGCGAGGGCTTGCGTGAACATGGCGATCGCCATGCAGCAGCGAATGCAGGAGCTGCAGTCCGAATGGTTAGACCGGGGGCTGGAAAAGCCCTTTCAGATCCGCATCGGGATCAACACCGGGTTTTGCACCGTTGGCAACTTTGGCAGCGAAGACCGAATGGACTACACCCTAAACGGCAGCGAGGTAAATCTCGCCGCCCGACTCGAGTCACACGCTGAGGTGGGCGGCATCCTCTTGGGCCATGAGACCTATTCGCTGGTCAAGGACACGGTGATGGCCGAAGAGCGCGCCGCTTTGACCGTCAAAGGCTTTACCAAGCCCGTTCGAAGCTATGCTGTCGTAGGCTTGTACGACGATCTCGAGGGCCGCATCATTCGTCGCGACCAGGAAGGCCTGGCGCTGGTCATCGACCGCAGCAAGCTGACCAAAAAGGGCGAGGTCGAAGCAATCAAGACTCTAGAGGATGTACTTTCTCGAATGAAAGGATAAGTGCATCTAGAGTTATCTTTGGAAGCGAGCATGGTTTGCTTGCTTATCTGTCAGTGGACGCTCGAATGAATAGGCGCGAACGACGGGTTGGGGTCGCGACTGCTATGTCAATAGACAGCCCCTAGTTGCGTCTGATGCGCATGCGGCAGGAGAGAATCAGAAGATGAGACTAACGAATTGCCACAATTTCCATGATTTCCGACGGCTAGCTCGCCGACGCCTGCCGAGGCCGATCTTTGATTACATCGACGGCGCAGCGGATGACGAGGTTGCCTACCGGCGGAATTGCGAAAGCTTCGACGGTTGTGATCTTGTGCCAAATGTTCTGCGTGGCGTCAGCGAAGTCGATATGTCAGTTACCGTTCTCGGCCAGAAGCTCGCGATGCCGATCTTTTGCTCACCGACCGCGCTGCAACGTCTGTTCCACCACGCAGGCGAACGCGCGGTCGCTGCAGTAGCAGCGAAATTCGGCACAATGTTTGGTGTCTCCTCGCTCGGCACCGTGAGCCTAGAGGAGTTGCGCGCGGAACATGATACGCCGCAGATCTACCAATTCTATTTCCACAAGGATCGCGCGCTGAACCATGCGATGATGGAGCGCGCGAAGACTGCCGGGATCGAGGTTATGATGCTGACCGTGGATACAATCACCGGCGGCAACCGCGAGCGGGATCTTCGTACAGGCTTCTCTATCCCGATGCGGCTAACCTTTGGTGGTATGCTCCAGTTCGCGCTGAAGCCAATGTGGGGGATCAACTATGTAACCCACAAATCGTTCAGCCTGCCGCAGCTCGACGCCCACCTCAAGATGGACGGTAGCGCGGTGTCGATTGGCCGCTATTTGACTGAGATGCTCGATCAGTCGATGAATTGGGATGACGTAGCCGAGATGGTGCAGTTCTGGGATGGGCAGTTCTGTCTAAAAGGTGTTATGTCGGTCGAGGACGCGCGGCACGCTGTGGAGATCGGCTGCACCGGCATCGTGCTCTCGAATCACGGCGGGCGGCAGCTCGATGGTTCACGGGCCGCCTTCGACCAGTTAGCTGAGATTGTCGACGCAGTCGGCGACCGGATCGACGTGATCATGGACGGTGGAGTGCAGCGCGGGACCCATGTGCTGAAGGCGCTGTCGCTCGGGGCGCGGGCAATCGGCTTGGGAAGGTATTATCTCTTTCCGCTTGCTGCAGCGGGCCAGCCCGGCGTCGAGCGGGCACTGGGGCTGATGCGGGAGGAAATCGAACGCGACATGAAACTTATGGGCTGCACCAAGGTGGATCAGCTCTCGCGATCTAACATCCGGTTCCGGTAACACTACGACCAATGGGCATCATGTCGGTTCTCGTCAAGCTGCTCGAATCGGACGTTGAAAGGGATGGCATAGAAGGCCTGGTTCGGGGTCGCATCCGGCCTGTCACCACTCTTTAATAGATGAAGAATCAATGAGCGGCAGTTTTTAGCTGCAGAGCAGACCAAAGGGAAATAACCTTCAACAACAGAAGTTTGTTTGGGCCGACCGGCTCAGTTCGGCCAACGAGAGACGGTCGCGTAATGGGTAACCATCGTTTTGTGCTCCAGATGTATCCTCGTTTGCCGTCGTTCATCATTCTGCAATTTGCTCTAATGGATCATTGTCGGACCTCAGACTGGCGGGACACGACTAGGAGGTTGATAATCTCCGATTTACGTGTAACTGTCCCGATATGAAAACAGCTTTGCTCTACGCAGGTGCTGCCATTGTTATTGTCTGGGGCATCGCGCACATCGCTATACCGACGCGTTCCGTAGTCGACGGCTTCGGCCCGATTTCGGCCGAAAACAGAAGAGTTTTGTTGATGGAGTGGCTGATGGAAGGTGTTCTACTGATATTTATCGGTGTTCTTGTGGTGCTGGTCACAAGCCTGACATCCGACTTGGAACAGTCTGCAGTGATCTTGTATCGGACATGCGCGTCGGTCCTAGTGATCATGGCGGGCATTTCTATGTTTACGGGCGCTAGGACAGCCGTTCTTCCGATGAAACTTTGCCCACCCATCTTTCTTACAGCGGCCGGACTCCTTTTTCTCCCGACTGTTCTGTAATGCGACAGAATCGATCTTCCATAGCCATTTGTGCTCGAGTTCTTCACGGTCAGCTGGCTCCGGGATGAACTTTAATCAAGGGTTGTGCATACATTTTAGTGCTGACAAAGAGCTGGCTAATTGTCCCGCAGAGCGGGCAAACATTTCATTCAAACGAGAGCGGATTTTCAAGAGGATTTGCGCTGGTCTCGTGTCCGAAGCAGGAACTGTGCAGCGATCAGAAGTGTCAATGAGATACCCAGCACCATTGTTCCGATGGCATTGATCTCTGGCGTCACGCCGCGACGGATGGACGCAAAAACGTAAATGGGCAGGGTCGTCTCGGAACCCGCGACAAAGAAGGCGATGATGAAATCATCGAAACTGAAGGTAAAGCTCAATAGAAAACCAGCAAGGATCGCCGGAAAAATCTGTGGCAAGGTGACCTGCAAGAATGTTCGCCCCGGTGTTGCATAGAGATCAGC
Source organism: Gammaproteobacteria bacterium (assembly GCA_024638505.1). Lineage (GTDB taxonomy): Bacteria > Pseudomonadota > Gammaproteobacteria > Arenicellales > JAANXG01 > JAHEKE01. The sequence continues at coordinate 155 of JAHEKE010000077.1, read as the reverse complement.
TGATGCCTCGATTAAGCTTCGGTCCATCCCGCTGATACGGGACCGAACAATCACTATTACCAGAGCCATGGTGAAAAGCGTGTGCGCCGCGATGAGAGATGCGTATCCCATATTGAGGCGAGGCGCATCGCCCAGATCCATGGGCCATAATGATT
>JAHEKE010000011.1 GCA_024638505.1 Gammaproteobacteria bacterium | reverse complement strand
GATTGAAGTAAAAGGGTTTCCGAATTCCAGGTATGGCATCCGCTATAACATGACCAAAGTTGTGCAGAAATCCAATGGAGCAAAGTATGCAGAATACGGCTAACATCAACCATCCGCTGGCTATTAACCGTTTATCGGTATTTGCTGCGCCAAACGCTTCTCTATACGACTGATAAGAGTAACGGAATTGCCAATAGGCATGGGCAAATAGCACAAAAAACACCGCAGATGGATACCACCCGGCAGGATTGCCCCGAAAAGTCAACTCTTTAGCATCGGGAAGGAAATAAAATGCGATCACGCAGTGAATGATTAAACCAATCAACAAAATTACTCGCAGGCTTGAGATCTGCAAAGGTTTAGTCAAGATGAACCCCAAATCGCCGTTGAATACTCCACGGTTCCGTGCCAGGGCAGCTCCTATGAGGATCAACATGGCGCCAACCATTTCTGTCACCTCTTCGAACCACCTGGCCCAGGCATCCGTGATGCCCAGCGTTTTGTATACGAACTTTGGGAACTCGGGATGATGTTCTAAATATTCTTGAACAACGACAAAAACAAACATCATAATACCGGCGATTAAGAAAGTAATCGCGCGACCGCCTTCGTCCGATCGAGACATTGCCTTGATGCCATATACAAGAGCAATGAGTCCACACAATGCAAACGGCGTTAAGGCGGTCCACGGACTACCGAGCCATTTGTCGCTCAACAGGGAAACCCGTTCGTGCATTGAAGCGATCTCATCGAAAGACAGGCCTGCGAACAGTAAGGCAAGCATACAAAGCGCCAGACGAGATGATTTACGGCGGATGTATACCAGTTCGTATAACAGCATAGCCGCAGCGAATAGCAAAATTGCCGTCCACCATGTTGGATAGTTCATCTCGAATATCATGCGGAATGATCCGCGGCGGTAGATCCATGCATCCGGTAACTGAGCGTAAATATTCGGGTAGTTGTAAAGCACCAAGGGTAATGTGAACGCGATCAGCGTAATAACCCACCAAGGAAGTGGATTGGTTTGAATCGCCGCCGTTCGACTATCGCTATTCATATATAAGGGTCGACTACGCGAGTCTCTTTATTGCACCGCCATGCGGTTGCGTCGCCGTCTCGCCCATACGCCGTTTGCGATCCGTTTCATACGCGGTGTAGTTGTCCTAAGAAATACGACTTTAGACTTCTCCAGAAAGACCAGAGGATGCGACGTAATTCGATCAAAAACAATCGGTCGTGTGAGACAAAAGTTCACAGCTAAATCATACCGTGACCACAGCAGAGGTTCCAGACACCTGTTACTGGCCGATCAGTTCAGAGCTTTTGACAACCGGCAGCAATAAGTTAGAATGCCGCGCTTTCGTATTGACACAGCCTGCGGAGAATTCCGATGACGCCAAAGAGCAGCCCGCATTTTAAAACCCGTGAGGTTCACGCTGGCGTGACGCCAGATCCGACCACAGGGGCGATTTTGACGCCTATCTATCAAGCCACAACCTATGTTCAGGAATCCGTAGACACCTACATGGATAAAGGATTCTCTTACAGCCGATCCGGCAACCCCACGGTCGTCGCCCTGGAGCATAAAATTACTGCGCTTGAAGGCGGTGTGGGTACGGCTTGTTTTGCTACGGGCATGGCCGCTACCAGCGCCGTAATGATGGCCCTGCTCAACGCTGGTGAGCATGCTGTTGTATCGGATGTCGTGTACGGAGGTACCCATCGACTGTCTACTCAGGTACTGAATCGTTTCGGCGTAAAATACAGTTTCGTCGATACATCCAACGCGCAAAACGTACAAGACGCTATTCAAGAGAACACGCGGTTGATATTTACCGAAAGCCCCGCTAACCCCACGCTGAAGCTAACTGATATCGCCGCTATCTCAAAAATCGCACAAGACCACGGGATTCCACACTGTGTGGACAACACCTTCCTCACTCCTTATTTTCAGCGCCCCCTAGAACTGGGCGCCGACCTTTCCATGCACAGCACCACTAAGTACATCGACGGTCATAACATAACCGTCGGAGGCTCCGTAACCGCACGGGATATGGAACATCTTGAAGCTATTCAGTTTGTTCGTAACTGCCTGGGATCTATCATGTCCCCCATGGTCGCCTTCTATACTTTGCAGGGCTGTAAGACCTTAAGCACAAGGCTAGAAAAACAATCAGAAAGCGCAATGCAAATTGCCCGATTTCTGGAGTCACACCCGATGGCGGAGAAGGTTGTGTATCCGGGACTCGACTCGTTTGCGCAAAAAGACCTGGCTGAAAGCCAAGCCAGCGGGTTCGGAGCGATGTTATGGTTCGAAGTTAAAGGTGGTGTGGCCTCGGGCAAGAAACTGATGGACGCCCTGGAATTATGGAGTCTCGCAGAAAATCTTGGCTCGGTAGAATCACTGGTGACGCATTCAGTAACCATGACTCATGCTGACATGGATCCTGCTGAACGACAGCGGGTGGGCATTACTGATGGACTGGTGCGGCTGTCGGTGGGGCTGGAAGATACCGAAGACCTGATCGATGATTTGCGCCAGGCTTTGCAGCGCCTGTGAAAAAGCATGGGCTGAAGATAACTTCTCCGCCTGCAGCCCATTGGCCAAGACATCCGTCTGCAGCAATAGCAGCCAAATCTAAATAAAAGCTTGATAAAAGCGGGACGGCCGTAAATCTTTTAACCAAAGATGTGAAGTGCAGATAGCACAGTTGGCCGCACCGTTTTGTATCGACCAGCCTGTGTTGACCAAACACCGCAGATGAATTTCGCCGCAATGCATGCACCTCGGGTGAAAAGCGGGAGGCATTGAACGTTCGTATCTACCTCGCCTTAGTGAGCCTTCAATCTGCGTTGGCCAAAAAAAGCATCTCCTTGCTTACTACGCCCGCCTATCTTCGCCAGCTCGGCTTTTCCGGACTCGAGATCCTGGACCGCCAGTTAGCGCACTGTTCGCTCAAGGAAGTTGAAATGCTGCAAGTGCAGTGCGAGCGACACAACTGTGGCGTTATCCTGGACGTAAGCTGTGATCTGACTTATCCCCTCACCGCTGCGGGTAGGGCAGAAATCGAGCATCTAAAAAGCATGATTGATAAAGCGGTCCTGCTTGGCTGCGCAACCGTGAGGATAACGCTCGGTGGGCAGACCGTGAGCATTCAAAGATTAGCGCGGAGGGTGCGTAGCCATAAAACGTCGACGAGAAACAGCCTCAAGTCTTTTTTAGCAAGCGCCATCATGCGCCGGAGCGGTTATTTGTTTCGCGCATTTTTCTCGAATTTCTTACCCTTTAACCAGGCTAAAGTAAACCAGGCAATTGCCAATCTGAAGGGCGTTGTACCCTATGCCCAGCGCTATGGTGTCTCCCTGGCCATTGAGAATCACTGGGGCATCAGCTCCCGCCCGGAGTGGATCCTGCAGGTGGTAGAGGCCGTTGACAGTGACCGCGTCGGCACGTGTCCAGACTTCGCAAACTTTCCAACAAGCATAGATCGTTATGCTGCTCTTGCAGCTCTCGCTCCGCGGGCTCTGCATGTGCAGGCAAAGTGTTGGCACTTCCAGGTTAACGGAGAGGAAAGCCGCATCGACTTCAGGCGTTGTATTCAAATACTGCGTCAAGTCGGATACGAGAGAACTATTGCAATTGAGTATGAAGGAGGTGGCGATGAATTTAAGGCCTGCCTGCAGGCCCTTCAGTTAGTGCAGCGAAATTTATAGATTTTCATATTTCACTAAATGACTGTAGAAGCGTAAACTTAAGGTAGGGTTTATTCCAAGCGTTACGCAAATGAAGCTGAGTGTTGAACAATTTCGTTCGTGGGAACATAAAAACGTAACTCTCGTCGGCATGTCAGGCGTGGGCAAAACTTTTTTGTCCAACATTTTAAGGCGGCATGACTGGTTTCACTATTCGGGAGACTATCGCATTGGGACTCGATATCTCAGTGAGCCGATTCTCGACCTGATTAAAAAACAAGCCATGGAAACGCCTCTGCTGAGAGAACTTCTGCGATCCGACTACATCTCAATTCGTAACCGTATCAGCGTGGATAATCTAGGGCCGGTGTTAAGCTTTGTCGGAAAACTGGGTAACCCGGAAAAAGGCGGTGTACCTTTAAATGAGTTTCGCTATCGCCAGGAACTTTACCGACGCGCTGAAGTTGATGCAATGAAAGATGTCCCTGAATTTATCAGAAAAGCAAGAAAAGTATTTGGCTACAGCAATTTTATAAACGATGTCGGCGGCAGTTTGTGCGAACTGGAGGACCCGAGCGTTATTGATATTCTGACTGAACATACCCTGATTCTGTACATAGATGTTAGCAAAGAAGACGAGGAGCAGTTACTGCAGCGTGCGGAAAGGGAGCCTAAACCGCTTTACTATCGGCCGGAATTTCTCGATCAACAGCTTGCGATCTACCTGCAACAAAACGATTTACCGTATGCTGCTTTAATCGATCCTGACGAATTCACTCGATGGATCTTTCCCCGACTTTTTCAATCCAGAAAACCACGTTACGCTGCCATCGCAGAGCCTTATGGTTACACCATTACGTCCAATGAGGCCGCACAGCTGCGGGATGAAAAGGATTTTCTAGAGCTGCTGGAGACAGCGATTAGTCGTAACGATGTGCCACAAGCTGCCGCTTCGGGGTGACATATGCCCTTAGTTGCCCATAATGCCCTGCCGACTTTTCAACGACTTAAGCAGGAGGGACAACCGATTCTGGAGTTAGACCGCGCGCATCAACAGGACATCCGGGAGCTGCATATAGGATTGCTCAACATGATGCCCGATGCTGCACTGGCTGCGACAGAGAGACAGTTTTTTACTTTGATTGGACAGAGCAATCAAATCGCCCAGTTCTATATCCATCCTTTTTCACTTGACGAGTTGAGGCGGGGAGATATCGCACAAAAACATGTAGATCAATTCTATGAATCGTTTGATCGAATACAGGAAGAAGGCTTAGACGCTCTTATCATCACCGGAGCTAACGTTACCCGACCTAATTTGGCGGAGGAACCGTTTTGGTCTCCCCTTATAGAAGTTATTAATTGGGCTGTGGATAACGTGACCTCTATTCTATGCTCTTGTCTGGCAACACACGCGGTATTGCAGTTTAGACACGGCGAACCCAGATTCGGGCTAAGAGAAAAACGCTGGGGCGTTTATTCGCATCGTGTGCACGTACGCAAACACCCTTTGTTGCAGGGCATCAACACAAAATTTGACGTGCCCCACTCTCGTTTCAACGAAATAAGCCGCGAACAATTCGAACGTGCCGGATGTCACATACTAGCCGAAAGTGAGGAAGCCAACGTGCATATGTGTATGAGCGCGGACATGTTCAAATTTGTCTTTTTCCAGGGGCACCCTGAGTATGACAGTATCAGCCTGTTGAAAGAATATAAACGTGAGGTAATGTTGTACGCCAGAAACAAACGTGAAGACTATCCTCCGTTCCCAGAACATTATTTTCGCCCTTTGGAAACTGCGATCCTGGATGAGTACCGTGGCTATCTGGAGGAAGCTCTGCTGGCAGGTGACCCATTGCCTGAGTTCCCCGAGTACCTGATCCTGCAGAGCGTGGATAACACCTGGCATGACACTGGTGTGGCTGTAATTGGAAATTGGCTAGGCATGGTTTATCAGGTTACTCACCAGAATCGCAAGATTCCTTACATGGATGGTATCGACCCGGACGATCCGCTAGGGTTAAAAGCGGGCTAGAAAATATCAGCGATTGCTATAACCAGGGCGCGCGCTAAAAACCTAGGCAGCTTTCCTCACCCAACGTACGACTTCTTCCTGTGTTAGTGGTTTGGTAAAGAAATATCCTTGCGCCGCCTGGCACTGCATTTCGCTCAGTATTTCGATCTGCTCTGGATTTTCAACGCATTCGGCAACCGTCCTTAAGTTAAGACGATCCGCCATTGCCACAATCGCACCTGTTATCGTTTTGTTGTTCTCATCGTTTTGCAGATTGGCAACGAATGATTTGTCAATCTTCAACGTGTCGATTGGAAAACGGTGCAGATAGCTGAGAGCTGAATAACCAGTTCCAAAATCATCAATAGCTAATGACATTCCAAGATCCTTAAGCGCTCCCATTGTTTTTTGCGTCTCTCGCTCACGATCTATCAAAACATGCTCGGTAATCTCTAATTCCATACTCTCCGGCGGAAAATCGTATTCATCAATCAATTGCTTTACAAACTGTACGAATCCTTTTTTTTCCACTTGCTTAGATGACAGGTTGACACCTATTTTAAAATTACCTGAGCCCTGTTCGCGCCACTGCGATGCCTGCGCGCACACTTCCTCCAAAACCCATTCGCCTATGGAAACAATTTGCCCCGTTTCCTCTGCCACTTTTATGAATTCATAGGTGTTCATAAGTCCTCGCTCGGGATGACGCCACCTCAACAAGGCTTCAGCTGCGTGTACTTTACCGGAAATCAGATCTACCTGGGGTTGATATTCAATCCACATTTCACCGTTGACCAGCGCTCGGCGCAGACCGGTCTCTACTTCTATGCGGCGCATCACATTACTTCCTATCGCGGTGTCATAAAGGCAGTTAGCGTTTCCACCCTCTTCCTTCGCGCGGTACATAGCGATGTCTGCCTGCTGCAAGAGTTCTGAAATATTGCTTGCCTCAGATGGGTAATGGCTGACCCCGATACTTGCCGTCACGTACAACTCAGTTCCCAGCTCGGTTATTGGATCTTTAAGTGAATGCAGTATCCGCTCAGCGATGAGCATACATTGCTCGGGCCGGGTGTGAGATATTAAAATGGCGAACTCATCTCCACCATAGCGTGCGAGCAATGTACCCCTAGGTAAAGATGAAGCTATTCTCTTCGACACCAGTCGTAACAGCGCGTTGCCGGCCTCATGTCCAAGCATGTCATTAAAATTCTTAAACCGGTCCAGGTCAACAATCGCCACTCCGACTATGCCCCTATCATCTATCAAGCTGCCATGAAGACGTTCGTTAAACAATAATCGATTTGGCAGACTAGTAATTTCATCATAGTAGGCAAGCTGATGCAGCTGTTCCTTTGAGCTGCTCTGTTCTAAAACTTCCTGCTCCAGCTTTTTAGCGCGATGTTCTATGCGCTGGGTCTTTTTCTGCGTTTGCCTTCTCTGCCACGTTATGCCAATTATTAGCCCGACGATCAGAGCACTCGCTACAAGCATCAGCAGCAGAGCCGTCCCAGCCTGTGAATGTTGACTCGCCAAGGTTGTGGACGTTGACGTGAACAGCAGCACTCCGCCGAACAGAACTCGCATCAGTTTCAAGCGCATTGCGGAGCTCACTGCTAACTGTTGCTGACAGATTTCATCGGTTTGCTGCCAGCCGGGGTAACAGCAGCAATGAGCCGCGGAATAAGAAAATTTTTCACCAAGCCGGAAACCTCGGCTGCGCTATTTCGTTTTCGCACCAGACGGGATGTTTTATGTGAGTTCAGCATTATACTGATCAATTATCTGCTGTCGGCGAAAACACGTTTTCGTATGATCATTCACCATACCTACTGCCTGCATGAATGCATAGCATATAGTGGCGCCAACAAACTTAAACCCAAAATCCTTCAGTTCCCTGCTCATTCGGTTTGCAACAGGTGAAGACGCAGGCACCTGCGTCACAGAAGCCCACTCATTTACAATTGGTTTGCCATCGACGAATCGCCACAAGAATTCGCTGAACGTGCTCCTATCGCTAATTTTCAGAAAAGCACGTGCATTCTGGATGGTGGCTTTCACTTTCAGACGATTCCGTACGATTCCGCGATCACTAAGCAGTAACGCAATCTTCGCTTCATCATAACGGGCTATTTTATTGGCATCAAATCCATCAAAAGCCCGCCGGTAGTTTTGCCTTTTATGCAATATCGTAATCCAGCTCAATCCCGCCTGCGCTCCCTCCAGAATCAACATCTCGAACAGTGCTCGATCGTTAAAGACGGGGACCCCCCATTCTTGGTCGTGATACTGAACGTAGATTAGCTGATCTCCGACCCATTCGCATCTTTGCATACGAAGCGCAAATACCTAAGATTCAAAACGCGATATTGTATGCTAAATGTTTTGGCAGCATACCCCCATTTGTGGCGCAATTTAATCTTAATCGAGCGTTATGAAAGCGTACCTGCCCGCATCTACAAGCAAAGAATGTTATGATGCCCATATTCAGTCTGACTTTGATAAACTGCGTAAAATCATATAAAAACACAGTCCACATTCAGGTTACGTTTAAAATAGGCATTACCACATGGCAGAAAGTCCCAACATTGACATAAAGGTAGATCCTGCGGATCTTTACCAGGAAGAGGTGTTTACTGATCGGAAATCCGGCACAATCCGACGCTTAACTCCGGTCAAGTCTGATGGGCAGATCGATAACAGCAGAAGCGTCATCTATGTGGGGCAAGCCCAGCTGTTGACGCCTATGGGTGCAGTACCCCTGTCGTTTGAGATAGAGGCTGATTCTTTAGAGCAGGCGGCGGTTAAGTTTGCCGATGCCGCTGGTGAAGCGGTGGAAGAGACCAAAAAAGAACTCGAAGAGTTGCGTCGCGAGGCGGCGTCCTCCATTGTCGTTCCACGCCCCGGTGACCCGAATTTCGGCGGTGGTGGGGTTCCGGGCGGCGGTAAACTCAAGCTGCCTTGAAGCTACTGTAAAAAAAGACAAAGACCAGCTGCGCGCGGGTACACGTGCCGTGCTTTGCCTCTCTATACTATGTTAAAAGCAAAAAACGCCAGGCGAAAAAGGTCGACATACCGAGGATAATTGTTAAAAACAGACTGCGGGTGAACCAGGCAACAAAAATAGCCACCACCCCAGAAATGAGATGAACATTAGTCGGATTTAAGCTTATATCTCCACTCGGAAGCAACATCTCGGGCACACTGATGGCGGTCAGCACGGCAACTGGGACATAGGATAGCGCACGATAAATGGAGTCTGGCATGTTGAATCTTCCAATCAGTGCAAGCACGGGGTAACGTCCGATAAAGGTTACTGCCATCATACCCAGAATCAAAAATAGCTCATTCATATTCAATCCTCTTATTTATTTCGTGCTTTTGGTCTAATCCAACATTCTACGATCATGCCTGCAGCAATCCCGATTACTGCTGCAATCATTAAACCCATCCTGTTGGGAACAGCGCTGCAAAGCACTGCAGTAGTTCCCGCTGCAAGCGCGCATATCAACATGGGCCAGTTGGTGATAAAGGGAACCGTGATACCGATAAAGGTCACAACCATCGCATAATCCAGCCCTAGCTCCGCAAAGTTCTGCAGCTGGTAACCAGCCACAATCCCGACCACGGTACAAAGTTGCCAGTTAACGTACATTGCAATCGCAGATCCAAGGTAGTACCAGTGCTTGTGGGGTGAATTATCTTTACTGACATAACGGCGAATAGCCACCGCATACGTCTCATCCGTCAACCAGAACCCTAACGGAACCAGCCAGCGCTGCGGCAGATGTTTCATATAGGCCCCCAATGAGGCAGCGTACAGCGCATGGCGTAGATTTATAACTAGCGTCGTTAAAATAACCAAACCAGTGGTTACCCCCTGGGCAACTAGTCCAATCGCAATAAACTGGGCTGATCCTGCATACACCAGGGATGACAGCCCAACTGTGCCCCAAGATGACAATCCAGTAGTAACGGCTACAGCACCGAAAACAATACCAAACGGTATGGCACCCATCACCAGTGGTAGCGTATCCTTGGCACCGTTAACGAACTCGCCTTTGCGCTTGGGTATTGCCTCTTTTCCTTTATGTTCCTTTCTCATGCCAGCTTAAACCATTATCTGACCGCTTGATAACCGCCCCCTATTCCTTTTTTTGAATATACGACCTGCCACAGTTGGCTGCGGCGCGCGCGAAAAGAACCCGCAGATGACAGCAGAAAGTATCGCCACATCCGATAAAATCTCTGATCGTAACCCAGGCCTGCCAACTCCGGCCAATGCCTATCTACATTTTCCATCCATGCAGTAAGGGTCGGATCATAGTCAACGCCAAAGTTGTGCCAATCTTCCATAACAAACACGCCTTCTGTGGCATGCGTAATTTGCCGTTGAGTGGGTAACATTCCTCCGGGGAAAATATACTTGTCTGTCCACGGGTCAATGCTTTCTTTTGTGGTGTTGGCGCCGATTGTATGCAACAGGAACAGACCGTCTTTGTGCAAACATCGATCTACAACCTGCATGAAAGTTCTATAGTTTTTTACCCCGACATGCTCAAACATTCCGAGGGACACAACGCGATCAAAGCCGCAGGTCTGGACGTCCCGGTAGTCCTGTAATCGTAAGTCCACCGGTAGCCCTTCACACATCTTACTACCAAGTTCGATCTGCTCACCGGACACGGTTACCCCGACCACCTCTACCCGATATTTTTCTGCCGCAAATTTGGCGAATCCTCCCCAACCGCAGCCAATATCCAGCAGTTTCATACCTGGCTGTAGCTGCATCTTTTTACAAACTAAATCTAATTTGTCTTCCTGCGCCTGATTCAGGTCTGCCGCTCGCTTCCAGTATCCGCAGGTATAAATCATGCGTTTATCGAGCATTCTTTTATAAAGCTCATTACCCAAATCGTAGTGGTGCTCGCCGATTCTGAAAGCTCTGGCACGCGTTTGACGATTGGCCAGCTTGGAGATCATAACGGGAAGCAGTACTTTGAGCGGCTTAATACGATGCTCCAGATCTGCTCGCAGCGCCATATAAACCAATTGATCAATACACTCGCAGTCCCACCAACCATCCATGTAAGTTTCACCAAGCGCTAATGCGCCGCCGCTTAATATCGCGCTGTAAAATCGATCATCTTTCACTATCAGATCACACGGCCTATCACCGTTGAGTTCAATCTCTGCAAGTTTCAAGATATCTCGCACAGTTCGTTTTACTTTGTTCATGTTTATTAACATACCCAGATAGATTATATTGGCACACGCCCAACGTCTCGAATGCAATTAAGTTTTACATTCAATCTATCGATGCCCCGACACCTGTGTCGACACCCATTGTAACTTTAACTGACGTTTCTCTTGCCTTCGGAGATCAGCCTATTTTGAACGCCGTTGATGTTCAAATCTCAGCTGGTGAAAAGATATGTTTGGTTGGTCGTAATGGCGTAGGCAAGTCTACATTACTTAGAGTACTTAGCGGTGTCGTTACCCCCGATAGCGGAAACGTCTGGCACAAGGAGCCCCTGCGTATATCACACCTGGAGCAGGACGTTGAGGAGGTAAGTGACAATAGTGTCTATGATTACGTCGCTTCCGGGCTGGGCGAGCTTGGAGCATTGCTATCAGAGTTTCATCATTACAGCGAGAACGTAGAAGCAAGAAAGGAATTACTCTCGCAAATAGAGCAGCTGCAGCGCCGCATCGAAGTCATGGGCGGCTGGAACATTGAGCAAAAAGTGCTCGCTATGTGCAGCCGACTGTCTCTTCCGGTCAAGCAGCATTTCACCCAGTGCTCCGGCGGAGTAAAACGCAGAGTGATGCTGGCCCGCACACTGGTCAGCGCACCAGAGCTGTTGCTGCTTGACGAACCTACAAACCACATGGATATCAGCGTGATCGCCTGGTTAGAAGAATTCCTGCTATCTTTTCGCGGCGCCGTTGTTTTCATTACCCACGACCGCACCCTGCTTAAAAAGCTAGCCGGTAAAATTATTGAACTCGATCGTGGTAATTTGGTCAAGCACAGCGGGAATTTCGATTCGTATCTAGAAAAAAAAGAAGCAATGCTTGCCATAGAGTCCAGAGCAAACGCGAAATTTGATCAGGAACTAGCCGCGCATGAGAAATGGATTCGACAAAGCGTACAAGCCAGGCGAACGCGCAACGAAGGACGGGTTAGAAAACTGCTGGCGATGAGAACAAGAAGGGCGCAGCGCTTGCAAACAATGGGGCAGGCAAAACTCGTAGCGAATATCGAACATACATCAGGCAAGCGCGTTATCGACCTGCAGCATATCTCTTTCTACTATGGCCAGAGCTGCGTTATCCGGGACTTATCAACGTCCATACTGCGCGGTGACCGTATCGGTTTAATTGGCCCAAACGCAAGTGGCAAAAGTACCCTGCTGAGGCTCATCCTCGGAAAACTCAAACCAACGCAGGGCCGAGTGGTGACTGGCAGTCATTTGCATTGGGCTTACTTTGATCAACAACGATCGCAACTGGATTTAACCAAAACTGTGCGAGAGAACATCAACGGAGGGCATGATTACGTCAGGATCAATGGAAAATCCAGACATGTTGTTGGTTATTTGAAAGACTTTCTATTTTATCCGCAGCGAATTAGCTCCCCTGTTCATGTCTTATCCGGTGGTGAGAGAAATCGATTGCTACTGGCGAAAATATTCGCCCAGTTAAGTAATGTAATGGTATTGGACGAACCAACTAATGATCTGGATATCGAGACGTTGGAGCTGTTAGAAGACCTGCTCACCGACTATGAAGGCACGCTTCTGCTCGTCAGTCACGACAGAACATTTCTGGACAACGTAGCATCGAGCGTGTTGGTTTTTGAGGGAGGGGGTAAGGTTTCCGAATACGTCGGCGGCTATGAGGATTGGGTAAGGCAACGTCCACCTCCGCGGCAAAAACAAGTTTTCAGTAATGAAAAATTAGTGGAAAGCCGGCATTCTAAATCGTCGAAAACTCCCAAAAGCAGTAAACTCAGTTACAAAGAAAAAAGAGAACTGGAAGCGTTACCTACGGAAATCGAAGCACTCGAGCTCGAACAGTCTGAGCTACAGCAGCGCGTGGGCCAGAGTAATTTCTATAAGCAAAACAAGAGTACGATAACTTCAACCATGGCCAGGATCGAAGTCATCCAGCAGCTTCTCGATCAAGCCTATGAACGATGGCAAGACTTAGATTCTATTGAACAATCTTGATCAGGATATGCGAGCGAACCGACGCTCATAATTGCTTAATCATCGCGTTCACGAACTGCATGACAACATTGAACAACCCGCCCGCTGACGCGCCCAGTCAGGACGCTTTTGGGCAAATCTGCACTTGTCTGGCTGGTCATCATATGGACGTCTTAAAACATCTAAAGTCTCTCTAAGTAAGGCATAATCTCCCTGCTCCGCTTCATCTATGGCCAGTTGGGCGAGATAGTTGCGCAATACATATTTTGGATTAACCGCATTCATTTGTTGACGGCGCGTGTCATTCGTTCGGCCTTCCTGTCTGAGTCGCATGATGTATTGACACAACCAATTAGAGATGCGCCTTCGTTGGTCGTCAGTTAACTTTTCGGGCGAATAGTAAGCGTCGATTACCGGCTTTGTTAAATCTTCGCTTGTGGTCGATTCACTGTCAGAGCCCACGTCGAGCTGAGCTAGATTACGGTAGAACACAGTCATATCGGTTTCAACCATGCGCAAAATGGAGTCGAGCTCGGTGCAAAGTTCGTTATCTGTTTCCGGCAGATAGCGAACGAAGCCTAGTTTCTTCGCCAACATCGATTGCCAAAAACACTCGTAATTATTTTGACACTGCTGCAGTATTTCTTCCAAAGCCGAAGCGTCTTCGATCAGCGGGTAGATAGCGTTCGCCAGCTGAACCAGATTCCACAGCGCTACCTGGGGTTGATTGCCGAAACGATAGCGCCGGCCAACGGCATCGGTGGTGTTAGGGGTCCAGTCAGGATCATAATCCTCAAGCCAGCCGTAAGGGCCGTAATCAATGGTAAGGCCAAGAATGGACATGTTATCTGTGTTCATAACGCCGTGGACGAAACCAACCCGTTGCCAATGCGCAACCATTTCGGCGGTCCGCCGGCAGATTTCAGCGAACCACCGCAGATAAGTCTCCTTGTCGTTACCGCTGCCCAGCCGTCCAAGTAAATGCGGATAATCGGTTTTTATTGTGTAATCGGCTAACTGTCGCAGGACATCTACTTCACCGCGAGCGGTAAAGATTTGAAAATTACCAAAGCGCGTGAAGGAAGGCGCAACGCGACAGACAACAGCACCAGGTTCAGCCTTAGGATTCCCATCGTAAAACATATCTCGTTCGACCAGTTCCCCAGTGGCAATGACGCTCAACGCTCGGGTAGTTGGCACTCCCAAATGGTGCATTGCTTCACTGCACAGAAACTCTCTGATAGAGGACCGCAATACAGCCAGTCCATCGGCCGTTCTAGCATAGGGCGTGGGACCGGCACCCTTTAACTGCAAACTCCACCTCTCTCCGCGCAAATTGACAACCTCACCAAGATTGATTGCACGACCATCTCCCAGCTGGCCAGCCCAAGTGCCGAATTGATGGCCGCCATAACACGTAGCGTAGGGCTCCATTCCGGAGAGTAAACTGTTACCGACAAAGGCCTCGACAAAGGGGTTTGATGTACAGAATTCCGCGGATAGATCAAGCATCGATGCGACCTCGTGGGCATAAGCCACCAGCGCAGGCTTTTCAAACTGCTTCGGCCAGACGCGAGAATAGCAGGCGCCAATCACCTGGCGCCTTCGATTGTCAGTACTAGGATCGGCCGGGAGTTCCCGCATGAACCGGTTGTCGAAGTTCACAGTGCTGTGAGCGCCATTCAGATTAACTTACAAGACGAATATGGGAATCAACGCGGGTAAATCTGCGCCTAGAAGCTACAGTGCAGCACGTCCGAAGTAATTGCAACTCTTCCCGCAAAATCCACCCGTGCGGCCTCTGGATGCATGAAGATAGCGTTGCCCCCAAGATTGGCAGCATCATTGCGCAGCATGTTGCTTGTCCCCTGCACGCCAGCTACGGGATCCGAGCGTGTGATAACCTGTAAAAGCCGACAATCCTCAGTACTATGCTGTGCTGTAATCACTCTCACATCCGCACCCGATTGGGGTAACTCGACTGGGTATGTAGCGCACCTGAGTATACAGCATGTCACGGCCACCATCGTTTTCACTCGAAGCGTACATATTTTTTTACCCTATATACTTGGCGCTTGTTCAAAATCAGCCCTGCCTTTCCAACCACGCGGTTCAAGCTAATTTTTTAAAACGCACTCGATGAGGAATCGACACATCATCACCAGCCCGTTTTTTGCGAGCCTGCTCGTATTCACTAAAGTTTCCGGTAAAAAACTGAACTTTTGAGTCACCCTCAAAGGCGAGAATGTGCGTTGCGATGCGATCCAGAAACCAGCGATCATGGGAAATGACAATAGCCGTCCCGGGAAAACTGAGCAACGCCTCCTCCAGCGCGCGCAGCGTTTGAACATCAAGATCATTTGATGGTTCGTCCAGCAGCAATAGATTAGCGCCTTGTCTCAGCGTCAACGCCAAATGAAGTCGGCCGCGCTCCCCTCCCGACAAATCCTTCACCAACTTTTGCTGATCTGTGCCCTTAAAGTTGAATCTCCCCACGTAATTACGCGAGGCGACTTCGTAATTTCCAATGCGAATAACATCCAAACCATCCGCAATCATTTCAAATACTGTTTTACTGGCCTCAAGCTTATTGCGACTTTGATCAACCCAGGCAATCTTGACAGAGTCACCGACAGATATCTCTCCTCTGTCTGCATTTTCCACTCCCATGATCAAACGAAATAACGTCGATTTACCCGCACCATTGCCGCCGATAACGCCGACTACCGCACCTCGCGTCACCACAAAAGACAAACCGTCGAGAAGCATGCGGTTGCCGTAACTTTTGGTGACGTCGTTGAAATCGAGCACCTTGTCACCCAGTCTTTCTCCAGGTGGAATATAAATCTCATTGGTTTCACTGCTTTTTTGAAACTGTTGCGAACTCAATTCTTCAAAGCGCTGCAGACGCGCTTTTGATTTTGTCTGCCTTGCCCTCGCGCCCTGGCGCACCCAGTCTAATTCAGATTCTATCGCTTTAGCATGTGAAGATTGCTGTTTTTGCTCCTGCCTAAGCCGTTCAGACTTAGCTTGCAGCCAAGCAGTGTAGTTGCCTGCAAAGGGAATACCCCGGCCACGATCAAGTTCAAGAATCCAGCCCGCGACATTATCAAGAAAGTAACGATCATGCGTAATGGCAACCACGGTGCCCGCAAAATCACGTAAAAAATGTTCCAGCCAGGCAACAGAGTCGGCATCAAGATGATTAGTTGGCTCATCTAGTAGCAGCATATCCGGTGCAGACAGCAGCAGGCGGCAAAGCGCCACCCGCCGTTTTTCCCCTCCTGACAAATTGCCCACCTTGGCCTGCCATCCAGGTAAACGTAAGGCATCCGCCGCGATGTCAAGCTGGTGTTCAAGCGTATGCCCATCGGCCGTCTGCAAAATGGCTTCAAGCCTGGCCTGTTCTACTGCAAGCGCTTCGAAGTCTGCGTCCGCTTCCCCGTATGCTGTATATACCTCACCCAGTCGCCTTTGTACCAGCTTGATTTCAGCAAACGCTTCTTCCACCACTTCCCGTACAGACTTGCTTGACTCCAGTTCGGGTTCCTGCGGCAGATACCCGACTTTGATGTCCGGCATCGGCCGCGTTTCTCCCTCGAAGTCCTGATCCACGCCCGCCATTATGCGCAACAAAGTCGATTTACCAGCGCCATTCAATCCCAGCACGCCAATCTTCGCGCCTGGGAAAAAAGACAATGAGATATCCTTTAAGATTTCACGTTTAGGGGGTACAACCTTACTCACGCGATACATGCTGTAAACATACTGCGCCATCGATTTGCACAAAGCTGAGGCCACGGAGCCTGCGGAAAGTACCGCAAGTTTATCTCGGGCGCAAATTGTCCTAACCTCTGCTATCAGACGGGCTGGTTCGGATACAGTCGTGACAAGGTTTTCACCCGATTGCAGCCGATTTACGGTAAACTATGTCAGGTTAATCGCCTGGGGGGGTCGTTGCTATGCCAGAATCCATCATTCGAGCCGTTGTCTTGTTCTTACTTACGGTTTCAACGGCAGCTTTGTCAACAGCGTCGATTGTGTTGAGCCTTCGCCGACCGGATAGCGTCGAAAACGATGAGTTGTCGTCTGCAAATGGCGTCGAAGAAGCGGATTTCTATAGCTCGCCCCTCGACCACCTTTTACACAAAACGGGGGAGCAAGACGATCAAGAGGGGTGGTCCGACCGTAGCGCGGCCAAAACACTTCACCTTGCAGCGAAGGATGGGGATCTGGTCGGTACCACCAATCAGGCACGACAGGTTTCTTAAACTGGCGATTTTACGCGCGTCACCAAGTCACTCCGGGTAGAGTATCGGTGATATGCAGCGCGGCTGTTCCTGACACCTAGCTGCCAATCTACATTAGAAACATCATTTATATTCCTCAAATATTGCTGCATTATCTTTAAGTAAATCATGCCTAGCGGCCTGACGCTGATGGTCTAAACTTAAGCATGTAGACATTCATACCTGTGGGGGGTCATGAAGATGATTGAGGCGATCAGCAGCTTTTTCCAAGCCAACGTTTTATGGGTATCAGCCTGTGTATTTGTTGTAACCGTCGTGATCATTGCTCACGGCATATTTACGAGATGCAAGGGGGTCGAGAAGGAAGAATTCATCGATGCTGAATATCTGATGGAGGACAATGACTTCTTTGTACCGCGCAAAGATGTTTGATGCGTCAGTGATAAATCTTTACACAAATGCTGACTTTGAACCTTGTGTTCGTTTCACATGCATCGTGTGCTGGCAGAGGGAAAAACCCACGTCGTCGGATATTGAACAATAAAGTAATACCGGGGTTCACCCATATTGCTTCGACCGAATCCCCTCCCCTTCCTGTTTAACGTGATCAGTCGGCCCCTTGTCTGTCACAGTTATCCAGGTTGCGGGAGGGGTTTTTTACTGAATGTGGGATAATATCGCCTTGACGCCGTGGGCTAGTTGTCCGGCCTCAACTCGGGGCCCAGACCGTACGGTGCGGGTACCACATTACCGAGTAGCCTGAATAGTTCTCTGAACTCTGCCTGCGGTTTACGGCCAAAAATAGGGTCCTGATTGTCAGCAAACACGGTATCGATGCGCTGCCAATCTGCAGAGGTAAGGTGTGCTTCGGCTAGAGGCAGCACTTCTCTCTCTTCCGTGCGGGCGTGCTCCCGCTCAAATTGAACGTACTCCGTCACGGCCTGGCGGAACCCCTGGAACCCCTGTGGCCCAAGAAATTCATAGGCAGAAAGCGACTTCAAAAGTTTTACCAGTAATTTTTCACCCTGGGCGTGTTGATATCCCAACGCATCGATTATCTCCTTCGCCTGCGGGCAGCGGGACTTCACTGCAGGAAAAAGATAATCCGTCTCCTTAGGATGGTGATAGCGGTCGAGAAATGAATCGAGATAATAGACAATACCGTGGAATACAACGAAGTCCACCGCCTTATCCGACTTCTCTATTTCAAGCACCAAGTGCTCTAACGTAAACAAGACCGCGTGTAAATTGCGGTGCTCGCGTTTTATGACTGATATCGCACGCATAACGGTGCTTTAAAACATAGGTCAAAAACCCGCTGCACAACTTGACGCAAATCAAGTCGACATTCAAAAAAGAATCATCAGACGTGCTGAACTTGAGCTGCGGCAGATAAAGGATAGCAGGGGTGCAGCAAGGCCTGCGGATTCAAATTTAATGTATAGTGTGGTTGAGTTTAACCCATTCGACGTAATGTTGGGCATGCTCATAAAGCTCCTGCATGAGAGATGACACCGCCTGTTCATCATTGACGTCGGCACCAACTTTGTCGCGAATATAGGCTCGGATAATCGCCGGCCATTCGCCAGGATCGGCCGGAAAATAAGGCTGATTCTCCCGGCATCCCCACCATTTAACGAGATCTATTGCGTTTAAACAAACCAGTTTATGCTCGGTACTCACCTGCTTTACCCCCTCTTTGCTGCCTTGTACCTTCTGTTAAGTTTAGGCAAGTTTTCAATATTTTGGATTCCGAATCGCTATTTTGGTTTAAAAAACGCCTTGGTTGAGGATAACTGTGACGTCCCGAAACCGAGGATTTCAGGTGAAAAACTTTGGATTCGCCCCACTTTCGACATCTGCTAAGCCCAGTTTAAGGCCCTAGACGCCATTGAGCGCGAGGCCGAGACAATTACGCCAAGACTAGCGCGCTGCTGTCGTTCCATTATGTTGTCTCTTACGGCAGGTCGAGGAATCAAGTTTACGCTGTATTCAGCGTGAGCCGCCTTTGCCAGGGCATGTGACACAGAACGGCAGCATCTTCCAGGAGGAGGACGGTTTAAACCAATAGGAGCGCACAACAGCCACAGCAACACCAGTCGATCACAGCGTCAAAAGAACTTTAGTTTAAATCGCTAGCCGCGTTTGATTAAGGTGATGTTAAAATAACAGTCTTGCCGTGGTGAAAGCCATTTTTAATACTTTTAGCCCGCTGATTAGAAGAAAATTGAATCGTTCCCTTAAACATCTAATAGATTGGAAGTTCTGGCCGAAAGAAGATATTTGCCACGCTCTTGAACTGTCACAAACTGTTAAGCATAAAAGATGGGAGTTCCAGGGTCACATGCAGGGAAACACCCTGGTTATGCTGTTTCAGAAGACTTCCACCCGCACCAGGGTTTCATTTGAAGCCGGAATGAGCGAATTAGGGGGGCATGCGATTAACCTCGATTGGCGCGCCACGAATTTCACCTTGAGCAGCATCCGATTTGAAACGAAGTATTTGTGTCGAAATGCAGCCATGCTCATGGCAAGACTTAAAAGCAATGCCGATCTACTCGAAATGGAGCAAGCGGCTTCGGTACCGGTCATAAATGGCTGCTGTAATCTATACCACCCTTGTCAGGCACTGGCTGACATGCTGACTATCGCAGAGGACCGCGATGGTGCGATCAGCGGGGCAAAACTGACTTACATAGGTGTTTACAACAACATTGTGAACTCTTTGGTTTCAATCTCTGTTGCTCTGGGCGTGCACCTCACCCTGGTTTGCCCTATTCGAGACAGCGCGTCGGTAGACGAGGAGGCCCGTCAGAGGCTGCTGCAGGCTGGCCAGCTAAAAGAGACGCTAGACATTGAATCCGCCGTGGCTGAGGCAGACTACGTGTATACGGATACTTGGTTGGATATGGAGTACTTCAATGATCCTTCCTATGACCAGGAAAAGAACAAGCGATGCGATCTGATGCTGCCCTATCAAATCAACAGTAAGCTGATGCGACAAAGCCAAGCAAAAATCATGCATGACATGCCAATCCATCCTGGCTATGAGATTGCGGAAGACATGGTAGAGAGTGAACAATCTATAATTTACGACCAGGCGGAGAATCGGCTGGATGCGCAAAAGGCGATAATGCTGCACCTACTTCACGGCCTTTAAACAGCTGAACGCGGTAATGGCAGAGGTAATCACTGAATTAAAGCGGCGCACACCGCTCAAACAGAAACTGTGGGCCGCAACTGTTTTCTTACTATACAATCCGGTGGTGAGGCGGGTTTGAGAGCACACACTATTATTTAGATTTGTGTGATAATTAATGTTTTAGGTTTGAGCATATCGTTTTTATTGAGTAACGGGTGAACATGGCCAATACGACCTGTAATGAAGCAGTTGATAAATCAGCGCTGCTAAGGAAGCTTCGAGAGAGCACAACAGGACTAAATGTTGAATACACGCTGGCTTCTGGTGAGACTAAGCGACGCGTTTACCTGGATAGTACAGCAAGCACTTTGCAACTCGGTATCGTACGGGATGTCATGAAAAAATACATGCCGTACTATTCTAACACCCACACTAACGTACACTTTGGCGCCAAGCTCTCGACGCGTGAGTTCGAGTGGGCACACAATATGGTGTTGTCATTCGTTCAGGCAGATCCTGAGGACTATACTGCATTTTACGTGGGCAGTGGTACGACTGGCGGTATCAACCGCATCGCCAGAACTCTGCGTGAAAAACGTCCAGAGCGTCAGGTCGTGATAACGTCCATAATGGAACATCATTCCAACGACTTGCCACATCGTAGGAACTTTAAACAAGTCATACATATCCCAACTGTTGTAAATGCGGATCAGTTGGGGTGCATAGATTTAAACCGAATTGAAAAAGCGCTGCAGGAACATGGGGACAACGTTAACTACGTCGCCGTCACCGGCGTCTCAAATGTAACCGGAATCGTCAATCCGATTTATGATATCGCCGAGCTGGCGCACAGGTATGGCACCCTAGTCGTGGTGGACGCCGCCCAAATGGCCGCGCACGTACCCATAAAAATGAGCGGGCATGGCAATCCGCAGCGTGATTTGGATATAGTTGCACTGTCCGGTCACAAAATATACACGCCGGCTTCGCCTGGAGTGGTCATTACGCGAAAAGAATTGTTCGAGGGGATAGAACCGGTAGAAGTTGGAGGCGGCATGGTGGACGACGTACACACCAATCGTTACCTGCCTACGCAAAACTTTCCAGATCGCGAGGAGGCGGGAACACCAAACATCGCTGGCGCCATCGCACTCGCGACTGTCTTATATGCGCTGCAGAAAATCAGCATGGAGTACATCGACAACGAAGAAGAAAAGTTGATTCGTTATGCTATAGAACAGTTGGAAAAAATAGACGACGTACTTATCTACGGCGACACTAACCCTAAAAAAGTCCGTCGTACCGGCGCCCTTTCTTTCAACATCAAGGAGTTTGATCATTCCTTGACTGCTGCGATCTTAAACGATTACTTCAATATCGCTGTACGCAATGCCTGTTTTTGCGCTCACCCCTATGTACGTGAAATGGTTACAGACGAACTCAGCGAGTATGCGGAAGAATTGAGCAACGAAGAATTGGAAGCCCTGGCTGAACTGCACCGAGGCATGGTCAGGGCAAGCTTCGGACTGTACAACGTCCGCTCTGATGTCGATGCCCTCGCAGAAGCGCTGCGCGATATCTGCGCTAACCAAGACTTTTACCTGCAAAACTATCACCGAGAACCATGTGGCAACTTCTATCACAACACTTTTAAATTTGACAGCACGCCGATTTTTTCCGTGCAGAACGAGGTCAATCGCTGGTTTGCGAGTTAAGTTTCACGCCCAGTATTTCTAGCAGGAGTCAGCGGCGCTGATTCTGTAACCAATTCGGGGGAAGTGCACCACGACATCCCCGACCCGTTCATGCCATCTGCGCACTGAAATTGTTTCACTAGTCAAACAGACGAGCTCGCCGTGCACAGGTGGATCCCCCCCATCTCCTTCAGGTACAACACCTACTGGGTCACCCAATCGCAGCCGCAGCGGGTCCGCCACATCAATTACCGGATCGGTTATCGGGTGAGCGCGTAACGCGATATTGTGCGATTCTTCGGCCGACATTTCACTTTGCCGCCCATGACCAAAGGCCTCTACTCTCTTCGCCCATGCCTGCAGGAACGGAAAATCAGCGAGCAAGCGCGGTCCTTTTCTGTATCGACCCTGGATGAACCAGACCAGGTAGTAGCACAAAGTATCGGCCAAACCCGGCTGCTCTCCGTGCATAAACCTGCGCTCGCCCAGTAACTGCTGCATGACCGTCAGGTGAGCTCGCAGCTGGCCAACTAGATGATCCAGTCCAGCGGCTAAAGCGTTTAAATCATAGTTCCGCCCAAAGTACAGACGACCCCTGTCCGCAGCAAACTCAGGAGGTAGATTATCGACTTCAGATCCCAGTACCACGGCCACGGCTTGGCGAAAAAATTGTCCATCAGTCCACGCACTGAGCACCCAGCAATCATTGTCATCCGGAAACAGGGTGGGAGACGGGACGAACTGCTGCAAAGCATGCAAAATGCACAGGCTATCGCAGTAGATATCCGCCCCGATCTGCATAACCGGAGTGCGGCGATAGCCGCCGGTAAGAAGCACTAACTCTGGTTTGGGCGGTAGCCGGGGGATGTGGACTGAATGCCAGGCTATGCGTTTGATGCCAAACGCAACACGTACCTTCTCAGATACAGGAGACTGAGGATAGTGATGAAGAACTATTTTTGCCGTAACGCAGTCCAAGCGGGCTTGAGCCTTCAGTATCTAAATCGACGTAGGTGATCTCATTGCGTAATCCCAGTCGTATCAATGGTCCGCACGTGCGTGTACCGGTAGAAACGCGCAGATGCGACCCTCCGTCGCAGCACGATCCCCACCTCTGGCTATGACTCCTGATCTTTTTTTTGCAGCGCTTCCGTCTCGCCAATTTGCATGTCCGCTGTCGACCTCGATTCTGGCCAGTTAGAGAACGGAAAAGGTTTTTCTTCAGAATTAAAAGTTACAAACTGGGCAATCTGAAATATGTACTGGCCTAAAGAATTACCAAACCTTGCCGCGTTGGCATTCGGCTTACCGGTTATCACTGCTGCGCCGAACTGGAATATGGCAACCACCGCTAAAACGAACTCCGCAACACCATAAAATATCGCAAACAGCAACATGAAAAACCCGCGCAACCAGATGCTCTTGGATTTAAGGTTGTCTCTTACTTCTTCATTCATTGGTCAGTTATCCTATGCTCTTTATGGAGATATGATGATTAAATTACGTTACTTCAAGGAGGATAAGTTTACCTGCCATACCTGCCAGTATGATCAAATAGCGGCAAGGCCGTCTGCGGCTTCATTTAGAATACACTGTGAACGCTTTAATACCGGCTCACACCAGTCGTCTTGATCAGGATAAAAACTGCTTCTTACTTCTTGCTTGATACGCTGCCCCATTTCGCTTTGTACATGACCCCGAAGATGAAGCCAGTTGTCCGCGATTATCGCCAGCAGTACCCGATAAACGTCATAGGTCCCGAACTCAACGGTTATACTGTAAACGTTCGCCGCCGGCGCGGCCTGACGTAAACCATAGCCTATGGTTCCGGACAATTTCGGCCCGATGGCGTTACCCAGCTGTGCGCAGCTCAGTTTATCGGTGAACCAGTTTTTAACACAATTATCAGCAGGCTTAGCGCAGATCAGTTCGGGCGTGCCGTAGGTGCCAAGACCCGTATGAAAATCAAGCAGCACGATATGCTTGGCTGTGGCCGTACTGCTCCGCAGTATGTTTTTCAACACCCGGTGCGACCAGGTAGCCTGCGTTCCTCCATAGAATAGACCATCCCGATGTTGATACTGCCCACTACATACCAGTGCCTGCATGCTCAACAACCCATTACGTGCAACGTGCTGCGAAAGCATCCGCCGAATACCCGCAGCCACATCCTCGTTCCAGCGCTGTGGGACAAGTTTCGAGTGCAGTGAGCCATAAGCGGTGCTGTCTGGCAGCATCTCTTCATGGTTGATGAAATTGCGATTCAAATCCACGTTGTCTTCGTTAACGCGGCGCAACCAAGCAAAGCCGTATGGATTAAGTGCGTGTATCAGAATTACACGCGTGCCTTCCGCTGCCTGCATACAGTCGCCGGAATGAAGCCATGCGGTCATGGCCGCCGAACCACAAAACCCCTCCACACCGTGGACAGCGGAAGTGACAATAAGAACGCGCTCGGCCGTCTCTGATCCAAAACAGACGCAGTCGGTGCACAGGGATTCGCCGCTCGGCCCCAAATTAGGGTGCACATAAGTTGTGTACGGAATATTTACTGCGGCGCATGCTGCAAGAAACTTTGCTCTAGCGTTACTGTAGTCGGCGCTGAAGTGTGGGCAATCAGGCACGACTTTATTATGCTCTGTTGAGCATCCGACGACACAGCATTTTTGAGACGTTCAACATCAATTTAGCCGCAACAGCAGGATCGGATTCGATAATTTTTCTAATTTCACTCTCGCTCAGGCTCAACACTTTTACATCATCTGTTGCTGCATAGACGTCAGCAGTGCGGGGAGTCCCCAGTAGAAACGCCATCTCTCCGAAAACGTCACCAACCGTTAGAGCACCCACAAACTTATTGCCATCCCGCGCTTCCAGCGTGCCTGATAGCACAATGTACATGTTTCGCGCTACGTTCCCCTTCTTTACGACTCTATCTCCTTTCGAGCATTCAATGGTACTGCTTTTCTTCAGACAGGAAGTGGTTTGCTCTTCGGTCATTGAGTCGAATGGTGAAATCGTATTCTGCTTGGCCTCGTTTAGCGCCGCATAAATCTGCGACCAGTATTCGTGCGGATCGCTGAATCTCTGACTGAATATGGCAGTTTCTTTGGTCAATAACTCGCATACGGCATGCGGAACCCGCGCCTCTTCACCAAAGTCACGTAACACCCGTAAGAGGGGTGAGTTTATTCGTTGCATATATGAGATATCTTCAGGAATCATCACCAAAGGAATGAGATAACCCGTTTCCGGACTATTAACATTACGCTTGCTGTAGGTTCTAAATCCCAATCCTTGATAGAGGTTGAGTAAATGCGGCTCACAGTCGCCGAATACCAGCTGAATTCGATTTTTGTTAACAAATTCGAGGTAGGTTCTAAACATACTGAACAACAAATCTGTTCCTCGATACTCGGATGACACCATGAAACGTTCACCTACAACGATCTGCTCAGCCGTGATGCAATCCAGGAAAGGTTTGAGGTCGTACTGTGTCACGTGCCGCGGTACGAACGGAGCATCAGCACCCCAGGTAAATCGCATCGCACCGATCAGACGATCTCCTTCAGTCACCATGTACAAACGACTTTGATCATCTACGTCTTCCCGCAAAAGGCGTCGCTCGTGATCGGCAATAGAATGATAACGATTCATCTCCTCCACATATATTTCGTAACGGAACCTGTAAATCAGATTCTTTTGCTGTTCAGTGTGAGCACGCGCGATAGTTGGCTGTATTTGCTTTTGGCTCATGGTCTGAAGTATTTGACGCAAACCGGCTGGGTGACCTTCCAAGCATGGTCATACGCTGCGACTACCTCGGTCGGCAGGGGATCCTGCTGCAGAAAACTCATGCTCTGTTCGAACTGGTCCGGACTGCTGGCGCCGAGTATGATTCCATCTTCATCCTGCAAAAGACAAGAATGGTGTTTTAACCAGCGGAGCGCCGCGGCGGTGGGAGCTACATCATGTTTGTCGCAAGCGTCTAGCACCACGTCCATCGCAGAAAAATACAATTTATCCCAATATCGATCTCGGTAGACTTGATGCAGTTTAAATCGACCATCCGCAGCCAGCCGATTAAAGTTTCTGTGCTTACCAGTTAACAGCCCCCCAGCCAGAGGGTTGTAGGCGTAGAATTCGATTCCGTAATTACGCAGACAAGGAATCAGCTCTCGCTCAACATCGCGGGTCAAGGCGTTGTACATGCCTTGATAAACCGTCGGCTTCATCCATCCACTGCTCTCACATTTATGATAGATCTCAGCCACCTGCCAAGCAGCATAGTTACTTAATCCAAAGCGTTTAAACTTTCCTTCTCGATACAGCTGCCAACAGGCGTGCAGAGTATCATCGATAGGTGTTTCCAGATGCGGCCAATGCAGGTAAAACAGATCGACGTAACTAGTATTCAATCTGACCAACGAGGTTTCAAGTTGATTTTTGACACTGCTAGCACTCAATCCACCTTCCGCTGATGGATGGGTTTTGGTGGCTAGGTTAATATGCTTTCGTTGTTGCGGTGTTATAAGCTTACCCAGCATTGTCTCAGTGTCACCTCCACAATAAAGGTATGCCGTGTCAATACAATTACTTCCGGTCGATAAAAAGGCATCCACAATCGTTTGAGCACATCGTTTATTAACCTGCTCACCAAAAGTCATCGTGCCGAGTATCGTTTTCACGCCAACCTGCCGTTACCCTATACCGTAATTTCTTGCCCATGACAGAGCTTCCGTAGAACTGTCTCCGGTTTGAAACTCGCAACCCAACCACCCCTGGTAGCCTAGTTTATCCACCAGTTCAAACAAATATTGATAGTTCATCTCACCTCTGTCCGGTGGCGTTCGACCAGGCACCCCGGCTATTTGCATATGACGAATGTACTCCACATTGCTGGCTAGTACTGCAGTTAAATTTCCCTCCATCAGTTGAGCGTTGTGGAAATCATATTGCATCGCGACATTGGTAGAATCCGCTTGCCGTATCATGTTTGCCGCTTCGGCGGTCGTTGTAATCATATAACCCGGACGTTCAAAAGTGTTTATTGGTTCAACCAATACAGTGACATTGGATTTCTCACATTCTTCTGCCGCCCAATTCAGATTCGATAAATAGGTACTGCAGTACCTGTCCTTATCCTGATGCCGCGGTGTAATTCCCGCCAACACGTGCAGCATCTTACAGTTCAACGCTTCGGCATAAAGCAGAGCCCGCAGCACCGACTGTTTGAACTCCCGCTCTCGCCCCGGCAAAGCCGCAATGCCATATTCTCCTTCATCCATGTTGCCAGGAGGCGTATTGAACATCACCATTTGCAATTGAGAATCCGCCTGCCGCTGCGCCAGAATGCTATGATTCCAGGCATAAGGAAACTGGCACTCGACCGCCTCGAAGTTCAGCTTGCGGGCTACCGTAAATCGGTCGAGAAAATCGCATTCATGGAACATCCATGTCAGATTGGCGGCAAATTTCGGCATTACTAATTGTAATGGTCTAAACTTTTTGATTCATTAAACAGATTAATGCCTGACAATCTTAGCGGCACCCGCAAACAATTGAGTTCACATCTGCTGGTGTCACTCCAGCTTTGTTTTGTCGCGCTGAGCTGCTATCCCTACTTCGGACGCAGCTCAGGCTCCCCCTGGTTTTTGCTTCTGTGCCTGATTGGTGCATTGCTCGGATTGATTGTGCTTTATTACAACCGACCGGGCAACTTCAGTATCTATCCAGAAATTCAAGCCGGGGCGGTATTGATTACGCGTGGTCCGTACCGTTTCGTCAGGCATCCTATGTACTGCGCCTTGATGCTGATGATGGTTGGCATAGCCGGTTATAACGGACACTGGGTAAACTACACCGCCTCGCTTGGCTTAATTCTGGTAGTTACCACCAAGGCATTGCGCGAGGAGCGATTGCTGGACTTGGAGTTTGCGGATTATACGCGCTACGCATTGCGCACCAAGCGTTTCATTCCCTACATATGGTAATCTGTCTGCCGTATTGCTGGGCAGGCTAGGGCAGCATCTGGCCAGCCAGACCTAGAGCTAGATGCAAATAACCTATCGCGCTCATAGCACTGTACGCACTTAAGGCAAGTTGATTACGCGAATGATATGGTTCAGGCTGTACTTTTAGATATCGCAGGCGTACTGTACGATGGCCGCATCCCTCTTCCGGGAGCCATAGAATCGGTAGCCAAGCTCCAGCAGCAGTCCGTGCCGCTGCGATTCGTTACCAATACTTCACGACAGTCACCACAACAGGTCAAGCAGTATTTAGATGACCTTGGATTTAACGTAAAGCAGGAACAACTTTTCACCGCACCCGCGGCGGTCGTCGCTTATCTCGAGAATAGGCATATGACCTGCTATGCGCTGGTGCATCCCAATTTGGATGTCTTATTCGAACCTTTTCAATCTACTGCACCCGATGCGGTGGTGGTAGCAGATGCCGGGGAACGCTTCGATTATATGCATATGAATCAGGCCTTCCAGCATTTGATGGCGGGAGCACAGTTGATCGCCATTGGTGATAACCGATACTTCAAGAAAGCGGAAGAATTGGTGCTGGATGCAGGCCCTTTCATTCACGCGTTGGCCTATGCGTCGGATAAGAAACCAATCATCGTCGGCAAGCCATCGACCACGTTTTATGAAGTCGTTGTTGCTAGCACGCGCTGCGCTGCACAGCAGGTGCTGATGATTGGTGATGACGTGGTCGCGGATTGCGAGGGGGCAATACGAGCAGGGTTACTCGCTTGCTTGGTTCGCACCGGTAAGTACAGGCCGGGAGATGAAGCCCGTTGCGAACTACAGGGATTGATGTGCGCTGATGATCTGCCAGCGGCGCTGGAACTGGTCGGATTGTAATCGATCAGCGCCGCGCAGCCAGAAATTCCACCACGTCGATTTTAGTAATCACGCCAGTAACCTCCCCATTCTCAACCACCATCGCCACATTTTCATCATCAAAAACGGCCTGCACTGCCGATAGCGAATCATCGATCTTTACCTGGCCCTGGAGCTCCTTGGCCACGCTGGCTACTTTATCATCAAGCGAACATTCCTGATTGACCAGACTTTGCAGAAGGTCTACTTCATGAATAATTTTCAGCGGTGCGCCTTTGCCGGAACGAACGGGCATTTGTGATATGCCCATTTCCGACATTCGTTTGGCCACGCTCGCCAGAGACTCCTCTATCGAAGCATACTCTACCTGGCCATGCTTGTACTGTAGAATCTCGCGCACGGTTCCCAACCGCTGTTCAGGACCCAGGTATCCCATATCTTTCATCCAGTCGTCATCGAAACACTTGCTCAGATAGCGATCACCGGAATCACACACGATTACAACAATAATTTTACCTGGCCCTAGTTTTCTCGCGGTTAGCATTGCGCCATGCAGAGCGGTGCCGGTTGATCCTCCGGCAAAAATTCCCTCCTCACGCGCCAGACGTCTTGCCGCCAGGAAAGACTCCTTATCACCGACCTCTATAATCTCATCAATTACAGACATATCTAAAGTACCGACCATAAAGTCGTGACCAATCCCCTCTACGCGATAAATACCGGGCTCACCAGAGCAGCCCTTGTAGAACTCATCGTGATAAATACTGCCCTTTGGATCCGGACACACTATATTCAGTTCGCGACCAGCTTCCTGCGCCTTTTCTTTCAAATATTTACCCGCTCCGGATATCGTACCGCCGGTACCGATTCCGCCTACCAGACAGTCAATTTTACCGTCGGTATCTTGCCATATCTCCGGGCCCGTAGTTAAATAATGAGCCTCAGGATTGCTCATGTTGTAATACTGATCTGTGTAAAAACCGCCTGACCTTTCTCTGGCGATCCGCTTGGCTACCTGTACGTAGCTGTCTGGGTGATCATGGTCCAGATCGGTGCGGGTGATAATCACTTCAGCCCCATATGCCTTAAGCATATCCACTTTCTCTTTGCTCATCTTATCCGGCATAGTGAACACACATTTGTACCCCCTCACCGCCGCCGTCATGGCCAGTCCCAGCCCGGTATTGCCAGATGTGCTCTCAACCAAGGTATCCCCCGGTTTCAGACGGCCTTCTTCTTCCGCCCGCTTCACCATATTGACCGCCATGCGATCCTTCACTGACCCGCCGGGGTTCAGATTCTCAAGTTTGGCGTAAACCGTGGCCATACCGGGCTCAACCAGTCTGTTTAGCCTGACCAAGGGCGTGCGTCCGATCAGTTCGAGGACGTCGTTGTAAGTGTTCATAGCATTCATTTCCGGCTTAATTAAGTGGCAACCAGATATTGTCTTTGATGCTCCCGGTCTCAGCAAGTCTTCATACGAGATAATTGCGTCAATCGCCAGCCGGCTGACCGGCGTACACGGCCCGGCCCGTGCAAAATAATGCCCTGATTTGAAGTCAAGCCGCACGGCAGCCCATCGAGGTTTGCACGCGGGGGGACATACTGGTATATAAGTTACCGAAATCGTCTTTAAACTTGCGCGTTTATCCCCTATCTTACTATCAAGACCCTAGGAGGAGAGAGGGAGAGCGCTTTTATGCTGGCTCTGAAATTCCATCATGCCGCAGAAGGTAATTGATCTATCACTTGTCAAAGCGTCCTGCCAGCGATGCGGGCTGCGTCAGCTGTGTCTCCCGCAGGAACTGGATAGCGCCGACGTAGAAAAGCTCGACGGGCTGGTCGAACGCCACAGCCCCTTGCAGCGCGGCGAATACCTGTTTCGCCAAGCTGATTCACACAGGTCGCTGTTTGCCATCCGTTCCGGCTCTTTTAAAACACAACACCTGCATACCGACGGCACGGAAAGTATCCTTGGTTTCCACCTGCCCGGTGAAATTATTGGATTTGACGGACTTGGAAACGGCGAGCACCAGACCTCCGCAATTGCCCTGGAAAGATCGACCGCTTGTGAGCTCCCGCTCGACCGGCTGCAGCAGTTAGCCACAGTGCTGCCCAGTTTGGATCAGCAGCTGCACAAGATTATGGGTTCCCGCATTTCCGAAGATCAGGAAATCTTGATGGTATTGCGTGATTACAGCGCTCAGGCGCGCTTGTGCACGTTTCTGCTGAACCTGGCCAGACGCCTTGAACGGCGGGGGCTGTCTTCGATCGATCTGCTACTGAGTATGACCAGACAGGATGTCGCCAATTTTCTCGGATTGACTCTGGAAACCGTAAGCAGAACGTTTGCCAAATTAGAAAAGGAAGGCGTTGTTGCAACCGATCGGCGAAACATTCGAATTTTGGACAACCATCTTTTAGTCAAACTCAGCGGCACCAGCTGCGAAGGATCTTCAGTACCCAGCAGGGCCAAAAAGCTGTAATCTCTTGCACTTGCCTGAGTTCAGTTAGAACCTTACACCACGCGGAAGACGGTAGCCATGCCGGTCGCCATGTGCTCAGGAATATGGCAATGAAACATCCAGTGACCCGGGTTATCCGCGACGAACGCTACATCCACCTTATCCCTCGGTTCCAGTAAAACGGTGTCCAACCAGGGTCGATATGCTACGGGATCTCCATTTCGGCTGAGCAATCGAAAATGATGACCGTGTAGATGCACCGGGTGTGGCCAGGCGCTTTTATTGGTGAGGTGCAACACGTAAGTTCTGCCCAGGCGCAAGGTGTATAGAGGCACGATTCCTTCTGATTCCCCGACGACACCGTTTATTGCCCACATCTTGCCCTGTTGGAACAGGCGCCTTACATCCAGCCATTGGCCCCGGTACCTTGCACCAGCGAGCTGGCCGTGCATTCCTCCTCCAAAGGAGACATTGAGGTGCACGGCCTGAGTTAAGTCCGGCTGGTGCAGATCGTTTGACGGCAGGCGGGGCAAAGCTATCGCTGGTTTAGATCTAACCGGCTCGCGTGTCTGGTACACCAGCTGGAGCAGTTCATAGGGTTGTCGATAAGCACTATCAACAATGGAGAAACGTTGGCCCGGTGCACCGGTGCAGTCCAACAGCAAATCTGCACGCATCGCAGGTGCCAGCACGATGCTACTATCTTCAGGTTCATGCACCGGCACCGGCTGACCATCGAGGGCTATTATCAACGGTGCGTGTTCGACAAACTTAAGCCTGAAGATTCGACCGTTGGCCGCGTTGATCAGACGCAAGCGTAGCCGCTCGTTTGTGCGCACAGCAAAATCTCTCAATATCCGGCCATTGACCGTTACGGTGTTGCCAATTTGTCCACCGTGTGAAGCATCTCGGGGGTGATCAAACGAATTCACGATCTGGGCGTCCCTGTTAAGCAGCCAATCATCAAGTATCCACACGAGGTCCCTATCAACACGGGGGGGATCGATTTCGTCAACGATCAAAGCACCGTGCAACCCCCTTCCTATCTGCTCTGAACTGTTAACGTGGGAGTGATACCAAAACGTGCCGGCGTCAGGTGGCGTAATGCGATACGCAAAATCCTCCCCCGGTGCTATGGCTGTCTGTGTCAGGCCCGGAACCCCGTCCATTTTGTTATCTATTCTGAGCCCATGCCAATGTACGGTGGTTGGCTGGTCCAGTTCATTACGCACCTGCACGCGCACTGTTCCACCCCGCGTGATGCGAATGATTGGGCCGGGGACCCTGCCGTCGTACCCCCATATCTCTGTTTCCGGATATCCTTGACCAACCAGCGGCACAATTTGCCGTCGTGCGGTCAGGATGACCGTCTCCTCCTCGGCAGCAAGCATACCGGGCACCGCCAAAACGGCTGGCGCGGTGACGGTGGCTTTAAGAAAGCTCCGGCGTGACGGATTTTCAAGCATGACTCTTATCCTTGCGGGCTACTCGGGATATGTGAATGTCTGCAACTCTTTTCACTGGATGGGCGATGGGATGAATTACGCGGCAATCATAGGTACACTAACCAAGCCGTTAGTTGGGACAGAAAGACTGGATATACGGCACATATGTACCCTCAATTTAATCCCGATACTCTACGCTTAGCCTCTTCCACCGGGGAGAGGCTAGCTACATCGCGCCCCGTGGCGGATTTTAACCAGCGCAGTGACCGTTATGTTGTCGATACGCAAGATTAAACCCGCACGGGCCTGATCCACACAGCCGTGTCATGATAAACGGCTCCTCCATTAGGCTTTCCGGCATCTGCACTGGTAAGCGTATTTATTCCCATACCGCCTTCGAAAGCGCTATTCGGCCAGATGCTCTCGGATACCACCACCCCCGGCTGTACGCCATCGAAAGACCGAATGTGGACGATCACTTCCCCCCGGCCGTTCCCCAGCTGCACCCTGTCCCCCTCGGCAATACCAAGCTTAAAACAATCTTTGGGATGGATCAGTACGGTTGGACGCCCTTCCTTTTTCTGTGACGACGGTGTTTCGGTAAAACTGGTATTTAAAAACTGGCGCGACGGAGCGGTGACCAGCCGGTATGGGTGCTGTTTAGT
Organism: Gammaproteobacteria bacterium; assembly: GCA_024638505.1. Classification (GTDB taxonomy): domain Bacteria; phylum Pseudomonadota; class Gammaproteobacteria; order Arenicellales; family JAANXG01; genus JAHEKE01. Next base: position 58,008 of record JAHEKE010000011.1, on the reverse strand, counting down.
CGCGTCATCAATGATTGCCAAATGATCGGGATACTGCGGCATACTCTGGTAGTCATGACCCAACGCCGCCCAATCCGGTTTGAAATGAAATCGACCATCACTATGGGCGAATCCATTCAAGTAGTGCATGCTGGCAAAATCCAGGGAGCAATCATGCCAGTGGTTTTGATAAATAGTCTCTGCATCCGGAAGTCCCGTGCGCCGCAAAGCGTCTTCAATCAGCTCCCATTCACTCATTTTGAAGCCAGGATGAATGGCGCCGAGCCGTTCTGCCAATTCACACAGCAGCCAATGATTGCTGCGGGCCTCTGCCAGCGGTTCGATTATTTTCTTCGTCACCTGCAGGTAGGTGTGGCCGCCACCTTGATACATATCATCATGCTCGAGAAATGTGGTTGCCGGCAAAACGAAATCTGCCATGGCAGCCGTTTCAGTCATAAACTGCTCGTGCACGCAGATAAAGAGGTCATCACGGTTGAATCCTTCCAATACGTCCCGTGACTGAGGGGCAACCACTACGGGGTTGGTGTTTTGAATGAACAAAGCTTTGACCGGCGGCCCCGCTTTAAGGTCCTCGCCGTTGCCGCATAAAATGGGACCGATTTTTGACTGGTCCAGGATACGCGTGCCGGGGTCGACAACATCCAGCCCCTGGATTAATGTCTGGTCAATTTTGTACATTCCAGCATTACTGTACAGCGCTCCGCCACCCAGGTGTCGCCAGGCGCCGGTGATGGCGGGTAAGCAGCTCACCGCGTGCATATTGACCGCACCGTTGCGCGAGCGGGATAGACCGTAGCCCAGGCGTATAAAAGATTTTGCGGTGTTTCCATACAGCCGCGCAAATTCGATAATCTCACGCTCCGCCAGGCCAGTGATCCGTGCTGCCCAGGCGGGCGTTCTGCTTTGCACATGCTGTTCGAGTTCGAGAGGTGCGTCCGTATACGCACTGAGATAATCTCGGTCAGCGTATCCTTCGTTAAACAAGACATTCATCACTGCACACGCCAGAGCCCCGTCTGTGCCTGGTCGCAGCATCAGGTGTATATGCGCTTTTTCGGCTGTACCCGTGCGGTAAGGATCAACTACTACCAGCTTGGCACAACGCTCTCGTTTAGCTTGCGCAATATGATGCATAACGTTCACCTGGGTGTTTACCGGGTTACCGCCCCACATCACGATCAGATCGCTGTGCTGCATTTCCCGGGGATCGACTCCCCGCTTGGCCCCAGCCCCAGCATTCCACCCCGCGTCCGCCAGCGTTGTGCAGAATGTGGAGTGCTGCCTGGAATACTTCATCGCATGGCGCAATCGCTCGATGCCGTCTCTCTGCACCAGTCCCATGGTCCCGGCGTAAAAGTAAGGCCACACCGCCTCACTGCCGAAGCGCTGCGAAACTGAAATGAACCGCTCCGCCACCTGATCCAGAGCATGTTCCCATGAAATCGGCGCAAAAGCGGACAACCCTTTTCCCTTTTCACCGGTGCGTTTCAGCGGCTGCTTTAAGCGATCAGGGTGGTGCACCCGCTCCGCATAGCGAGATACCTTGGCACATATCACCCCGGCGGTATAGTCATTAGCTTTTGCGCCGTAAACCTTACCAATGGTATGGTCGTCCAGGCGTTCCACTTCAAGCGCACAGGTGCTTGGACAATCGTGCGGGCAGGCCGAATGCAATCGGGGAGGTGTCATATCCGCGCTAGAGTAAAAGGGTAATAGCTTACCTAGTCATTGACTAACTGTCATCGCGCCAACGCCGCGTCCAAATGGTCGCCGAGGTAAAGCCGGTGGCTACCAGCAGACCGAGCCATAACCCTGGTTGACGCAATAAAACAAACATGTCAGAGAACGCCAGCTGGTAGGCGTGAGAAGTCGTAATCCCCTGTAATCCCAGCAGAAAGCTGCCGTCGCCAGCGCCGAAGCTGTAGCCAAAAGGTATACGGTCTGCAATCAAGCCACCCAATCGAATCCCAACGGACAGGATATTGTCTAACAGGATAATAACCACCGGGATGGCCAACGCAGCGATAAATGGAGTTCTTTTTGACCAGGATGAGCAAAACAAAAACCATGTCAACAGCGGCAGTGTCCATAGCGCAGTCAGTAACAGAATCAGCAATATATTGCACCAATACGCACTGAGATTAACCGCGGTAAACAAGCTCGCTGTATTCTTGCCTGACATTGATTGGATAGCCAGCGTCAGCAGCTGAGACAGCACGATGGTTAACCATACAATGACGGGAATCAACACCGCAGCCACGAACAGCTTAGCTAAAACTGCCTGAGTGTCCGAGATAGGCAGTGAGCGCCAGAATAATATACTTTTGTCCTTGCGCTCCGCATACAGGCAATCGACGAGGTAAAACAGTACCAGAAACGAAAATACTAAGAATATTATCGAACTGAGAGAACCAAGCGTTGTTCCGACCAGCTGTGATGATACCTCAGGAGGCGCCAGACCGATCCACGAAGCCACACCAGAAAATCCAAAGTTTGCCAGCACGACCAGCAGCAGGAGAATCAGCGGAACGCGCCATAAATTATGATGTTCCCAGATTTCTCGCAAGGCCAAAGTAAAGAACTTACGCATCGCCCACACCTTTTACCTTGGCCAAAAACAACTCGGCTAAACCAGGCGTATCAACAAAACCTAGCGGCCGCAAGGATTCGCGACTCTGCTGCTCGAAGATCAGCACACCTTTCCCACCAGCGGTGTGGGAGTAAATGGGTTTGTACTGTCTCGCCTGTTCCATCTGCGCGCTATCGATTTTAAGGCGAGCAAAGCGGTTGGCTATATCGCCCATTGCCATGTCAAACAGAATCCGGCCGTGATGTATAAACATGACGCGGGTCAAGTATTGCTCTATTTCTTCTACTTGATGCGTGGTCATCAGAATAGATCGCGCAGGGTTGAAATATTCGTTCGCAAGGGTATCGTAAAATTCAGTTCTAAATACAATATCCAATCCAAGTGTTGGCTCATCAAGTACCAGCAGTCTGGCATCAATTCCCATTATCAGCGCCAAGTGCAGCTGAGTCTTCATTCCTTTGGACAAGGCTTTTACTTTATGCCTTAGCCTTATTTCGGTGCGCTGTAGATAGCGCAAAGAGAGATCCCGATTGAAGCGCGGGTGTACGCCGGACAGGAAATACAGCAGTTGTTTAACCGATATCCATTCAGGCAAGGAAGCCACGTCGGCGATATAACTCAGAAATTGCAGCATCTGAGCTCGATCGCTGCGCGGAGACTGCCCAAGGACGCTCAGTTCGCCTGAATAGTGTATCAACCCCAGCAGAGCCTTGAGCAGCGTTGATTTCCCTGCACCGTTGGGTCCGATAAGACCGACGACTTCACCTGCCCGTATGGCAAAACTCACCCCGTCCACTGCTGTGGTGGGGCCGTATTGTTTACCCAGGTTTTTAACCGAGACTAACGGATCCGTATCCGATGTACTTTGCATAGCGCGCTGGTACCTTTAGGCAAAACGTGATCACATCCCAAAATGGAGCCGCATTTAACAAAACAAGTATAAACGCGTTTACCAGCATACCAGACGCGACAAAGGGATTGATTTACATGTTTCTCGCAACGATCGTGCTGGCCTGTATGCACGGCATGGTACGTTTTCTTGGGTCAGAGCTACATCCCTTCACAATCGCGTTCTATCGCAATTTGTTCGGATTGATGGCGGTTCTGCCGCTCGCGTTGCGTGCCGGAAAGTCAGGGCTTTACAGCAGGCACCCAAGGCTGATGTTGCTAAGAGGGACAACGGGTGTCATCGCCATGCTTACCTGGTTTTATGGCCTGGCTAACGTGCCCACGGCGGAGGCTACTGCGCTGAGCTTCATGGCGGCGATCCCTAATTAGTGATTGAAAAATTATCTGCATCAAGATGCGCCGGAAACTCCGTTCTGAATTTATCCAGCTGCTTTTTGGATAAAGCTGCACTGGCATTCATCAAATCATCCCTGCAATTAACAATAGGCTGGCCGAGAAAATCCATGATCACGCTGCCTCCGGAGAAATCGTTACCGATTGCATCGCTTCCTATGCGGTTAACCCCCACCACATAAACCTGATTTTCAATGGCCCTGGCCATAAGCAGCGTATCCCAGGCGTGCTGGCGGGCGTTCGGCCAGTTTGCTACGAAAACTGCGATGTCATAGTCACCGCGGCTGCGACTCCACACTGGGAAGCGCAAGTCATAGCAGACAAATAATCCCAGTCGCCAACCATTCAGTTCGACTACAACGCGCTCACCTCCAGCCGTATAGTGAATATGTTCTTCACCAAATCGAAACAGGTGCCGCTTGTCATAGAATGATATTGTTCCATCAGGCCTGGCCCACACCATTCGATTTTTATACTCACCACCGGTATCAATTATCAAACTTCCGGTAATAACCGCCCCGCTATCCCTCGCCTGCTCTCGCATCCACACAACCGTTTCTCCGTCCATAGTCTCATGGATGCCCTCTGGCTGCATACAGAATCCAGTGTTGAACATCTCCGGCAAGACGATCAGATCAGTTTCACCAATGGATGCAATGTGCCTGGAGTAGCGACGGCGATTGGCGGCGGCATCTTGCCAGTCCAATTCATCTTGGATGATGGATACGCTCAGGTCGTGCATGGGTGGAATATCGGTGCCAGCAAAAGTGGATTGAGATTCTATTCGAACCCGGTTTTTCATCCAAATCCAAAGCAGGAGCTTTTACTGCAGGTTTACTCTGGGCTAGCAGTCACCGATTCGTTTTGCCGTCCAATTCATTTTCATGTTCATGTTCATACCACCGGCTTGCACTTTCATATCCATATCTCCCTGTCCGGTCTGCCCGTCGGTTTGAAACGAGCCGTCAATTAGCGCGCGCGAACCCTGCAAACTGCATTCCATAGAAAAGGTCAGCCTATCACCAGTTAGATTTTCATCTACTAACCGACATCCTTCTGTTCCCTCCAGCATACTACTTGGATCGAACTTTTTTTGTATTACGCACTCCTTACTGACTTCCGTGACCGGATCTCCGCTCATTGGGTTGGTTCGGGTCATGGTGGTTTCCCACAACCCGGGGTTAAGAGCGAGTTCAGCCGCACCTGCCGGAGCCGGCATTATGCATACCATGGCCAAAGCGAGAATTCTATTCGTTTTCATCTGCGTTATCGTAAGTACATGAATGGTTCAATTCTGTCGATCGTTCTTTGACAAAGAGAGTAAACGATCGCCCATAATCAGTCTAGCAGGCCAGCCCGCATATACATCCTGACATTCCGCGCACCACCATGGCTGTTTGTCACAACCCGGGTGGGAAAATAGTTAAGAGGTTAACATTGATCAGGCTAACTAGAGTTAGCCAAGCCTAATCTGTCATGTGCTCCAAGGAACGCGCGGAGTAAGCTATTTGCCGAGGACTTATTCGAACACCTCTCCAGATTGGGGGACAGGTTTGCTGCCCTTTTCTTTCTAACCGCCCGGCTCGACATTCATCTGTCTGTGTGGCACTCGCTATTTCCGATGCGGGACTCCCGTCAACTGATCCATGGGCTAAACTGATGAGAGGTCATTAAATAAACCGGAGGCGGAGCCATGCCCGAAGCTGTTCGATCCTTTATCGTTGGTGATGGTTTTTTATTATCGTTCTGCTTGCTGGTCGTTGCAATCTTAGTATTCGTGCGAATCAGGGAGAAGAAGCGCTTGCGTCGGTTGACGAATCAGCGCATCAGAAACGTCGAGCCTAAACTTTACTAGGCGCGACCTTCTATGCGGACCGATGCGTGCTAAGCGCCGCCCAGGTCCAGTCTTCCCCACTTGGCTGCACAACTGATTCAGCCCGCTCTGGGCAAAATGGTGTGGTCATCAAGCTTATCAGCACCAGGCTCGCCGACCACGGTTCTCTGCCGCTAACGCAACAGGTGATGTGCTAACCTCCGCTTGTGTAGGTCAGGTCTTAACGCTAAAAATGATGCTGTCTTCTCTAAAATACTGTTACCGGCGGCTAACCAGTTCGCTAAGAAAACTACCGGACTTCATCATCATCGGTGCCCAAAAATCCGGCACGTCGTCCTTATACTATTACCTATCGCAGCACCCGAGGTTAAAACTGGCAATAAACAAGGAGATACATTACTACAATTACCACATACGACATGGTAAAAACTTAGGCTGGTATAAGAGTTTCTTTCCGCTCAAACTAAGGTGTATCGGCAGGAAGACTGGTGAAGCGTCGCCTTACTACCTGTTTGACGACCGCGCGGCTGCACGGCTAAAGCTGGACCTACCTAACGTTAAGCTTATCGCTATACTGCGCAACCCGATCGATCGAGCATATTCCGCATACAACATGAATGCCGCTAAGGGAAAATGGCCGACCACTCAGACTTTCGAGCAGGCCATTGCCAATCCCGATCTTTCTATGGAAGCCAGTCAGATCTACTTGATACGAGGGCAGTACGCCGGGCATATAAAAAAGTGGCTGCAGCACTTCAAGCGGGAGCAATTTTTGTTTATCAAAAGTGAAAACTTTTTCACCGACCCCGGATCCACGCTTAGAAAAGTCTATCAATTTCTGGAAATAGAAGAAGTCTATCCTGATAACCTCAAAGCACAGGAAGTAGGGTCTTACTCAGCGCTATCAGCATCAACGCGTGCGCAGCTTGAGGATTTCTTCAGACAGTCCAACGCAGAGCTAATCGAACTGCTGGGCAATGAATTTAAATGGTGAGTATCAGCCTTTCTCGGTCGTCGGCTGGTCTGGAAACTTTGCTATCTCACCGCTCGGTAACGGACCCATCAGCGGATTCTCCGGATATGCAAGCAGTGTGTGGCGTCGCTGAATAACGCTTGCCTCGGTACAGGAACCGACCGGCACCGGTTCATGCGCAAGGTGATTAAAGTCATCATGCCCCCGCACCAGTTGCCCAGAGCCCCGACCCAGAGACTGACGGGCATGTGCAGCCGTATAGTCTGTTAGTATCGCAATCCGACGGTATCTGCTCAAATTAGGCCCTGATCCGTGCACAATCCGGCCGCTGAAAAAGGCAACCTCCCCAGGCGCGAGTTGCAGATCAACAGCATTATCCGCGACCACGCCGACCGTCCGTGCGACCTTGCGTCTTGCCTGGCCGTCTTCGTTTTCCACCACGTCGAAAGGCAGAATAGAGCTATGCGATCCCGGTAGCACGCGCAGTCCGCCATTTTCCGGTGTTGATTCGCTGATAGCCACATAGGCAATGATGAAACAAGGACGTACATCTATTCTTGCCGCGTCTTGATGCCAACCGTAGGATGTACTTGACCCGGGTTCTTTTATGCGAAATACGGTGTTCGTGTTAAAAATATTAGGACCCAGCAGATCCTCGACGATGTCGAGTATCTGCTGCTGCGCGCCAAGCTTGTAAACCCAGTCAAACAGCAAGTTGGCCTTAATATCAAAGGCCCAAATTACATCGTGCGATCGTTTGCGCTCAAAACATTCGATTTTTTTCTTAAGGTCAGAGCAGGCCTCGGTGGACAGCAAATGAAAGGGGGAAAGATAGCCCTGCTGTTTGAACAGATCGATCTGAAGCGGAGTTAAGTATTTCAATTTGCTTCGTTTCACCATATCTATATATAACAAGAGCGAAAAGAAACGGCCAGCGAAAAAGGCAGACAAGTTGTTTGACAAAGGCTGGGTTTAACTCCAAGAATTAAGCGGCAGAAAATTACTGCAGGGCGTGCGCGAGGTTCAATTAGCAGAGAGGTATTAGCATGATACTGGGATTTATTGGTACTGGCGGCATTACCGAGGCCATCGTCACAGGTTTGTGTGTTCACGGCAACCACCAAGATAAAATTTTGCTATCAGAGCGCAGTCGGTTCCGATCAAAACGCCTTGCTGAAAAATTCACCCAGGTTCAGGTGCTGGGCAGTAACCAAGCTATCGTCGATCGAAGCGACTGGATTGTGTTAGCTGTCTTGCCACAACACACCCTGGCTGTGCTGGCGGAACTGAGTTTTCGCGCACAGCATAAAATCATCAGTCTACCGGCAGGCATACGACTTGAAACCCTGTCCACTCATGTGCATCCCGTTAAGCAGATCTGTCGCGCCATTCCCATGCCGCCCATTGCGCATGGTCTCGGCTGTACACCCATTTACCCTCCCGACGCGGAGGTAGAGGCGCTTTTTGCACGGGCAGGGAAAGCCATGGCGGTGACGGATGAGAGGCAGTTCACAGCGCTCGGTGCGAGCAGCGCAGTGATGGCTACTTTTTTTGCCTGGGTTGCATCCAATGCCCGTTGGCTCGAAGCGCAGGGTGTACCGACAGATGATGCTGCCTTTTATGCTGCCTCCGTGTTTCACACGCTCGCGGCCATGTCGGTCAATGCCAGCGCCGAGGCGCTGCAGCGTATGAGCGAAAAATGCCTCACCCCGGGTGGTTTGAACGAGCAGGTATTGCGTGGAGTAAAGCAGGCACGCGTCATTGAAACCATTCAAGCCCAGATAGACGGAGTAATGAGCCGACTTCAGAGCGCTGAGTAGTTCACCCACCGGTTGGAGGGTCTCAAGTCGAAGCAGCTACTGCGCGTATCCTTTGGCTCGAGGCAAAGAGCACGGTAGTCAAGGTCATCAGCGCCGCAATGCCGACCACCCAGAACAGAGACTGCGGCGGGTAGTGATCAAGCAGGTAACCAAACAGCGGAGGTCCCAAAATCCCGCCGATGTTATAACCTGTGGAAACGAAGCCAAATACTTTCCCCGTCTCCCCGATCGGCGTAAGTGAGCGGATCAGCATGTCGCGCGATGGCGCGATCATGCCTGAAAAGAGGCCGGCTACGGCAAGTAAAATCCCGTTTATCACGATGGACAACCTAAACGCGGCCAGTAAAACCATCATGACTGCGATGACTATAAAACAGACAGCCGCGAATCCCCCATGCTTTTTCGTTTTATCTGCGACCCAACCCCCAATCAGCACGCCAACAGGCATGGCCAGCAAGTAGCTGGATAACAGCGCGCCGGCGCTGGCCAGAGATAGATCATACAGCTGGGTAAACGCACTGACGCCAAACCCGGTGATTCCCTGACCAGTCAGGGAAATGCCGACAAAAAACAGCAGGCCCATAAGAACAGGTAAGGATACGAGCAGGAGCAGGCCAGCTTTGTTTGCTCCTCCCACTTCATCGCCCGGCGCAGAGTTGAACTCATCCAGTGTACGGGAATTACCAGCGATCACTGCAGCGATGATGGCACCGCCGGTTCCGCACGCTATCAGAGCCGAACGCCAGTCCAGCCAGAGCATAAGGCCAAGAACAGTTAATGGGGCAACCGCTTCGCCTAAATATCCGGCGAATGTATGGATGGAAAAAGCCCGGCCCATGCGAGATCTGTGCACAGCCCGAGACAGAATCGAATAATCAGCGGGGTGATAGACGGAGTTGGAGATGCCCGCAACTACTAGCAGTAATACAAATGCGCTGAACGTAGTGAACAAACCCATGCCAACAACAGCCGCGGATTCCAGCATCAATCCCGCAATAAGCAAGCGTCTCGCACCATAGCGATCAACGATGTACCCTGCCGGAACCTGCGTCAGTGCTGTGGCCACACTGTAAGCGGTCAGCGCAACACCGAGCTCAGTGAAGCCGACTTGAAAGTGAACGCGTAAAACCGGGAACAGCGGCGGAATAAGCAGCAGATAAAAATGACTGAAAAAGTGCCCGCTGCTGACCAGACCGATAATCTTTGCTTCGAGGCGCGACATTTGCTTGACAGACAGGATTGATACCTAAAACTGGTGTTGGTCCGAGGCGCTTACGCTACAGGTTACCACAGTGTATGCATAGCTCTGTTCGATGACACAGGCTTCAACCCCCTGCATATCGATGGCCGGGCAGTGGCCAGACGAAATGTCCTTGCTGCCCGGTGCCGGGCTTATCAGTAAAAAAACTGGCCCTGTCGTTGGGAATTTGACAAGATTCCCCCATCGTTTTGCAGTGAAAATGTGATAGCCGGCAACCGTGAGTGCAGACAAGACAAGCGAGCGTCCATACCAAAGCGATGCGCGTCGCTTCGCGCTGGTCGAACAAGCCGCTCTGGAAGGAATATATGAGTGGTTTATCAATCGTAATGAAATTTACGTATCTCCCCGTCTGCATAAGATATTTGGTTTCGAACCAGGCGAGATCGGTTCAAAGGATTGGCGCTGGAATGAGCGCATTCACCCAGATGATCTAGAGACATATGAGATCCAGCTCAAGGCATACATAGATTCGCCGGCGCAAAGCCGCTGGCAGCATGAATACAGATTTGTCGGCAAGGACGGGGATTACAGATGGATTCTGGATCGAGCCTCATGCGAACGCGATAATACCGGCAAAGCCGTCAGAATGGTGGGGGCGATCACCGACGTCACACAGAGCCGGGCGCGTGCCGCAGAACTCGAACATAAATCCGCCCTGCTGGAGCTAATTCTCGAAAACGTTGACCAAGGCATTAGCGTAATCAGCTCCGATCTCCGCTTTATCATGTTCAACTCTAAATTCCTCGAATTACACAGGCTCCCACCTGACCGGTTCAAAGTCGGTGACCACATTGAGGGAGCGCTACGATACGGTGCACAGAGAGGAGAGTACGGCCCGGGCGATATAGAAGCTCTGGTGGCTGAGCGGCTGCAGAAGATCAGTACGTTTAGGCCTGATGCTTACGAACGCATCCGCTCGGATGGCACTACACTCGAGATCAAACACGCTCCCCTACCCGGCGGGGGGTACGTTTCGACCTATACCGATGTAACCGAGCGCAAACGGACCGAACTGGCGCTGCGCACCAGCGAGGACCGCTACAACCTGGCCCAGCAGTCGGTTAATGAGGGAATATATGACTGGGATATTGATAACAACCAAATATACTACTCTCCCCGCGTCATCGATGTGCTTGGTTTAAATCCGGAGACCATGAAAACGCGGGAAGATTGGTTTGAGCGCATCCATCCGAAAGATGCGCAGCATTTTCGTGACAACGTGGTAGCGCATCTCAAAGGCGAAACCGAACGTTTGGAAATAGAGTACCGCTATAAAGACCTAAAAGGAAACTGGCGGTGGGCACTGCAACACGGCATTGCCCTGCGTGACGAGAAAGGCCATGCTTATCGCATGATTGGCTCCACCGGCGATATAAGCGCGTTAAAGGAGAGTGAAGCTGAAGTAAGAGAACAGGCTAAAATTCTGAGCTTGATACTGGATGCCATGGATCAGGGTATTAGTGTAGTAAACAAAGACCTGGAAGTAATCGCTTTCAATAAAAGATTTCTGGAACTGCTGCAGTTTCCCTCCGACCAGTTCAAACCCGGCTTTAAAATGGAGCAGGCTTTTCGTTACAACGCTGCAAGGGGAGAATATGGTGAAGGCGATATTGAGAAACTCGTGCGGGAGCGGCTCAAACTCGCCCGAAAATTTGAGGCGCACAGATTTGAACGCACACGCCCCGACGGTACCGTTATTGAAGTCTGGGGTAATCCCGCAGGCGACGGCTTCATCTCTACCTTCACTGACATCACGCAGCGCCGCGGGGCAGAGGAATCCCTGCGTCAAAGCGAGGAGCGATATGCGCTTGCTACTGAAGGAGCTAACGAGGGAATCTGGGACTGGGATGTCAAAGCCGACACTATCTACGTATCGGATCGGGTAAAACAACTGCTCGGGCTTGAGCTCGAAGGCAATACCGTAACTGCAAATCAGTGGCAATCTAAAATACATCCCGAAGACCGCGAAAAAATGAGAGCAGCAGTAACCGCACATTTACGCGGAGATACCAAGCTATACCGTTGTGAACTTCGCACCGTTGATGGACAAAGATGGCTTGTGCACAGCGGATCGGTGCTGCGTAATGAAGAAGGCTGGGTGTATCGCATGGCTGGTTCGATAGGAGATATCACAGACATGGTAAAGGCGAGGCAAAAAGCTGAGCAGGCGCATCAGTTGGCGCGTGATCGCAATCGCGCTTTGGAGTCTCTCTCGTCCAAGCTGGCCAAATATCTGTCTCCGCAGGTTTACTCCTCTATTTTTAGCGGACAGACCGACGTCAAGATTTCAGCCGAACGCAAGAAACTGTCGGTTTTTTTTTCCGATATAGTTGATTTCACAGAAACGACCGACAAGTTGGAGGCCGAGGAGCTGACATCCATCCTCAACGGATATCTGACGGAAATGTCGCGCATCGCACTCGACTACGGGGCCACTATTGATAAATATATGGGAGATGCCATTCTAATATTCTTTGGCGATCCGCAGTCCAGAGGCATACAAGAAGATGCAAGAGCCTGCGTCGAGATGGCCCTCACCATGCAACGGCGTATGCAAGAGCTGCAGGTAGAATGGCAGGACATGGGTATCGCCAGTCCACTGAATATGAGAATCGGCATTTGTACCGGCTACTGTACGGTGGGAAATTTTGGCAGTGACGATCGAATGGACTACACCATTATTGGCAACCCGGTTAACGTCTCGGCGCGCATACAGGGGTTGGCCGCGCCGGGTGAGATCATGCTGGCGTTCGAAACGTACTCCCTGGTTAAAGACCGGCTGACGGTAGAAGAGCAGGAACCAGTGACGGTTAAAGGGCTCCTGCGGCCAGTCCGGATTTTTCGCGTAACCGGTGTCGCGCACGCCGACCAGTCCCGTATTATCCGCAAATCAAAAGATGGGCTTGAGATTCATTTGGATTTGAATCGGATCAAATCACAGGACAAGCAGGAAGCAATTAAAACACTGCAATCAGTACTACGATCATTGCGGGAAAACGATTAGACAGGAGGATAAGTACTTTATCCGCTGTGCCAAACGTCTAATCGGCTGTCGGCACATTTCACCCTTCGCACGAGGGTGCGGCGTCTACCGTGGTTGCGACTCGCGACCGTCCATCGTCGCGATAACGCTGTAGAGATCAGGTCTGCGGTCGCGGTAAACCCCCCATCTTTCGCGATATCGTTGAACTTCCTCAAGATCGAACGCGTGCACCAGCACGCATTCGTCCGCTCGATTCGCCTCCTCTACTTTCACCCCGGTATGATCAGCAATAAACGAAGATCCATAAAAAGTCATCTGCAACGTCTCATCCTCGGTAGCCGTTTCCGTTCCGATTCTGTTTGATGCCACCACCGGCACGATGTTCGCTGCTGCATGGCCGCACATAACGTTTTGCCAATGCGTTTTGGAGTCAAGCGTCTGGCACCCCGGTTCAGAGCCAATAGCCGTTGGATAAAGCAATAGTTCAGCACCTTTTAAAGACATGCATCGTGCCGCCTCTGGAAACCATTGATCCCAGCAGATCGCAACTCCTACGTGCGCGTACTTGGTGCGCCATACTTTAAAGCCGGTGTCGCCTGGACTGAAATACTGTTTTTCCTGATAGCCTATATCATTTGGAATATGTGACTTGCGATAGACCCCCAGGATGGCGCCGTCGGCATCGATTACGGCAAGCGAGTTAAAAAAAGCTCGACCGCATCGTTCAAACCAGCTTATTGGCAGCACCAGTTTGAGCTCCCGGGCGAGCTCACTCATGCGCTTAATCGTAACGCTATCCGTGAGCTCGCTAGCCAGATCAAAGTGCTTGGCATGCTGTTCGATACAGAAGTACGGAGTCTCGAACAGCTCCTGAATGAGCACAATCTGAGCTCCTTGGCCCGCTGCCCGTCGAATCAAACGCTCCGCTTTATCAACGTTGGCCGCGACATCCCACGAACAACTCATCTGCGTCGCTGCTACCTTGATTTTCCTCATCTATTAAATCCCCCGCGCAAGATTTTGCACCGAGGGTTGCTGCTGTGTAATGCAATGAATGCCTCCTCCACCCGGCGCAATCGCACTGATATCCACCTGGGCCACCTCCCGATCAGGAAAAATACGGGCCAATAGCTCGCGCGTTCGTTCATCAGCGGGAATGCCATATTTAGGTGCGACAATCCCATTGTTGGCGATGTAAAAATTGACGTATGAGCGGCAGAAAATATCACCTTCGCCAACCACATTGCTGGCTTCCTCGATCGGAATCAACTCCAGAGAACGGCCTTTGGCATCCTTTGCCGCGCGCAGTGCTCGCCAGTTTTCCTGCAGAACCTTACCGTGCGGATCGTCAGGATCTGGATTCGTTTCATATAATACCACGCCAGGACGAGCGAAACAGGCGATGCCATCAACGTGCCCGTTAGTTTCGTATTCATCCGGATCACCCGGTAACCAGATGATCTTCTCTACACCAAGAGCGTGCCGAATTTCCCGCTCGGCTTCAGCCCGGGACAAACCCGGGTTACGGTTGTCATTAAACACCACGGTTTCAGTGGTAAGCAGTGTGCCCTCGCCATCTACATGCAGCGCACCTCCCTCAAACACCAGCGGAGAGCGGTAAACAGAAGCTTGCTCATGGTGCAGTATACGTTCAGCCAACTTAGCATCATCGAACCAGGGCTGGTGTTTGTTGCCCCAAGCGTTAAAGCGCCAGGCCGTGCCGGCCAGGCCACCCTTTCCGTCTATCAAGAAGGTGGGCCCGCTGTCTCTTGTCCAAGAATCGTTAATGTCGAATGCAACTACTTCAACTGCAGTACCACAATACTGCTTGGCGTTTTCCACCTGCGCCGGATGCGCTACCATCGTCACTGGCTCAAAACGACGGATTACCCGCGATACGTCGGCGAATGCTTGCTGCGTAGCCGCAATATCTGGCCACAGGTCATCACGAGACGGCCAGGCCATCCAGCATCGATCGTGCATCTCCCATTCCGCCGGCATGTGGAATCCAGCCTGCTTGGGGGTAGTCATGAAAAAAGGATCCCCTGCGCCGGGTGTTTTTGCCGCAGCTAAGTTCATAATTCACCCCGCATGATTCGGTGTGGGCAGCGGCATAGTCGCAAAATTGGCCGGTCGCGCGGAGTTGGAGGAAAAAATCCGGCTGCCGCAAGCGGCATAAAAATGCCGGGTGTTTATGTTTCCCCTGTCTGCAGCGGCTGAATAGCTAGATGTCTCACCGCTTATACTCACGTCTTCAGATTTAAAGAAGGCCAGGGGCAAATGGCCCTTACCGGATGAGCGCTGGCAATCTTTACAATGACAGAATGCCATACGTATGTGTTCACGCTTTATGGTATAAATATCGGCACCGCACAGGCAGCGTCCGCTTGCAAAAGATTGTTCGCTCATGGGAGAACCGCTGGTGTTGGATGCATCCATTATGTGCGCTGCTTCGCCGGCTGTCGAGCACACATTTTTTCAAGCGCTCCTCTAAACAAAAAAACCGAAACATGCAGCAGTGTTTCCGCATTTAATTTTAGTCATCTACATGCTGGGTAAACTGATAGCAGGCATAATTGGGGGAGTGCTGGTCGCGGCATTCGGCATACCGCTCGCAGGCATACTCGCCTCCTACGCCGGTGTTCACCTTGATCGCTTTGTGCCCCTCTTGTTCCCGCTCGTAGTTATTGCAGCAATCGTCTCTGCTATCTTCGCCGAGCGCCCGGCCAGAGCATGGCGCTACCTTCTGATCAGTGCCGGCAGTTTGGGCACAGGATTATCTCTGGCGCATATAGGCCTGAAGGATCCAAGTCAGATTGCCTCTGCTGCCCTGTTAAGTTTTGTAGCCGGGGTGGTGCTGCTGTTGGTTGGGCTGCTGATAGGTCGAGATACCTACAAAGGCGCTATAATTTCACCCAGCCGCAGTCAAGCTCGCAAAGATGTTAAGTCAAAGGATGTGCATTGAGAATTCCCATGCTGTTTGCGCGAATCGGCTCTTATGCACAATGGATTAAAAACTCATTGTAAACGTATACGATACGACTCACTGAAACTTTTTATTTACTCAAAGCAACTGCAAGAAAAATGACTAGTAACATCGCTCTGCTCTCCGCCAGTGAACTGATCCAGCGCTACCGGGACAAAAGCTTGTCACCAGTCGAAGTGGTAAGTGCTACCCTGCAGCAGATAGAAAATTTGGACTCCGCACTAAACGCGTTCTGCCTGGTGGATAAGCCGGCTGCGTTGGCCGCAGCGAAACAAGCGGAGCGGCGCTGGCTGAAAGGTCAGCCTAAAGGCCTGGTTGATGGCGTGCCCGTTGCGATCAAGGATCTGCTGTTAACCAAGGGTTGGCCTACACTGCGGGGGTCGCGCACTGTGAACAAAGACCAGACCTGGGGCGAAGACGCACCCTGCGTTGCGCGGCTGCGTGAACATGGGGCAGTATTAATCGGCAAGACCACGACGCCGGAATTCGGCTGGAAGGGTGTAACCGATAGCCCTCTGACCGGCATCACCCGAAACCCCTGGAACACTGCCGTGACACCCGGCGGCAGCAGCGGCGGCTCGGCTGCCGCTATAGCCACGGGAATGGCTGCTCTCGCCATTGGCACTGACGGCGGGGGATCAATCCGCATTCCCTGCGGATTCACCGGAATGTACGGCATCAAGGCCACGTTTGGCCGGGTACCTGCCTATCCCCTCAGTCCGTTTGGTACGGTGGCTCACGTTGGGCCTATGACACGCAATGTAAGCGATACCGCCCTGCTGCTGACGGTTATAGCTCAGCCGGATTGCCGTGACTGGCATGCCCTGCCGCACGAAGAGAGGGATTATCGCGCCGGCTTGGATACGGGCGTCAGGGGATTGAAGATCGCATTCAGTCCAGATCTGGGTTATGTCTCGGTAGAGCAAGAGATAGCGAAATTGGTGCGACAGGCCGTCGACGTATTTTCTGACCTCGGCGCCGACGTTACGGAGATCGATCCCGGGTTTCCTGACCCTTGGGATTGTTTCACCAAAACCTGGTTTTCCGGTGCCGCCTATCTGGCTCGATCGCTGGATCAGAAGCAGAGAAAATTACTCGATCCAGGATTACTACAGATCGTCGAGCAGGGAGAGTCATACTCGCTGATGGAATATATCAACGCACAAGATGAGCGTGGCAAACTGGGCGAGCATATGAAACGTTTTCATCAGAAGTACGATCTTCTACTGACACCGACCCTGCCTATCACTGCCTTTGCGGCGGGACAAGAAGTGCCTGATCAGATGCAAGCCGAAAGGTGGTCAAGCTGGACACCATTTACTTTCCCCTTCAACCTGACCGGCCAGCCCGCTGCTTCGATTCCTTGCGGTCTGGCGAGCAACGGACTGCCCGCGGGACTGCAGATTATTGCAGATAAATATGATGAGGCGCTGGTTCTTCGCGCAAGCTACGCCTATGAAAGCGTTCATCCCATCGCCCTCCCCGACTTAGCCCAACCTTAGAGTAAGGCGTATGAGTCGCAAAGCGTAGCTGGAAGATCTGATACTCTCAGCACCAGAGTTAGAGCCAGGGTGGATATTGTTGCGGTCAGTGCATCACCCCACTCACAGTGGCTTTGTAAGCAGGCGACCGTAACCCTGTATGGGTTCGTTATAGCCCACGGTACGTAGACACTGCCAGAACATGGCCTGGATGCTGGTAATCACAGGCTTACCAATTTGCTGCTCGATAGCGTCGATCACCTCGACTGCCCGGATAGCGGTGCAGGAGATAAAGACCGCATCGGCAGCGTCGCTGTTCACTTCTAACGCACCTCGCATGATCGATTGTGGGCTCAGATTTGCCATATCCAGATCATTTTTCAGTTTAAAGCTTTCAAAGCTCCTTATATGCAGGCCATGCCCGGAAAAAACCTGCAGCACCTGTTCATTGATGGAATCAACATAGGGTGTCAACACTGAAATTCTTTCTATGCCAAGGACTTTTAGCGCAGCGATAGCAGCGCTAATTGGCGTAATGCAGGGAACGTCGGGGCGACCGGTATGAATCGCCGCCCGCACACGCTCGTGGCCTAGTACCACAGCAGCTGAGGTACAGCTGTAGGCAATAGCGTCTAGGCGGCCTCCCGGCAAAATCAGCGATGCTGCTTTGCCTAATTCTGCCTCGGTTTGGGCCAGGCTCTGCGGCGTGATGTCGCTGGCGAAAGGGATGCGCGCGACAAAGTAGGTAAACTCGTCACTTGGACGGAGATTTACGAAATCCCTTTCTGTCGCATAATCATTAGACAGAATAATCATGCCAATACGGTACTTGCCAGGCCCAAGATCAAATTGCGGTTGAAACGAAACCGGATCGATCGGAACCGGCTTGCCATGCGCAAACTGCGATGAGTGTCTCTCCTGACTAGTCATCTGTCGATATTAATCACTTGGATTCGTAATTTCACCCATATGGGTGAAGATATCTGTCTAAAAAACCCTTACATTAAGTCTGCGTCTTGGGACCCAGCGCCGGACACGGAAGTCAACACAAGACGACGGAACCGTACCACCATGGAAGGACCCGGGGATGGTCATGCAGATCATCCCCGGACTGTTTTCCGCGTTGGGCACGGACCGCGATGAACTTGGTCATAAGTGTCGCACGGTTAAACCTCACTTCAAAGCGCTATTATGCGTGTCACACCGCACCAAAAGAAAACCCCGCTCACGCGGGGTTTTCAATGAACAAGAAGGGAACGGATGCAAACGTTAGCTTTTAAGAGTCACTTGCGTAGCTTGCGGCCCTTTTGGTCCCTGCTCTACTTCATAATTGACAGCCTGACCTTCCGCTAAAGAGCGAAATCCGTCTGCCTGTATCGCGGAGTAATGTACAAAGACATCTTTGCTGCTATCGTCGGGCGTAATGAAGCCAAAACCTTTGGAATCGTTAAACCACTTGACTTTACCTGTTGCCATTAAAAAGTACCTATCTATCTATGAAAAAAATCAACGCAAGTTGTTACGAGGTAAAGCAAGAAAAATCTGAGGAAGGATATTAATTGAATTTACCTTGTACATGGTACGCTGCGGCTGCAATTATAACACACACTGTTGAACGGATTACCAGTGCCACCTTTTGGATAAACGGTAGAGTGTTATAGCTGAAGTGTGTATTCATATGAAGCAAAAATAATTCGCACTCGGCGGATTCGAGCTAAGCCGGTAAAACCTGATAATAGCCGTTGACGTCAACCAGATGGATTGGCGTATCAAACAGTCTACTGAGCGTGTCGTCATTGAGCACCTCTCCCTTCGCCCCTGCCGCGATCACCTTGCCCTGATCAAGCAGCACTACGTGCCGCACTTCCGGAGGGATTTCATGCACATGATGGGTGACAAGAATGACTGTATGACCATCCCGGATCAACTGACGCACAGTCTCAAGATATTGAAACGTCGCTTTTAGATCGAGCCCGCTGGTTGGTTCATCCAAGATAAGGTTTTCCGGGTCATTAACCAGTGCCCGCGCCAGTAAGAATCGACGCTGCTGTCCGGTCGACATACTGGCGAAATTTTTTTCAAGCAGTTCATCAATTCCCAGGTCACGAGATATCCTGTGAGCGCGCTCAAGCTGCACGGGGTCAAATGTCTGGTGCCGGTAAGTACCGATTGACGAGTAATATCCGGATAGTATGACGTCGCGGCCGGGCACGTATCCCAGATAGTCATTCTGCAGATCATTGGAGACAATGCCGAGGCGGTTGCGCAGCTCCCACACGTCCCAACGTTCGCGCCCAAGTACGCGGACATACGATCCCTTGGCGACCACAGGATAGAGTTCACATGACAGCAGCTTCAGCAGGGTTGTTTTACCCGCTCCATTTGGCCCCAGTATGGTAGTGCTCTGGCCCCGTTCGATAGCAAGGCTGAAGCCCTCGAATACCCTGGTATCTCCGCGGTAGACGGTGGCGTTGTTTATCTCAATAACTTTCAACGACAGACTAGTTCTTATAAAGTGAGGCTATTCGCTTTTACTCTGTCCCTTTTCCATCCCTTTGAGAAACTCGCCAACCATCTTCCCCAGCTCTTCCGGGCTTTTGTTTTGCATCTCCTCCATGGTCAGGCCCATTTGCTCCAGCTGTGCCTGCGTCCTGCGCGCGTCCATTTCGCCGCTCAAGTTAAACATGATGACCAAAATACCTAATACACCAAATACAGTGTATGCTTTTTTTGCCTCGAGTCCGTGCACCTCTATACTCGCCATGACCAGCAGATACATACCCCACGTGACGCCGATTAGCGTACCGAAATAGGGAATCAGACCCAGGACTGCGGTTATGGGATAAATGGCGCCAGCGTATGCAACGCAACGATAAGTGGTCTCAAAAGATTTATCCGATCCCATGAGTTTCCACAGCACGAACATAACCCCACCGCCAATAAAACTGGCGACCATAGCAAACAATGGAAACATGATTACGGCCCACAGCCCTATCGCTATGGAGCCAACCATACCGGTTACAAAAAGCGACAGGAAAGCCAATAGCAAACCGGCGATAACGGCCATTACCACCAAAAAGATTATGGGCTCCGCGTAGCCACCAGAATGGGACATGCGCCGATAGAAATTGGCCGGGCTCGTAATCACCAGCACAGCATCTTGTAACACCGTATTTATGTCGAAACTCGAGTTTGCCAATGGACCTCTCCGGGTGCGATCTACGCCTGTTGTATAGTGTTTACACTATGGGCACCTTTAAAACAACCGGCGGCCGTCAGCTCGAAGCCAGATGCGTTATCAGCCGCCCAACCAGCGCGCGACCCTGCCGTAACACAAGATTCCGCCAGGTGGCAGAACTCGGACACAACATTTCCTGCAGTCGCCGTTTAGCCGGATGCTCGCTGTCGCGTGCAGTATAAAAATGACAGCGGTTTTCCTCGCGTAAGGCATGCAGCACGCGTAACAGGGGGTAGGTGCCAAATTCGACGGTGAGGTAGATCGGTCGGGCAGCCAAGTCTAACTGTTCAAACAGGCAGGCTACGCCTCCAGTTATATCGTACGCCCCACCCTCTCTCTTATCTATTACTATTGCTTCACCCAGCATACGGCGCAACGCTGTCTGCTGCTGCAGGTCGGCGGGTAGCCCGAGAAACACCTGGTATCGTCCAAATTTGCCCAAGCCGGTATGAAAATCAGCCACCAGTATCTGTTCAGTCGGGGGCATGTGCCGCATTAGCCAGCGGCGGTAGAGCAACGGACCTTCCTCCAGTTTTGCCCCCCCGTAAAACAATCCCGCTGGATATTGGTACTGTCCGCACGCGATCCCCTGGCGTAATGGCCTCAGACCGTAGCGCAGTAACGCGAAACATGCCCTAACAAAGAAAAAGTCACGTGACGGTGGCGTATTCGGGTTTATCAGGCTATTCAATCTGACATAGCCGTCGGCAGCACCGCGATAAATTTGGTCTCCGGCTAAACAATTCCGGTTGAGATCGACATTAGATTCATTAACCCGGCGCATCCAAGCCATTCCGAAAGGATTGAGAACGTGCACCAGGATCAGCGCCATGTCGTCTGGCAACGGCGGCAGGTTATGTAGCAAACAACATTGCACAGCTGCACCTGCAAACGCCTCTACCCCATGTACCCCACTTTGCAAAAGCAAAACCTTTCTTGGTGATTTTGTTCCTATCCAGGCGAAATCAGTGTATAGAAACTCCTCAGCCGGTCCTCTCGCTTGCAGTTGGAAATGATCGAGGCCAGCTTTTTTCTTTTGCGCATAGCGGCGGAATCTCTCCCGTGCTTGCCTGTAATTCAGGGAAAAAAATTGCTCCACATCTTCATGCCCTGATGTATTCCTCCCACCTTAGTCACTCGCTATCGCTTTTTTCTACTGCTTCATTATCACCACTTGAAGCAAAGATTCTAATGAGAAACTCGGTATCCAGCGGCGAAAGATCAAACTTAACTGCCGCCTCGTTAATTGCCTGCAGACTATGGTCTCTACGATCCGATAGCCAGCGCACAGCGTTGCGTAATTCTTCGCCACGGGGATGAATACTGTCGCTCATGGTGCTATCTGTTTTTGTCTCATCTGCAACCATACAGAATTATTTTGTTTTCATAAACATGCTGGCGCCTGAATCAAAAGAGTATAATCAAATCCATGCGTATTGACTGGAATCAATATGACCCGGGCGAGTTCTACGACGAGCTTATTAGCACTCCGGGTGATCCGCGCACGGCATCCAAGTCTTTAGCCGAGTACCTCGGCTCTCTTAACGACCAAGAATTAAACAGGCGGCAGCGTGCTGCCGAACTCGCAATCGAAGAGATGGGCATCACTTTTACCGTGTACAGTGAAGGTGAAAACATCGATCGTTCTTGGCCCTTTGATATTATACCCCGCGTCATTCCCAACCGGGAATGGCGGCGCCTGGAAGAGGGATTGATTCAGCGACTGACCGCGCTGAATATGTTTATTGACGATTTATACAATGAACAAAAGATCGTCAAAGCAAAAGTTTTTCCCGCATCATTGCTGCAAAGCTCGGATAATTTTCTACGGCAATGTGTCGGTGCAAAGCCGCGCTATCAGGTGTGGGCACATATCTGTGGCACCGATCTGGTGCGGGACAAAGATGGCACCATGTACGTGCTGGAAGACAACTTACGGGTTCCTTCCGGCGTCTCCTACATGATCGAAAATCGGAGTATCACGAAACGGGTTTTCCCTGAATTGTTCCGCCGGCGCACTATCGTTCCGGTGGATGATTATCCCGCGCACCTTTTCGACATGCTGGCTGCATTATCGCCAAGAGAACTGGACTATCCGGAAATCGTGGTGCTGACACCGGGAATTTATAACTCAGCATATTTCGAACATGCCTTTATTGCCCAACAAATGGGGGCGGAATTAGTAGAAGGCGCTGATTTGATGGTAGACCGTGATGATTGCGTATATATGCACACTATAGACGGTCCGCAAAGGGTAGACGTTGTGTATCGACGCATAAACGATGACTTCCTTGATCCAGAGGCATTCAGGAAAGAATCAAAACTCGGCGTGGCCGGTCTGCATCGTGCCTGGCTTGCTGGTAATGTTGCCCTCGCCAATGCACCCGGTGCCGGGGTTGCGGATGATAAAGTTGTTTATACATTTGTTCCGGAAATTATTAAATTTTATCTTGACCAGAGCCCGATCATTCCAAACGTACCCTCTTTTCGCTGCATGTACAAAAAAGAGCGAGAACACGTTTTAGACAATTTGCAAGATTTGGTGATCAAACCTGCCAACGAGTCCGGTGGCTACGGTATGCTGGTCGGCCCCGCCTCAACGGCCACGCAGCGCAAAAGATTTGCCAATCTAATTAAACAAAACCCGCGTAACTATATCGCTCAGCCCGTATTGTCATTGTCAACAGCACCAACGTTGTGCGCTGGTCGCGTTGAACCGCGTCATTTGGACTTAAGGCCTTTCATCTTACAAGCACAGCATAGCTATGTAACTGCAGGCGGCCTCACTCGAGTCGCATTACGTAAAGGTTCTTTGGTGGTTAACTCGTCTCAGGGAGGAGGCAGCAAAGATACCTGGATAATCGAAACCCCAAACAGCTGACATATGCTTTCCAGAGTTGCAGAACGGTTATACTGGATGTCTCGCTATATTGAGCGGGCGGAGAATACGGCGCGCCTGCTCAATGTCTACTCCCTGCTGATGTTAGACCTGCCAAGGGGAGTGGGCGTTCACTGGCGCCAGCTTATCGAGATTACGGGTGCACATGATATCTTTAACAGCAGCTATCGCTCAGACGGGGAGCCCAGTGTTCTCAGGTTCATGGCAGGGGATCGAAACAATCCAAGCTCTCTTATCACAACCCTGACTTTGGCGCGGGAGAATGTGCGCACAACTAGAGACCAGATTCCCAGTGATGCGTGGAAGACGATCAATGAGCTTTATCTTTTTGCAAAACGTCGCCTGGCCTCGCCCAACTTCCGCAAGAACATTCACCATATACTGTCTGAGGTAATCGCACTTTGCCAACAAACTACCGGCCTGCTCGCCGGCACAATGAGTCATGGCCCGGGATATCAGTTTGTCCGCATTGGCCGCAATATAGAGAGAGCGGACATGACAACACGCATAATCGACGTCGGCTCGGCGACCTTGATTGCTGAGGGAAATGAGCGTGAACGGCTTGCTAACCGCCTGTGGATGAACATTCTGCACGCGTTGAGTGCACATCAGATGTATCGGCAGAATGTTCGACGAAGAATTCGCCGTGACAATGTAATTCAATACCTGATCCAGGATACCAGATTTCCGAGATCCGTGGCGCACACCTTACTTCAGCTAGAAAAATGCACGGAACAGCTGCCCAACTACGAGGCAACCCTACAGTCAATATTGCGACTTAAGGCAATAGTAAACGAAGCCGACGTGGTAGGGCTAGCAGATGAAACCCTGCACCAGTTTATAGACGACCTGCAAGTTGAGTTCGCTGAAGTACACAAAGTGATGAACAGCACCTGGTTCTCACCAAATTAAGATGAAGCTGTTTAACTGTCGTTGCGGTCACCGGGTGTTTTTTGAAAACATTCGATGTGAGGCATGCAACAGTCAACTAGGCTTCGACCCAAAAAGTCTGGAAATGATTTCTATTGACTGGATTAGTGACCACTATGAAGACAGCTCGGGATCTGCTTATCGCTGCTGCAAGAACCAGATAGAGTTTAATAACTGCAACTGGTTACAGCGGGCGGATGCGCCGGAGGAGTACTGTTGGTCGTGTCAGCTCAATCGAACCATTCCCAACCTCTCCTCTCCGCCAAATCGCGGCCGATGGTTGAGTCTCGAGCAGGCAAAAAGACGTCTAGTTTATTCATTACTCACCCATGATTTACCGGTAAGAAGCAGGATCCAAGGTTGGCCGGATGGTCTCGCCTTTGATTTTGTTGAGGACCAGCGCAGTAATCCCAATGTGAGCGAGCAGTTTGTCGGTACCGGTCACCAAAATGGCGTGATTACGATTAATGTCGCAGAGGCAGACGATCTATTTCGTCTCCGAATGCGCCTATCCGTAGGAGAGTTCTATAGAACTGTGCTTGGCCATTTCAGACATGAAAGCGGTCACTATTACTACCATATTCTGGTTGAAGACGAATCGCTGGATGCCTTCCAAAACAAGTTTGGTGATGCTGCGCAGGATTATGCTACGGCCCTAGCTGCGTACTATAAAAATGGCCCAAGCCAAGCTTGGAATAGCCAGTTCATTAGCGCTTACGCCTCGGCTCATCCACTCGAGGACTGGGCGGAGACCTGGGCACACTATCTATTGATCAAAGACAGCATGGAGACTGCCTGCGTTGAGGGGCTGGTTAAATCCTCAATGTATTTTGAACAAGCGCTTCAAACTTGGATCGATACAGCGATAAAAGTAAACCAAATCAATCAAGACCTTGGCCTTGACCATCCCTATCCCTTCGTCATCACGGACCCCGTTCGCGATAAACTCATTTTCATAGATCGGCTGCTCGCCGCGAGACCTGCCCGACAGGCCAGCAATCCTAATGGAAATCCAAAATCGGAACTGCAAAAAAGCGCTGTGCTTTCGCCATCCCACCAGCCGGCAGACGATAATAAAAGCCCGCCATAACTTAGTTTAACACCAGCGGTGGTAGGGCACTGAAACTACGCGCCAGTTCCCGCTCCCATGCTCTACGCAGCGATAGAAAATAGGGATCATCCCGTTCATAACGAATCCTTGTTTGTAATCTAAAGCTATCCCGTTGGTACAATAGTATTTCAATGGGCGGTCCGACTGTGGCGTTAGAGCGCATTGTGGAGTCCATCGATACCAGTCCGCAGAGTGCGGCATTACGCAAAGGCGTGTCCGGAGTAATGATTCGATCCAGTATAGGTTTACCGTACTTAACTTCGCCTATCTGCTGATACGGCGTCTGTTCGGTTGCAGCGATGAAATTTCCCTCTGCGTAAACCAGAAACAGTTCGGGCATCGACCCTTTTATCTGCCCGCCTACGATAAAGGTGGCGCTAATATCAAGGCTACTGCCTGCGGCTTGGTTAACCTGTTTGCTCTGTTGTTCGAAATTCAGCTGTCCGACATGCGCTGCTGCCGCATCCATGCTGCCCACTGATAACAGATTTTCTTGCTCGGAATCTGCGATGTTCTTTCGGATTGTTTTAATCACCGCCTGAGTTGTAGCCAGGTTACCCGCTGTCAGAATCACGATTGACCGCTCCCCTGAAACACCGAACGTAAACATCTTGCTGTAGGTGCTTAGTTGGTCTACTCCAGCGTTGGTGCGCGAATCGGACAAGAAAGCAAGTCCTTCATTTACGTGTATTGCTATACAGTAGGTCATGTCGCTCGCTGGCCGGAAACGTCCACTTAACAGATTCAAACCAGTTAAAATAGTCAAATGTCCCAAAATATGCAAAAGGCCGTAAGCACAACCGGAGCTGGGCAAATAGCTGCTCTCACATCAACCACCTATTCTTGGCAGTACGTCTTAAACGGTATTTTAGAGCACAGAAAAGCCCTTATAGCCGGCAATTCCATAGCAGTATTAGCTGTTGCCGCCAGCGTTCCCATACCGCTGCTCATGCCTTTACTGGTTGACGAAGTTTTGCTGCACAAACCAGGTGTTCTCGTTTCCACCATGGACAGCTTGTTTCCGTCTGCTTGGCATGGACCGATTCTATACATTTCCTGCATTTTGTTTTTGACTATTTGCCTGCGGATTTGCTCCCTGTTGTTAAACGTCTGGCAGACAAAGAAATTTACCTTTATAGCAAAAGAAGTAACTTACCAAATACGTAGAGATCTATTGAATCGCTTAAGTTTCATTTCAATGGCGGATTACGAAACCCTCGGCGGGGGTGCTGTAGCCTCTCGATTCGTGACTGATATCAACACAATTGATGACTATATCGGGCAGTCGGTGAGCAAACTTCTCATCGCTATTTTGAGTCTGCTAGCCGTCGCAGTGGTTTTACTGTGGATGCACTGGCCACTGGCTCTGTTCATACTGCTGATGAATCCGGTGGTCGTTTATTTTACCACCGCTATGGGCAAGCGCGTTAAAACCCTGAAAAAAAAAGAGAACCGGGCGGTTGAGATTTTTCAGCAGTCACTGACAGACACTCTGGATGCTATACGCGAAGTTCGTGCCAGTAACCGCGATCGCTACTATATCCGCGAACTCATTGCTCGCGCCGGATTGATCAAGCAGCATTCGGCCACGTTTTCATGGAAATCCGACGCGGCAAATCGTGCGTCATTTGCAATATTTTTAGTCGGTTTTGACGTATTTCGCGCCACCAGTATGCTCATGGTCGTATTTTCCGGATTATCAATCGGCCAAATGCTTGCGGTATACGCTTACCTGTGGTTCATGATGGGACCGGTACAGGAGCTGCTTAACATTCAGTACGCATACTTTTCGGCCAAGGCGGCCTTAGAACGGGTCAATCGTTTGCTTGAACTGAATTTAGAGCCGCGATATCCGCACATTCACAATCCATTCAAAGATAAAACGACTGTTGCCGTTCGCTTGGAGCGCATCACCTTCTCCTACGGTGAAGATCCGATCCTGAGCGATGTAAGCCTACACATCCACGCCGGCGAGAAGGTGGCTTTGGTAGGGGCATCGGGTGGCGGCAAATCAACGCTGGTACAGGTCATCCTCGGCATGTATCCAGCACAGCATGGACGTCTGTACTTTGATGATGTGCCAATCGAGCAGATCGGCCTGGACGTGGTCCGGGATAACGTGGCTACCGTGCTGCAGCATCCAGCAATGCTGAATGACAGCGTGCGTGCCAATCTGACTCTGGGACGGTCTGCGCATGATGAGCAGCTGTGGCAGGCCCTGCAAGTGGCGCAGCTGTACCAGGTTATATTCGACATGCCAAAAAAACTGGATACGATTATAGGCAATGATGGAGTGCGCTTATCCGGTGGTCAGCAGCAGCGACTGGCCATAGCTCGAATGGTCTTGGCTGATCCTAAGGTGGTTATCTTAGACGAGGCAACCTCAGCCCTCGACAATGAAACGGAGGCCCGGCTCCACCATGCTCTCGGTGCTCATTTACAAGATCGTACCACCCTCATTATTGCTCACCGCCTGAGTGCGGTAAAGCAAGCGGACCGTGTGTTCGTATTTGAAGCCGGCCGTATTATCGAGCAAGGTTCACATGACGAGTTGATTGTCAGCAACGGCCTGTACAGTAAGCTTTACGCGAAAGCGAAGCGCGCTTAAGGGCGAGAGATAGAAGCGCACAAATCGGCCCGGACGAATTACGCAGTAAGGAACGCACCTAAAGTTTACACTGAAACAAGTTAGAGTTGGTCAAGAATCGTAGCTGCGTCGCTTACCTCGAACTTGGCGGGAGCTTCTACATTTAGCAGCGTCACCACGCCGTCCTCGATTATCATGGCATACCGTTGCGAGCGAACACCCATGTTCCGCTTCGAAAGGTCTAAATCCAGGCCCACAGCCCGCGTAAACTCAGCGCTACCATCGGCGATCATCATGATCTTATCACCCACATTCTGCTGGTCACCCCATGCTCCCATGACAAATGCATCATTAACCGAGAGGCAAATAATGCGGTCTACTCCCTTAGCTAGAATAGCATCTGCTTTTTCGACATAACCAGGTAAATGCCTTGCCGAACAGGTAGGGGTGAAGGCTCCCGGCAACGCAAACAGCACAACCTTTTTATCTGCAAACAGCTCTTCAGTTGAAATATCCTGCGGACCTTCCTTGCTCATGTATGACAGCTTAACGGTTGGTAACCTGTCCCCGACTGCAATGGTCATAGCGTGTTCCTTTGTCAAAGCCCTTCGGCGAAGGCTATATTCTAAAACATCCAAGCAGCCGCTAAAAAGCCGGCGCAACGGGTTAGATCTAGTCACACCTGGTGGGACTTTACCGGCTGAAGCGCGGGACTGCCGTAAATCGTTATTGCGTTGCACCCGGCTTTGTAGTAAAAATGCGCGCTTATTTTTTCACGATGGCGTAAAGGAGTGCTGACATGACGGCAACTTCCAAGAAGAGGACAAAAAAACCGATCTCAAAGAAAGCGAGCAAGAAAGTCGTGAAAAAAAGAATTGTCAGAAAAAAAGCAGTAAAAAAGCCTTCAACTGCAAAGAAGACTGCTGCTAAAAAAACGAAGAGGGTAAAGAAAACTACCGCAAGAAAAGCGAAGAGCGCTAAAAAAGCTGCCGTTAGAAAAGCAAAAACCACCAAAAAGTTAGTAAAAAAGACAAGCAAAAAACAGGTATCCCGCAAGAAATCCGCGAAAAAATCGGCTCCAGCAAAAGCCAAAAAAAAGGCAAAACCGGTCAGAGCAAAACGCGTTAAGAAAAAGACGATCCGGAAAAAAACCAAAACAACGGCCGCCGCCAGGCCAACTCGAAAAAAACCTGCAAAAGATGATGAGATGATTCACGGCATCGCACCGTATCGCGCTAGCCGCGGGGAAGAGTATATGAACCCGCAGCAAATCGAACATTTTCGTGAAATCCTCTCAGCTTGGCGACGCGAATTGGTCGGAGAGATAAACCGCACAATTCACAGCATGCAGGACGAAACGGTAAACCATCCAGACCCCAATGACAGGGCCACGCAGGAAACTGACATGTCCTTGGAACTGCGCAGCCGGGATCGCGAGCGCAAACTGATCAAGAAAATCGACGACACCGTGGCCTTAATTGACGCAGGGGACTACGGTTATTGCGTGAAATGCGGTGTGGAGGTCGGCGTTGCCAGACTAGAAGCCCGACCCACGGCTAATTTATGTATCGACTGCAAAACACTGGATGAAATCCGTGAAAAGCAGATGATCTAATGCGACAGCGGCTGCGTTTTCGCTAGCGCTGTTAGGGGCTTTAGGGGCCCCTTTTTTGTTGGCTCTACCCGCAAAGATCTTGAGCAAAACCCCTCTAACTTCCCGCTTCGAGCCGCCCTGGTGGTGCTTTAATCCACATCTGCAAACATTGTGGCCTTTCTTATTCAGACCAAGCCCCCTGCCACTTTATCGGCGGGAACGACTGGAACTGGATGACGGAGACTTCGTCGATTTGGATTGGTTTGAGCCAATAAGTTCGGGGCCTATTGTCGTCATTTTGCACGGTCTTGGTGGCAACTCACAGTCCCATTACATCCGTGGCCTGACGTCGGAGATCACCGCTTTAGGCTTGCGCAGCGTGGTAATGCATCATCGCGGCTGCAGCGGAGAACCTAACCGGCTGGCGCGAAGTTACCATGCAGGCGACAGTGCGGACCTGGACTTCACGCTGCGTAGAATTAGGGCTAGAGAACCCGATACCCTCATGTTCGCTGTGGGTTACTCTCTTGGTGCAAGCGTTCTGCTTAACTTTCTGTCAACAGCGAGTCGAGGCCTGGTTGCTGCAAGCGTTGTCTCTACCCCTTTTGATCTTGCAGCTGGGGCACAGCGCATGGAGCGGGGAACATCACGGCTCTATCAATGGCATCTGCTATCACATTTGAAACTCCTGCTTGTACAAAAAAGCAAAACAGTTTGCCTTCCAATCGACCTTCACCAATTAGGCAAAGTGCGTACCTTCCGTGACTTTGATGAGTTCGTCACTGCACCCTTGCACGGATTTAGCAGTGCCGAAGACTATTATTCTTCTTGCAGTACCCGAAAAATACTGTCACTCATACGAACACCGACCTTAATCATCCATGCCGAAGATGACCCTCTTATGACAACTAAAGCCATTCCTCATAGCAGCGAATTGTCAAGCGCCGTCAAGTTTGAACTCAGTAAGCACGGGGGACACTGCGGCTTCGTCAGCGGCAGATCGCCGCATCAGGCAGTTTACTGGGCGGAGCAGAGAATCGCCCGTTATCTTGCCTCTTTTTTAACGCCAAACTCAAGCAACAGGCTGTATTATCATCGAACCACAACCAAAACGGGTTGACTCAATGGCACTTAAAACGATAACCGTGGTCGCCGGAGACGGCATTGGTCCCGAAATTATGGCCGCAACGCTGCGGGTTCTGTCAGCTTTAGACTGCGAACTTGACTACGAGGAGCATTTGGCGGGTGTAAACGCGCTGGATGCTGGCAAAGACCTAATCCCACCTGAGACCCTGGAAAGCATCGAACGAAACAAAATCACCCTAAAGGGTCCGTTAATGACGCCCATAGGCAGAGGCTTCACATCAATCAACGTGCAGCTAAGAAAACGCTTTGACCTATATGCCAATCTGCGCCCGGCGATAACGCGCCCTGGCGTGAAGTCGCGTTACAAGAATATTGACATAATCACTATACGGGAAAACACCGAGGGAATGTACCACGGCGAACGCCAGGAACTTTCAGCGGATGGCGCGCGCGCAGAATCAGTAAGCGTAATCACTCGCGAAGGGGCTGAACGAATATTGCGCTTTGCCTACAATCTTGCAACAAAACTCGACCGGCAGAAAGTTACTGTTGTACACAAGGCAAATATCTTGAAAGCGACCTCCGGCCTGTTTCTTGACGTTGCACGGGAAGTGTCACAAGAATTTACTAACATAGAGACCGTTGAGATGATCGTTGACAACGCATGCATGCAGCTGGTGATGAATCCGCATCAGTTTGATGTAATCGTAACGACTAATTTGTTTGGCGACATTATCTCCGATTTGTGTGCCGGCCTGATTGGCGGTCTGGGCATGGCCCCGGGCGCAAACATCGGCGATGAAATCGCCATATTTGAAGCAGTACACGGCTCCGCCCCAGACATCGCCGGAAAAAATATCGCCAACCCCTCAGCACTGATGCTGGCCTCTGCGCTGATGCTGGATCATATAGATCGCAGCGATGCAGCACGCAAACTGCAACATGCGATCCGCGACACGATCGCCGCTGGAGACCGGCTTACCGGTGATCTTGGCGGTGCAGCTTCAACAGAGGAGTATACGAACGCCGTAATTGAGCGCCTGTAAAAAACTGAACTTTAATCCTTAAGACGTTTGTAGATATTACTCGCTGGTCGTAATCAGCAGCGTGACAGGGCCATCATTCACTAGCTCAATCTGCATATCTGCACCAAACTTCCCCGCTTCGACACGTCGCACTCCGGTGCTGCGCACGGCTTCGATAAACGCATCGAACAACTCTACCCCTACAGCTGGCGCCATTGCCTCAGAGAAATCGGGTCTGCGCCCTTTTTGCGTAGAGGCATAAAGCGTGAACTGCGGAACCACGAGGGCGGCTCCGTCTGTATCCAGCAACGAGCGATCGAAGCGACCGTGCTTGTCCGGAAACACCCTCAAGTGAGCGACTTTTCTGGCCAGCGGCAACATGTCCGCTGCCGTATCGTTTTTACCAAAACCAACAAACAGCAGCAGGCCTTCCTCGATAGAGCCTACACGCACTCCCTCTATGCGCACAGCGGCTCTGGCGACCCGCTGCAGCAGGACCTTCATAAAACTTTAAGTAGAAAATCCAAAGCCTGAGGGTGAGGTAAAACGTTTCAGTCAGCCAACGAACTTCTTACATACGATAAAAAAGGGGCCTTTTGTCCCTTTAGCGATTGCTATGCCGCATCTTCCAGGGCTTTGATGCTCAAACGTATTCGGCCCTGCTTATCCACCTCCAACACCTTTACCCGGACAATGTCCCCTTCTTTCAGCATGTCACTGACATTTTCAACGCGCTGATGCGAAATTTGCGAAATATGCACCAAACCATCGCGCCCTGGAAGAATGTTTACAAATGCACCAAAATCCATCAATTTAACCACCCTTCCCTCATACACTTTGCTCACTTCTACGTCCGCTGTTATTTCTTCAACGCGTCGCTTAGCCTCTTGTCCCATGGCATTATCTACCGATGCAATCTTTACTGTTCCGTCATCATCGATATCAATTTGCGTATTGGTTTCTTCGCATATAGAGCGAATGGTGGCGCCGCCTTTGCCGATCACGTCTCGAATCTTTTCCACGGGCACTTTGATCGTGATAATACGTGGCGCATGTTCCGACATCTCCTCTCTGGGACTGGAAATGACTTTTGCCATTTCACCCAAGATGTGCAGCCTTCCCTGTTTCGCTTGATTCAGCGCGACCTCCATTATGTCTCTGGTTATCCCATCTATCTTAATATCCATCTGTAACGCCGTTATACCTTCAGGCGTCCCGGCGACTTTAAAGTCCATGTCACCTAGATGATCTTCGTCTCCCAGGATGTCCGTCAATACAGCATACTGACTTCCTTCCTTGATCAAACCCATAGCCACACCCGCTACCGGCCCTGCAATATCGACTCCCGCATCCATCAGCGCCAGACTAGAACCGCAGACCGTAGCCATTGAACTCGATCCATTGGACTCGGTAATCTCAGAGACTACCCGAATCACGTAGGGGAAATCCTCCATGTTCGGCATGACCGCAGAGATCGCGCGTTTAGCCAATTTACCGTGCCCTATTTCACGTCTTTTGGGCGAGCCTACGCGGCCAGTTTCGCCCACAGAAAACGGCGGAAAGTTATAGTGCAGCATGAAGTGTTCACGAGATTCCCCTTCAAGCGCGTCGATAATTCGAGCATCCCGCTCTGTGCCGAGCGTAGTGGTTACGATTGCCTGGGTTTCTCCGCGGGTAAACAAGGCGGAACCATGGGTACGAGGCAGAACCCCAATGCGAACGTCTATTGGCCGTACCGTTGTCTTGTCCCTCCCGTCGATGCGCGCTTGGCCGGACAATATCCTGTCACGCACGGTCGCCTTTTCAATATCTTTTAATATTGACTTGACCTCGTCTATCTCCTGCTGCGGAGACTCAGCGTTGGTTAACTCGGCAAGTACTTTTGACCGTATATCCGCCAACTTTTCTTGGCGCTGCTGCTTCTCGCCTATACGATAGGCTTCCTCAATACTGGATCGGCAAAGACTTTCAACTCTGCCACGCAAGTCCTCATTGGCTTGCGGCATCTGCCACTCAACCGGGTTCACGCCGACTTCGGCAGCGAGTTCCTTAATCGCCGTGATGGCCGTCTGCATCTGCTCGTGACCATACATTACGGCACCGAGCATTTGTTCCTCCGAAAGAACTTTTGCCTCTGATTCAACCATCAATACAGCGTTTTCGGTGCCGGCGACCACAAGATCAAGTCTTGAGTTATCGGATAACTCGCTGACGCCAGGGTTTAAGACATACTGACCGTCTATATAGCCAATCCTGGCCGCTCCGATTGGTCCTCGAAAAGGCAGCCCCGAAATCTCTAACGCAGCAGAAGCCCCGACCATCGCCACGATATCGGGATTTATTTCCGGGTCAATTGACATTACGGTAGCAATGATTTGCACTTCATCGATGTATCCCTTGGGAAACAAAGGCCTGATCGGTCGATCAATCAATCGACAGGTCAAAATTGCTTGCTCCGAGGGACGACCCTCACGTTTGAAGAACCCACCGGGGATACGACCTGCGGCGTAGGTTCGTTCTTCGAAATCTACCGTTAATGGAAAGAAGTCACGCACTTGATCCGATTCGTTTCTCACCACCGTAACCAGTACGGAGGTGTCGCCATAACTTGCCAATACTGCAGCGGTCGCTTGACGTGCAATTTCCCCCGTCTCCAGTGTTAACTGACCTTGGCCATACTGGAAGGATTTAACTATTTTGCTCATTTAGTTCCCCTACTTGCGCAGTCCGAGACGACCGATCAAGCTTCTATATCGCTCTACGTCTTTGTGTTTTAAATAATCAAGTAATTTTCGTCTACGATTGACCAGTCTTAGCAGTCCCTGACGGGAATGGTGGTCATGTACATGCACCTTGAAATGAGAGGTTAAATCCTCGATGCGGGCAGTCATCAGGGCCACCTGCACTTCCGGTGATCCAGTATCGTCCTGGGACTGCTGAAAATCTCCAACAACTTTCGTTTTCTGCTCGGCTGTTAACGCCATTATTTGCCTCTTTTACTCTCTGTCTGCGGTCTGCCATTTACTGCAACGCTGCTCAAAAGCCCGCGTATTCTAACTTCAGGTCCACCCTCTAACAAGCGCTGCACCCAGTTTGCCGATCACAGTAATTTTAATTTAAATTCAATAGGTTATCTTATATTAAACAATCTCTTTGGGGCTACCCTCCCATCATCCAAAACTTTTCCCACGCCTAAGAAACCCGCTTCGCTAGTATACAATCGGACCCAACCGTCATGCGGCGCATTTGCCGCCTTCACCGGCTGGCCTCTGCACAAATAGTAAGCTGCGTCATCCGTTAGGTTGACTCCGGGTAGATGCTGCAAACCACTGTCCATCGGGATCAGCAGACTGTCCAGTACCTGTAAATCAGTTTCCTCGGTTAATCGATCAAGCGGTACCGCCTGCTGCAGTGAGAATTGACCAACACCCGTTCTTTCCAGCGAAGAAACATGGGCCCCGCAACCAAGTTCCTGCCCAAGCTCGTGCGCCAGACTCCGAACGTAGAATCCACTCGAACAGTGCAGATTGATTTCGATACTTGCCTCATCCACACGTGAGAACGAAAGGTCATAAACTGTGACCCGTCGGGGTTTACGCTCAATTTCAATGCCTTTACGGGCGAGCTTATACAGGGGCTGGCCCTGATATTTCACGGCACTGTACATCGGTGGAATCTGTTCCAAAGTGCCTCTAAACTCATCGAGCGCGCGCTTTATCGCCTCGTCTGAAACGTTAAGTCTTTCTACGCGACTCAATTCCTGACCCTCAGCATCCCCCGTATTGGTTGCGATACCAAGAGTAAAAATCGAATTATACTTCTTGTCTGCGCTTAAGAAAAAACTTGAAATTTTAGTCGCTTCACCAAAACAAACCGGTAGCAATCCAGTAGCGATAGGGTCGAGGCTACCGGTATGACCAGCCTTGCTTGCTTTGAACGCTCTTTTTGCTTCCTGCAAAGCCGCATTGGAAGTCAGTCCTACTGGTTTGTCCAGCAGCAGAATACCTTGAATATTCCTGCCTATCCGATTCTTGTTGCGCCTTCCCAAGTCCGCTACGCCAATCAAGGATTCTTGTTAACGCTTTCAATCAGCTTGCTCAAAACCGTGCCTCGTTCCACGCTGTGGTCATATTCAAACCTCAATTGCGGACAGACTTTCATACTCAAGCGGGAACATAACTCTTTATTCAGAAATCGAGACGCCTTGTTAAGAATCTTCTGCACAGTCTCATCCTGCTCGAGCTGAGTGATAAACACTTTCGCGTGTTTCAAATCCTTACTCACGTCAACTGCTGTAATGGTAACCAGGCCGAGTCGGGGATCACTGATGCGGGTCAGCATGATGTCAGCCAACTCGCGGCGCACCAACTCCGCTACACGCCTCGCTCGACTGTATTCCTTTGGCATAGATCTTTTATCCAGTAGCAGCTAACTGCCTGCGCTACAATGTCGGCCGGACCTCGATTTTCCTATAAACCTCCAGCTGGTCTGCTATTTTGACGTCGTTGTAGTTCTTTACACCGATACCGCACTCAAAACCCGTTTTTACTTCACTGACATCTTCTTTAAACCGGCGTAAAGAATCTATTACACCCTCAAAAACAACGACGTTGTCGCGCAGCACGCGGACGTTTTCACCACGTCTAACGATGCCCTCGGTTACATAAGAACCGGCAATGGCACCTATCTTCGGTGCCCGAAATA
Source organism: Gammaproteobacteria bacterium (assembly GCA_024638505.1). GTDB lineage: Bacteria > Pseudomonadota > Gammaproteobacteria > Arenicellales > JAANXG01 > JAHEKE01. The sequence goes on along the minus strand of JAHEKE010000011.1, from coordinate 21,601 downwards.
CATCTCTCACTTCCACCCGTCCGATGACCTCCTCCTTAATCTCTGGAGCCAGCATACCGGACATTGCAGCCTTGACCTCGTCCACTACATCGTAAATCACGTTGTAATAATGTACGTCCACACCCTCACTCTCGATAAGGCGGCGAGCTGATGCATCCGCACGTACATTGAACCCGATAATGATGGCATTTGATGCCAAAGCCAGATTTACGTCTGATTCGTTGATACCGCCAACCATACCGTGAACAACTTTTACCTTGACTTCCTTGCTGGACAGTTTCTCTAACGAATCCGTAAGCGCTTCGACCGAGCCCTGAACATCTGCTTTAACCAGTAGATTGAGCGATTTGATGGAGCCCTCGTCCATTTGCTGGAACATGTTCTCGAGTTTTGCCGCCTGTTGCCGGGCCAACACGACCTCTTTGTGTTTTCCCTGCCTGAATAGGGCAATTTCTCGTGCTTTTCGGTCGTCGGCCACGACTAAGACTTCTTCTCCTGCCCCCGGCACTCCTGCCAGACCCTGTATTTCCACTGGTGTCGCAGGTCCAGCCTCCTTTATGCGCTTGCCGGTGTCATCCAGCATAGTGCGCACCCGCCCGGTTTCCCGGCCGGCTAAGAGGATATCACCGGTGTGCAGCGTTCCTTTTTGCACCAGTACCGTCGCTACGGGACCCCGCCCCTTATCCAGTTTTGCCTCTATCACCAGACCAGCCGCAGGTCCACCTTTCGGTGCTTTAAGTTCCAGTAATTCCGACTGCAGTAGAACACTCTCAAGCAAAGTATCTACGCCCTCTCCCGTTTTTGCTGATACCGGGACCATCAAAACGTCCCCGCCCCACTTTTCTGAAATCACCTCATGGTTAGCCAGGTCCTGTTTGACTCTCTCCAGGTCCGCGCCTTCCTTATCAATTTTATTGATCGCAACCACGATGGGGACGCCAGCATTCTTAGCATGATTGATCGCCTCTACGGTCTGCGGCTTCACCCCATCGTCGGCGGCCACAACCAGAATTACTAAATCTGTTGCCTGCGCACCGCGTGCGCGCATGGCTGTGAATGCTTCATGACCAGGCGTATCTAGAAAGGTTATTGTCCCCTTCGAAGTATCAACCTGATATGCTCCGATGTGCTGGGTAATACCACCCGCCTCTCCGAGCGCTACCTTACTCTTTCTGATGAAATCCAACAGGGACGTTTTGCCGTGATCGACATGTCCCATTACGGTCACCACCGGGGGTCGTGAAGCCAGTCCTTCGATCACCGGCGTCTTCTGTTCACCGCGCAGCCGCGCTTCCGGATCATCAGGTGCCGCGGCAACCGCGGTGTGGCCCATCTCTTCCACGACCAGTATAGCGGTTTCCTGATCCAGAACCTGGTTGATGGTTACCATACTGCCCATCTGCATCATAGCCTTGATCATGTCTGCGGCTTTTACCGAAGCCGCCTGAGCAAGCTCAGCTACTGTAATGGTCTCTGGTATTGTAATCTCACGCTTTACGGGCGCAGTCGGTTTTTCGAATGCGTGCTGACCCACCGTGCTGGACTTAACCTTCTTCGGTCTGGGTCCGCGTTGTTTACGCCGGCCCTTGAGGTCGCCCGAAACGTGCAGCTCGTCCCGTTTGCGTTTGCCTTTTCGCTCGCCGGCCGGTTTTCTGGCTTTTTTATCAGGCGCTTTAGGCTTCTCTCCAACCGGCGCCGGCGGCACGGGTACTTGCTGCTCTTGAGGGGGAACAACAGGCACGGGCTCGACCGCTGCCTCGGCAACCTCTGCGCCCAGCACCTCCGCGCTCGTCTGTGTATCAGCTAGAGCGCCCTCGTCTTGAGCCGTCTTCAGTTGTGTTTCCGCGTCAGCTGTCACCTTCTCCTCAACTGATTCTGCCGCGGGAGTTTCGGCCTGCTCCTGCCCAGGCGGCTCTTTGGCTTCAGCCTCAGCGCGCGCCGTCTCTGCGCGGGCGGCTTCTGCTGCCTCCTCTTCACGCTGCAACGCCTCTCTTTCCTTGCGTTCTGTTTCTTCCAGAACTTCGCGCTTGACAAACGTGCGCTTTTTACGCACTTCAACGTGAATTGTCCGCGCCGTACCGGTACGCGAGGTTTGCTTTAGCTGGCTCGCAGTTTTACGTTTTAACGTAATCTTGCTGCGCTGCGGTTTGATAGCGCTGTCGCCCCGCTTATCACCGCGAAGGTAGCTGAGAAGCGTCACCTTCTCATCATCGGTAAGCTGATCCTCGGACTGCTTACCATCAATACCTGCATCTGCCAGCTGCTGGATCAGCTTATCCACGCCAACATCGATCTGTTCAGCGAAACTCTTTATCGTAATCTGCGACATTGTTGCCTCTTATGCTTACGCTTGTTCCTCTTCAGCGAACCAAGGTGCGCGCGCTGTCATGATTAATTCTTCCGCACGGGTTTTTTCCATGCTCGGCATAACTTCCAACACTTCATCTACCGCACAGTCAGCGAGGTCTTCCATAGATTTGATTCCCTGGCTGGCGAGCATTCTAGCAGTGTATTCATCCATACCCTCCATTTCCAACAGGTCGGCCTGAGGCTCCGCCATCTTCAAGGCTTCCTCCTGCACAATAGCTCGCGTCACCAGAGCGTCATCTGCCCTGCGCCGCAGTTCGTCTACCAGATCTTCATCGAACTCTTCGATATCGACCATCTCCTGCCTGGGCACGTAGGCAACCTCCTCAAGCGAGGTAAATCCCTCTTGCACAAGAATTCCAGCAACGTCTTCGTCAACGTCAAGTTGCTCCATGAGCATTTTTCGCACCACTACTGATTCATTTTCCGCCTTCTCAGCGGCTTCTTGATCAGTCAGAATATTGATTTCCCAGCCGGTTAATTCCGAAGCCAGCCGAACATTCTGCCCACCTCGTCCTATAGCCTGTGACAGCTGTCTTTCGTCTACTACTACGTCCATTGAACGCAGTTCTTCATCAACCACAATCGACTCTACTTCTGCCGGTGCTAGCGCATTTATCACAAACTGTGCAGGATCTTCCGACCACTTGATAATATCCACCCGTTCGCCCGCGATTTCATTTGATACGCTCTGTACTCTCGAGCCGCGGATGCCGACGCAAGCGCCGACCGGATCGACTTTTGCATCATTCGACTTCACGGCGATCTTGGCGCGCAAGCCCGGATCTCTTGCCGCACTCAGTATCTCTATGATTCCCTCACCCGCTTCCGGTACTTCCAGGCGAAACAACTGCAGTAACAATTCCGGTGTGACCCGGTCCAGGAACAGCTGCGGCCCCCTTATTGCGGGTCTCACATCCCTTAGAATTGCGCGTATGCGATCGCCCGGTCGCAGCCCCTCACGAGGAATCATTGCCGATTTAGGCAAGGTTGCTTCAGCCCCTCCTATATCCACAACGGCATCTCCACGTTCCACCCGCTTAACGACTCCAGAAACCATTTCACCCTGCCGTGGTGAGTATTCCGTTACAATACGTTCCCGCTCGGCTTCACGCACTTTCTGCATGATGACCTGCTTCGCAGCCTGCGCCGCTATCCTTCCGAATTCTACCGGCTCCAGAGGCTCTTCGATAAAATCCCCAATCTGCAAATCCGGCTGGTCTACCCGCGCTTGCGTTAATCTGATTTGCCGGCTCGGAAACTCCAGCTCTTCGTCATCGTCGATCACTTCCCATCTGCGAAAAGCATCGTACTCGCCCGTATCTCTGTGGATGCTCACTCGGGCATCTATATCTTCCCGATGCCGCTTGCGCGTTGCGGTGGCCAAGGCTGCCTCAATAGCTTCGAAGATCACGCCTTTATCAACGCTCTTTTCGCGGGACAGTACATCCGCCATAAGTAATATTTCGTTTGCCATATGTCCCTCGATATCAGTTAGTCATAGTCAACTGGTTCGCGCCGCCCTTATAATCCGGTACCAGCCGCGCTTTTAAAATATTGTCTATCGACACTTGATGTCTTTCTCCATCAACATCAAGGCTGACAAATTCGTCGCTTACTCCAGTCAGAGTGCCGGTAAAACGCTTTCGCCCAGACACCTGCGCCCTCGTCTGCAGTTTTACCCTGTGTCCAACTACCGCCTCGAAATGGCTTACCTTGCATAACGGTCGGTCAAACCCGGGCGAGGAAACCTCTAATGTAAAGCTGCCAGAAATCGGATCTTCCACGTCCAGGATCGCACTGATCTGCGCACTTACACGAGCACAATCATCGACCGTTATCCCTTCTGGCCGGTCAATATAGACCCGGACCACTGTGGAATTGGCCGGCCCGGTTAATTCCACGGCGATGATTTCAAACCCCAGGGCATTAACTCCGGGTTCTAACAAATTGCATAAGCCTTTATCGAACAAGTACGAAAACTCCGATTCAAAATGCGCCTGAGCGACAAGAAGTCAGCGGCGCAATAATGAAAAGTGGGCGTCAAGCCCACAACGTTATGCTTGATTCCTTAAGCGCATTCCACCTGTTGCTCCGAGCGGCTGGCCCACCACGGCCGGCTATTCACAACACCTGCGCCGTAAACAACAAACCCCGCATAAGGCGGGGTCGCAGGTAAAACCGTATACTTTGGTAGCGGGGGTAGGATTTGAACCTACGACCTTCGGGTTATGAGCCCGACGAGCTGCCAGACTGCTCCACCCCGCATCAGCGGCGCGGATTCTACCGCATATCGGGCCCTAGTGACAAGAGACTAGAGGTGGATGGGCCATAAAAAAGCCCACCGCGCAAGGTACTAGAACGCATTCACCACGCTTGCAATCGCTTGTGTACACAGCTCTTGAATCGGCCCCATCAGCGGTAACAGCAGCACCATTGCGAGTGCGTTAACGCTGAGAAAGAATCGCATATCCGCCGGAGCTTCAATGATGCGGACTTCGTCTGGGGATGAATCAAAATATACAAGCTTAACGACCCTTAGATAGTAAAAAGCCCCCACCACGGCGAATAGCACCGCGACAACTGCCAACCAGGTCATGTCTACATCGATGATCGCCTGGATAACGGACAGTTTTGCGAAAAAACCGATGGTCGGCGGCACTCCAGCCATAGAGAACATCAGCAGCAATATCAATAATGCATACCATGGATTGGTTTTGTTTAATCCCCTCAGATCTTCCAACTCATCTGCTTCGTAACCAGCTCGCGACAGCAGAACAATGATGCCAAATCCACCCAATCCCATGAACACGTAGACCAGGCTGTAAAACAGGGCTGCGCTGTACCCATTCTCGGTGCCAGCCAACACACCAAGCAGCATGAAGCCCATATGTGATATAGCAGAATACGCCAGCATACGTTTAAAGTTGGTCTGAGCGATGGCGATGAGGTTGCCTATAGAAATGGATAGAACAGCCAGAATCACAACCATATCACGCCACATAAAGTGCAGATCTTCCAACCCCCCCACAAGGAGCCGAACAATAATCGCAAAACCAGCGAGCTTGGGTGCGGTGCTGATAAAAAGGGTGGATGAAGTTGGTGCTCCGTGGTAAACATCAGGAACCCACATATGAAACGGTACCGCACCGATCTTGAAAGCCAGGCTGACCAAAATAAAAACCAGACCCAAAATCAAAGCCAAGTTATCCGGTGATGCCTGCGCCGCAACGCTGATGCGCACCGTTTCAATATCCAGGCTCCCCGTTAGTCCGTAAATGATAGACATGCCGTAAAGCAGCATGGCAGAGCCGAGCGCGCCAAGCACAAAGTATTTCATCGCAGCTTCCGTGGCCAACACTGAATCCCGCTGAAATGCGACCATCGTATATAGGCACAGAGAAAGCAGCTCCAGACCAAGGTACAGAACAAGAAAATGATTTGCCGACGTCATAACCATCATGCCGACCACTGCGAACAAACCAAGTGCGAAGTACTCTCCTTGAAACAATTCCCGAAACTTGCTGTATTCACGGGAATAGACAAAAACCAGCAGAGCAAGAACACAAATCACGATTTTCAAGATGTCCGAAAAAATGTCATCTATAAACATACCGTTAAGAACGGTGATCGATTCCGTTGCCAGGTCGTACCAGCATAAATAAGCGCCGCCCAGCAGCGCGATGATCGTCAACAGATAACAAATACTCCGGCCCTGCCTAACGTAGACGTCTACCATCAGGACCAAACAAGCCATCAGCGTGATAAAGGCCTCGGGCAGGATTGGCTGAATGTTAAATTCCATGGTTGTTACAGCTTGCTCGCTGTTGCCTGAGTAACCAAATGCTCGACGGAGGCATGCATAACCTCAAGGAAGGGGTAGGGATAAATTCCCATAATCAGCACCATCGCCGCCAACAGCCCGAGACAAAGGGTTTCGCGCTGAGATATGTCCGTTAAACCTCTTACCTCCTCGTTGGCCACTTCCCCAAAAATAACCCGTTTATACATCCACAGGGTGTAGGCCGCTCCAAAGATTAATGTTGTGCCCGCCAACACCGCATACCAGATGTTGACCTTAAATGCGGCCAATATTACAAGGAATTCACCAACGAAGCCGGAGGTCCCAGGCAGGCCTGCGTTAGCCATGGCGAATAACATCATGAATGCGGCGAACACGGGCATGGTGTTGACCACTCCGCCGTAGCTTTTGATATCTCTTGAATGCATCCGGTCGTACAGTACGCCCACGCAGAGAAACAGTGCGCCGGATATAAATCCGTGTGAAATCATTTGTACCAGACCACCTTCAATACCCTGTACGCTAAATATAAAAAATCCCAGAGTCACGAATCCCATATGCGCAATAGAAGAATAGGCAATAAGTTTTTTCATATCCTCCTGCACCAGCGCGACCAGCGCGATATATACGATCGCAATTAAGGACAGCACAATAACGAACAGCGCAAGTTCACGACTGGCATCAGGTAAGATGGGCAAGCTGAAACGAAGAAAGCCGTAACCACCCATTTTCAACATAATCGCGGCCAGAATCACGGAGCCACCGGTTGGCGCCTCAACGTGGGCATCGGGTAACCAGGTGTGCACCGGAAACATTGGAACCTTTACAGCAAAGGCTGAAAAGAAAGCAAAGAACAACAGCATCTGTTCCGTCATACTCAGCGGAAAGCTATGATGCTGCAGAATACTGAACGTGTCGCTCTGATGGTACAGGTAAATAAATGCCACCAGCATGAGCAGAGAACCAAGCAAAGTGTATAGAAAAAACTTAATGGTCGCGTATATTCGATTTGATCCGCCCCATATCCCGATGATTACAAACATAGGGATCAACATGCCTTCCCAGAACACATAAAATAAAATAGCGTCCAGCGATGCGAATACGCCCACCATCAAGCCTTCCATGAACAGAAATGCGGCCATGTACTGCGCGGTTTTTTCCTGGATGACCTGCCAGCCGGCAATGACCACTATTACGGTTAAAAATGTGGTAAGGATGATCAGCGGCATGGAGATGCCGTCCACGCCAAGATGATAGTAAATGCTGAAAGTACTTACCCAGAGCACTTTTTCCGTAAACTGCATGTCTGCGGTGTTTACGTCAAATCCACTGTACAGGAAGAGGCTCAGTAAGAATGTTGCAAGGGAGAATATGAGGCTCAGTTTACGCGCTAACGGCGCGCGCTGATCCGATCCCGTAGAAAGCACCAGCAAGGCTCCGATGATGGGTAGCCAGATGACTACACTCAGCAGGTAGTTGCGCATAATGCTCAGGAACTGAGAAACCAGGTCATGAAGGCGAATAGACCAATAATCATAACGAATGCATATTGGTAAACATATCCGGTTTGGATGTGGCGAATGACACTGGAAAACCAGCCTACCATTCTTGCAGTTCCATTAACCATTAATCCGTCTATTACGCGCACATCTCCCGCGCGCCAAAAAAAAGAACCGATCCTGCGGGCACCTCTAGCAAATACAAACTCGTTGAACTCATCGAAGCCATACTTGTTCATCAGGATGTTGTACGCAACGCTGAGTCTACGCGCCAACATCCCCGGCAGATCTGGTCTAAGTATGTATACCAAGTACGCGGCGACAGAACCAAGCAGGGTGAGAATTACCGGCAACGCAGTCAATCCGTGCACCACCATCTGCCAAGCTATGCTGTGCGCTGCATCCTGCTGCGCGCCGATTCTAGCCAGAGTATCGTGTTCCGGTAAAACTTTAATGCTGTCCGCGAAAAACCCCCCGAACAACACCGGCTCAACGTAAATCCAGCCGATCATAATCGAGGGAACAGCTAAAAGTACTAACGGCAAGGTCATCACCCACGGCGTTTCGTGTACATGCTCAAACGCTTCTTTGTCCATTCTAGGCTTCCCATGGAAGGTGAGAAAGATCAGGCGCCAGCTGTAGAACGCCGTGACAAAAGTGCCGGCAGTTAGAGCAACATAGGCAAAAGATGCTGCCGGTTGATTGGAGAAATGCACTGCCTCGATGATCGCATCTTTAGAGAAAAATCCTGCAAATCCCGGAAATCCTATTAGCGCCAGCGTGCCAATGATCATGGTTATCCAGGTTATCGGCATTTTTTGCCTCAACCCGCCCATTGCGCGCATATCCTGCTGGTGGTGCAAAGCAATGATGACTGAGCCCGCTCCCAGAAATAACAGCGCTTTAAAGAACGCGTGCGTGCCCAAATGGAAAATACCGGCCGCGTATGCGGACGCACCCAAGGCCACCGTCATATAACCCAACTGAGACAGGGTTGAATAGGCGATCACCCGCTTGATGTCGTTCTGCACCAGACCAATCAACGCCATGAAGAATGCGGTAACTGCGCCGATGACCATAACCACGTTCAGCGCGGTATCGGAAAGCTCAAACAGAGGCGACATACGCGCGACCATGAAAATACCTGCCGTGACCATAGTTGCCGCATGGATAAGAGCAGATATCGGGGTCGGACCCTCCATGGAGTCGGGCAGCCACACGTGCAGCGGAACCTGGGCCGATTTTCCCATCGCGCCGACGAAAAGCAGCAGGCTGATAACGGTCATCCACAGTGTTTCAGTATTAGGGACGGTCGTTTCGGCCATCTGCGGTGCCGCAGTAAAAACAGTGAGGTAATCTAGACTGCCAAAAACGTACAACACCGCGGCGATTCCCAACAGGAACCCTAAGTCACCCACGCGGTTCACAAGAAACGCCTTCAGATTAGCTGCGATGGCCGACTCCCGCTTGTACCAGAAACCAATCAGCAAATACGACACTAGGCCTACGGCTTCCCAGCCGAAAAACAGTTGCAAGAAGTTATTCGACATAACCAGCATGAGCATGGCGAATGTGAACAAAGCTATGTAACTGAAGAAACGCTGATATCCGGGATCATCGTGCATGTAACCTATGGTGTACACATGGACCATGAAAGAGACAAAGGTAACAACGACTATCATCAAGGCCGTCAGCTCATCAATCAGAAATCCGATTTCAAACGGAATACCATCACTAACCGCCCACGTGTAAACCGCTCCGTCAAACCGGTTTCCTTGCATCACATCGATGAACACGATCAGAGAAAGGGCGAATGATAGCGCCACCCCTGTTATAGTGATGCGATGCGCACCTACGCGACCAACATAACTCCCACCCAGGCCAACTACGACGGCGCCCGCCAGACAGGAGAGCGGAATAAAAATATAGACATACTCCATGGCCGTCATTTGACTATCCCCTCAACGTATCCAGGTCTTCAACGTTTATGGAGCGCCGGGTGCGGAATAGCACTATTAGAATAGCCAGTCCTATAGCGGATTCCGCTGCGGCAACGGTTAGAATGAAAAACACAAAAACCTGTCCCGCCGTGTCCTGCAGATAATGAGAAAAAGCGACAAAGTTAATGTTAACCGCGAGCAGTAACAGCTCAATCGCCATGAGCAGGATGACGACGTTTTTTCGATTGAGGAATATGCCTACCATGCTGATGGAAAAAAGTACCGCACCTAGAACCAAATAGTGCGTCAGCGGAATCATGATCGATCTCCGCTGGTTGCAGACGGCATTTTGACAATACGTAAACGATCCTCTTTTTTGACCGTAACCTGATCCGCCGGATTTATATATTTGGTGTCAGGTCGCTTGCGCAGCGTCAGGGTAATGGCCGCGACAATGGCCACTAATAGAATTATGGCGGCCAGCTCGAACGGGTAAACGTAAAACGTATACAGCAGTCGCCCCAGATCTTTAGTGTTGCTGTAAGATGCAGCGTGGCCCTCGGGTCGCGGAAACTGTTCTTCCGCAAAGCCGCCCGCGTTTAAGACAATAATCAGCTCCAACACCATCAGTACCGCGATCACCCCACCGATGGGCAGGTATTCGGCAAAACCCTCGCGCAATCGTTCCAGATTGATATTCAGCATCATGACAACAAACAGAAAAAGCACCATAACCGCGCCGACGTAAACCAATACCAGTACTATCGCCAGAAACTCGGCCTCCAGCGTCAACCAGACGCAGGCCGCACTGAAAAAAGCCAACACCAGAAACAAAGCCGCTTTTACCGGGTTACGAATAGTCACCACCATCGTTGCTGCGAATATCAAAACGGCAGCGAAAAAATAGAAAGCGAACTGGATAAAAGTCATGGGCTTGAGTTTATTGTTATCATTGCTCTGCTAATCTGGAAGCAGTCAGCGATAGGGTGCATCCGCCGCTCGCGCCGCCGCTATTTGCTGTTCGTATTTATCTCCAATGGCGAGCAGCTGATCCTTGGTGATAATGTTTTCGCCCCGGTTTTCAAAATGATATTCATGAATATGGGTTTCCACAATTGAATCAACCGGGCATGCCTCCTCACAAAACCCGCAATAGATACATTTAAACAAGTCGATTTCATAGCGGGTTGTGCGCCGCGAACCATCCTCCCTCTCCTCAGACTCGATGGTTATAGCCAAAGCCGGGCATACGGCTTCACACAGCTTACAGGCAATGCACCTCTCCTCCCCGTTCGGATACCGTCGCAGCGCGTGCAAGCCCCGGAACCGCGGCGATTTAGGAGTCTTTTCGTCCGGGTACTGTATGGTGACTTTCCGCGCAAAAAGCTGGCGGCCGGTTAAGCGCAGGCCCTTAATCAGTTCCCACAGCAGGAAACTCTTGAGATAGTGTTGTAGTGACGCACCCATTTTAGTGAAACCAGTATCCGAAGGGAGTATAAAAAGTAAAAATTCCAATCACCGCTATCCACACCAGGGTAACTGGTATGAAAACCTTCCAGCCCAAACGCATGATCTGATCATAACGATAACGAGGAAAAGTTGCTCTGAACCAGAGAAAGAAAAAAGCCACGATCACGATTTTACCGAGCAGCCAGAACAGAGGCGGTATCCAGGTGAAAGGCGCAACATGAAAAAGCGGCTCCCAGCCACCGAGAAAAAGAACCACAGTCAGGGTTGAGATGAGCAGCATATTGGCGTATTCAGCCAGAAAAAATAAGGCGAAATTCATACCGGAGTACTCGACGTGGAAACCTGCAACGATCTCCGACTCTCCTTCAGCTACATCGAATGGGGCTCGGTTGGTTTCTGCCACGCCGGAAATAAAGTAGACTAAAAACAAGGGCAGCAGCGGCCATACATACCAATGGTGTAAACCTCCCTCCTGGGCCAAGACGATTTCACGCAGGTTCAAACTTCCCGCCGCCATTAATACGCCAACCAGGGCGAATCCCATTGCGATCTCGTATGCAACAATCTGTGCTGCCGATCGCATCGCTCCTAAAAAAGCGTACTTGGAATTCGAGGCCCAGCCTGCGATTATCACACCGTACACGCCCATTGAGGTCAGCGCTAGAATGTATAGCAGGCCGGCATCAATATCGGCCAGCACAAGATGGTCGGAAAATGGAATCACCGCCCAGGCGGCCAACGCGGGAGTAAGCGTTATTACTGGCGCCAGTAAAAAGAGAAATCGGTTTGCATTGGTCGGAATCAGGGCTTCTTTGAACAGAAGTTTGACGACATCTGCTATGGGTTGCAGCCATCCCCGGGGGCCAACCCGATTCGGCCCAATTCGGATCTGCATGTAGCCGATAATTTTCCTCTCGGCAAAAGTGTAATAAGCGACGGCGAGAACCAAAGGGATGAGGATGGCGACAATTTTCAGTAGGCTGATGACCGAGATCTGCACCCATGAGGGTGTGCTCAACCAGATTTGCGTCAGCCATTCCATAGCACTAACTCTTCGCTACCTCTACCCGCTGAAACGCCGCCAGCTGTGCGCTGTTATCATACCCCCCGGGGATAAAAATACCCCCAGCAGGCACCCTGCTGTCTATATGTGCCGTCAGATGCACGCTGACGCCATTGCTATGGACAATCACCTGATCGCCAGTTGCTACACCCATGCGCTGCGCGTCGTGTTGAGCGACAAACGCCTGTACCGGTAAGTTGTCAGCGGTAGCCTGCAGGGCATTCGCCCGCCGCACAACAGGGTCGACTCGATATAGCGGGACATCGCTGATCAGTTCTAAACTGTTTGAGTCAGCGGCGGCCTCTTTTGCAGCCGACAGCTCGATACTGGGTGCAGATTCAATACTGGCTGGAGCACTCCAGTTGACAGCATCTCGTACTTGCTCGGAAGTGATATAGCTAAAATCCTCAAGGTCAAACAGATTGCCCAGAACACGCAATACTTTCCACGCTGGCCTCGCTTCGCCTTGCGGTGGAACCGCAGCGCTAACGCTTTGCGCCCGCCCCTCGCAGTTTATGTACGTCCCCGGAGTTTCACTGAATGGTGTAATCGGCAGTAAAACGTCCGCATTGGTATTTGCTCGAATATCGTACGCTGTCAAAGCGACCACACACTCAGCCTGCCGCATTGCATTGGCAGCGGCATTACCGTCTATACAATCGAGGACGGGTTCCAAGCCCATCAGTAGATATCCCCGCAATGGCTTTCTGATCATATCAAGCGCGTTACACCCTGCCCGGCCTGCCAACTCGCCAGCGGGTGTTCGATGCGGCACACAGCCTGCAACCCAAGCCGCAGCTCCGTTAGCATCAACCGCGCAACCCCATTTCGCCTGGGTAAGCTGTGCCAGCGTCCGCACCAGTCCGCGCAAAACCGATGCCTGCGGATGACTGTTTGCGGCGCTGCCCATAACAATTACTGCATTCCCCGCCTCTTTCATCAGCAACTGCGCGACGGTTTGCGCGAACCTGCCGTGCTCCGGCTTGGCCCAGTCTCTTGCTTCCTGCGCTACTTGCAACCCGTTTGCAGCGGCCACTACGATGCTGGCCAACACCGCCGGCAACTGACTGGGCAGCACTAACGCTTTATCAGCAAGCTCAAAATTAAACTCATAGTCCAGCGCATTAACCGCCATCACCTTGGCGCCGTTTAGCGTCGCTCGTCGAATCCGCAGGCCGAGCAGGGGCTGCTCTTTTCGGATGTTTGAACCGACCAACAGAATTGTCCTGGCTGTTTCCAGATCCTGGATGCTGCATCCCAGCCAAGGGCGCATTACTGCCGGATGATCATCGGCAAAGTCGAGCTGTCTTAGCCTGTGATCCACATTGTTGCTGGCCAAACCTCTGACCAGCTTTTGCAGCAGATAAAATTCCTCCAGCGTCGATAGCGGAGAAGCAAGCGCACCAATCTGATCCGCACCGTGGGTATCAATGATTTTCTTCAAACCAGATACCGCGCGCACCAGCGCAGACTCCCAATCTGCTTGCTTCCATTTCCCATGGCTTTTGATCAGCGGCGTGGTCAACCTGTCATCGCTGTTAAGCCCTTCGTAACTGTAGCGATCCCTGTCCGCTATCCAGCATTCATTAATCGATTCGTTAGATCGGGGAAGTATCCGCTTTACTTCGTCACGCAGTGACTGAATGTTTATATTCGTTCCTAAGCAATCGTGCGGACTTACGCCATTGTGGCTAGTAAGCTCCCAGGAGCGTGCGGTGAAGCGATAAGGCTTGTTGGTTAATGCACCTACTGGACAGAGATCGATCATATTGCCCGAAACTTCTGAATCCACACTTTGCCCCAGAAACGTGCTGATCTCTGCATGTTCACCGCGGCCGGTCATGCCCAGCTCCATGACTCCAGCAATCTCTTGGCCAAACCGAACACAGCGGGTGCAGTGGATACAACGCGTCAATTCGGTTTCAATAAGAGGCCCGATATCTTCGTCTTCTACCGCGCGCTTTTTTTCAGTAAATCGCGACACGTCCTTGCCAAAACCCATGGCCTGGTCCTGCAATGGACATTCCCCACCCTGATCACAAACCGGGCAATCTAGGGGATGGTTGATCAAAAGGAATTCCATCGTGCCTTTCTGTGCCCCGACTGCCAGTGGGGATGCAGTAAAAACTTTCATACCATCCGTCACTGGTGTCGCACACGCCGGCAGCGGTTTAGGTGCTTTCTCTACCTCGACAAGGCACATCCGGCAGTTAGCCGCGATCGATAATTTATCGTGATAACAAAAACGGGGAATGTATATACCGGCGGCGTCAGCGACCTCGATGATCATCTTCCCTGGTTCGACCTCCAGAGTTTTCCCGTCTAACTCAATTGTTGCCATAATCATTCATACATAGAAAGAAAAAAAGTCTGACAAGGGAAGCGGTTTAAACAGCACCGCTTATCTCTTCAAATCACAACTTTTCCTTCGTTCTGTCGCTCCGAGGTTTCCCGCTGCTTTGTGTGACCCGTTTTATCAGCACCGCGTTGATTCGTTAACGGTCGATTTCACCAAATACAATGTCCTGCGTACCTATAATCGCCACCAGGTCCGCCAACATGTGTCCGCGACTCATCTCATCCAAAGCGGAAAGATGAGCGAATCCCGGCGCACGAATTTTTACCCTGTACGGCTTATTTGCGCCGTCCGAGATCATATAAACGCCAAACTCACCCTTGGGCGCTTCTACCGCTGCGTACGTTTCACCGGCGGTTATGCAGTAGCCCTCGGTGAAAAGTTTAAAGTGGTGGATAAGCGATTCCATATCCCCCTTCATATCACCGCGTCCCGGCGGCGTTACTTTATGATTTTCGCTGACTACCGGCCCTTCATGCTCTCTCAACCAGTTAACACACTGGCGTATGATTTTGTTTGATTGGCGCATTTCTTCAATACGAACAAGATAGCGGTCATAGCTATCCCCGTTTTTCCCCACCGGGATATCAAAGTCCATCTGATCATAAGCTGCATATGGCTGCTTCTTGCGCAAATCCCACTCAACACCAGACCCGCGCAGCATAGGTCCGGTGAATCCGAGCTGCAACGCGCGCTCATCACTCACAACGCCTATACCTACGGTGCGCTGTTTCCATATTCGATTGTCTGTTAACAGAGTCTCATATTCATCGACACAAGCTGGGAATCTGTTGGTGAAGTCCCAGACGAAATCCAGCAGCGAACCTTGCCGCGCTTCATTCATCCTGTCAACGTCAGCCTGACTGTGCCATTTGGATGGCTCGTACTTGGGCATTTGGTTTGGCAGGTCGCGGTACACACCGCCTGGTCGATAGTACGTGGCGTGCAGTCGTGCTCCGGAGGCAGCTTCATAACAATCCATCAAATCCTCGCGCTCCCTGAAGCAGTACAAAAACACAGTCATCGCGCCTACGTCTAGTGCATGCGCACCCAACCAGAGAAGATGATTCAGGATGCGCGTGAGTTCATCAAACATTGTTCGAATGTATTGAGCGCGGATGGGCACCTCCACTCTCAGCAATCTCTCTATTGCTCGAACGTAGGCATGCTCGTTACACATCATGGATACATAGTCCAGCCGGTCCATGTAACCAATACTTTGATTGTAAGGTTTACTCTCCGCCAGCTTCTCCGTAGCGCGGTGCAGGAGTCCAATATGTGGATCTACCCGCTGAATGACTTCCCCGTCCATTTCCAAGACGAGACGCAATACGCCGTGTGCAGCAGGGTGCTGCGGTCCGAAATTCATGGTGTAGTTTCGGATTTCGGTCACCGTGGCTCCTCCCGGATCACCTTGGGTACCAGCGTCCGTGGCTCGATACTGACGGGCTGATATACGACCCTGCCCTTATCCGGATCGTAGCGCATCTCGACGTGTCCGCTCAGCGGGAAGTCCTTGCGGAACGGATGTCCGATAAAACCGTAATCAGTCAGTATTCGTCTCAAATCAGGATGCCCCTCGAACAGGATGCCAAATAGATCAAACGCCTCTCGTTCGAACCAATCTGCCACACGCCACACTTGCATCACTGATGCGACTAAAGGTTCATCGTTATCCAGGAAAACGCGTAGGCGAATACGGTGGTTATTCTTGATTGACAGCAAGTGATAGACCACGGCATACCGCTGCTCTGGCGGATTCGAGTCAGCTTCAGTTCTGCCGTAATCCGAATAGTCCACTCCGCAAAGGTCAATCAACTGCTCAAACCCAAACACAGGGTTATCTCTCAGTTCTTGACACACCGCGAGAACAGAAGCCCGCTCTATGATCAGGGTAAGTTCGTTGAAAAGAGTTTGCGTCTCGAGCAGGCTCTCACCGAACTGCTTTTCGGCCTGCGCCAGTAAGACCTCGCTACTCGCCACGCGACATTCCTAGCGGGAGATGGTATTGGTGCGACGAATCTTCTTTTGTAATTGAAGAATGCCGTATAGAAGAGCTTCTGCAGTTGGCGGGCAGCCTGGAACATACACATCGACTGGCACAATGCGGTCACACCCACGCACCACGGAATATGAATAATGATAGTATCCCCCGCCGTTGGCACACGATCCCATCGAGATAACCCACCTGGGCTCAGCCATCTGGTCGTATACCTTGCGCAAGGCGGGCGCCATTTTATTAGTCAGCGTGCCGGCAACGATCATTACATCAGACTGACGCGGGCTCGCCCTGAAAATTATGCCGAACCGATCCAGATCATAGCGCGCGGCGCCAGCGTGCATCATCTCCACCGCGCAACAGGCTAGACCAAAGGTCATGGGCCACATAGAGCCAGTACGCGTCCAGTTGATTACAGAATCCAGGCTGGTAGTCACCCACCCCTTCTCCAGCAAGCCCTCAATAGCCATTCGCAGAATTCTCCAAACCAACCACCCTCATTCCCATTCCAATGCCCCCTTCATCCATTCATAGATGAAACCTACAACCAGAATAGCCAGAAACAGCATCATCGCTAAAAATCCAAATACTCCTATCTCTCGCAGCACTATGGCCCAGGGAAAAAGAAACGCTATTTCCAGGTCGAAGATTATAAATAGAATTGCCACCAGGTAGTAACGCACGTCGAATTTCATCCGGCTGTCCTCGAATGCTTCGAAGCCGCATTCATACGGTGACAGCTTCTCCTTATCCGGACGATATGGCGCAAGAACGCGGCCTAAAAACAGCAGAAGACAGCCAAACAAGGCGGCTACGAGAAGAAAGATCAAAATGGGGACGTAGTTCGATAGCATGTTCTACATCAACATATCAGAAATGGCAGAATAAATCGCCATCCACCGAGAAGCAGCGAACATGCCCCACGGCAAATGATTAATTCCGAAATAGATAACGGCGCCATCCATACCCGTGGCCGTTAATCCGACGGCAGTCTAGGCTGCAGATATGGTCAAGTCAAGATAACCCAAACCGACATATATTGAAATTCAATTTGGTTATGGATAAAGCCCCAAGCTTGGTGCCGAAGGCCGGACTCGAACCGGCACGGCTTGCGCCACCGCCCCCTCAAGACGGCGTGTCTACCAGTTCCACCACTTCGGCATGGTCATTCGCCCGCTATTCGCTGGCCGGTTGAGGTGGCGCTGGAACATCAGATTGCTGGGTTGCTTGCTCAGCTTCACCCTTCACGGGCACTTGCGGTACCTCACCTTGCGGCTGTACGGGTTGCTCGCTCACCTGATCGGTAACGCTTTGTGGCTGCGTGCTCTGACCATGTAAGTAGGCCAGAGTAAGACTTGTCACAAAGAACACCGTTGCCAATAATCCAGTTATCCGGCTCAGAAAGTTAGCCGATCCGCGGGCGCCGAACAAAGTCTGAGAACCCCCTCCAAACGCCGCGCCCATATCCGCACCCTTGCCCTGCTGCATCAAAACTAGCGCTATGATCGCGACAGCGGTTAACACATGAATCACTATTAATACACTTGCCATCTTGCAGTACTCTTCTCTTTTGCTTATCGAGCAGCGCGACAAATTGCGACAAATTCTGCGGCTTGTAAAGACGCACCGCCGATCAAACCGCCGTCGACATCTGGTTTGCCAAATAAATCCTCGGCGTTACCCGCTTTCACACTGCCACCATATTGAATGCGCAGCTTGTGCGCAACACTATTGTCTTTAGTTGCAAGTTTTTTACGCACAAAATGGTGCACCTCTTGCGCCAGCTCAGGGGACGCTGTCTTACCGGTTCCGATCGCCCAAACAGGTTCATAAGCTACTACGGCGTCAGCAAAGCCTTCAATACCAACTTGCGTAATCACCGCATCCAACTGTTGGGACAAAACCTGTTCAGTCTCACCTCGCTCTCTCTGCGCGAGGGTCTCACCGATACACAGAATGGGAATCAAGCCGCAGGCCTGTGCTTTGGCGAACTTTTGCGCAATCATCTGGTTAGTTTCACCGTACAAAGTCCTGCGCTCGGAATGGCCGACGATACAGTAGTCGCAGCCGTGATCCTTTAACATGTCCGCAGCCACGTCCCCGGTATAGGCGCCGGGGTCTTGCGCGGACAGATCCTGTCCACCCCATTTTATCCGGGTTACTGCGAGACGCTGAGCAACTTGCGGGATCAGAATGAAGGGTGGGCAAATCACGACCTCTGCTTCAACTCCCTCCATGTTTTCCACCATCTCGTCGAGCAAATCCGCGGCGACAGCCCGGCTGCCGTTCATTTTCCAGTTTCCAGCAACAATCGGAACGCGCATGATCCCCGTTTTTAAGCTGTTACCACTGCTGTAAAAAGAGGGCGCGATGTTACCGATCGACACCCATAATTACAACGTCTGGCAAGACGCGTTCGGCGTAAAGCGGATCGTGCGCTCAGTTCGACGCGGTTTTAACCTGCGCGGCTAGATCCTGACTAACCTGCGACACCTGCCCTTCATCCGCCCCCTCCACCATGACGCGGATTACCGGTTCTGTTCCGGAGGGCCGCAGTACAATGCGCCCCTCATCGCCCAGCAAGCCCTGAGCTTTTTGCACCGCATCTTTCACTGCCCGACAATTAACCAGATCATATTTCCGTCCAATGTCTCCGTCCGCGACGCGCACATTTATCAGGGTTTGCGGGTAGATTTGCATACCCTGCTTGATCTCATACAGCGACAGCTGACGATCCACCATAGCCTGCAAAACCTGCAGTGCTGCGACGATCCCGTCACCAGTGGTGCACTGATCCAGGCATATAATATGGCCTGACGCCTCTCCGCCCAGAGTCCAGCCCTGCTGCATCAACATACCGAGCACATATCGGTCACCGACATTCGCCCGCTTGAACGGTATGCCGGCATCCTGCAGAGAGAGCTCCAAGCCGAGATTGCTCATCAAAGTACCAACGACTCCACCGTGCATCTGCCCCTTTCTTTTCCTGGAGGATGCCAAAATGTGTAAAATCTGATCACCGTTCACGGACTGGCCACTGTGGTCAACCATAATCAGGCGATCCCCGTCTCCATCCAGCGCAACCCCGAGGTCGGCATTGTTTGCGAGAACCACCTGCGTCAGATTTTTCAGATTGGTCGAGCCACAGTTAAGATTTATATTGAATCCATCAGGCTTATCTGCTGTGGTTACAACCTCGGCTCCCAGTTCACTAAAAACACTAGGAGCGACGTGATAAGCGGCACCGTTAGCACAATCTACGACAATTTTAATTCCGTTTAACGATACTGTTCTTGCTATGACGCTTTTACAAAATTCAATGTAGCGTCCCGCGGCATCGCTGAATCGAGTCGCTTTTCCCAGCTTGTCCGGTTCAACCACCAACATCGGCTCGCCCATTTTTTGCTCGATTGCAAGCTCAACCTCATCCGGCAGTTTCAAGCCTTCGTGTGAGAAAAATTTTATACCGTTATCCTGAAACAGATTGTGCGAGGCGCTGATCACGATTCCGGCTACGGCTCTCGAGGTTCGGGTAAGATAGGCGATGCCCGGCGTAGGCATGGGGCCAATTAACGATACGCTCATGCCCGCAGCTGATAAACCCGCCTCCAGCGCAGATTCCAGCAAATAGCCGGATACCCTGGTGTCTTTTCCAATGAGTACTTTGCCTCCGCTTCCCTTGCCCAAAACAGAGCCTGCCGCCCAGCCTAGTTTGAGCACGGTTTCCGGACAAATAGGCTCCTTGCCGACGCGACCCCTTATTCCATCTGTACCAAAGTACTTTTTCTCAGCCACCAGCGGACTCCGACAAAATTCCCGATTTAAATATATTGCGTTAAGTTACTACATTGTAGCCAAAGCAAACACACCGGTTAACTGCTTAGATTCAACTTGAATAAACCGCTTCGTACATTCGTATCGCTTGCTTGGTCGGACCGACGTCATGCACGCGCAGCACAGACGCGCCGTTTTGCACCGCAATCAGGGCAAGTGCAACGCTGGCGTAAAGCCGCTCGTCCACGGCCAAACCAAGCAATTTTCTAATCATTGCCTTGCGCGACAGACCCACTACAATCCTGTAGTCATTCCCTAATTGCATCAAATTGCGCAGCAGTTCAAGATTATGCGCAGTAGTTTTGCCGAAACCAAATCCCGGATCGATCAAGATTTGTTTCGAGTCTATACCGGCATTTACACAGATTTCCGCGCGCTCATACAAATACCCTCGCACCTCAGACGTCACGTTTTTGTAGGTCGGGTTGTCCTGCATCGTCTCCGGTTCACCCAGCATATGCATTAGGCATATCGGCACACCGGCCTTTACTGCAACATCTAAAGCGCCATCAGTTTTGAGCGCCCTAACATCATTGATCATGGTAGCACCGGCTGCCAATGCGGCCTGCATTACTGCGGGCTTAGAGCTGTCTATTGAGATCACCGCGTCAACGTTGCGGCAGATCAATTCGATTACTGAGACGACTCTGTCCAGCTCCTGCGCAGCGCTGACCCTGGCTGCACCCGGCCTGGTGGATTCACCACCGACATCGATGATCTGGGCTCCCTCTTGCCACATTTTCTCGGCACGCCGGACAGCTTGGCTTTGATTCTTCAATTGCCCACCATCTGAAAACGAATCAGGGGTTAGATTGAGTATACCCATGATGATGGTATGGGACAGATCTAATGACCGTGGGCCACAGGCGAGATAAGACTTAGATCGACCGGTGCGGGAAGCATTCGGCTGCATATGGAACCAGGAATCTGGATTCGGCTGCTGAGTTTAAACTGAAGAGAAAGCGGCGGTCACGGTAATCTTTTCGCACGGCGCTGTGAGACAACGCCAAATCTTTCACCATGAGGGCTGAAAGGCAGCCCCTTGCTTCAGGTTTGGTCGCCCGCTGGTTTATCGAAGCGCGGCTTGACCTCCGGCCGCTTATCTCTCTTGTCTTGCGGGTCCGAGGAGTTAGTCGATTTTCCACCGGTATCCGCTGGAGGCCGAGGTTCCCGACCGGCCATGATGTCCTCGATTTGTTTGGCATCGAGCGTCTCCCACTCCATCAGCGCCTTCGCCATGACCTCTACCTTGGCCCGGTTCTCCTCTAATA
>JAHEKE010000145.1 GCA_024638505.1 Gammaproteobacteria bacterium | reverse complement strand
TACCTTCGTCATCGCCGCCGTTAACGTCGTCTTACCATGATCTACATGGCCTATCGTCCCCACATTCACATGCGGCTTCGTTCGCTCAAATTTCTCCTTAGACATAGACCTTACCTCTTAACTCGTTCTTTAAAATCGCCTTGTTCTAAACTATCAGTGCTCGACTCGCCGGCAGCGAATCAACCTTATCCGCTCACAACACGTGGTTTCGTGGTGCCCACAACTGGAATTGAACCAGTGACCTCTCCCTTACCAAGGGAGTGCTCTACCATCTGAGCTATGTGGGCATTTATCTGGCGCTGCATCTTTAAGCTGGAGCGGGTGATGGGAATCGAACCCACGTCATCAGCTTGGAAGGCTGAGGTTCTACCGTTGAACTACACCCGCCTAACAAACAAGGGTCGGAGTCGATTTTGCACCTCTTTACATAACGCCTCACTGTAAGCTTCACAAAATCGACTCCGACCCTATTCATATACTTGCACCCGGTGCCCGCCACTGGTGGAGGGGGGAGGATTCGAACCTCCGAAGGCTGAGCCAGCAGATTTACAGTCTGCCCCCTTTGACCGCTCGGGAACCCCTCCAGAGGGCAAACAGTTAATTTTCTGCAAAATCAGCAGATCTGTCAATGACTTACAGCCCGTATCTCAGCAGAAGCATGGCGCCTGTCGTCAGATTTGACCACACGTCAGTCGGTCTTAAAGCCCGCAACCCAACTTAAGTCCTTGAGTGGGGAAATTGCGGGGGGCGCTTTATACCATGTTGACGCCGCCATGTGGAGGGGTTGGCTTGAAATTCTCGATGAAATGCGGAAGCAGCGGGAGGTATCCGCCGACCTGCAGCCGGCCCGCGCCGGTCGCTGGGCAAAAGCGCGGACATCCGCTACTCTGCGGGCATGCCGGGCTATGCCATCAATCCGCAGATCCAGCAGGTGATCACCCCACCCATCGCCGAGGTCCAGGGCTGGGTTGACGGGCGGTGTTTTTCCGCGGAGCGGCCGCTCCTCGACGTCTGCCAGGCGGTGCCGAGCTACGGGCCGGCGGCATCCCTGCTCGAGCACGTCGCGCACAAGCTGCGCGATCCCGCCAGCGCCCTGTACACCGATATTTTAGGCCTGCCCGAACTGCGCACCGCGCTGGCGCAGCACTTAAGCCAGGATTATGCCGGGGAGGTAGATGCCGGACAGGTCGCGATTACGGCCGGATGCAATCAGGCCTTCTGCGTTGCCATCGATACGGTGGCCCAGCCGGGCGATGAGGTGATCCTGCTGCTGCCCTATTACTTTAATCATTACATGTGGTTACAAATGCGCGGCATCCGCAGCGCGCACGTTCCGTTCAACCCCGATGGCCCGCCCCGACTGGACGACGTTGCCTGCAGGATCAGCGCCGCCACGCGCGCCATCGTTTTGATCACCCCGAATAATCCCACCGGCATCGAATACCGCCCGGATTTCGTCGCCGGCGCTTTTGACCTGGCGCAGGCGCACGGGCTGGCTTTGATCATCGATGAGACGTATAAAGACTTCCGTACCCGCACCGGGCCGCCGCATGCCCTGCTCCAGCGCGCCGATTGGGACAGCAACCTGATCCAGCTGCACAGCTTCTCCAAAAGTTACGCCATGACGGGCTATCGCGTTGGCGCCATCGTCGCCGGTGAAGCGTTTAATCACGAGGTGGAAAAGGTCCTGGACAACCTGGTGATCTGCCCTTCGCACATCGGTCAGCTGGCCGCGCGCTACGGCCTCGAGCACCTGGAATCATGGCGGCGGAACAAGGCGGATCTGTTACGCGACCGGGTATCGCGGCTGCGTGAGTGTTTTGCTTGTGACGATCTGCACTACCGGCTCGCCTCCAGCGGGGCCTATTTTGCCTACGTGCGGCACCCTTTCGCCGGGCAAGCCGCGCCCGCGGTGGCGCGCCGTCTGGCAGAGGAGTTCAGTGTGCTGTGCTTACCCGGCTCGGTTTTTGGGCCAGGACAAGACGCTTACCTGCGGTTTGCCTTCGCTAACCTGAGCGCGGAATACATTCCGCAGCTGGTGACGCGCCTGATCGAGAGCCAGAGCGAGTAACGGCCCGGCCGTCAGGTCAAACAGCGGCGCAGGCACAGTTGGCAGCGGGCTTTGGCGGCCCACCCGGCGCTGCGCGCGCGTCACGAAACTTGATCCGGCGCCTTTCTTTGCCCCGATCTGCCTACTTCACGCTCGATAAGACGGGTCACCCAGTTGGACAGCGAACGCCCATCCCCCGCAGCCAGCCTTTTCGCCCGCTTTTTGAGCTCGGGATCAATCCTGATACTGAGAAGTTTGTCTTTAGACATCGGAAAAAACTGTTTTCGTTGAAAACTTAAAGTGTAGTACACGCCATACAATTTATAACAAAAGTCTATACAAATGGTGGTTTTTGTATGCAACTATTAGGGAAATGTTGTGCAATTGTATACACATTGTAATATGAACGACTGCTGCGCCCGAA
>JAHEKE010000033.1 GCA_024638505.1 Gammaproteobacteria bacterium | reverse complement strand
CAGCGATTTCGGGGGACTTAAAAATGCCGGCAATGCAACCATCATCGGTGTTATAAATATGGTGGAAAACAGAGAAGAATTGCGGATTGCGAGAGTTATTGCGGAACAGGCAATGGTAAGCTCAGCAAGAATTGATAAAGTAGTTATTGCCTCGATGGTACGCGACGATCCAATTTTAGAGATCGTAAGAAAACAAAGTTAGGTATCTTCCTCCATGCTGTAAACCAACGGTTTACTCTCTTCCCAATTGGCTAGAGTAGTCGGTACAAACTTTTTGAAACATTCTTTAACTTCATCCTCGTTAAACTCCCTGTCGAGAGCTAGAATTGTTCCCTCTTCATACTCACACAGTGACTCCGCGTAGCGAATTTCTTCCGTCGCTAGATTCAAAGCTAGAGATCTTTCAGGCACACCGTGGTTTGACATTAGATTAACAGTGAGCTGATTAATGGCGTTTTGATATTCCTCTGGATTAATACTGGCAATGGCGACCAAAGTGGTGCGCCCGGAGGTTTTGATGCCTAAAAAACCACTTCGAAACGCCTGTAATCTTTTTCCTTGAAGGGATTCGATCGAATCATTAAGAAACTCAAAAGCACCTGAAACCGCCAGTTCTCCCGGCTCGGCTGGCTGCTCGTAAACCTGAAGATCAGAGTCATCGAGACGTACAGCTTTTGGAAGTCTGTGCATGTCAGTTTCACCTGGCGGGTTTATTCTAGGCTGATCTGCCCTTGAATAGGCTCAATCACGTCTAATGAAGCTATATTCAAGGTAGCACTTACTTCGACATTCTCATCACCTTTGAGCTTGCCCTGGGCTATAGCTTCTCGTACCGCCTGTTCGATTATGCGTTGTGATGTGATGCCGACTTTCTTTAAGAATTTACGCATTTCTATATTGAATTTCTCTTCGTTCATGTCTTGTTCCTGTAGGATTAAAGAATAAGTATGTTATTGACTAATAGTACTTTAAATACAGCGTGAATAAATATTGGCAGCTCAGCAATTGAGTTGATGTATTAAATCAAGTTAATCCGACCACACAATCTTACCGCAATCTTCAAAATGATATCCCCCCAGAGCTTTGGCTATGCGCTGACATTCAGGGCTTTGAATTTCCTGCAATAGTCTCTGAAACAAGTTACGGAAATATATTCCTCGATTTAGCGCGAAGTCATAGGCTTGTTTGCGGAGATTGATGAATTCCATGCCAAATTGGGTGGCGTACGCCTGTGTTCCTAAAGTGATGTCGGCTTCACCACGCGCGAGTAAAGATATGGCCTCGTGCTGTGAATTGGTCTTATGCGCAACATGAATCTGTGCTGGGTCGATACCATGTTCGTACGATAATTCAGATAGCAGGCCTGAGGGCTTTAGTTCGTGGCTATTCAGCGACCAGCGGACATCGTGATGAAAAACATCTTTAAGATCCATGGGTGATCCGAACTCGGGGGTCAAAATCAGGCCGTGCTGACATTCAAACAATCTAACCAGTACCCAGCTTTTATGAGGCGGGTAATTCTGAATTAAGGCCGCATGTCGTCGCTCACTCTCGACAGCAGGTCCCCAGCTCACGCCTGCAATGTCTGCACGGTTTTTAGCTAAAAGGGATAGCCCCAGTTCCGTGCCAGTATGGGTATAACTCACCAGGGCACGACCCTGTAGTTCGTTAACCAGGGTAGTTATTGCCCGTTGAACAATCGGGTCTTGGCTGCCCGTTACTACCAATCTGTCAGTCAGTAGTCCGCCGTGGCTGCTCTCCATTATCCAGCGATCTACGAGTTTTCGTGGAAACAGCCATTTACCGGTGACTTTGGTCGCTGGAATTTTACCTTCGCCAACCAGGGTATAGACTTTTTTCGTGTTTATTTTCAGATACTCAGCAACTTCCCGGACGCTGAGAAAGGAAGAATACAGGTTTTCCTGCCTCTCGCCCCGGGTCGGCGGTTGTGCTCGAGTATTCTTACCTATGCTTTTAATGGCGGGCATTTAAGTGGCAGTCTCAGACTGTAGGATCGCGGCTGGATCTCGTTGGCTTTTCCTGCGCGGAATCGAATCAAATATTACGTTCTCCACGCCCTGGTACACTAGAAAATGTTTGCCTTTAGCTCGGGCGATCATGGTTACGCCCAAATCCCGCGCCAGTTCCCGCCCCATCTGTGTTATGCCGGATCTAGATAACAATACTGATATACCCATATGAGCGGTTTTCATTACGATCTCGGAGGTAAGCCTCCCGGTCGTGTAGAATATTTTGTCTTCGCCCCTTATTTGATCGAGCCACATCCGGCCGGAGATCGCGTCCGCAGCGTTATGCCGGCCGACGTCTTCGACGAAACTCAGTACTTTTTCGCCGTGACAGAGTGCGCAACCATGTACCGCGCCGGCTTTTTTATATAGTTCGTTGAACGAAGCGATATTGCTTAAAAGACCGTAAATTGTGGATTGTTTGATCTGTATACCGGTCAGGCGGATATCGTAGAGTTTATCCAGAGTGCAGCTAAACACTGTCCCTTGCGCGCATCCCGTGGTAATGGTTCGTTTAGAGAGTTTGTTCTCCCAGTCGATGATACCCTGCCCATGAGTCGTAGTGACTTTTACCTGTTCCCGATCCCAGTCAACTTCAACCGAACGCACATCTTCAATGGTCTCAACCAGACGCTGATTGCGAAGGTATCCTAACGACAGTTCTTCGGGGTGGGTTCCTAAAGTCATCAGCGTAACCACTTCCCTATCGTCTACTTTGAGCGTGAGCGGAAACTCACCGGCCACGTTTACTTCACGTTCTTCACCGAATTCATCGACCGCAATTACCGCTTCGGTAGGTGCGCGCCCGGCGCGGGTCATTTTTGGCTGGTATGTATTCACCGTTTAGCTTCAGTATTTGCGCAAACTTCCTATCTTATCAAACGCGCCAAAATGGTGTGACGCGCAAGTTTGGCAGGGGCAGCGAAGCGCATCCCTTTTGGGTCAAAACTACCCAGATGCTTAATCCGTGGGTCAGATCGACGCAATCGAATGCAACGACTTCTCCTATATGCTCGCGGATTGCGCTTAAGTTATCACTTTTGATTTAGAATGTAGGGGTTTGGAGCGCCCAAACAAAGACGATGCAGATAATAGGGTCTTTAGGTGCAGGATAAATCTTCGAAAACGACAGTCGGATTTACTGATACAAAATTTCCCGTTTCGGTTGTTATGGAGCGCAGGGAAAAAAGTCGCGGTCGCTGGTCGTTTACGGAATGGAAGGCAACTGCAGTTTTGATCGACGACCGGATTGAGAACAAGCTGCCGGAAAAACACTTAATTCATGAGGATCCTGCGTGTACAAGATATTTATGGAAGCATTTTGTTATTGAACTTCTTAAGGATGGAGCAGAGAGTTATTGGAACAACCTTATGGCATCGAATCCCGCTTTGTTCGTTGTATGCAGATCCGAGGAAGACACGAATGAGGTGGAGCCATTCCTGGTTACGCCGAACTATGATGAAATTATCGGCTATCTGGAGGTGGATGATGAGGTATTTTCTTTGCCGATCCCCCCTGAGATCTATCAATGGTTGGAACGATATATCGTAAATAATTATATTCCACCGATACGACGCAAAAGGAAGCGAGCCAACTGGGACGACAACAGCAATGAGCAGACACCCCCACCAGCCCGACGACACTGACAGCGAGGGTTTTTTTACTCGGTGGTCTAAACGAAAGAAGCAGGCCGAGCCCAGCCATGCCGAAGCGAAAGAAGAGCAGATTGATGCGGATGCGGATGATCAGAAAGTTGAGGAACCGGTAAAGAGCGATGAGGATATGCCGCCTTTGGAAACGATAGATGGGAGCTCAGATGTGAGCGAATTTTTCTCCCCTGGGGTGAGTGAAGCGCTGCGCAAGGCCGCTTTGAGAAAAATGTTCCACTCGCCGGAGTTTAATATCGTGGATGGGTTGGACGATTACGATGACAATTTCACGACGTTCAGTGCGCTGGGTGATATTGTAACGGCCGATATGCGACACCAGATGGAGTTGGAGAAAGAGCGGCAGAGAGCTCAGCAGGCTGGGGATCAGGATGCTGGCGAGTTGCTTGAGGACTCGCAGGAAGAGCCGCATAGCGACGGTCTGAACGAACAGGGGTCCGAAAGTGACGCCAAAGCGGGTATGGATTTAGAAGACGATCATGGGCAAAGCGAAGCCGGCGAAACGGATCAGGATCCGCAGTCTGATAACGAAGAGAAACCCGCTGCATGACAACCCTGGTTGAGAGTGAGGATTATGCAAGTCAGTCCCTGCCGTTAGCTGCCTCCACAACCAACGGTAAAGCACGACAGTCCGCGCTATCATTATTAGGCGACAGTCCGCACGCACCTACCTCGGTCGTAAGCTACACCTCTCAGGGAGCTGCTCTCCTGGTACACGACTCTACTGCTGATGTGGAGCTTGTACGTCAAATCAAGGAAGCCGGCTTGCGCTGCATAGTTCTTTTGGTGAAACCAGGACTGACAGAAGTCAAGCTTGCTGAAGGTCCTGAAAATGTTGATCTTTTGACGGGTACGCTGCTTGCTTTGAACGGACACCTGGGGGACTTTCACGCTATGCTCGAGCGTCCGGGAAGTGCCGTAGACGCTGCAAAGCTGGTCGGGCTGGGTGGACGTGGTTTCGATCTGGTGTTGGACCTCACCAAAGACAAGGCGTTTGGGCAGGATGTACCGCCTCTAGGCTATTTCGCGCCGACCAGCGAAGCAGAGCTGAAAGAAGCCATGATCGAACTCCCGCAGCTAATTGGGGAGTTCGAAAAACCGAAATTCTTCAATCTTGATCCATCTATCTGTGCTCATACTGCTCGAGGTGTAATTGGATGCACGCGCTGTCTGGACGTCTGCCCAACCCAGGCCATCGCCTCGGGTGAGGAAAGCGTAAGCGTTGATCCTTATCTGTGTCAGGGTATTGGTATCTGTACGACAGTTTGTCCAACTGGCGCAATCACCTACGCTTTTCCACGGGTGAGTGATCTCCTGGACGACGTGCGCCGTGTGCTGCACCGCTATCATGATGAGCAGGGCGCGCAGCCAGTTTTACTGTTTCACGATGAAGAAAGAGGAAAGGAGTGGCTGGGAAAATCGCTTGATTCACTGCCAGATAATGTCATTCCCGTGCAGGTAGAGAATGTAGCATCTGTAGGTATGGACGTTTGGTTATCCTGTCTTGCTTATGGGGCGCATCACGTACTGGTTCTTGCTATGGATGATCTGGCGACAAATATAATTGAGTCGATCGAGGCGGACATGATCGTAGCCCAGACCATCTTGGGTGCGATGGGTTATCCATCTGATCGAATTAAATTGTTGCAACCGATTGGGGTTGACCACGTTGGGGATCTGATTCCTGCTGATCCGGGCAAGCAAGTGGTGTCCCCTGCAGGATTCGCTGCTTTTAACGAAAAAAGAACCACATTACGTTTAGCGCTCGATCATTTTCATGCGCATGCGCCTAAAACACGAAAGATGGTTGCGTTAGAGCCAGGATCACCGTTTGGCAGGGTTAAGGTGGATAAGCGAGCCTGCACGCTTTGCATGTCCTGCGCTGCGGTTTGTCCCGCCGCGGCGTTGACTGCAGGAACCGGATTGCCGCGCCTGATGTTTTTGGAAAAAAACTGTGTGCAATGTGGCCTGTGTGAAACAGCGTGCCCCGAGGATGCGGTCGTGATCGAAGCGCGATTTAACTTTGACGCTGAGGAGAGAGATCAGCCGCAGGTGATGTATGAGGAAGAACCATTTAACTGTATCAAGTGCGGTAAACCGTTCGCGACTCAAAGCATGATGTTAAAAATGCGTGAAAAGCTTAAAGGCCACTGGATGTATCAGGATTCAACTCAAATGGGACGGTTGGGGATGTGTGATAATTGTAGAATAGAAGACATGTACATCAATAGCGGCGGGATGAATCCTTACGAAAAACCGGATAAGCCCACAGGGTCAGAGGTCTAAATGGGGCAGTTTTGGGACAAATCGAAACAAAGCTTGAAGTTGAAGCACGTTAATTGCAGGTTAAGAGTATGATATTTGGTAATTATTGGTCATTTTTTTTCTATAAAACCTGGCACGACTCATGCTATAAATCTGAGGAAAGGATACTGGTATGAGTGATTCCGTTGCTTCCAAGACGGAAATTCAGGAGGAGGACCAGATTCGGGCTAATACGTATCGACTACTCGGAACGTTAATGGCTCGGCCGCCAACACAGGATCTTATTGATTTATTGCGACAAATTGACGTAACAGAAGCAGAACAGGACAGGGCAATGGCAGCTTCGTGGCAGACTTTGAACGTAGCCGCTTCTCGCACCACGGTCGAAGCACTTGATGATGAGTACCACGCACTGTTCATAGGCGTTGGCCGAGGGGAAGTAGTACCATATGGTTCATGGTATCTCACGGGATTTATGATGGAGCGCCCGTTGGCGCAGTTAAGACGGGATTTGAAGCGATTTGGTTTGGAGCGAGCCGAGGAAACAAAAGAACCGGAGGATCACGCAAGCGCACTGTGCGAGACGATGAGCTTGCTCATAGAGAGCCCCGAGGGGATTTCGCCACATGTGCAAAAATCATTCTTCGATAATCACATCGAGCCCTGGATGGGTAAGTTTTTTGAGGATTTACAACAAGCTGAGACCGCAAGTTTCTACAGCGCCGTCGGTGCGCTGGGAGAACAGTTTATTGAGCTTGACAGGCAATATTTAGAAATGCTGCCGCATTGAGAAAGAAATAATTTGAACACTAAAGAAAGACAGTTAAAGTGGCATGTATCGCAACAAGATTTTTTGCAAAAAGATGAAAGGATTTGAATTCAAGTTTAAAGGTAACTTTGTCAAACAGATAAAGAAGTGTTGATCAACCATATGCAGTTCTAACGAAACTCGTTCGAGGAGAGGCACTATGAGTGTGAAGAAGAAAAGCGCCGCTGTAAGTAGGCGTAGTTTCCTGAAAGGAGTCGCAGCAACCGGTGGTGCAGTCGCGGTGACAGCAGTGGTGGCAGAGAGCGCCAACTCCGATTCGTCCCCTGGTTCAATGCAAGACCAGGCGGCACAAGAGACAACCAAGGGGTATCACGTAACTCCTCATATTCTCAATTATTACGAGAAAGCACGGTTTTAGGCTACGGAGGTAACCATCAATGAAACTAATTAGAAAGCGACGCACCGATCACGGCGGCCAAACGGCGGTGGGCGATGCGATAGATCGCCGAACGTTTCTGCGCCGTTCGGGCGTCACCCTGGGTGGGGCTGCCGTGGCCAGCAGCTTGCCGCTCACGATGATGCGTCAGGCGGAAGCAAAGGCTGAATTCGCACCCAAAGAGGGCGTCCAAACCGAGCGTATACACTCTATATGTACGCATTGTTCAGTCGGCTGCGGTGTGATTGCTGAAGTGCAGAACGGCGTTTGGACCGGGCAAGAGCCGGATTTTGAATCGCCTTTCAATCTCGGTGGACACTGTGCTAAAGGCGCCTCCGTTCGTGAGCATGGTATGGGCGAACTTCGCTTGAAGTATCCAATGAAGCTGACTGGTGGGAAATGGAAGCGCATCTCCTGGGATGAAGCAATAAACGAGATTGGCGATGGCATGCTTAAAGTCAGGGAAGAATCTGGTCCCGACTCGGTGTATTGGATGGGTTCAGCGAAGTTCAGTAATGAACAGGCGTATCTTTTCCGTAAGCTGGCAGCGATGTGGGGCACTAACAACGTTGATCACCAGGCCCGTATCTGCCATTCAACAACCGTAGCAGGTGTGGCTAACACCTGGGGCTACGGTGCGATGACCAACTCCTATAATGACATGCACAATTCGAAGGCGATGTTCTTCATCGGCAGCAATGCTGCAGAAGCACATCCCGTCGCGATGCAGCATATCCTGCGGGCTAAAGAGAACGGTTCAAAGATGATCGTATGTGATCCTCGTTTTACACGTACGGCAGCCCACGCGGATCACTTTGTAAGATTCCGCCCCGGTACAGACGTGGCTCTGATTTGGGGAGTCTTGTGGCATATCTATGAAAATGGTTGGGAAGACAAAGAGTACATTTCTCAGCGCGTGTGGGGTCTGGATCGTGTCCGTGAGGAGGTCAAGAAATGGAATCCGCAGGAAGTTGAGCGCGTCACCGGCGCTCCGGAAGAGGTAGTCAAGGGTGCCGCTCAGATCATGGCGGAAAACCGACCAGGGACGATCGTTTGGTGCATGGGTGGGACACAACACACGATCGGGAACAATAATACCCGCGCCTACTGTGCATTGCAGTTGGCCCTCGGAAACGTGGGCGTTTCGGGCGGGGGCGCAAATATTTTCCGTGGCCACGATAATGTGCAGGGCGCAACAGACTTCTGCGTGTTGTCACATTCACTGCCTGGATACTATGGCCTCAAACCTGGTTCCTGGGCACACTGGGCTAGGGTATGGGATCTTGATGTTGATTGGATTAAGAGTCAGTTTGCTGCAGAGGAAGTCGAAGGTGACGGTGGAAAACCGGTCCATCCGATGAACTATAAAGGCATACCGGTATCCCGCTGGATTGATGGTGTGCTGGAGGAAAACATCGGCCAGAAAGACAACATTCGTATACAGGTGTTATGGGGTCACGCAGTAAACAGTCAGACCCGCGGCCCGGAAATGAAGAAGGCTATGGAGAAGCTCGATATGCTGGTCGTGATCGACCCGCATCCAACCCATGCCGCCGTCATGAACGACCGTAAAGAAGGTACTTATCTATTACCTGCGGCAACGCAGTTTGAAACCTACGGTTCGGTTACGGCTTCTAATCGGTCATTGCAGTGGCGTGATAAGGTTATCGAGCCGGTGTGGGAGTCGTTACCTGACCATACAATTATGTATAAGTTTGCGAAAAAGCTCGGCGTTGCTGATCAGCTTTGCAAACACATCAAGGTCAATAACGATGAGCCTCTGGTGGAAGACATCACCCTGGAATTCAATAAAGGTATGTGGACCATCGGCTATACCGGACAGAGCCCGGATCGGATCAAGTCGCACATGGCGAATCGCAAGACTTTCAACACGACTACGCTGATAGCCGAAGGCGGACCCAATGATGGTGAGTACTTCGGTATGCCCTGGCCGTGTTGGGGTACGGCGGAAATGAAGCATCCCGGAACACCGGTTCTGTACGATCCCAGCAAGCCTGTTGCTGAAGGTGGTCTGACTTTCCGCGCGCGATTCGGTGTAGAACATGAGGGTGAAAATCTCCTGGCTGAGGGCTCATTCAGTGCGGGCTCAGAGATTAAAGATGGCTACCCCGAGTTCACGGCGGACATCCTAAAGCAGCTCGGCTGGTGGGAAGATCTCACGGCTGATGAAAAAACGGCCGCGGACGGCAAAAACTGGAAAACTGATCTGTCCGGCGGTATACAGCGCGTCGCTATCAAGCATGGCTGTGCGCCGTTCGGCAACGCGAAGGCCCGGACCATGGTGTGGACCTTCCCCGATCCGGTGCCGGTGCATCGCGAGCCGCTGTATACGCCACGACGCGATCTGGTTGCAGACTATCCAACTTATGAAGACCGAAAGCGCTTCTATCGCCTGCCCACCCGCTATGCCTCCATACAAGCAAACGACTATTCAAAAGATTTTCCAATCATTTGGACCAGCGGACGTTTAGTCGAGTATGAAGGTGGTGGCGAGGAGCAGCGATCCAATCCATGGCTGGCTGAACTGCAACAAGATATGTTTGTTGAGATCAATCCAGTTGATGCCAATAATAACGGCATTCAAGATGGCCAGATGGTGTGGATAGACAGCCCTGAAGGGGCCAAGCTGAAGATGAAAGCTATGGTAACGAAGCGAGTAGCACCCGGAGTTGTGTTTACCCCCTTCCATTTTGGCGGTTGGTACCAGGGCGATGACTTGCTAGCGAAGTATCCGGAAGGCACCGCGCCGCTTGTACGAGGGGAAGCCTGTAATACTGGCATGACCTATGGCTATGATTCCGTAACCCAGATGCAGGAAACTAAGGTCACCCTGTGTCGCATACGCGCTGCTTAAGGAGGGCATAAATAATGGCTAGAATGAAATTCCTTTGTGACGCCGAGCGATGCATTGAGTGTAATTCCTGCGTTGTTGCCTGTAAGAACGAGAACGACGTTCCCTGGGGTGTAAACAGGCGTCGCGTCGTTGTGCTCAATGATGGCGTTCCTGGAGAAAAATCCATATCAGTGGCTTGTATGCACTGCACTGATGCTCCGTGTGCAGCCGTCTGCCCCGTAGATTGTTTTTACACTACGGATGAAGGCATTGTTCTCCACGACAAGGATCTGTGTATCGGTTGTGGGTACTGCTTTTATGCGTGTCCGTTTGGCGCGCCTCAGTATCCGGAACAGGAGGCCTTTGGTGTTCGAGGCAAGATGGACAAATGTACATTCTGCGCCGGCGGACCGGCCAAAGACAACTCTGATGCCGAGTATGCAAAATACGGTAGCAATCGGGTTGCCGAGGGCAAGCTGCCGATTTGTGCGGAAATGTGCTCTACCAAAGCTTTAGTCGCTGGAGACGGTGATATGGTTGCGGACATATATCGCGAACGGGTGCTCAAGCGGGGCGGCCGGCCTCAGACCTGGGGTTGGGAGACCGCTTACGGAGCACAGGGATGACTGGAATGAAGTAGGGGGTTGAAGCCTGAGAACTCTTCAACCCCTTTTTTCATTAGTTTCCCTTGTAGGGGTTGCCAGGCCCGCGTCGTTCACTGCTTGTAGAGGAACTGAAAATGAACAAACTCTATGGTGTTTTGATAGGTTTGATCTTTGTTGCTATGACAGCGGGGTGTTCTGATACGTCCAGCGTTACCGTTCATAAACCCGGCGTTTATAAGGGCGCAAAAGATCCACTTTTGAGCGCAAACACCGAGGAGCGAGCAAGCGAACTAAATGCGCGCTTTAATATGGGCCAGATAGATCGTTAATACTGAGGGAGTTTGCTATGGCAAAGCAACAAAATACTAAAAGCCGTCACGCTAAAATCATTTTGTGGAGCCTGGTAGTCATCCTGTTGGGGGCAACGTTATTGCCGCTGACAGGGTATATCTACGTTGGCGTAACCTCCGCCTCAGCTCAAACTGCCGGCGATGAAAATCCACGCGCCAACTACTGGCGAGCTGTACGTGAAGGGGGGGAAGGCTATGTCGCTTCTCAAGGCCCCTATACCACCAATACCTTGATTCAAAATGGAGGGCAGAACTGGCGCCAGATTCGAAACGGACCGGTATCCAACTATACGCCGTGGCTGCTGGCGGCGGTGATTGGTGCAATCCTTTTGTTTCACTTGTTCAAAGGTAAGGTGAAATTGAGCGAGCCACGGTCTGGCAAAACGGTAGAGCGTTGGAGTATGGGTGAGCGCACCTTGCATTGGTACACCGCAATCCTGTTTATCATTCTGGCAATCACCGGCCTCAGCATGCTATTCGGGCGCGTTGTACTGATTCCATTGCTGGGACCACAAGGCTTCGCAGCATGGGCCAGTGTCGCCATGTTGGCTCACAATTATCTCGGTCCGTTCTTTGCAGTGGGGATTTTGATCGAAATTATATGGTGGATTCGCTATAACCTGCCCACCGCAGTGGATTTGACCTGGTTTGCTCAGGGCGGCGGCATACTCAGCAGTAAACATGCGCATCCTCCCGCCGGGCGCATGAACGGTGGTGAGAAACTCTGGTTTTGGATAATCTGTACTTTCGGTGTTGCTGTCTGTGTAACTGGTATTATCCTGAATTTCCCAAACTTCGAGCAGACGCGTGAGACTATGCAGATCGCCAGCATCATCCACGCTGTAACCGCGATTATTTGGACTGCAGTGGCTATCGGCCATATCTGGATCGGCACGCTGGGCACCGAGGGGTCTTTAGAGGGAATGACTTCAGGCCGAGTGTCAGAGGAATGGGCAAAGCAACACCACAGCCAATGGTATGAAGAGGTTAAAGGCGTAAAAAAATCTTAAAGTCTCATAGATGTACTTTGCATTAAATCTTTGAAGCAAAACTAACACCGGATATGCTTAAGCATATCCGGTGTTTTTTATGGTCAATGTGAAAGAATTTCCACCACAAGTTAAGAAAATAATGCGTGAGAAGGAAATTGCTGCCACCTGTATTCCGGTTCAGTTTGATCATGAGGCCTGGGAATCAGCGTTTTTCCTGTACGTCGCCGGTCCCGAGTCCAAGCAGGATCGCAAGGCTCTGAAAAAAAACAGAATTACGCCGGCAATTCTAGTGACCGAGTTACTGGCACACGCCAATGCTTCTGTTGTTTTAATGCGGATCGAAGTCCAGACCGTTATTGATGACCCGCTCGTTTTTGAAATTCTACTGGTACCGGGGGAATTCAACATGCACTATGAGTGCCTCAAGTACCTGGCAAAACAAAGGCATATCAGGTATTTTTTTGCTGATTCAGATTACCGTGTGCTGCAGGAGCAGGAACAGGAAATCGGCGATGTTCAGCATGAAAAATTTGAGACCTTAGCGCGCGAAGCGTTCGCTCACGATAGTGTTCTGCGCATGACTGGCAAATACAATGCGCAGTCAGCTTTATCCGAGGTTGTCTCACACTATGGTCTGCGCAGCGGCGGAGAAAGCGATCGGCAAAAATCAGCTCATTAACATGTCTATGCGAAATCGTAATCAAGGGTGTTTAGTTTTGGCTATTATGCTGTTTACGCTAGCAGCAAAAGCAGATAACTTAAGTGCAGCCAATTTTGCTGCAGAAAAGACGCACAGTAATGGTAAAACCGCATTGATGCTGGCTGCGCGAGACAGAGATATAGATCGAGTTGAGCGTTTGCTGCAACAGGGAGCAGATGTTAATAAGGCAAACAATAATGGCGGTACGCCAATCATGTACGCGGCCTTGGGTGGAGACCTGGAGATTGTCAGGCTGATTATAGAAAAAGGCGCCGACGTCAATGCAGTGGCAAAGAACGGCTGGTCAGCATTAATGATATCTGCAGCTAAAGGCTATGCCGCCGTGACCAAAGAGCTATTGGATAATGCGGCTGATCCAAACTTAAAAGATGTTTATCTTTGGTCACCCCTGATGCGTGCAGTATATGAAGATCGGGAGCAAATTGTTACGCTGCTGCTATCTGATCCTGATACTGATCTGAATCATCGTGCTGAAAACGGCGTTACTGCACTGCACATCGCGGCTGCGCAGGGGTACACGCATATGGTGAAGTTACTGTTGCAGGGTGGTGCGGACAGGACCATTGCGGATCATGCAGGTCGAACCCCATATCAGACTGCCCAGCAACAAGAAAATGGGTATAAAATATTGATATTATTGAAATAATTAGATTTGGTTGTGGGTTAGCAAGTCATCTGGGTTTTACTGAACTCCTTGTTCAGTATGACCTCCGTTTTACGATTTACCGGCGCATCTACTTTTGTAGTCAGGTATTCCAACTGAAGGCGTGAGGTAAACGTCCGAAAAAACCGTTGATATAGGTCTCCGCCTGATGTCCCTATTGCATAAAGACAGTTTTTCGTATCGTCGTACTCCAGAAGAATAGTGGTCAAAGGCTGGGTCGCAGGTCCTCCAAGCACTTTAGCTCCACGTTTGACATCGTAGACACTCCTTTCAGAGCAGCAATAGATCAGTTGCGAGCCCTTTTTTAATTTTCGATTCTTATCCCGGTAATTGATGGTTTCGTGACGGTAGTTTATAAAGCTCACCGATTTAGCAGGGTGTGTCATTTTATGCGCACATATCGCCGCAAAAGCCACAATGGATTGATTTGGGCCAACGCCTCCGCTCCAGGTGTAAGTCTGACCGTTTTCTAGGTTCAGCTGGACGCTGTCGCTTAAAGCGTTTCCCATGTCTATAAGAAAACAGGGTGTGGTTACAAACGGATAGTGAAAAATGTAACTTTGTCCAATCTCCAAATCGTCAGGTAAAACCGGCTCGTTGTTAAGTTTAACCAGCTGCACCCGATTATATCGTTTGAAAAGATTGTTACCGACTGCAAATGATTGACGTAATTGCCCAGCCGTCACTGCACCCATACACAGTTTGATAAAGTTTCTGCGGCCACGGCAAGATTTGCGAATAGAATCAGCCATACTTCAATCCTAGAAAGAAAAATCGTAACTAAAAAATCTTGGGAGTGTGATCGTCTCTGTATTGTTGTTGGATTCTAGTGTTACAGCCCCCTTGGAATCTAGATTTTTAAACACACCCTGTATGTGTGAATCTCCAAGATTTAGATTAACCAAGTCATTTTTTTGGTGGCCCTTAAAGAGCCATGCTCGGCGTATGCTTTCAAAACCTTCGTCGCTCCATCGATTTAGCCATGACAGAAATTCTCTCGTATAGGCTTCAAGTAATTGCACACGGTCAAACGACTGAAATCCCTCGCCTCGCATGCTGGCTGCTTCAAAGCCTTTACTTTTAGGATGGTCATACACATTTACGTTGAGCGCGACCACAATCCATTCGACTAATGAATTTGCAACTTCTCCGCTGAGAGTGATGCCGGCCAGTTTCCCCCGATTGAGTGTGATGTCATTGGGCCACCGATATCGAAACTCCTCTAGAGGTTCTGCTTGTCTGGAGATAGCCATCGCCGCGCAAATAGTCGCAATCAAACTAAGTTGGCAGCAGCTCTCGAAATCCTCCTCCGGTCGCAAGATGATCGCGCAATGCAGGTTTCGATTACCCGACATCCAGTATTTACCGGAGCGCCCGATCCCTTCCTGCTGCGCTTTGGCCCATACAAGCGTCCCCTCATCTGCACCCCTTTGCGCGAGTCGTTCAGCATGAGCGCGGCTGCTGTCCGTAACATCAAGGGTCACTAATTCATACAAAGCCGGAATATTGGGTACATGTTCAGTCATTGAAATCGAATCTAGAGGCCAGCTCTTGTTTTTCAAAAAGCGTGTTAACGTTCAAAAAGCTTTCCGGTTTATCTGCAAAGTCAACGACGCAGAAATTATGCTGTTCAAACCATTTATCAATCTTTCTCTCACCCGTTTCAAGAAACGCCAGGATACTGGGGAGCAGGTTTCGATGAATCAGTAAAAATACCGGGTGCAAGCGGCATCCATCAGAAGCAACGGCAACCTCTGCTTTGCTCTCTAAAGACCGTTTATACATTCTCACAGCCAAATCATCTGCCAGGAGCGGGGAGTCACATGGGCAGGTCAGCATGTACCGCGTGGTCGTCACTTCCAGACCGCTGGCCATACCAGCCAATGGACCGTCGTATTCACCAGTGCTGTCCCTGATAACGGTTTGAGTCCACTCCTGGTAGGTATCCAGGTTGCGATTTGCGTTGATCATCACCCGACCGACTTGAGGTGTTAGTCGTTCCAAGACATGAGAGATCATTGGCTTACTTCCGAGTTCCACCAGTCCCTTGTCGATCCCACCCATTCGTCGCGCGCGGCCACCGGCCAGGATCAGACCTGTTATGTCATCTTTCAACATATGCATGTGTTGTTGCATTATATGGGATACATAAAGTTATGTGTTCTGATATTAAAGTAAACCAGGTAAAATAAACCGGTGCGAGTTAAGGTAAAATTGTTTGCTAGTTTGCGAGAGACGCTTGGGTTTGCCGAGCGTGACTTGGAGTTGAGCGAAGATTTAACGTTGAAAGAGGTGTGGAAGATAGTGGCCGGAGAACGTGGGCCTGCGACTGAAGTATTAATGGCTGTTAACATGGATTACGCTCAGCCCGAAACAAAAATAAATGACGGAGATGAAGTGGCATTTTTTCCCCCAGTCACTGGGGGTTAGGTTTTTTGCCGATCCAGTAAGATTCAGTTTGTTTACTCGTCACCTCGTCATTCGTGTCGATGCAGCTCCATCCGTTAAACCAAGCTGTAAGCTCACTATCATGCAGTACGTAGCTTTCAGGAAAAGTCGGTTTTTTTTCTAAATGGCGCGTGTTAAAAGTCCGCATTAGTACGACCCCGTCTGGCTTGAGCGCTCTTTTTATCGGCTCAATCAGCTTTCGGTTCAGATAACGCACTACAACAATTACGTGGAAATATTCCTCAGGTAGAGGGTAGGTATCCAGATCGGCTACGAACCCTAATATATGCAGGTGGTTAGCCCGTGCCTTTCTCTGGCCAAAGCGAATCGCGGTTTCACTAGCGTCCACTGCAAAACTGCAAAACCCAAGTTCAGCGAGATACAGGGCGTTATCGCACACACCACAGGCAAGATCTAGGCTGGTTCCCTCTTGGGGTAGATGCGAACTATTGGCGACAAGAATCGAGTCGGGTGAAATATTGCTTGAATATTGATGCGCGGAGTATTTCTTGTTCCATCGGTCGATATCAGATTTCATGCTGATTTCGAAATGCAAAACGTCGTGTTAGGGTTCTTTGGCCAACTCTGGTCTCGTCCAGTGACCCGATTTACCTCCGTGTTTTTCCTGCAGGCTTATATCACTCATGACCATACCCCGATCCACCGCTTTACACATATCGTATATGGTTAAAAGAGAAATCTGAACGGCAGTTAGAGCTTCCATTTCAACTCCAGTTTGCCCTCGAGTTTCAACCTGCGCCTTGCATTCGATCGTGTTTCTTTCGATTTTGGGTTGAAAATCAATTGCAACTTTGGTTATGGCGAGAGGATGACACAAAGGTATCAGTTCATCTGTGCGTTTGGCCGCCATGATCCCCGCAATCCGCGCAATTCCGAGAACGTCCCCCTTTTCATGGCGTCTATCCAAGATCATCTCCAGGGTTTCCTTGCGCATGGTGATATTGCCAGTTGCGACTGCCACTCGATGCGTCACAGATTTGCTACCCACGTCGACCATATGGGCATGGCCTGCCGCATCGAAATGAGAGAATCTGTCTGTGGAACTCACAGGTAGGTTTTGATTTGCCGGCCTTTACCGGAAGATTTAGAGATTATGCGACCCTTTACCGAATCATTTTCATTGATCTTTACGGTTGGATAATGATCGTTGAGCGGTTTTAAGTGCCATTGGTCGTTGATAAGTACGAGTTGCCGGAATATGTATTCATCCTGATGAACAGCGATGACATAACTACCGTCCTCGTGATTTGTTTCAGGCTCAATGACGATCACGTCCCCTTGTCCAAATTCCGGCTCCATGCTGTCGCCAAGTACGCGCAGTGCGTAAGGCTCGTTGTTCGCACATCCACTCATCAATCAAATGATTTCATATCCGATTGCAAGCTTCAATTATAATACATTTAAAAATACCGGGCTGGTGCTTGACCTATAAGAATCATTCCGTTAAGCGTTCTCACGGGATAAATTTTAAGTGGTTCTTCTGCAGGTTCCTCCAGCGGCTTTCCTGTTCTTACATCGAATCGACTTCCGTGCAGAGGGCAACGAATACACCCGTCCTTAAAAGTCCCTTTGAAAAGCGAAGCATCTTCATGAGTGCAAGTGTCCGATAGCGCGTAGTACTGGCCATCTAAGTTAACTATTACGATCCAAGCGCCATGCGCATGGACTCGCAGCATTTCTCCGGGAGGGATATCGTGTACTTTTGCGACCTCAACCATCATGTCTATGGTTATCCGTATTGAACCAGGATAGGCTGTCGTGAAGGCGGACCACTTCACCAATGATAGCGAGCGTAGGAGCATGAACTTCACTGGCTTCAACTTTTTTGGGTAGAGTCGAAAGCGTACCTACAAGCACGCGCTGATTTGCTGTGGTACCTTGCTCTATAAGCGCAATGGGGAAATCTGGGTCCATGCCATGAGCTATCAGTTGTTTGCATATTACAGGAAGTCCGATCAGCCCCATGTAAACTACAACAGTCTGTTGCGGTTGTGACAGCATCGCCCAGTTTAAGTCAACCTTTCCATCTTGCAGATGACCAGTAACAAAGACACAGGAATGTGCAAAATCTCGATGAGTCAAAGGGATGCCGGAATAACTAGCACAACCGGCTGCGGCAGTGATGCCCGGGACTACCTGAAACGAAATACCTTGCTTTGCCAGCTCACCAATCTCTTCTCCGCCCCGGCCAAAAATAAACGGATCGCCTCCTTTGAGCCGCAGCACTCTTTTCCCCTGCTTTGCCAGAGTGGCAAGGTGCTTATTAATTTTGAGTTGTGGCACAGAGTGCTTCTGGCTGGCTTTTCCAACGTATATTTTCTCGGCATCCTTTCTGGTCAGCTCCAGAATCTCCTTTGACACCAGGCGATCAAATAACACGACGTCTGCCTGTTGCATAAGTCGCAGCGCGCGAAATGTAAGTAAATCAGGGTCGCCCGGACCAGCACCAACCAGGTAGACCTCACCCTGTTTAAAAGCGTTGGGTGCGGACGAAAGAGCCCGATCTAGTGCGTGCCTGGCAGCCTTTTCTTTTCCCGAAAGCAGCATCTCCGAAATTGGCCCTTGTAGAACACTCTCCCAAAAACGCCGCCGCTCCGTAACGTTTGATAATCGCTGCTTTGCCAGATGTCTATAGTCTTCTACAAGTGTCGCAAGCCTCCCATAAGCAGCGGGTATCAAAGACTCCAGGCGGGCCCTTAGTTGGCGGGCAAGGACCGGCGAAGCTCCACCCGTCGATACCGCCACCGTTATAGGCGATCTGTCGACGATGGAGGGAATGGTGAAGCTGCATAGTTTTGGTTGGTCTACCACGTTCACCGGAATGTTACTTTCACGCGCATAGTGGGCCACTTCCTGATTTGTTTTTCGGCTATTGGTCGCGGCTATCACCAGAAAACTTCCGTCGACGTCTTTGGTTTCGAACTTTCTCTTCTCGTGCCGGATGCTACCCATATTTTTGAGTTCTTCGAGCTGCCGGCACAATTTTGGCGAGACTATCGTAACTACTCCCTTTGCTTTAAGCAGTAGATTTACTTTGCGGGCAGCGACGTCGCCACCGCCTACAACTAAGCAGGGTTTTCCTTCAATCAACAATAAGATGGGTAAAGAGATCATTTACATCACTAAGATGTTTGAATTCAAGATTCATGACGCATAATCGCAATATAAATTTATTATCAATTATAATATGCGGCGACGTACCAAGGCATACAAGGAGGATGAGATGGTAATAGAGAACTTTTGGTTGCGTCTGAGGAATTGTCCAGATACAGAATCAGAGCAGGCTCTAATCAGGTTAGTGTTGGTAGCCGCAATCTGCGGATATGCGTTTTCGGTTGGGAGCTTCAACGAATGGCCCAAATACATTTTGTTATGGTTAGCGATCAGTAATAGTGTATTTATAATATCTTGGATAGCACTCAATCCAAGTAAGTCTGTTATACGCCGGTTGTATTCGATTTCAACCGATTTAATTTGCACAAGTACACTGTTATACATCGGAGAGCAATCGGCGATATTTTTATTTGCAATCTATATCTGGATAATTATTGGATATGGGTTTCGATATGGTATTGCCTATTTGTACATGTCTCTTTCTTTTTCTATTTTTTTATTTTCATTAGTAATAATAAATAGTGAGTATTGGGGGGGGATCGCTCTACCTTTTTCTTTGGGAATAATTTTTTCTTTAATGATTATTCCAATATATGCGACCAAACTCATTAGTAACCTTCGTTCAGCTATACAACGTGCTGATACAGCTAACAAAGCGAAAAGCCAGTTCTTAGCTACCATGAGTCATGAGATGAGAACACCATTGACGGGCATTGTTGGTTTTGTAGATCTTATGCGTAAGGA
This sequence comes from Gammaproteobacteria bacterium, assembly GCA_024638505.1. GTDB lineage: Bacteria > Pseudomonadota > Gammaproteobacteria > Arenicellales > JAANXG01 > JAHEKE01. The sequence goes on along the minus strand of JAHEKE010000033.1, from coordinate 15,956 downwards.
GACTTTGAGTCAGAAGTTGGAGGGCTATCTGGATTACATAGAGCATTCCGCGGTCAATCTCCGAAATATCGTCAATAACGTGCTTGATATGTCAAAAATAGAGGCGGGGGAATTAACCCTGCAAGAGAGGTCCGTTGCCTTTAAGCAGGAGTTACAGGACGCTATCGCATCTCTGCGGCCTCTGGCGCAAAAAAACAACCTTGACCTGATTATTGATATTAAACAGGAACTTCCTGATTTCGTAATGACCGATCCTACCAGGCTGAATGAAATAGTTTTTAATTTGGTTGGCAATGCAATCAAATTTACATCATCGGGCAAAGTTAACTTTACAGCGGAAAAGACAGGATCTGAAGGTTGCATTGATAATGTAAGACTCATAATTGAAGATACTGGAGTAGGCATCTCTCAAAAAAAACTGAATTTAGTATTTGAACCCTTTACACAAATAGAAATTGGTTTTAACCGGCGATTTGAGGGAACAGGATTAGGGTTGAGTATCGCTAAAAGTATTATTGATAAGATGAATGGCAAGATTTCAATTGACAGTGAGCTGGGAAAATACACCAGGGTAACTGTAGATTTACCGTTCACTACCATCAAGGCAGGTGCGGAAATTGGTCACACAACATCCGAAAAAACACTTGATTTTAAGGTCAATAAACTAAGTGCCCTGGTAGTTGATGACAACGGTGTTAATCGAAGCTTCATGCGGGAATTATTAACATCCCACGGATTTTGTACGGATGTTGCTGTGTCAGGTGAGGATGCGTTGCTTTTGTGTCAGCGGAACGTATACGACGTTATATTTATGGATATCCATATGGCAGATATGGACGGCATCGAAACGACTAGACGGCTGCTGAACATGAATCTAAAGCAGAAGCCAGTAGTCATCGCGGTTACAGCGGATGTATTTGGTCAGCAAGACGGTAATTTTCCGTTGAACTGTTTCCATGCAGTTTTAGCGAAGCCGGTTGAAGGCGAAGCCTTGTTTGGCGCTGTGCAGAAGATGTTTCCGGCGCGTGTCGAAGTGAATTCTGCAAGGGGTCAAGCGTCGCCGACATCTCTTAATGCACCGGTATTGAACTCTGAGCGCGGTATAACGTTGGCTTCCGGCAATAAGGAACTCTGGTTGAAGAGTGTTGTGAAGGTGCTTGATGTTTATATGGACGAGATAACTAAACTAAGAGATGCAAATGCCAGTGGCGAATACGAAACTGTTCAGAAAACAGCACATAAAATCAAAGGGTCCGCGGCTTACGTGGGAGCCGAAGCATTGGCAAATTGCGCTCAGGATTTGGAGTTATTTATGTTAAAAGACATGCGTGCTGACTGTGGGGTGTTGATTGATGGATTGGAGCAAGAGTATGTCCGCCTGAAATCCCTCTTTTTCTCTCGCAGACTTAAACGCCATTAATATGATTCAACAATCGACTATGCGGCCCATACTGCAAAAAATAGCAACCGGACCGGAACTAAGTAAAGATATCTCTATAGATGAAGCTTATTCGGGGGCAAATTCGGTTCTGCGAGGTGAAGTTAACCCGGTGCAAGCAGGCTTGTTTTTCATTGCCCTTAGAATGAAGCGCGAAACTAATGATGAACTGCTGGGTGTACAGAGAGCGCTGTTAGAGGCAACCCAACAAACTGAGGTTGCGGTGGATGAATTGGTGGAGGTCACCGACCCGTTTAATGGTTACGCGCGTGGTTTGCCGATATCTGCTTTTCTGGCGCCAGTCATGGCGGCCTGTGGCGTGCCGACGGTTTGCCACGGAGTCAAAGCAGTTGGTCCGAAATACGGAGTAACACAGCATAAGGTTCTGGCTGCAGCAGGGTACGACGTCAATTTGAGCCTGGCAAGTGTGGCCGACCGGATCACGGAATCAGATATTGGCTGGGCGTATCTTGATCAAAGTGTCTCATGTCCGGGTTTACATCAATTGCTTGAGTTGCGCGATCTTATGGTTAAGAGAACATGCTTGACGACAATAGAAGTCGCGTTGAAGCCTTTTAGTGCGAAAAAACGCACCCACTTATTGACGGGTTATGTGCATAAACCCTATCCACCAATTTACACAATGTTGGCGCGTCATGCCGGCTATCAATCGGCCATGATCGTTCGCGGGGTAGAGGGAGGTGTAATTCCCTCCCTGCAGCAGCCATCAAAAGCGGTCCAGTTTTACGAAGATAGTGCGGACAAAGAGTTACGAATCGAGCCTGCGATGGCTGGTATTGAAAACGCCTCTCATCGGGCGCTCCCGCTCCCCGCGGAATTGACCAGTTCAACTGAGGGGAATGAAACGATTAATGTCGACGCTATTGCCGATGCGGCAGCCCGCGCTGGTGAAGCTGCTCTGCGTGGAAATCGAGGGCTCGCCTACGACAGTCTGGTTTATTCAGGTGCATTATTACTCGCTCATGTAAAGCAAAAGCCGATAAAAGAGTGTGCCCAATTTATTAGAGCCGTACTCGATAGCGGTGCCGCTGAGGCGCGCTTCAAGACGTAGATTAATCTTACTGCTGATCTAGCGTTTGCCTTACATATTTTAGAATCCTTGCTATGCTTTACACTAGGCAAGTTGAGAGAAAGTTGTGACAAAACGCATGAATGAGCCTGCCGTTGCGCAAATAAAGAATAATCAACTCCCGGTCGCCCCTTCGGCTGAGGGAGGAGATGCAGTTAAGTTTATCGGGCACGTCCTTGGAAAGGCGGTGAACGTGCGTGCGTCAGATATTCATATCCGCGTTAAAAATCACCCGATTTTTCGCGTGGATGGGACCTTGCGCCCGATGCGTGAGTACCCCGTGTTATCTGCACAGGATATGGAGAATCTGGCGCGAAAATTGATGAAACCGAGGCATTGGGAAATTTTCGAGCGTGATTACCAGGTTGATATATCTATCGGTATTCAAAATGTTGGGCGTGTTCGGGTAAATATTTATTATCAACGGGGCACCATCGCTATGGCGCTGCGTGTGATACACAGCAAAATACCATCTCCGGAAGAGTTAAAATTGCCGGCAGCGATCAGGGATTTTGTACGATTCGAGCGTGGACTTGTTTTATTAACTGGCGCAACCGGTTCAGGTAAATCAACCACCATCGCAACATTAATCAATGAGATTAACTTCAATTACGCGAAACACATCATAACCATAGAAGACCCGATCGAATACATCTTTAAAGAGCAGCGCTGTATCATTTCTCAAAGGGAACTAGGCGTGGATGCAACAACATTTCCGATGGCCATGACGGCGGCTTTACGTGAGGATCCAGACGTGATCTTGCTTGGGGAGATGCGTGAAATCCAAACAATAGAGACCGCATTAACGGCTGCAGAAACGGGGCACTTGGTATTTTCGACTTTGCACGCGCCAGCCACTGCTGAAACGATCACGCGAATGATATCAACATTTCCTCCAGATGCTCAGCCAACGGTGCGATCGAAACTGGCGCAAAACTTAAGGGCCGTAGTCGCTCAGCGCCTGCTGCCGCGTGTAGGTGGTAAAGGCCGGGTGGTGGCATGTGAAATCATGACCGTGAGTCCTCGGGTACAGGAGCTTGTTCTTGATCCACTGCGAGTTAAGGATATTGCTGATTTGGTTAAAAAAGAGGCAACCGTCGAAGGTATGCTATCTTTTGATCAACACCTGTTGGAACTTGTAAAAAGCGGTGAGATCAGCGAGGAAATGGCTTTGCAAAATGCTTCCAGCGCAACCGACCTCAAGCTAAAACTGGACGGATTCTGACTAACTTAATATACCGGTTCGGCACTTTAATACTTTTTCTTAGCTTTGCCATAAAAATTCTTTATAATGAACCTTGTTCAGTGTACAAGGTTCATGGCAGACAGACGACTCCAGGTTTTTTATACGGTAGCCCGCCTTTTGAGCTTTACCAAGGCTGCGGAGTCGTTGCATATGACCCAGCCCGCCGTCACATTTCAAATTCGTCAGCTCGAAGAATATTTCAATACCCGACTGTTTGATCGTACCCATAACCGAATCAGCTTAACTCAAGCAGGGGAGGAAGTATTTGCCTACGCAGAACGCATTATCGGTTTGTACAATGAAATGGATAACCAGGTACGTAAACTTACCGGTGATGTGATTGGCGTATTGATAATTGGTGCGAGCACCACTATCGCAGAGTACCGAATACCGACGCTCCTAGGCGAATTCCAAAAAAAATATCCAGATGTGCGGTTGCGTCTCAAGGTATCGAATACAGTTGGCATAGTGCACATGGTTGAAAACAATGAAATTGATGTTGGTATAGTCGAGGCTCCTGTCAACAATAAAAACATGGTGGTCAAAGTCTGCTGGTGTGATGAATTGATGCTGGTTTGCCCCCCCGATCACGAACTGGCCAAGGCTAAAAGCGTGACGGCTGAGCAGGTGCTGCCTTTTGCATTTATTGCGCGTGAGGAAGGGTCTGGAACTCGAGAGGTTATTGCCAGTTATTTCAGTCAGTTTGGTTTGAATTTTGATGATTTGAAAACGACCATGGAGTTCGGCAGTCCAGAATCTGTGAAAAGCGCTGTGCAGGCTGGACTTGGCGTGACCATTATTTCGGAGACTACTCTGGTTAAAGAACTCAAGCTTGGAATCTTATGTGCGATTTCGCTTGACCCTCCGATGAAGCGGCCGTTTTCGATAGTCTACCAGCGACAGAAGTTCAGACTGCGTGCGATGGAGGAGTTTTTAGAATTTGCTGAGTCTCACTGTGAGGATATTGAGGAGGGAAGCTTTTAGCTCGCCTCTGAGCAACACCCAGGGTTGTTCCGGTTGAGGGGTAAGTGCTGGCTAAATTAACTACCATTCGATTATCTTCCATTGCCGCCGCCTTGCCTCTTCTCTGAGAACAGGGTCTGGATTTAACGCTACCGGGTTATCAACCAGATAAAGTAAAGGTAAGTCGTTGTGTGAATCAGAGTAAAACCAACTGTTCCTTAAATTTTCCTGACTGCCTCCTAACCAATCTTTTAAGCGGGTTACCTTCCCCTCGCTGAAACTTGGTACATCGAAAGTCCTGCCAGTAAAACGACCAGCTATCTCTTCCACTTCCGTGGCGATTAAAAGTTCTATACCAAACTCTTCGGCGATAGGTTGCGTGATAAATCTATTGGTGGCAGTAATGATCATGAGTGTATGCCCCTGCTGCCGGTGGCTTTGCACCAGATTTAGTGCTTTATCAGTGATCATTGGCTGAATTACTTTTTGCAGAAATTTTGCTCGCGTGTGTTCGAGTATTTCTCTGGGATTGTTCTTCAGAGGTTCTAGTTGAAAGGCAATAAATTCATGAATGTCCAGTTTTCCCGCTTTGTAATCCTCATAGTGCTCAGTGTTCTTCTGGGCGTGGTAATGCGCATCAACCAGCCCCTGCTCTATAAGAAACTCCCCCCAGGCATGGTCACTGTCGCCGCTTAACAGCGTGTTGTCCAGATCAAATATAGCTAATGTCATAGGGCGTCCTTGGCACAGTGATGGTGAATTTCTCAGCTTTGGCCCGGATTATCAGGATGAATTGCTTAACTAACTTGTTCATGGAAAAATATAACAGACGAGCGATATTCTAATAGAGATCATGCTTTTCAAGCACGCACAAGACGGATACCGACGAAACGTTGGCATAATTCTATTTAATCATTGTAACAAGGTATTCTGGGCACGACGCTGCAACCATGACGGTTGGCAGTTTCCACAGGGTGGAATAAGGTCGAACGAGACGTTAGATGAAGCAATGTATCGTGAACTTAACGAGGAAGTGGGGTTGGCTCCTGATCATGTCAAGGTGGTTGCCCGTACTCAGAGGTGGTTACGTTACGATCTGCCGAACACGTACATAAAGAAATTGCGCTACAAGAAAAAGCAGAATTTCAGAGGCCAGAAACAGATTTGGTATTTACTAAAGTTGACCGGGGATGAATCGCAGGTGCGTCTCGATATTTCATGTAAGCCCGAGTTCGATGAGTGGATGTGGAAAGATTGGGCGGTCGCGGTAGAGGAAATCATCGATTTCAAAAAACATGTTTATCAGAATGCTTTTCATGAACTGAGAATTCATCTCCCGCCTTCTTCATTCACTTGAAGCGGCGGTAAAATCTGACGCGCTTGGTTTGGCATGATGTGTAGAGCCTCAATGGTACTGATATGAAGAAAGTCTCCCGCTTTTTGGCAGCCGTTCTGCTCTGTTGGAGTAGTACGATTATTCCCGATCAAAACGATCCCCGTCTGGAGGACCTGTTTAAGCAACTGCGGCAAACAGAGCAAACTGAGGCTGGCGAGACAATAACGCGGCAGATCTGGGAAGTCTGGTACGAGGCGACTGATGCCGAGACGCAGGGCTTGTTCGATAAGGGCGTAATCTTTATGACGCGGGGGGACTACAGGTCGGCTCTAATCACGTTCACCCGGGTAACTAAGGCAAAACCGGAGTTTGCAGAGGCATGGAATCGACGAGCCACGTTACTGTATTTAATGGGTGAATTCGGCCTGTCCATGCAGGATATCAAGCAGACCTTAGCGCTTGAACCTCGACACTTCGGCGCAATCTCCGGTATGGGACAGATCCTTATGAAGCAGAACAAACTGCAGGATGCGCGGGAGGTATTTCAAAAGGCGCTTGAGATAAACCCTCATTTACAGGGTGCACGCTCGAACATTATGCAAATCAACAAAATGTTGAGTGATAAGTCAGTCTGAAACTAAGATTTGGGGGGGAAAACCCTCATCCACTTCAAACCACCGTGCTCGAAGCTAAACTCAATGCCTTTAGATGGATAAGATAAGTGGGTAAGATCCTCATTTTCTTCTGGTCGTCCGTAAATACTAATAACCTGGTGCGGGGTCATGCCGAAATGCGCGCCTTCACTTGATGCAAAGGGCGAATTGAACGATCCCTCAATTCTGATGGTTTTTACGTTGGACCCGCCCGTTAAAGATATCGATGAATTTCTAGCCAGATACAGCCAAACGACTTTGTTGCCTGTTTCAGACGACTCAAACCCCTTACTAGGAGTCCCCCAGACTTGCGCTACCCTGGCAAAAGGTTGGCCGACTTGCACCTGCTTGAAGCCGACTCCTGGGGAGAGAAAGAGGTCTTGTGACAGATAACGTACGATTGTCTCCGGGGTGATGCGCGGTGTATCAGATTGGGCCACGACCGACTGGGTGGCCGACGCGGTGATGATTAAACAGGCTGCTATGCGTATTTTGTTAGTAAGCATGCATTGATAGCGTTGTGGAGTTCATCTATATATTATAGGTCAGGCTTCAAGGTTTGTATCACTTTGTGAAGCAGTTTGCTGATGTAAAATGAAGTTTTCAACCGCATCACCCATAAGGACAAGTAGTCCGATTTTACGCGAGTGATCGGATTCTGAATAATGAAACTCATACCGTCGTTTCAGCTTAAGCTTACCTCGATGTATCGTAATCGCTACGGTCCGCAGTCCTACTGTCCCATCGAGAAATTGCAGCCGGGATTGGTTACAATACTCGCGCACGACGGTCGTAGCTATTTCCCGTGCACGCATGGCGTTAAAGAAGTACCAAACGACCAAGACGAGTATCGTTATCGACAGAATGTTAAATATCGAAAGTTCTGCCAACTCGCATTCCCATGCTTAAAGTAGTTGTAGCAGATATTACCACTTTACCCGTAGAGGCGATTGTCAATGCTGCAAACGAAGCGCTGCTTGGCGGTGGAGGTGTGGATGGCGCGATACACCGGGCTGCGGGTCCACGGCTGCTAGATGCCTGCAAGCAGCTTGGGGGCTGCCCCACTGGCCAGGCGCGCATCACCAAGGGCTTTGATTTGCCAAGCAAATGGGTGATTCATACAGTGGGTCCAAAATGGAATGATGGGCGCGGCAAGGAGCCAGAGCTGTTAGCGTCATGTTATACATCTTCCTTGAATTTAGCGCGAGAAAACCGTGTCCGCACCATTGCCTTTCCGGGAATTAGCACCGGGATCTACGGCTATCCAAAACAGGCGGCCGCACAGATTGCCATTTCAGTTATGCGCAACTATGAGGATGATTTTGAGCAGATCATATGTTGCTGTTTTGGGGAAGAAGATAAAATAATCTATCGGCAAGCAATGGGAGAGCCATAGAGTGCATCGGTATACTTCTTTACTCTGTGTGGCATTATTTCTGTATCTGACCGTCCTGCCGATTGAATTAGGGGCTGTCCGGACCACGCCGTCAGAACTATCCGGGGTAACCAAATCTAAATTGGCTACGGCTCTTACCCCGTTTGTACAAACCAACGATTTCCCACGGGAATTACCGATAGATGTTGGTGCCCGAGTTCACGATGCCCGTATTACTTATACCTTAGACCCGAGGCTTGTCGATTCGCTGGATAAGATTTACCAAAGATATAAACCGGATTATGGTGCCTTCGCTGCGGTTGATGCACATACTGGAGCGGTGTTGGCTCTGTACAGCTACGTTAAAGATGGCACTCCGTGGGGAAATCTGACGCTGCGTAATAGTTACCCCGCGGCTTCAGTGTTCAAGACCATTACCGCAGCCGCCGCTCTGGACCGGAATCTGTTGGAGCCGGGAACCGTGCTTCGATACAACGGAAAAAAAACGAGCTTGTACAAAAAGCATGTGTTGAAACACAAAGATAACAAATGGACTCGGAGACCAACCTTAACAAAAGCTTTTGCAGAATCCATCAATACAGTATTTGCCCGTATAGGAATATACATGGTCGGTGCCGATTATTTGAACGACTATGCCCAACGTTTCGGTTTCAACACAGAGTTCAGCACTGACGTGGATTTTGCTACTGGATCAACCGAGATCAACAAAGATGAGTGGAGCATAGCGGAGTCTGCCTCCGGCTATACGCGAACAAATACATTAAGCCCCTTACATGGGGCGATGCTGGCAGGGGCAATCGTCAATGATGGACATATGATGTTACCCTATCTGGTAGAGCTGGCTACCGATGAGTGGGGTATTCCGCTGTACTTAAACAATCACCAAACACTCGGTAATCCGATTTCAGCCGAGACGGCAAGAAAGCTGCGCCGGTTGATGCGTGAGACGGTGCGGCGCGGCTCGGCGCGTAAATCTTTCAGAAAATTTTTTCAAGGGCAGTTCGAACAGGCAGCTGTTGGAGGTAAAACCGGATCACTGACGGGTCACTCGCCCGAGGGCAGGTATGATTGGTTCGTGGGTTACGCTGAGTTAAAAGAAAAAAAGATTGGTTTCGCATCCCTTACCATCAACAAGGAGTACTGGACGGTTAAATCCTCATACGTGGCGCGTAAATTCATCGAAACCGCTCTTGCGGAGTCAGTACCTCAGGGATAATAAGTATAAAGAACGCGCTAAATAGGTTTTGATCAAGCTGCCTCAAGCTTATTCCTTACTTTGCTTTGTCTTTACTGCAGATGCGACTGATCAATTCCGTGGTCGAGCGATGAAACACAATGGGCAGGCTGTGGACTTCCCCGCCCCGGGCTCTAACGATGTCTGCTCCTACTATGCTTGCTGCTTCCCAGTCACCGCCTTTGACCAGGACGTCAGGGCCAATCTGTTTGATTAATTCTAAGGGGGTATCCTGTTCAAATGAAACGACCAGATCGACGGCTGAAAGTGCGGCTAGCACAGCCATGCGGTCTTGCAAACAATTGATTGGTCGGTTCAGTCCTTTGTTTAATCGCCGCACGGATGCATCACTATTTACACCCACTACCAGTGTCTGCCCCATATGCTTAGCCCGGGTCAGATAATCAACATGGCCGCGGTGCAGGATATCGAAGCAGCCATTAGTAAACACAATTGCACGTTCAAGCGTAGCCAGCCTGCGGCCAAGTGATTCCGCCGAAACTATCTTGTATTCAGTCAATCCTGATACTCGAATACCTGTACTACTTGAGTTACGCCGCCGACCCCCCTCGCTATCTGGGTTGCTTTTTCTGCTTCTTTACGAGTCACCACTCCCATGAGGTATACATTTCCATGTTCGGAGACGACTTTGATGCGATTTGCATCAAGCTTGGTTTCGGCGAAGAGTGCTGTTTTGACCTTGGTAGTTAACCAGACATCGTTGGTGCGGCTAATGTAGCCCGTTTCTCCTGAGATACGAATCTCATTAACCACTTGCCGGACGCCATCAACGTTCGCGGCGTAATTAGCTACTTTATCTTTCAATTCTTGAGTCGGCGCTTCGCCGCTTAGCAATAAGATTCCGTTCATACTAGTAGCGCTGATATGGCTTTGAGTGCGTAATTCGTCATCGCGGACAACGAACGTCCTGACCTGAAATTCGATGTTACTGTCATCGATATAATCACCCAAAGTCCGTCGATCATGAACTACATCAACGGTAGTTACCGCAGCGACGGTCACGGCGGTTGCTACGCAGCCGCCTGCGAAAATGGCAGATAAAAGACATATAAAAGGTAGCAGTTTATTCATTAATTCCGAGTAGATGTTGGTCAATAAGGTCACATAAACAGTGAATAACAATAGCGTGCACTTCCTGGATGCGGGCCGTAGACGGCCCCTGTACTACGATATCAACATCGCTTGATGTGAAAAGCTTCGATAGTTTACCGCCAGTTTTACCGTTCAATCCAACACAGCGCATTTGTTTTTCATGTGCGGTAATAACGGCTTGCACGAGATTTTCGGAGTTACCCGACGTAGTGATAACGAACAGGACATCTTTTGGTTGACCCAGTGCTGAAACTTGTTTGGCGAAAACGTCTTTGAAATCATAGTCGTTCGCTATGGCAGTCATTGTTGAGCTATCCGTTGTTAGCGCGATGGCAGGCAGGGAAGGGCGCTCTTTTTCATAACGGTTCAGCATTTCAGCCGAAAAGTGTTGTGCATCGGCAGCGGATCCGCCATTTCCGCAAACCAGTAATTTGCCACCACTTAGCAAAGACTCAATCATTAATTCAGCAGCCTCGGCGGTCAGTAAAGCAATCTGCTTTGATGCCGTGCTGATGACCTCGACACTCTCCTCGAAAATTTCCAGCACGCGGTGAGAAGATTCCATAAGTATCAAAAAGTCGGTGAGTTAAAAAGCATTTTGAATCCATTCACATCCTGTATCTACTGACGGGCCGAGTACTACCACATCAAAACGGCAGGGTTGATCAGGGTCAACACGCATTCGCTGCAGATAGTGTTCGGCTGTTGCTCTGAGTTTTGTCTGTTTTTTATGATCAATGCTGGCACTCGCTCCACCGAAAGTGCTATTGCGTCGATAGCGGACTTCGACAAAGACGAGGTATTCATTATTGGTCATGATCAGATCGATTTCACCATAACGACAGCGATAGTTAGAGCGAATCAATCGATAACCACGTCTACTCATAAATCGACAGGCCTGTCGTTCTGCTCGATGACCCTGCGCCAAGTGGCGATTCGATTTTTTCCATTTGGTCGGGCTGAATATTCTCATAAAAACCGGTTCCTTCCGTAGATTGCAAAATCGATGGCTCGCCATTTTCGAAGCGAGCCCAGGTAAGTTGCCGCACTATTTGCTGATCTTTACTAATACTTAGGCGCTCTGCTGTTACGCCCTTCAACTCCACCGTCATATCCGGTTCCATGTAAGGGATCACGCGAGACAGCAAATAGGCGTCGATACCTAAGGCGAACAGACGTTCCAGATCTGCTTCGTCTCCCCTTTCAGATTGTACCGCAGCGCGTAGCATTTTTGCCCGTGTATCATTACGTAGTAACCATGGCATATCCGGAAATATAATTTTGTTCAGGTCAGTATCGTTCACCGGATCGGGCTCGCCCGTATATATATGTGAAGTCGCGTATACAGGTATGTCATGCGCCTGAAAAAAGTTTATTTGGGGTTTAATCAGTCGAGCAGTAACGGGTTGAGCGGCCAAAAACAGCATATCCAGATCCTGTCGGCGACGCGGTTGGAATTCGAGTTTGGTCCCAAGTAGCGCCGATAAAGCGCTTTTTCGCCCGATGCTGCCGCTTATATTGAGAATTTCCTGAACTGCAAAAGAATGGTCATTGGAAGATTCTTCGTAAGATTGCGTATCGGCAACAACGCCGCCCAATTCTTGGAACTGCTGGGTAAAAGACTCGGCAACGCGTTTGCCCCAGTCAGAGTTTGGCCGCAGAACGCCGGCGATCCTATGCCCATCCAGGTAAGCGCGGGCAGCAACCTGCCTGGCTTCATGTTCCGGGGCGAGATCGATTTGATAAGTTCCTGGGGGTAATGATTCGGACCGCACTCCACCCAGTAACAAAGTTGGCACTGATGGCGATTGTGTATTAACAATGGCGCTAGCGGCCTGTCTCCCCAGAGGCCCGACGATCAGATCCGCGCCTTCTTCGATAGCAAGTTGATAATAGCTCGCGGCAAGTTCAGGCACGTCGCCAATGTCATAAACTGCGACTGCCGGCTTGTATGGATCACCATCCAAGGCGCGCATGGCCATAAACCCATCATGTACGGATTGTGCGGCCGCGCCGAATTTTGAAGCCAGAGGCAGCAGCAAAGCTATCTTTTGCACAGGAGTGGATTCTGTATTGAGGGATGGACTCGCTTTCTTTATTAGATCGATTGCGAAGCTTTGCGCGCCGCCTAACGTGTTGATTTGTGCCCATGCGTTAACGGTTTGCTGCAACCTGTGGGGGTCTAAACCGAAATCACTATACAGCAGGGCAAGGTCCAGCCAGTCCGCCAGTGGTGTATCTTCATTGGTAGACTGGCGTTCGATTTGCAGTTCGATACTATTCATCGACCCCAGCAAGACCCAGATTCGTTCCCGATTTTTTTCAATGTCAGGAATGTTATCTAAGTAGTCCTCTCGTTCGATTAATATACGCAGAGCCTTTGCCGGCTCATTAGTCACAACATATGCCTGGCCGAGCAAAGACATTGCATGTGCTCTTAGCTGAGGATCCTGCATACGTTTATATGTACTTAGATAGCGCAGCGCCAGAGCAGAGTTCCCCTCATCTAATGCTAACTGAGCACGTAACAGTCGTTTACGCTGCTTAAAAGGAACAGATAGTCCTGACACATCGATCCCGTTTAAAATCTGTTTTGACGTAGAAACTTGACCGGCACTTATCAGTGCGGCCGCGCTTCTAAGCAATAGATCCTGTTGCTCAGGAACCGGTGCGAAGCGCGCCTGATCGAGCCATAATTGTGCGGCGTTAATGAAGTCAGATTTTGAATGTGTCGTCTCGGGTTGCACAGGTTCAGGTGCCTGCACATCCTCAAAAGGAATGACCGTCACTTCAGGCACAGGTTGAGGCGATGGTTCCGTTTCTCTGCTTACCGGAGATTGACACGCAGTTAGACCTGCAAGCAGAAAGGCAATGGTAATTTGGAGTGAAAAAAGTCTGGAAATGTTGAACATACGCAGGAGTATAACGAGTGGCTGACTCATCACGCAAAGCCGGACGTTTGTTCGTTGTTGCCACGCCGATTGGTAATCTGGCCGATATTACATATCGCGCCGTGGAAATCCTCACAACGGTAGATTTGATTGCGGCGGAGGATACACGACACAGCCGGAAACTCCTGCAAAAGTACACAATTTCAACCCCCTTGACAGCCTATCATGAACATAACGAGCGGGAGCAGACCAAAAAGCTGATTAATCTACTGATCGAGGGCAAAGAAGTTGCACTTGTTTCAGACGCGGGGACGCCGCTGGTAAGTGACCCCGGCTATCGACTGGTTTGCGCCGCCCATGAAAGAAACATAACGGTTACTCCCATACCTGGGTGCTGTGCGGCTATAGCGGCACTATCGGCGGCCGGATTAGCCTCCGACCGTTTTGTCTTTGAAGGTTTCCTTCCGCACAAGAAAGCCGCTCGCCTCAACAGGCTGAAGCAATTACAGCAGGAATCCCGTACGCTGATTTTCTATGAATCGGCACATCGCATAGAAGATTCTTTGAACGACGCGATTGCGGTATTCGGCAGAGACCGTGTTTCGACCCTTGCGCGCGAATTGACCAAACAGCACGAAACGCTGTTGCGTGGAACGCTCGATCAAATTAAACAATCTCTGGCAGCGGACGATAACCGGCGAAAAGGAGAGTTTGTGCTGCTAGTACAGGGCATGGAGCCCAATAAGCGGGTAAATGCTGAAACGCTTAGAATTCTTGGGCTTTTGACCGCCGTACTGCCGCCGAAACAGGCCGCGGACGTAACCTCAAAAATTACCGGCCAACCAAAAAACCTGATATACCAAAAGGGGCTGGAACATAAGAACAAATAGAGAAACTTGCATACTTGCTGCTTGTGCAGTTACTGCATCATCTTGTATCTTGCCGGTTGAGAGTCAGTCAGACAGCCGCTGCTTTTCGGCAGAGGAAAGTCCGGGCTCCACAGGGTAGGGTGCCAGGTAACGCCTGGGCGGCGTGAGCCGACGGAAAGTGCCACAGAAAATACACCGCCCAGCTACTATCCCAGGCTGGGGCCAGCTAGATAATCACCCCGAGGCCTGCTTCAGTGGTTAGCTGAATCTGTTGGGTTGAGTCGAGGATAGTAGTTGGGTAAGGGTGAAATGGTGCGGTAAGAGCGCACCGCGCCGCTGGTAACAGCGGTGGCAGGGCAAACCCCACTCGGAGCAAGGCCAAATAGGGACCCGATGGTGCGACCCGCACTGGGTCCGGGTAGGCTGCTTGAGATGCACGGTGACGTGCATCCTAGATGAATGGTTGTCCACGACAGAACCCGGCTTATAGACTGACTCTCTTTTATGAACTTCAACTGCAAGAGGTAATACCTCTCGTTCTGGCTATAACGTTACTGTATGTTCTTTGACTTGGGCGCCGCATCGTCTTTTTTTCCTCCCTCTTTAGTCTCCGCCTCCTGTTCAACGGTGGGTTCTACCTGAGCTTCGGGTTCCGGCTGCGGGGTTTCCCCAGTCTCACCCGGCTGCTCTACGTCTGCGCCTAGCTCTGATTTGCCTCCCGTTTCAGCTGCTGACTCTTGTTTATTTTTCTTGCTGTCCGCGGGCGCTGCTTCTTCAAATATCGTGCCTTTAAGGATCTTGGCGCATACGTCCTCGTTCGCTTGTTGAATATTTAATAAACCCTCGGCCAAAATGGACAGCCCTCCCGTGCCGAGTGCAGCCATGTACTTGCCATATTTCACTGCGACATCTTTCGGGTCTAATACGATGGCTGGTTTTAGGAGCGTGCCACGTACGTGAACCAGGGAGGCAAGCGAACCCGCACTAAGATTAAAACCCGTTTTGGGTATGGGCACAATGCCGACGTCAAGTTTCTCATTTTTAAGATTGATCTCACCGCCACCGCGCCACGTTACCTCAGTTAACTGCGCCGCCAGTTTTCTATTGAAATCGACTTTGCCATCCTTGATGTCCATGCGCAAAATTCCACATTCCAAATTGGTGTAGGTTTGCTCTTTGACGAAGGGATTCAAACTGGAAAGGAGTCCACTGCCGAACTCGGTCATGCCAGATTTTTCAAGGCGGGCATTACGCATGACAATCAGAACCTGACCGTTGGACTCAGCCATTAACTCTGCCATGGAGTCACCGGCGCCTTTAAAATCGAGGCTTAAATCAAGTTCACCACCAAATTTCGGTGTTGTCATATCCTGTACTTCAACATCAACTGCCAGCTTTGTCGGAACTTTGCTGGTGTCTAGCTTAACAGTCGCGGCAATTGTCCCGCTTTCACTTATCGCGCTGATGGGCTCAACGCGGAGCGCGCCGTTTACGAGTGTTAGCTTAACGTCTACCTCCGTCATATCAGTTTTACCCAGCAGCACACGGTCAGCCGTTAACGTGACTTCGGCATCGTATTTGCGCAGTGCTTCGATGGGCAGGGGGACGCTTGAAAATAGCCTTTCGCTTGCTGCCAGGGCGGTTTCTTCAATGAGTCCCTGTTCTTCTTTTGTATCTTCCTGATCTTCTTTTATATCTTTAGTAGATACCTTGGCGTCAGATGCTGT
>JAHEKE010000010.1:57691-94223 GCA_024638505.1 Gammaproteobacteria bacterium | reverse complement strand
ACCTGATCACAGTACGCCCGCAAGTTGCCCTTTGCGGAAAACAGTTAATCTGCAAATTATGATTCTGCAAGCGGTGGCGTATCACTATTGAGGCTAGAAATATGCATTTTCCATGATCCGTTTTGGGCCCTAATGCATGTCGTCAATACCACCCCACTTTCATTAACCAAGGTTCCATCATCTTGAGGGTAATCACCAGAAAAGGAAGCGGTAAAATAAGCTATCTTCCCATCACTGTCTGCTTCAAGAACCTTTACTCGTTTATTCTGCTCGCCAGCTTCGTACCATTCTTTGAACGTATCTTTTATTGCATTCCGCCCGATAGCAGCTGGGCTGTACGGTGAATATATTGAACCGTTTTCTGTATACATTTCCGCGCATGCCGCTATATCTCCCTCGCTAAACGTTTCAACCCATTTATTGTTCAAGTCTTGCATTTCATCAAGTATGTTCATAAAACCTATCCTAATTTTGATGGGAATGAATATCTATTTTCAGTGATCAATCAAAGGGCAGTAAAGAGTACTCTGCGGAAGATCAGATAGGCCGTCACGAAGGTCTGTTCCTGATTGCCGAACTCGGAAGATTGCACCGCAGCAAATTCAGCTTATGAACCACTAAATTAACTTCCGCTCACTACCCTGAAGCGGACCGTCCATGAAGAGACATAACTTTTAGCCTATCATTCCGCTAATCCTGCTTTTCGAATTCCATCCGTGTAACGTTGAAGCTCTTTCGGTCTAATGCAATATTGAGTCTTAGTCCACTCTTTGATCGAAATGTGTCGAACATGCTTCAAGAATTCTTTCGCCTCGATGTGCGCCTCGTCGAGCCGATAAAGTCGTCGTGCAGGATTACCGCGGGTTTTCGGGCCAGCGTACCTTCCACGCTCATCATTCTATCTACTTCCGGAGGTTGGAGACAGCCAAAACCTGGGTTGCGGATGTCCGTTTATCTTTCCCCTAGACATATACTTAGGAGCGTGCGTTGGAAGAAATGTTTAATCTCACTATTGCTTTTTGTTGTGACTAGCACTGCAATTGCTACCAACCCGACTATACCTATGAAGCTGGAACAAAGTGTATGTGGAATAAAGGAGCCTATTTATTTTTGGCTGTGGAGCACCGTAGCTGGCAGACCAAACAGCAGACGACTGTCAGGATTGGATGGCGTAGTAGACATGTCATTTACGACGCAAGATGGTAGAACACTGCGCGGCTATAAACTAGACACTAGCAAGACTTCTTCGCCACAAGCGGAACCTGCCAGGGGATTTCTCCTGGTATTGCAGGGTAATGCGATGCTCGCCGATCAGATTCTTGGCGAATATCGTGCTTACGCACATCTAGGTTACGACGTATATATCTACGACTACCGCGGTTATGGCCGCTCGGAAGGCAAACGGCGGCTAAAGGCCATCGTCCATGATACAAAGGAAATATTGATGAGTCTTATCGCACAGGGTTATGAGGAGCGTTTTGTTTATGCAATGTCACTAGGCGGTGTTTTCCTGCTGAATACCCTGGACCCGGACATGCAACTGGATAAGATCATTATTGATTCTACACCCAGTCGTTTGTCTGATTATGGCTGTCCCATCGAATACGATCCCATTGAACATTTACCAAATGATTGTAGCAATATACTGCTAGTGAGAGGCCAACGAGACAATGTCGTCACGCCAGCAATGTCACAGGACCTGGCGCGGGAGGCAGAAAACCGAAATGCTATCGTAATAAGTGATCCGGAATTTGGTCACCCCTTTATGGATGCAAACGCAACAATCCATCAGCGTCGCATGCAGGAAATCCAACGCTATTTGTTACAGTGACCGACTGCTTTTAGCTCGAAGGACTTTGAGAATAAGTCAGTCGGTCTTTCTTAACCGGTCCATTTGTTCAGAGCAAACTATTTAGCCGAAAGCGGAATAATGCAGTAGAGTAATTTCACCTAATTTTCAATGAAACAAATATCCGCTTTGGCGTGTAGAGGAGACGAATGCTGTTTTGTAGGTGAATCCCTATAGCCGAGCCTTGGTCAACCTGGGTGAGGCCATCCGCCAGCTGTTGCGTCTATGCCCGATTAAAGAAGCAGAATTTATTTATGAGTATCACGAACGGGATTTACCGCGCAGCACGAAACGCTGCTAAGTGCCACATCGCGGACCGTTGAAACGCGGTGGCAGTGATTTTAGCCGCGGTGGAGCACGTAAAGAGAAAGGAGGCAATCCCCATACTCGATGAGGACGATGATCTCAGCCAGGCACGCATGTTTGCACGGCTCCCGCTCACAACGTGATAAAATCGTGACGCAACACGGTCACAACCTGCCCATTTCTGTCATTTCCAGCTACGTTTGCGTGGACTGGCGCTCGTAACTAGTTGAAATTTATAGGTTTAGATTTTGATTGGTGGATTCGCAATGCGAAGGTCGGGAGTTAGACCCTCCTTCGCTCCACCATAACAATCAATGAGTTATAACCTAAAAAGGATTTGACGCCTTCCGGAAACGGCATAGTGAACGTGCTGCATGGTAACAACAGCTCCTCCATACTCGTTTATACTTGGTTGATGCCGTTCGCGAAATCGAGATGTTAGTAGATATTGTTGCATCGCTTAAAGCCAAGTTCGATGAAGGCGCGTATCCAGCGTCGAGATTAAATCCTGCGAACTGTGAGGCTGCACTGGTTACAGTTGGCTACGTCTAGTTTAAACTCACGGTATCGGTTGCGAGTGATTCTGTGAACGAACTCTTTACATTGATTGCACTGTTGGTGCTTTCTGCCGTTTTCTCCGGCTCCGAAACGGCGCTGATCTCGATCTCTAAGGCGCGGGTGGAGAGCCTCGTGGAAGAGGGACGCCGCGGAGCCAAAGCCCTAATCCAGCTGACGAGCGACCCGTCCCAGATGCTGATCACCATCCTGATCGGAAACAACCTGGTGAACATCGCGGCGGCCTCACTAGCGACCGTGTTGGCCACGGGATGGTTCGGTCATATTGGCCCTGGAATCGCCGTGGGAGTTTTGACTGTGCTGATCCTGATCTTCGGAGAGATCACGCCCAAGAGCCTTGCCACCCGCTATTCCGAGCGGATTTCCCTGTTCATTGCGCCGTTAATGCTGGGCCTGATGCGGTTACTTTATCCTCTGGTCTGGTTATTTGACCGCTTCACCACCTGGGTACATGCCCTCACCGGCACTGAGAGAGACCCCGTAGTCACAGAATTGGAGCTCATTAAGATGGCCGGCCATGGCGAAAAGGAGGGAACCATCGAGCACGGCGAACGGGAGCTAATCGAACGTGTATTCGCCTTTAATGATCTGACAGTGCGCGACGTCATGACACCCTACAGCCAGGTATTCGCCCTGGAGGGAGAGCGCACAGTGGTCGACGCGCTCCCAGAGATCATGCTGAAATCCTATTCGCGGATCCCCATCTTCCTGGATCAGCCCGACGACATTCGCGGCGTGCTGTTTCTGTGGGACGTGTTGAAGGCGAAGGTTGAGGGCAGTGACGACGTTAAGTTGAAGGATATTGCCCACGAAACGGTATTTGTGTCCCAATATCAACTCATCAATGAGCTTTTTGCCACGCTACGCCGCAGGAATCGCCATATGGCCGTGGTCGTGGACGAATTTGGGACGGTTCGCGGGGTTGCGACGCTGGAGGACTTAATGGAAGAACTGGTTGGGGAGATCTATGATGAGAGCGACGAGACCAAGGCAGAATTCACTCCGATGCGGAACGGGGCGATCCGCGTCGACGGAACGGTCGAAGTGCGGGTAGTAGAGCAGCACTTCGGCATCGATCTTCCCGGTAAGCCGACCGACACCATCAGTTTCTGGGTCTTGAGCCACACGGAGAGTATTCCCAAGTCGGGGGAAGAACTCATCAGCGATGGTTTGCGGGTGATCGTGAACAAAGCGTCGAACCGACGCATTGACCAGGTGACACTAGAACGGGCTGAAGCCGATGTGCCGGTCAACAAGGCTCCGGAGACCGGATAGCAAACCCATCCCCCGGCGGCGCTGAGAAATTCATCTGCGTTTGGCGAGTGTCCGCATAGGGCAAATTGCAGGCGTAGCTTGATCCGGCTGCACTGCGTCGATTACAGAAGATAGCTCTACAGAGTACTGATCGTCCGCTTTCAGGCTCAAACATTACAACCCTCGTTCAAGTTGGTAGTGACTAACCTTATCCCCAATGCCATACTTTCTAACCTAGCGGTGCAGATTAAGGAATAGTTTTGGGGGGTTCTCGATAGCTCATGCGCGACTTGTCAGTTCGTCAATCTTTTCGTTTTCCCGACTCTTTTGCTGAATTCAGTAAAAACGAAATCGAGCAGACCATCCATCATCGTTTTGAGCGACAGGTCACAAAACGACCAAACCAACTAGCAATTCGATTTGAAGCTGAGGAACTCACGTATTCACAGCTGAATCGTGCAGCTAATCGCTTAGCTTATTCACTGCGCACTCGAGTAGGCAAGAAATCTGCTCCGGTTGGGGTGTTCCTCGACCAGGGTGCCCAGCTTATCGTTTGGTTTCTCGCGATTCTGAAGGCTGGATTTATCTATGCTCCACTGGACCGCCGACTTCCAGTTTCGATGTTGGCCGCAATGATTGATGACTTAGACCCCTGCGCGATGGCTGTCAGCGCTGATAATGCTGGTCTTGCGCAATCTGTGGTGAAAAACCGTTGCCTAATAATAGATGCGGTTATGACGGACGATGAGTCCTTTGAAGAAAACTTAGAACACACTGCCACAGCAAATAGCCTCGCATATATTTTTTACACTTCAGGTTCTACTGGTACGCCGAAAGGCGTAGCGGACACTCACCGGAATGTATTACACAACATAATGCGCTACACAAATACCCTGGGTTTCGCTCCTGAAGATCGTATGAGTATGGTGCAGCATCCGAGCTTTAGCGGTACGATTTCTAGCTTATTTGGTGCACTTTTGAATGGTGGGACTATTTTACCTTTTAACCTTCACAGGAGAGGTCTCCACACACTTACAGAGTGGCTGAAAGAGGAGCGGGTGACAGTGTTTCATTCTGTTCCTTCCATCTTTCGACAACTTTTAAAGACATCAGACTACTATCCCGATCTTCGTCTGGTTAGGTTAGAAGGAGATCAGACCACAACTTTCGACATTAAGCATTTCAAAGGAATATGTAGCGATACTTGTGTATTGGTAAACGGGCTTGGTGCAACAGAATGTGGTCTAGTACGACAATTTTTTATTGGAAGCGGCGCGGAGTCTTTACCAGATAGCGCAATACCAGTCGGGTACCCTGTACAAGATATGGCTGCCCACATCAAGGATGAAGCTGGTAACAAACTGCCTCACAACAAAGTTGGCGAAATTGTTATTGAGAGCCCATTTTTAGCTACTGGCTATTGGAAAAAGCCACAGCTAACCAATCAAAAATTTAGGAGATCTGGGGAACATTACAGGTGCTATCACACAGGAGATTTAGGACGCCTGGACAGCGATGGCTGCTTGACCCATCTCGGTCGATTAGATCATCAAGTCAAGATTGCTGGTGATTTCGTTGATGTTACCGCGATTGAAAACACATTGACCAAGATGAGAGGTATTTCCCAGGCTGTTGTGCATGACTACAAAGATCTTGTACAGGAACGTCACTTAGCGGCTTATATCGTTACTGACGACGTTGTTGCTCTGACGATAACGGATATTCGCGATTATTTAACTAAGTGTATCTCAACACATATGATTCCCACTGCTTTCGTGTTTCTAAATGAATTACCGCTATCTAATGATTTCAAAGCAGACCGACGTCGTCTGCCATCACCGGAAAGGTTACGGCCGATTTTGAAAAATGAGTATGTTGCACCCCAAAACACTTTGGAAAAGAAATTGACCAGTATTTGGTCTGAGATCCTTGAGATAGAGCCAGTCGGTGTTACGGATTCTTATTTCGACCTAGGTGGTGATTCTCTTCGCGCCATGCAGATTGTCGTTAGAGTGAATGAAATACTGGAATCTAGTATCAGTCTCAAGAGCTTTTTCGATAGCCTTACCATCCGGGACCTGGTTCGTCTCCTAAGTAATTCCAAACCAAGCACATCTGAATTCAATTGAAAAATGTCTGCTAGCGATTTACAAAAAAATAAGGTGTATGGATAGTTGGCTTTTGGCCGTTCTACGACCCTCGATCAGTCCATGAATGACCGGAACAGGCTACAACTACTTTAATTGAACGGCCTAACCTAGCAACATTCCAATCCTAGCCACCTCGCACTGAGCACTTAGTAGCTTACAACGAAGCATCCTAAATTACCCGCGTGAAGGCAGCAACCACGGCCAACTCCGGAACCCTACGCTTCGGGAAAATCGCCATATCGTATGACGGGTTATACGCCCACAGCCGAAGTTCGCTTGTCACCCGCATTTTCGCGGGATAGTATTTCTCGAACATCCTTATCTCGGAGGGGCAGCTTTCGATGGACGATCGTTTACCGCGTAAACTGGCTGCCATTGTCTATGCCGATGTAGTCGGTTACAGCGCTCTGACCGGTGAGGATGAGGAAGGCACACACCGGCGGTTAAGCAGTTATCTAGATCTAATTTCCGAATCTATCAGAAACCATGGCGGTAACGTCGTTCACTATGCTGGCGACGCAATTCTCGCTGACTTCAGCACTGTAACGGATGCGTTGACCTGTGCGGTGAAGATTCAGCAATTACTCAAAGACGAGAACGCAGATTTACCGGAGAAACGGAAAGTACGTTTCCGCGTCGGTTTGAATCTGGGCGAAGTGATCGTTGATCGAGAGGATATATATGGTGATGGTGTCAACGTAGCAGCCAGACTTGAAACATTAGCCGAGCCAGGCGGCATTTGCATCTCACATGCTGCACGTACTGCTGCAGGTAACAAACTTCCGTTTAAGTATCACGACATCGGCAAACAAAAAGTAAAGAACATCGAGGAACCCGTACTCGCTTATCAGGTTGTGTTCGATGACAGTGTGGTTTCTTCAATGCACCAAAAAGCTCAAGCTCGGAAGATTGGAATTGCTGCAGGTGTTGTCGCGTTGCTGTTGGTCTCCGCTGTCACATGGCTTACACCCTGGAAAAAAGGTGAAGAAATTGTGTCACAGCAACCGGGGGCGCATACCACTGATCAGCCATCCATTGCCGTGCTCCCATTTGAAACTTTGAGCGATGAATCTAGCCAGGATTATTTCAGCGATGGGATCACTAATGACCTTATCACAGACCTTTCAAAGTTTTCTAATCTTTTCGTCATTGCCAGCAACTCGGTGTTTACCTATAAGGGTAAACCCAAGAACGTGAGAGAAATAGGACGTGAGTTAGGTGTACGCTATGTCCTCGAGGGTTCCGTACAAAAAGCTGGCAATCGTGTTCGCATCAATGCGCAGCTCATAGATGCCACTACCGGTCATCATCTTTGGGCGGATCGTTATGAGTTCGAGGTCGACGATATCTTCAAAGTCCAAGATGAAATCACCAGCACGGTGATCACCTCGCTGCAGGTAATATTGACTGAAGATGAACAGAGCCGAGAGGCCATTAGACATACCGACGTAGTCGAGGCCTACGATCTATTTTTACGTGGGCGCACTTACCTAAAAGGAACAAAAGGAGCTCATAAAAAGGCACGTGAACTCTTTGATCAAGCGATTAAACTTGATCCAGAATTTGCCGCCGCATATGCAGAGAAGTCTTTCACTTACTTTTCCAGCTTCATAATGCCCATGAGCCGGGATCCAAAAGTCATCAATGGGGCACTCATAGCAGCTGAACGTGCCGTCGAGCTGGATGATACCTTGCCTCTTGCACATGCACGGTTGGCTTGGGCCTATTTCGCGACACGGCAACACGACAAGGCGATTGCGGCGGCCCGTCGTGCTGTCGCTCTCGGGCCCAACAACGCGGAAGCGCATGCGCAACTCGGCAACGTATTGAACTGGTCGGGTAAACCTGAAGACGGCAAGAAGAACATTGAAAGAGCCATGCGCCTCAACCCACACTACCCCTTCTATTACTTATTCTACCTTGGTCATTCCTATTACTTATTGGAGGACCACGAGAAGGCCATAGAGCTAATGAAGCGTGTTGTTACTCGGGCACCTGCCTTTTTACCGGTGCGCCGGCACCTAGCCGTTCTGTTTACGGAAAAGGGATTATTGAAAGAAGCAGAGGAGCAAACTCGAGAAGTACTTCGAATTTTTCCAGGCGCGTCCATAGAAGACGAACGTGCACGCTGTTTTTATAAATGGACCCCAAAGTTGATGACCAGATTTTTTACGGGACTGCGAAAATCAGGGATGCCGGAAGGCAGGGCTGGCGAAGAGCCCATGTCCATGTGATTCTAGGTTGTCAAAGGAGGAAATATTATGAAAAGACTATTGGCTTTGTTGTTCATATTTGTAACTCACCTTTATTTCTTCGACACCGCCGAGGCGCAGGAAGTTACCGTTTTAGTGAAGGGTTCGGTCTGGGACTCTGATTCACGCGGATTCGCTTGGTATCAACGCCTGAGTAAGGAGCAGGGTACCATCAAATCAGCACGCAGGGGCGCGCGAGTCTCAGTGGATGGGCGACCCGACGTATTTGCCATTACAGGCGAGGGCGGTGCGTTTGAGTTAACGCTCACAACCTCGGAGCCGACCTTCAGGTTGGTCGTAGAGGGAGACCGGTTTCCCCGTACTATCACGCAACCATACGAGGTTCCGAAGGACGATGGCGAACTGGACTTAGAGAGGGTCAACACCCCTCGAGCCGAGGGTTCGGAGCACACCTGGCCGCTACCGATGATGGCGGATGCGCTGGGTTACGCGTCCACGCGTGAAATGCTGGCGGACAACAAGGCGGCGATCAGACTTCTGCTCTATGGTCCCGAGGTGGACGGCGCTCCTGAGTGGACCGACCAGACCCGACTGTCCTTTCCCGGATCCACGGTCGGGGCTGCCGCTTCCGAGCCGACAACTACGTCGCCGTTTCTGATGCGCGTCCCGCGCTCAGAGTACGTTGTTCCCTTCGATATGAACACGCAAGATACCTTCTTTCAGAAGGAGGAAGAGGCCACGGGAGCATACATAGTCATCGTTTCTTTCGAGCCAGGCGAAAAGGACAAGAAGATCGTCATTCAGATCGAGGACACTGTAACTGACGAATTGCTCGTTCCACCAAGGCCATGGAAATTCAGCCCGAAAACCGTTTACGTACGCAATGGTTTCGCAACGGAGGTTCGGTACGCGCCGGATAGTGAGTAGGGAAACATCGCTGTATGCATTAGGCTGTTTTAAAAGGGCCGCTTTGCTGAATACCGGACGCGCGTTGAAGTTATTGCCAATGACGCCGTCGGGCCGCACGCTGCTATAACTGCTGTGCAGCAACAAAAATGAAGCGGTGGCAGCTATTGGCGGAAAAGCTGCCTGATCGCGAAAAACCTATTGCTCCCTTTCTATTCTTGTATCAACAGGCTCTGAACGGCCAGAAGCTAGCACTCCCGTGGTCGCCTTGGTATATAGTCCCTCCCCTCGGACTTTGGAGCGTAATGATCGTTGCTGATGAAAACTCTATTCTTCGGCGCGGGGCTTGTGGGATCTGTCTATGCACACCTGCTTCACCAGGCAGGCGGTGATGTGACTGTTCTTGCCCGCGGTGAGCGGCATGACTGGCTCAAAGAAAACGGCCTGGTCCTGCTAAACGAACTTACCGGCCAACGGGGCTCGTCGCGAGTCGAAGTCGTGAACCAACTGAAGGCGGATGACGAATACGACCTGGTGGTCGTTGCTATCAGAAAGAACAAGCTGCTCCCTGTCTTCGAGATTCTTGCGGCGAGCCCGGGCGTCAAGAACGTCCTGTTCATGGGCAATAACGCTCTCGGCTTCGATGAGTATGTAAAGCACCTACCGGTCGAGAAACTGCTGATGGGCTTCCCCGGTGTAGGTGGGGGAATTCGTGAGCAGGTCGTCCATTTTGCCGATCGAGAAAAGCCGAAGGGAAAGCGGAGAGCCATTACCATCGGCGAAATCGATGGCCAGAGCAAAGAGAGAACGGTGGCAGTCAAATCCCTCTTTGTATCTGCTGGAGTTCCTGTAGTTCAGACCAGGGAAATCGACGGATGGCTCAAATATCATGCCGCACTGGTCATCCCGCTTGCCGGCGCGCTGTACAAGCACGACTGCGACAACTACCAAGCGGCGAAGGACAAAGAGACGCTTCGCGCATTGGTCCGAGCGGCCAAGGAGGGATTCCGTGTGCTCAAGGCGCTCGGATTCAGTAAACGGCAGCCCTTCGAGCTCAACCTGATCTACTGGCTACCAGAGATCATGAGCATGAGGGGGGTGAGGGTGTTGCTAGAAAGCAAATTTGCGGAGGTAGCCTTTGCCATGCATGCGAAGGCAGCTCGAGACGAGATGGAAGATCTCGCGCGCGAGTTTCAACAGCTGACTGCGATGTCGTCAGTCGAAACGCCAAACATCGACACCCTGAGAGACTTCATTATCTGAGGGAGCAAACTCAAACTAGTCGCCGCGGCGCCACAGACGTCGCTGCTGGAAGCAATGGATCGCGAGGTCCGCTTCGGGTCGTAAGCTGCTGTGGCTGCTGCTTTGCAGCAAGATTGAAGAGAATGTCGGCTCCCACCTGCAAAGCAGCCTGATCGTAAAAAGCATGTTTTTACTTCCCTATTTTTGAATGCACCGGCTCTGAACGGCCGAGGCTGTGTGAAAACTCCAAATCACACTAAATTTAGGGGTCCGTCTACCCTTCCTACAATGGAGATCTTGGAATACACACGATCCTACGAAGTCGAACTTTCAAATCCGAAACAGAAAATGAGTTTTCACACAGCTTCGGCCAGAAGCGGCCAGTCGAGTGACTCCTAAGCTATCGCAAACGGGGCGCAAAAAAACAGTATTTGAGATGGTGTAACATATTCCCTCATTCTGGTCCTGTTGAGGAACCAAATGGCAGAGCATCGCCGATCCGGCAAACTAGCTGTCATTTTGCACGCAGACGTTGCGGGCTCCACTGGGTTAGTACAACAAGATGAGCAGATCGCGCATGAACGCATTCAGCATACCTTCCACCGTTTCAGTGACACGATCACCAAATATCAGGGCCGGGTACGGGAACTGCGAGGTGATGCGCTACTTGCTGAGTTTGAACGTGCTTCGAGTGCAGTCAGTGCTGCCCTGGCTTTTCAAGCCGATCAGAGTGACTACGTTGCGAGTTTGAGTGACCCAATTCAACCCGTCATCCGAGTAGGCGTAGCGATGGGTGAGGTCGTGATTGCTGACGATACCATTACCGGAGAGGGTGTTGTATTAGCGCAGCGCCTAGAGCAACTCGCAACACCCGGTGGTGTTGTGATTCAAGCTGCCGCTGTTGAGACTATACCTGGTAGATTCCCATTCGAATATGTGGATCTAGGCGCGCACGCGTTCAAAGGTTTTAGTAAATCCTTTCACGCGTACTCGGTATTCCTAAAAAGTAACGAAGTTGTTCCTACACCTGAGCGCACTGATCACCGATTGCGCAATATACTAGTCGCTGTTGCGACTATTGCTGCTGTGACAGCTGGTATTGTTGCGATATGGTTTAAGCCTTGGGAAGTTCGTGATGAATCAGCCTCGGTGGAGCAAACCCCTTTTACGCTGCCTGACAAACCGTCTATCGCCGTGCTGCCGTTTACCAACATGGGGGGAGTGTCGGAGGATCAATACTTTGCAGACGGTATGACCGATGATTTGATTACGGACTTATCCAAGATATCGAGTTTACTAGTGATCGCCCGAAATACCGTGTTTACTTACAAAGATAAAGCAGTAGACATAAAAAAGGTCGGCAAGGAACTCAGTGTGAGCCACGTGCTAGAGGGCAGTGTTCGTCGATTAGGCGACAATATGCGTATCAATGCACAATTAATTGACGCGACAAGCGGGCATCATGTGTGGGCACAGAGATACGATCGTGGTACTGCCGATATATTCAAGATCCAGGACGAGGTGATCGGTCAGATTGTATCCGCCCTGGCTGTTAACTTGACTGAGCCAGAGCGAGAGCAGCTCGTCCGTATGCCGACGACGAATCTGGAGGCATATGATTACTATCAGCGTGCAGAGCAAGGGACTTACCTCGCTGTATCGTCTACATTTCGAGAGACGCTTGCTTTCTATGAGAAGGCAATTGAGTTGGATCCGGATTTCGCCGATGCCTACGCGGGGTATGCTCGAACTCAAGTAGAACTTTGGCGCCTGGACTTCAATAATCTGGTTTCCGGAGCCGTCGCACGGAAACGAGCGTACGCCGCTGCAACTAAGGCACTAGAGTTGGATTCAGGGAATCCTCGAGCCTATTCAGTACTGGGTGTCCTACAAGTGGTAGAGGGAAGACACAACGAAGCGATTAATTCGGCTCGCCGGGCTGTCTCCTTAGCCCCAAACGATGCAGATTCACATCTAAATCTAGGCCTGGTTTTAGCATTCTCTGGGATACACGCAGAAGCGATCGAGCACACGGAGTGGGCACTGAAGCTAAACCCTAAACCAAACCCTGGGGAGCAATGGATCGCCGGCTTCGTGTTCTTCACCGGGCGGCTCTACGGACGTGCTATTGAGCTACTTGAAAAATCACGAGACGCCAGTCCTGACACAGAATCCGGCCGGGACTATCTGGCCGCGGCTTATGCTTGGTCTGATCAATTGGCCAAAGCAAAGGCTGAGGTCGATGCATATACTAAGATACTCCATGCCGGCAATATTCGATATTCTGCGTTGAACCATATCTACTATAAAGAGCGGCAGGATCTTGATCACCTTCTGGATGGTTTACGCAAGGCGGGTCTTTCCGAATGGCCTTTCGGATTCGAAGGCAACGCAGATGACCGTCTGCATAGCACTGCACTTCAAGGTGTTACGATGGGTCGTACTTGGACAGGAACGCATCAAAATGGCGTCCCGTTCATGCAGTATATAGGTCAGGAGGGTGAGTTTGTATACCGCAGCGCTAACTCTTTCCAGACCGGGGTTGCTAAGTTAGAGGAAGCCCAGCTATGCCTTCAAATCGAAGGTTATATCCTAAGTCAACCCTTCTGCGGTTACGTGTATACAAACAGGAAAGGAACGCAGGTGACAAACGACCAGTACATCTATGTCACTCCCGAAGCAGTGAAGTATTTCTCCGTGCAATAGTGGAGATATACTCCTAGTACCACATCTCAGGCCAATAGTATCGAGGTGTAGATTTACTCAGCTATGATCCCTTCCTTTATCTTTGGCCAGTTTTCTTCGGCCTTGGCAAGTTGCCCGTCGACTTTGTCAAGCTCCATTTCTCTCGCAGCGCTCAAATATAACTTGCCATCGATAATAGCGAACGAAGTGGGTTCTATGTTTACAGTGGTTTCACCATAAGCTACACCATCTGCGCAATGGCCGCCGTACTGTGGCGCATATTTAATCGGGCTCGCCTCAAATAAATCCCGGTGTGCCGCTGTCTTAAAATACCAAATCGCCCCAAGCCAGTTGTGCTTAAACTCAGGTGACCCCTTCACGGCGCGATTTTCAGTGAAGTAAGCCACAGTATCATAGCCTTCGATAGCTACGCCTCCAAAATACCCGGTGTTAATCTCACCACCTGCGTACAGTCCTGATGAGGCCAACAAGCTCAAGATAACTAACATTCTTATAATTGCTTTCATATTCGAACCCCTACCGTTAGAACGTTCGATGAACACCATGAAGTCAGACGTGGCAAAAGATTCATCGTGGTATTCAATTCTGATTTTCCATGCACATATCGTAGTAATAGTCTCCCAACAAGTCCTTTGGTTGACACTCAGCGCCTTTTTGCCGCAACAGAGCAATCATATCTGCATGTTCCTTAAAGGTTGCGCGAGTGATTGGCGTATAGCCATTACGTTCCTTTGCTTCCATGTTGGCACCGTGACTGATGAGAAACGTTGCGATTTCCAGATGATTCTCTTCTGCGGCCATGTGTAGCGGAGTAGCTTGGAAGCGGTTATCTCCATCATTCAAATCGGCGCCTTCGGTCACCAGGATCTCTACCAATTCAAAGTGACCTCTATAGGTTGCGGCGTGCAGAGCTGTAAGCCCACCCTCGTTTCGACTACCAATATTGGCATCTTTGTCTAATAGAAACTTTACGACTTCACTATGGCCCTCGAGGGATGCAAGAATTAAGGGGGTTGCCTGATTTGGTCCCTTTGCGTCAACATCAGCCCCGGCGGCAATTAATGCTTGGACTTGAGCCATATCCCCACTTTCGATGGCTTCATGAAGGTCATCACCCAAAACGGGTGAAACAAGGAAAACGAATATCCAAACAAGTGAAGGGACTCGTAGCATCTTATTCTCATCACCAAGGGTAACGCTGGTTGGTAAGTCTCCGCAAGCCTTACATCCGCGCAGTAAATGGGGTGAGACCAACACAAGTTGTCGAATTTCCAAGGTTTACTGGGGCTTGCGGTTACGCAGAAAGGGCCAGACTAACGCGGTGATCCATGTGGTTTCTGTGGAGATTAGAGCCAGTTGCTGGAAATTTGTGCGGATGGCTGAACTGGGTATATTGTGTTGAAAAAATCGGTCGGTCGAAATTTTTCCTAAATTGAGGGGGTCCTCAAACCATTACCTGAACCCTGATCGTCGCTTACACGCGATCCTATGATGTCGGAATTTCTCATCTCTTGCTGCCGAACACCGGAAGCGACTTTTTCAACACTATTGGTAATATGGCGACAATGAGTCGGCTATGGCCGTCTATTTGTAAAGCCCGACATACGACAATCCTAGGCAAAAATCGAACGACCGTTCTCTCGCGTAGAGCAACCAACAAGAATCCCGCGGTTTAGCGTAATACGAGGTCGGATTGATCTTCTCTGAACGGCCACTACCTGCTATTTATTTACTAACTAGGCTCACAGGAGGATAGTAGAGATTGCCCGGATGAATAAGTATGAATATTTCGGTCTGGTTTTCTTAGTCGTAGTTGTGTTGGTCGTGCACACATGGTTTCCCGATATACTGACGACGATACTTCTATTGATTCTGGGAATACTCATACTCGGAGCTGGGGTATTTGTGATCTTGTTGGGCAGGGAGTTTCGTCATGGATTCAAGAATTTAAGAAAAACATAAATTGCAGTCGGGACAGGTAGATCAACAACTGATGGTTGGGCCGCTATCGCTCTTGGTCTATGTGACCCCCTCTCGACTTATTTCATTCAAATGGACTTCACAAAGGCTTGCCCTCATGAGTCAACCCAGCATTGGACCACGCTGCAATGAGATCCGGATCATCGCCGCTGCGCTTGCGCGGAAGATCATCGGCAAGTTTGTACCAAGGCAACTGACTCTCGACGCAGATGTGTAAGCTTGGAACCGCTTGCTCTGGGTGATCGAGGCTGCCGACTGAAACATTTGTCCAATCTGCTCTGTCTGGGGACATCCAAATGAGCCGGGAACCACAATGCCGACAAAAACCTCGCCGCCCGATGGGAGACGTTTGGAAGAATTGCGGTTCTTCTTTCGTAAACCTCAATGTGCCGGGCTTCACGGACACACCTATCTCTGCCGGTGCGCCTGAAGTTTTTTGGCAAATTTTACAATGGCAGTAATATGCTGCATGCAGATTCACTTCTGCTTCGTATCGCACAGCACCACAAAAACAGCCGCCGGTGGCCGGGATATACTTATCATTCATCTTGCCTCTCCTTATTTATTTGCACCCGGAAACATTGGGCACGACAACGACGGTGATCCGTTCAGACCGATTCGACAATATACTTTTCCATCCAGGCGCGCTCCACATCATTGAGAGCAGATTTAGCACGTTTTTCGAGGTCGAAGTAAACCCCAACATTTTCCCAGGTGGCGGCCGTCTCGCCAGTTTCAGAATTCTTCATTACTGCATAAGACACAGCCGAAGATGATCCGATTTTTTTCAAACCGCTTTCAATGATTATGGTGGCACCCGGGCCCTGCTCCGCACTGTAGGTTATGGTGTCCTTGACCGAGACAAAACCTTTGCGCTGCTCGTCCATGTAAGCACGAGTGAACCCTATCATGGAGAAAAGATGCCAGTACGACTGGTCGAAGAAACCGAGGTAGTGCATGACATTCATGTGCCCTTGATGATCGCAGTGCCACGGATAGACGACGCCCCGAAAAGTTTCGCGATAGTTAGACATGCTGCTTCTCCTTGGTTAGATATTCTCCATCGTATCTGGTCCAGAAACCGCCGAAAGCAGGGGAACTCATGTTTTTCTTACCCTGCATATACCGTAACTGGTATCGATTTGACGGATCGTAAGCATAGCGGTGATAAATCCAATGAGAATTGGCTCGATCGGAGTTGAGGACATCCCGGCTTCAATCCAATAAATAATGCGGCCGCAGGCATTAACGGTCAGCTCAACTTTCGTTGTAACTCACTTCTACCCACTCCCGAGTTTGCGCTTCATTGTCGTATATATGGAAGCCCGCCATAGCATGGCCATAAAGATGTAAAGATACAACACGTTGGTGTCGATCTGGGTTACCGGTTATATGAATATGATCGGGATTCGGCACAAAGCTGGTGACAGCACCTGCGGCAAGCAAGATCACGCCACCGCGTGCAAGTTCTATACTGTTAGTCGCCGCTTTCGTTTGTGTATCCATGCGTATGAAGTTGCGCTCTTCCAACGTGCCCTCCAGCACCCCCACTACTCCCCATGTGCCGTGATCGTGGATAGGCGTCCACTGGCCCGGTAGCCAAACTAATGCAAACAAGCTCATTACATCGTTTTCATCGATATAGATTGCATTACGGGCATAATGCTCGGGGTCACTGCGGAAATGTTCTGCTCTTAGAAAACTCTTGTCGCCGTTTAATAGTTGATACATGGATGGCGCGATTTTCTCCACACAATCCGCTGGACACTCGCTGTCAGCAATCTTTTTACGGCACTCTTGTACAAACATCTCAAGTGTATAGTCAGTCATTTGGTGTCAACACCTAACCAGAATCAGAGCTCAAAAATTAATACCGCGGTTGATTAAAAGTTTCCCTCAGCACAAGATTTTCTTTGTGTTTTGAATTATTACAATATCATCATGCTTTGTAGGCTTTCATCAACCCGTAACCCCAATGTCCCCTGCGGGATTCATTAGGTTGACCAGCTCAAAACACCGTCGACTCCGGATATCGCTGCTGCGTCGAATCAAAATTGGAGTCAACGTCCGCTTCAGCTTCACAAAGCCGCCTGATTGCCAAAAGCGGTTTTCTATTTCTCTATTCTTGAATCGACTGGCTCCGTACAGCTGCAACCGGTCAACTATAAACGCAAAGTAACCTCCTTTGCTACGCTGACTACTGGTACCAACCATTAGGTCAGGGTATGGTCGAGTCATGCCGGACACCCGACTATGGCTTGAGTCCCTTGGCCTTGACTGCTACGCCAAAGCATTCGAGGAAAACGCGATCGACTTGGCCATCATCCCCAAGCTGACAGAAGAGCACTTGAAGGATCTCGGTGTAGGAGCTCTAGGTCATCGGTTACGGATTTTGGAAGAGGCTAAATCTATTTAATGAGCGGCTTGGGCCGACTTCGGAATCAATGCCTTTTTCGCCGTGAACTTTATGTGCTTACCCCTGCTGGTGAAAAAACACCTAATCGGCAAGAATGAAAAGACCTGCACACATTCTGCCAATTATTATTTTTTCTCAGTTTACGGGTACGTCATTGTGGTTTGCGGGAAACGCTGTTGTTACAGACTTGCAGCGCAACTGGGGCTTGGCAGAGCAAAGCGTTGGTTATATCACTTCGGCAGTTCAACTTGGCTTCATTATAGGTACGCTGGTATTCGCCTTCTTGGCCGTTGCCGATCGTTTTTCGCCCCGCAAGGTTTTCTTCTGCTGCTCGATCGCGGGGGCAATTGTAAACATATTAGCACTCGTCGGTCCGGAATCATTACTTGGCTTGTTGTCTGTGCGATTCACCACTGGGTTTTTCCTGGCCGGAATCTATCCCGTTGGCATGAAAATCGCTGCAGGTTGGTATGAGAAGGGCTTAGGACGAGCGCTCGGATACTTAGTTGGCGCGTTGGTTTTAGGCACTGCATTTCCGCACCTGTTACGGGGTATGGGCACCGAGTTACCTTGGCAACAAGTCATGGTTGGGGTTTCGATACTTGCGCTAGGCGGTGGCGTGCTGATGTTTTTGTTCGTGCCGGATGGCCCGTATTTACCTAAGAGATCGAGATTCAATCCTCGCGCGCTCGCTATTGTCTTTCGATCGCAGGCTTTTCGCGCTTCGGCCTTTGGTTATTTTGGGCACATGTGGGAATTGTATACGCTGTGGGCTTTTATTCCTGTCTGGTTACTTGCTTATGCCCAAGACACAAACACGGGGCTAAATGTATCGTTATGGTCTTTCGTGATCATTGCTACCGGATTCATTGGATGTGCTGGTGGGGGTTTGGTCTCTGAAAAAATAGGCAGCGCTAAGGTAGCCGCGACTCAGCTTTTTATTTCTGGATTCTGCTGTTTGCTCTCGCCTTTGTTGTTCAATGCGGGGGCAATCATATTCATAGCATTTCTTGTGGTGTGGGGAATCACTGTGGTCGGTGACTCACCCCAGTTCTCGGCGCTGAATGCCGAAAGCGCCCCCCGCGAGTATGTCGGATCGGCTTTGACCATCGCCAACTCCATCGGTTTCCTCATCACGGTATTTAGTATTGAAATGGTCAACGCACTGCTCCCGGTACTGGGGCCACAGATGATTTTTTTGTTGCTCATCCCGGGGCCTGCGTTCGGACTATGGGCGCTCAGACCTTTGTACCAATCGAGCGCAGCCATCGTTCGCTAGAAAACACCGTATGCTCTGGAAATGTCTTCTTCGGGGTCGCCTCCGTATATAGCCGCTGCATAGCAACAAGGATGGAATCGCCATCTGCTTCTGGCGCCAAAGCTGCCTGATTGCCAAGAGCCTGTTTTTGCTTTTCAGTTAGCGAATCGACAGGCTCTGAACGGCCCAGAAGCTGCCGCTGGCAAACGCAAATCAGTGCGAACATATCAGTGGAACGATCAGGCGTTGAATTGACTAAGGTCAAGGCAGCCCGTGTTCTATCCTGCGATAGTTAAATAAATTACAGTGACCGTATCGATCAATGTTGACGAAACCCAGACCTGCAAAGCTGTTGGCGGCGGTTCTGTGCCTCTCGTTCGCCACCGAATCGTTCGGATTCGAGCTTGCCTGCAGTAAACCAGCCACAGAGATCTTTCGGGAATCCGGCGCCTCAGTGGTCAGGATTTTTTCGATCGCGATCGATCCGTTCAGCCTGATCAAAAGAGTCCGTCAAGGCGTAGGATCGGGGATTGTCATTGCCGAAGGTGATGTCGTCACGAACGCTCATGTCGTGTACGAGGCGTCGGAGATTTTCATTTCGCTGGACGAAGAAAGGGTGTTCCCCGCCACCCTGATAGGATTGGACGCGATTTCCGACCTAGCAATCATTCGACCCGTTGGTGCGAGTTTGCCGGCTCCACCGGCGAAACTTGCTGAATCGGATATGCTCGAGGTGGGTACCGAAGTCCTGGCCATAGGGTATCCATTTGGACTCGATAAATCGATATCTAAAGGTATCGTGTCAGGCAAGGGAAGAGTAATTCCGTTTACGCCCATGAGTTGGCTGACACCGCTGATTCAAACTGACGCTGCCGTCAATCCGGGCAATTCTGGCGGCGCGCTCGTCAATGCATGCGGTGAGGTTGTCGGTATCAATACACTGGCCGTGGAACGAGGACAGAACGTCAACTTTGCAATCCCGATCAGTCTCGTGCGAGAGCTCATCCCTGACCTGATTGAGCATGGGCGAGTTATCAGGCCGTGGCATGGAATTTATGGTCAACCCGTTCCACTGATACTCCAGTACACGGTTCGTTTACCACCAGGATTACTCATTGAGACAATCGAGCCTGGTAGTCCTGCAGAGTCGATTGGCCTCCGTGGTGGCACGTTCCCGGTAGTAATCGGGCGGCAGGAATACCTGCTGGGAGGCGATATTATCAGTGAAGTCAACGGAATCCCCGTCACCGACTTGGATAAAGTCTTACAAGTTGTTCGATCATTCAGCATCGGCGACCGTGTCAACGTAAAGTATTGGCGAGATGGAACCATTCATGAGGCAATTGTGGTGTTACCGGAACGGCCAGTTCTTGCAGGCGACGGTTTGCGATTTCGCGATCAATCCAACTAGTCCACATGTGGGATAGCCCGGTGGGATACTGATAAGTTGGCAAGGCAAGGTGTATTAGAGAGTCATCGTTGGATGAACCGATTGAAGTAGAGTGAATGAGAAATCCAAAACTTTAAGGTATTCCTCTGTGCTGCTGAGATATGAAGCTGTTCACGGCCTGAGCGTACGGGTCCTCAAAGACAATAAAGCGCAAAGCGACAGCCACTCGAAACATACATCTGAATCAAGAAGTAGACATTCAAAGGGCTCTATTCACTGATTGTCGTAGCCTGCAGTTGGCCCCTTGGTTTGTGCCAAACCTTGGAGGCATCCCTTAATGCGTTGCTTATGTACGATGGAGAAATTATTACCTTAGAGGAGACACACATGATTTCACATAAGCATTATTTGTTGATTCTCGCTTTGGTGTATCTTTTTTTCTGGTTCGCTCTTGCCATCGATCCTGTCGATCGAGAGACCTGGGCGCTGGAGAACGCGTTACCCGTTATTTTTGTCGCGGTGATGTTGGTGACTTATCGACGCCTCCTGTTTTCACGACTCTCCTACACCCTGATATTCATTTTTCTATGTTTACATACCATAGGCGCTCATTACACCTACTCTGAGGTGCCTTATGATGAATGGTTTACCGCTCTGACAGGAAACTCATTCAACGAATTAATGGGGTGGGAACGTAATCATTTCGACCGCTTCGTGCATTTTTCCTACGGACTATTGCTGGCTTACCCGATCCGGGAAATTTTCCTCCGCGTAGCTGATGTACGAGGCTTCTGGGGTTATTTTCTGCCTCTAGATGTGACGATGTCCACGTCTATGATCTATGAGTTGGTTGAATGGGGGTCCGCTGAAGTATTTGGTGGTGACCTCGGGGTGCACTATCTCGGTACGCAGGGTGACGTATGGGATGCCCACAAAGACATGGCGCTGGCGAGTCTGGGTGCGGTAGTTGCAATGACTGTGACTGCAACCGTGAACGCGTACCTCCGGCGTGATTTTGCAAGCGAGTGGGTTGAAAGTTTGAAGTTAAAGCACAAGCGTCCGTTGGGCGAAGATGAAATAGTGAGGCTGTGGCGTAAGAAGGAATAAATCGATCTGTCTGAAACCGAATGAAGACTTTTAGGTTCAATTAATCCAGCAGTACATCTACATTTGTCAATGACCGTTTAGGGTCCGCCTCCGGATGTATAGCTGCTGCATAGCGATAAGATTTGACCTAGGGTCCGCTCATGGCGATGAAGCAAACCAATCAATAATCACCTGTTGAAACGTCCAGTTTTCCTAATAGGACTGTCTCTGAGCGGCCAGAAACGGCCATATTTTTTGGGTTCTTCATCCGTGCGGGTTCAACATTTCACGGTAAGGCGCGGGAAGCGGCAGCTCCCCCGCCAGAATGTGTGGAGTGTTTTTACATTTCTCTGCCTTCTGTCGTGATTGCTCCGCGCCTGCCGGGTTGTGCTGTTGCTCAAATATGGCTGCTCTCAAATTGTGATAGGTCCAGACCAAAGGATGCTGACTGATCAGGGAATCAATAATCTTCAGTGCACGATTCGACTCACCCGATAGAAACAGAGCTAGTGCGAGGTCGCCGCTGTGATAGGGTCGCCATGGGTCCTTATCTGCCAGTATTTGAGCGCGTTGCAGAGGTTTAATGGCCTCACTCGCTCGCTCCAAACAGATCAGCGCTTGACCAATCGCACTGAAACCCCAACTATAGTTCGGTGACAGCTTAATAGATTGGTAAGCGTCTTCGAGAGCACCCGTATAGTTACCTAATCGCCAGAGCCGAACATGACTTCGCACCGAGTATGCGTAGTCGCTATGAGGATTAATTTCGATGGCACGGTCCGCCATCCGGGTGAGCGATTCATCACTGTTCTCCGTACGATGGCCTGGATAAACAGATTCTAGACTCATCAGTGCATCCACTCGCATAGCAAGCGCCATGGGATTGTCCGGCTGAAGCTCCAGAGCTCGGTCAGTAAGCGTTATCACGTGATGCAAATCTTCGAGGCTCAGTCTGCTGAACCTTTCTGCCGCCATAGTTAGAAGCTCAGCGGAGCCGAGGTGTGAAACATCACTATCAACGAATCGGCGCGCATCAAACGCAGGTAATTCATAACGAAGCGACGCATCAACTTTGTCGGCGACCTCACCAATGAACTTAGTTGGTTCAGACTCACCGTTCGAGTAGGTCTGTCTTCTTACACCAAATCATTTTTATTGAAACGCTGCACTTGGAGGCGAGAAAGCGAACCCGTCCGTGTAGGACGTAGTCTGAGTTTACAGGGCCCCCTGCATGGGGTGAGCCGCTTACAACGTGTATGCCAGTCCGGCGCGCCAGACGTACCGTAATCTGGTCTTGAAGCTCCTCGGTAAGGGCCAGAAGCTCACTATTTTCCGGCAGGCAAGAAAATTGCTCAATACAAATCGCGGGTATTCCGCTGCGGGTTTCGCCATACTTACTATCGTCGATTCTACTTTCACTATTATCCGTCAGGTCTGCAACGAACTGGTAACCACGGCCATGTACAGTCTTTATCAGCTTCTGCTCTATCCCGTTGTCAGCGATGGATTTTCGCGCGGCTTTGAGACAAGCACTCAGCGCCGAATCACTAACAACTCGCTCCGGCCATATTGATGCGAGTAACTCATCTCGAGGCACAACACGTTCACGGTGTTCGACAAGGTAAACCAATAAATCGAATACCTTGGGCTCGATGGCTATTGGACCACCCGGTCCAAACAACCGGAACGCAGTCGTATCCAAAGTAATACCATTGAAACGATAAATCATGTCGTTTAGACCCGTTTCGGCATACCGCTTCAGTAGTCTGTTAACGGATAAATGCACCATCAGGATACAGTAACTGAAAAACGCTATCCAATCGGGCAAACACAATTGTCAATGGCTGGGCTTGAGAGTGTTTGAAATGAGTCGCCAGCTGATACAGCTGTCGCACCGCAGCAAGATCTGGAGTGATGACTGCTGTTCGCTGCGAAATTGACTAGGCAATTATCACCGGTTTCAAAGCAAGTACCGACCTAAGTTAATAAACGAGCACGTAACAAAGGGGACTCGTCCGGCTGCCAACAGGCGGATTGGTCATTCTCTGAGTTCCAATGCCTGGCCCTATGATGCTTGGAGTAATCTCCGGCCCCGACCTAGAAATCATGTGGCCATTGCGGGGCCAGCAATTACTCGACAAGATTATTCAAGGGTTTTGTTTTGCTAGCTTGACTCAACTCTCAACATCAGCAAACACTGTAATCGTCACATGACCATCATATTTATCATCAAACCCACCACTGTCACGTAAACCTGCTGTACCGGTAACGCGCACCGCCCACACGCTGCCAGAAGATTCGACTCTGGAGTCTAGATCCAACCCACATTCTGAGAAATGCTTATCACCATCTTGAAACTTGATGTTGAAAGAAGAGATTGCAGAGAGCGCTTGTACTATTCGTCGTGCCCCAGGAAATGGGAAAACAACGTCAATTGAAGCGGCGTGACCAGAATCCCCACCTACGATAGTTACTCGTTTTTGCTGGATTTGCCATGCCATGTTAAGTCCTCCTCGCTATAGTCATTAAAGATTAGTTTGAAGCTGTAATCTGTTTCTTGTTTCTGTTTTTCATACACCACAGTATAGAATCTGGGTATGAAATAGACTGAGGAGCCGGCGGGTTAAATCATCACAAAATCATCCGAAAACCATCAAGCAGCTTTTAGGGTCTGGGCCCAGAATGTATTCACGATTTACCCCAATACAGGAGCCAAGACCATGTTCAAGCAGCGAAACAAAGAATTCGACTCTACTATTTTCGTTCCCGGGTTACCCGTATACGTTGACTTTGCCGAAGGGCTTATTGCCATTTGCGGCCGAATTGCGGGTTTTTTCAAGAGCCTGACATATGGGCGTATTGAGAAGTAGCTGCCTTGGGGCCGCGCTTCTTCAGGCTTTCCCTCACAGAATAGGAAGATTTCCCTTTTGTGCGCGCTGGTACAGCTTCTCAACTTGTGCACAGCGTGGATCACCTTCCGGCGGCGCCCAGAAAGCAAATTCCTTGTCAGATGTTTTGACATATGGGCCTGGTTTGACCTCAAAAAGGACCGTACCTGACTTGAGTGAGACGATCGTATGCCATGTGTTGGGTGGCACCTCGACTCCCCGCACCTGACCCTCAGCGTCCAACTCTAATCTGTCAAGCACCTTCCCTTCCTCATCAAATAAAAGTACGGCGGCGGCACCGCGCAGCGCAACGAACAGTTCCCAGCGATCCGCCTGAGTATGTCGATGCGGTTGAACATAGGTTCCAGGTTCAAAAGCGTTACAAAGCCGCTGTACGGGGTCATCGGGAGAAGGGTGAAGGTTAAAGTTCTTACGGCGGCGTGGAGACACACTTGCCTGTACGCTCAGGTTAGCTAACAGCTCACCTGTTATTAAACTTAGTTTGGTCATGGAATTAATTTCTGAATTACTTTCAGATCAAGATGGTACTGTATAAGAAGATGGTTTATGGAAACTGTCAAACATGCAGATAAATTTTTGGAAATCTCCGCCCTTATAGCCCGCTGATCCTGTAGCTCTGATTATACTTCCATTCGGGTTATCTATACCGCCGCGGTTGGGCTTGCTTTTATTCACTGTCCGCAGGTTTTGAAACATTTGTGGATTACCCCTGACCTTTTTTATGATTTCAACGCACACACATAGCGCTGGACCTATCGGTTGCAGATGGATCGACCAGAAAATCGTTTGCCAAGAAACTTCTTCCAATTAAAAGTTGATGATCGTAACCAGAGCGATCCACTACGTTTACATCGACGGTCTTTATTATTCCGGCTAAACACATCGCCAACGTTATCACCGGCCTCTCCTGTATTTCATCGAAGTGCCGTTTAATTTGTGCCGTCCTGGTCACCGGCTTTTTGATCAATAACTTCTCGCCATGCCGATTCACCAACCAAAAGCGCAGCCAGCGTTTCCCTTGATACGTGTAATATGAAACTCCTGTCGCATGTAACGAAGAATGTTCGGCTCCGGTGTCTATTTTCGCCCTTAAAACAAACCTCTCAGGATAAATATAAACATTCTCGACCCAGCCGGTAACTGTCGCCCCTTGTACAAGCTCTCCCAGGGGGAGCACGGTCGCAGTTACAAAAAACAGGGTAAGAAAAACACATCGTATTTCACTTTTTCTCGCGGCGATTAGCCAGATAGAAAAAAACTGGACTACAGCACAGAAGTCGCTCATCGACCCACACGGTCTCTTCGAAAGCCTAAATTTTAATATGATCGAGTATCACACAAGTAAAGGGTCGTTTGAATTTACCATGTTGTCGATTAGTGAAAAGTGGCGGACCTTCCCACGGCGAGCTTCAGGGCCGTGCGCGACGAGAGTTCGCGCGAGTTTCTCTCGGCTACCAAAAGGAATTTCGATTACAGTGTAATCGGACCAGCGTTGCTCGTGACCGGTAGCAGCGTCCACACCAATCAGGCTTTAGGGTGTACAACCAATACGTCGCAACGTGCATCATGCAGAACCCCATGAGTCGTTGACCCCACTAGCCGGGCGATCCCGCGTTCTCCCTGAGTACACATTATAATGAGATCCACGCCAAGCTCTTTGGCAGTATCAATGATAATCCGCTTCGGTGACCCCGCTTTTACCACGCACTCACTGTCCTCGATGCCCGCTTTCTCGATCCACTTGGACAAGTAGCCCTTCGCCCGTTCGACCAAACCCGCTTCGGACGACAGGATTTCCGGTAGTCCAGGAGCGATGTATCTAGGTGGAACGTAGTCAACAACATGAAGAACCGTTATCTTGGCACCACCGGCATCCGCGAAGGCTCGGGCTTTGCGTGCCTCCATCGCACTCGCTTCGGTCAAATCCGTAGGCACCAGAATATGTTTAGGCAGGTCCATGTTTATTCTTTAATAGGAGTTGATGTTGAGTTCTCGTCCGCAATCGCTATCGTGCAACGTATTGGCCTTGACCAGTCCCGCTTTCTTCACGGCTGGATGGGCCACGATAGGTTTGTATTGACTCTATAGGACAAGTCAAAGCAGAAGCAGCCGAATCGAACCTTAGCGTATTAGGTATGAATATAGCAACAAGTCAGACGACTCAGGGTGCCTGGCCGCTATTCAGCCTCAGGCTGAAATCCACGCCTTCGCACCTTCGAAATCATCGGCATCAAAGAACTGAGTGCGCGCGTTAACGAACCGCGATATAACTTTTTCTGCCAGATTCTGCCAAGCCTTGTCGCCAACTACGGCAATCCGTTCGGGGACGCGGCGGTGTTCGCGCACCAGCGACAGATGATCGCCCAGCGCGGCCAGCCCGGACCAGCCATCAAACTCCCGTAGATCCAGCATCAGGCGAACATGTTTGGATCGGCTCATCAGATTATCGATTTCGTCACTGACGCCATCGTAGGCGCTGGGTTCGAGTTTACCCAGCAGGCGGACGCTGACGACGTCGCCCTCACTGCCCAGCTGTATCGACCCAAGCGCCTCGCTCAACCAGCGTTTGGCGTCATCAATTTCATCCAATTCAAACAACTGCACCGGACATGGTATTATGAAACCCATGGCCTTGATCATGGTCCGCATCCAGCCAACGTCAGTTGCGACGGCTACCCGTTCAAAACCGTTCCAGTGCCGTAAACCGAGCTTGGCGTCATCCCATGCAGCATCCAGACTGTAGCCTTTAAAGTCCGGGCCGATCTGCGCCAGAAATTTAACCCGATCGAATTTCTCGATGGCTTTATCTACTGCCGGTACAAGTACGTTGTCGTAGTCGTCACCGGTGACGTTACCGAAAATCTTGAACCCCAACGTGCCTGCCGGTAATCCTGTAATTTCTTCAATCAAGCGTATGCTCTCCGTCGTCGATTGTTGTCAGTCAAGCGCTAAAAACAAAAATATAGATCAAGTTTCAGACACGCGGCTTGATGTGAGTCAAGCTTAAGGGCAGCTTTTGACCGGGTCCCATCTGGCGTAGTGTAAAACCCCTCTGCTTTTCATTAGGTAGAGTGAGGGACCGCCCGGGAGGTCAGTGCGGCCGGTTCCCGATCATTACTCGTTTACACAGGTGACCCCAAACAGAAATTCGCAATAGTTAATTATTGTGCGCCGCTCTGAAGCACTTGCTATAGCACAAAACCGGAGGGCCGCCGATTAAGCGGCAGCGACAAACCTGTTAATCATCGCTGCTCGGAGGCGGCACCTACCGGACCAACACAGGCCAAGGAATGCGATCTTTATAGCGTCCGGTTACGTAATCATAGTAGACTACGCGCGCACCTGCCCCGACCGTCCCGTTGGTCACCAACGCGTCCGACTCGCGGGGCACGCCCGATAGCTTTACATAGGATAAACCCTCGGAATCTTTTCATCCCGCGTACAATATGCCGTACTGCTGCGGAAGCTGTTTCCGTTCCTGCGCTGGCGTAATCGCGTCACAAAGGCCACGCTCAAAATTGATTTGATGGCCGGGCTGACCGGCGCGGTCATTGTGCTGCCTCAGGGGGTGGCGTTTGCAACCATCGCCGGCATGCCGCCGGAGTACGGGCTCTACGCGAGCATGGTCCCAGCCATCATCGCGGCGCTGTTCGGATCTTCGTGGCATCTGGTATCGGGGCCGACCACCGCCGCATCGATCGTCATGTATTCGGCGTTGAGCACTCATGCGCCCCCCGGCAGCGAGCAGTACATTGCCCTGGCCATCACCCTGACGTTCATGGTCGGCGTGATTCAGTTGGCGATGGGCATCGCCAGAATGGGGACGCTGGTCAATTTCGTATCGCACTCAGTGATCATCGGCTTTACGGCGGGAGCGGCCATCCTCATCGCCACCAAGCAGGCGGAGAATTTTCTGGGACTGGAGCTGCCGCCCGGAGAGCATTTTTACGAAACCCTGTATTACTTATGGAGCCACTGGCGGGACCTGCACCCGTTGGTTACCCTGGTTGCGGCGGTGACCCTCGGCA
This sequence comes from Gammaproteobacteria bacterium, assembly GCA_024638505.1. GTDB lineage: Bacteria > Pseudomonadota > Gammaproteobacteria > Arenicellales > JAANXG01 > JAHEKE01. Next base: position 65,954 of record JAHEKE010000010.1, on the reverse strand, counting down.
CCGGGGTGATGGTGAAGTATGTCTGGCCCAGGCTCCCGGCCATGCTGGCAGCGCTGATCCTGGGCAGCCTGGTCGGCGTGCTGATAAACCTGTTTGGGGACGAATCCGCCACGGGGATCCATATGGTGGGGGCGCTGCCGCGGCAATTGCCCCCTTTATCCATGCCGATTTTTTCAGTGAGCGTGTTCAAGGAACTGGCGCCGGTCGCACTGGCGATGACATTATTCGCGTTGACCGAGGCGGCATCCATCGCGCGTTCCATATCGATGCGTTCAGGTCAGCCCATAGAAGGCAACCAGGAATTCATTGGGCAGGGGTTGTCCAACATAGCGGGGAGCTTCACCTCGGCCTACGTAGCCACCGGTTCGTTCAACCGGAGCGGGGCCAACTATGACGCCGGCGCCAGGACGCCTCTGGCCGCCGTGTTCGCGGGCCTCCTGCTCATCTTCTTGGTGTTAGCGTTCGCTCCGCTCACCGCCTACCTGCCCAACGCTGCCATGGCCGGACTGTTGATCCTGGTTGCCTGGCGGCTGATCGATTTCTATCACATCCGCAACGTCATCCGCGCCGACCGGAAGGAAACCCTGGTCATGGCGGTAACGTTTTTCGGCACGCTGTTTTTGGAACTGGAATTCGCGATCCTGCTGGGGGTCATGTTGTCACTCATGATCTATCTGCGGCGGACGTCAAGGCCAAAGGTCACACCGCGGGTGCCAGATCCGGATTCCCCCCATCGCCAGTTTACCAGCAGCGTGACTCTGCCCGAATGCCCACAGCTGAAACTGATACGAATAGATGATTCGCTGTATTTCGGCGCGGTGGCCCACGTAAGGGAAATGTTCCGGCGCTTCCGGGAGCACTACCCCCACCAGAAGCACATGCTCCTGCTCACCAAAGGCATAAACCACGTGGACATCTCAGGCGCCGAACTGTTGCTGGAAGAAGCCGTTGCACGCCGTGAGATGGGGGGGCAGCTGTATCTCTACCGGTTGAAAGACACCGCCACCGATGTGTTGGAACGGGGTGGTTACATGGATAAACTCGATCGGGCGAACATGTTTGATTCCAAGGAAGGCGCCATCCACAGCATCTTCAACAAACTCGATAAGTCCATTTGCGAAACTTGTGACAAACGTATTTTTCTGGAGTGCCGGCTGGATACAAACCAGTCGGATTGACGGGAATTACCGACGATGGTGGCGCGGCTGCAGCGGGACCAAATCGCTTTTAGGAGCGTTACGAGCAGCGACAAATGGTGCCAAGCACACGAGGAAAACCTTGTGAGAACCAAAGAGTGGAATACTGAACAGGTCATCGGCTGGATGTTCCGCAGTGGCCGATTGATTTCTGATCCAAAAAAGTTCGTCGAAAATTTGGGCCGCCAATTGATTGAGTGCGGGGCACCGTTGTGGCGCATTCGTCTTAGCTGCAGGACCATTCATCCGCAGATTGCCGCATGGTCAGTGATTTGGGCTTCCGACATGGATCACGCCACGGAACGTCAGGTTGGGCACGGGTACAAGGACAACGACGCGTATATGGGAAGTCCAATGGCTCACGTCATCGATACAGGCACTGCTTTTCGGCGCCGATTAACCGATCTTGATGAAGAACACGACCATCAACTGATGTTCGAACTCCAATCTGAAGGTGCAACGGATTATCTTGCTTTGCCCCTCATTTTTTCGGACGGCACGACCAGCTCTATGATTTTTGTAGCAAACAGAGAAAAGGGATTTTGCGACTCTGATGTTTCAAAGTTGACAGAACTGGTCGAATTTGTTGCGCCTGTGTTCGAAGTGTTCGCTACCCGACGAATTGCAGGCGCTTTGTTGGATACCTATGTTGGCCGAAGAACGGGGGAGCGCGTATTGTCGGGCCAGATAAAACGAGGTGACGGCGAGATCATTCGTGCCGCCATTTGGTTCAGTGATCTCCGCGACTTCACGCCATTGACGGAGACGCTTAAACCCCAAGAGCTCATAGCACTACTGAACAGTTACTTCGAGGCCGTCACGGCGGCTGTCACAGCGCGTGGTGGTGAAGTCCTGCGTTTCATTGGGGATGCGATGCTGATAGTGTTTCCAGTTAGCGAATCAATTTCTCTGGAGGACGCGTGCGGTGCCGCTGTCGACGCCGCAACGGACGCGTTTGATAATCTCGCAACACTCAATTTCAGGCGGGCAAGGTCTAAATTACCCACGATTAGCTTCGGCGTTGGACTGCATGTCGGAGAAGTGATCTACGGAAATGTTGGGGCACCCGATAGGTTGGATTTTACAGTCATGGGACCGGCTGTTAATCGGACCGCTCGATTGGAAAGTTTGACCAAGGAAGCGGGTTATCCGCTGTTGATGTCTGACGACTTCGCTGAAACCATCGATCAAGACACGGTCTCACTTGGGTTTCATGCCTTAAAGGGAGTCGCCGAACCGCAAGAGGTTTTTGCACTCGACTCAATGAGCTGAGCGCGGCTTCTCTTTTTTTTCTCAATTCACAACATCTGGTGATTTTTACGAATGACAAAGATAAAATTAGAAAAAACGGTGTTTATGTTACCTATACTCTTGTTTTCTCATCTGACATTGACTCATAGCGAGAGACCGAAAAAATGAAAGTGGCAAGCGGAAACTGCTCGGGCACATCAACTGTCAACGTCGACAACACGTTTATCGGCTACGGCGATACTAAGGAAAAAGCGAAAGCCAACCTGATGGACAAGATTGCGAAGAAAGGTGAGGCGGATGCCCATTGTTCCAACGGGACGTGTACTGGCGAAGGACTCAGCTGTCAGGGCGCAGTGGACGAATCAGAGATGAACGCAACCAAGTATGCACGCGCGGGTGGTAGCTGGCTTGCGTTCTTGAAGGGTCACAACGACGTCGGTGTTGCGGCTGTAAAAGTCCACTGCGCATGCGCACCCTCCGCCGCATAACGAAGGGGGATCAGTTCAGTGGAGGGCTGTGACCGAGCAACGACCCAAACGAGTCACTCGCGTTCGTAGCCGGCGGAGCCGTCCTGCGCCGCGATAACCCAACCAGCCTCGACGAACAGTGTTCTCAGTTTAGGCAGCGCACCACCACCTATCTCCGAGGCCGCTGGTTCGACGATCAATGGGCCGGAAAACCAGTCAGCCGCTACTTCTCTTCTGTCGCTGAACAGATCGGGCACCCCGGTAAATTCGTTCTCTCGCCAGGCATACAGACCGATCAGCCACAAGGCGCTGTCGCTGATTTTCCAGCGACCGATGTAACCGCGCTCGCAGTTTGGCGTCCTTCGGTCGAAAACGGGTGGCGTGTCCTGGCCGCGAAGCCACGGCATCAGCGGCGTCGTGTACAGAGTGTGGAGGACACTGTTGATCAGGATTGTTTCGGGAAGCTGCTGCACGGTAGACCGGCTCTGTAATTGCTTTCAAAGGTATTGTGCTGGGAAATGTTGTGGTATTTCCGCTTTAAGCTGTTCCGCTTTCACGGCAAATCCTTCCATTCTCTTTCTTACCTCCTCTTCGGTTTTTCCGATGATAAATCCCCCTAATCCAATCAGCTTACAAAATGGTTTATTTAGTGGTTCACCGGCAGCAATAATAAACCTGCCCACGCTGCCCGTACCAGTATTGGCAATGGATAACGTTTGGTCCTCCTCGCCCAAGATCATCATTTGTTGTTCATCTACGGTCACATCATTCACTTTCAATTTGCCTTCAATGACGAATAAGATTCCCCTCAATGATGACGGCACCTGCAAGTCCACCGCTTTGCCGTTCTGCAATTGAACATAAGCATAGATAATTTTTCGGTGCGTAAATGGTTGAACGGATTTCACACCACAGAACTCACCCGCCAACACACGTACGGTGGCGTTTTCCGAAGTGATGACGGGCACGTCCTCTGGTTGAATAATAACCGTTTTAACGTCCTCTTCATCGGTTGCATTCCATACCAACTGCACAAATTCCACGTCGATTTCGGCAGCTATAGTTTCTGGTGAAGGGAACTCGTGATGAAAGGCAGGAGATCCAGCATGAACATAATACAACCCACCGGCATGGAGATGCGTCTCGTTCTCTCCATGTAAACTATCCCACGCCATCCAAGTTCCGTTTACCGGGAGAAAACTCATGGCAGTGAGTCCAAGATGCGGATGTGGACGAAATGGCAACTGGTCACGTGAGTTAAATCTTGCAAAATCAAACAACACAATGGGATCAACGTCAGCAATTTCATGTGTTGTTCCCTTGCCGTCAATGTCAGTGGTACCAATCAATCGTAAACCATGCTCACCCAACTTTGAGGCATTAATTACTTGACGAAGTCGGTTCATAGTTTGTTCCCCCTTGTTAGCTCTTTCGATTCTTTAAGTCATGCGACTGTTCTTGTGTCCGCAATGAGTATACACCGACTGTTCTCAATAACGTCGTGAATGACCCTGGTCTTTAATCGACTACTGCATCGCAGCAACCTCGCATACTTTACGCGAAGTCCAGAAGGCGACGTTCACCGTGCTGACAATACATGTTCTAATCGCTGAGTGCTTAATCAGGCTGAATAAACGAGTCTTTCTTCGGCTTCGCCATAAGCACAAACAGGATCGCAAAGGGTCCAAACATAGCCCCCATCATGCCCCAAAACACGGGCTTAACACCCCGCTTCCTTGCGATGAAGTGGCAACAAGCAGCACTAGCCAGTGCTACCGATAATAATATGATAACCAACAACACCATTACTTTTCGCAAAACTCAGTGTGAATCAAATATACTCACATTGAAACTTGAATGTGCCCCTCGACTCGAAATATGAATAACGCAGTGCGCTAGCATCCTCTATTTCCAGGGATTCGATCTTGCGACGACTCGTTAGATAATCTCATCCGCGTTTCTGGATGTCTATGTGATTTAATGGATCTAGTACCGTGCCAGCTTCAGGTTGGCGAGCGAACGTCAGCTACGCGCGGTAGCTGACGTTCATTGGGTGGTTAATCCCGTGGCTTAAAGGCCCGATATTGGCCGCCCAGGGCCGGTCAGTTCAAGAAAACTGGTGCTGAAACAGGTGATGATCGATCAAACAGCTTTGCCGCCAAGAGCGGACCTCGGCTCTAACAACCTTGCTGCTGCGCAGCAGCTATAGCCAAAGTCGCCGGTTATCAGTGCGGGCTTTCCATACTTTCAGCATCACCCACTTATGCGCACAATCACATTGCGCGTGCGCAGAGCCTGAATTCACCGGTCGGCTCACCCGGACCTGAACAACGGCTCAGTAAAACACTCAATCGCTAGGTTTAATATTCTGGTTGATTTTAAAAAAATTTTTCGGATCATAGCGACTCTTTACCTGTACTAGGCGTTCGTAATTGCCTCCATATGTTGCCTCAACTCTGGACTGACCTTCGTCCATCATGAAATTCACATAGGCCCCGCCGGCTGAATGCGGATGTAGATCGTCCCAATAGTTAACGGCCCACTGCTTCAATATGTCGGCCTTGGCAGGGTCGTTATCTACGCCAAATATTACTCCCGCCCAACGGGTATCTCTGTAAGAAAAAGCGGTATCGTTCTTATCTACTTTATGTACTGCCGCGTCTATGGGATATAGATGCATGCCCGACTGCATGGTTGGCAGCTTATGAGCGTGCTGAACATGTAAAGCGATCGCCTCATCACTCAGTTCGTTTATAAAATCCGCGCGCCAATACCATTGGTCACCCGGGGGGTACAGCGAGTCGAAGGCTGACTGAAGCGCTGGAAACGGCATGGGCTCCACGCCATGTAACACCGGTGGCCCAAACTCCCGCACCGAAGCAAAGATATCTTCCGCCTTGTTTTCTGGTCCGGTGTAGCACCACACCACGGCGCACATCTTTTCAAGATGCAGCTCTTCTGGAAACGGTGGCCCAGGCGGCACCGTTAGAAAAGCAAAGGTGCCATTTATATCGTCTGGTGCGCGGGCAAAGAAATCGCTGTAAAAACGCATCACATCGGCGGCCATATCCAGAGGCCACAGTGTTGGACCCGCCACAACTTTTTTCACTTTATGTGCACGGAACAGCATGGAAGTAACAACGCCGAAGTTACCGCCACCGCCTCGAACGGCCCAAAACAGGTCGGCGTTATCATCCGCATTAGCTGTTACGAAACTCCCGTCTGCTAATACCATGTCGACTTCAAGTAGGTTATCAATAGATAACCCATACTTTCGAGACAAATGGCCAATACCGCCCCCCAGGGTAAGACCGCTTATGCCTGTGGTAGAAATAACACCCCCCGGAACTGCCAGACCAAAAACATGGGTCGCATGATCCACGTCGCCCCAGGTACAACCCGCTCCCGCTCGCACGGTTTGATTTTTCAGGTCCACATGAACACCTTTCATCGATGACAGATCAATCACCGCGCCATCATCGCAAGTACCGAGACCCGCACCATTGTGCCCGCCACCCCGAATCGCTAAAACCCAATCCTGGTCGCGCGCTAGATTAACCGCACTTATAACGTCTGCCACATCGTTACATCTGGCAATGAGCCCGGGATGTTTATCGATCATGGCGTTGTAAATCTTTCGTGCCTCGTCGTAACCTTCATCTGAAGGCACGTAAAGCTCCCCTCTAAACCCAAGCGTGAAAGGTTCGCCTGCTTGTTCTCGTAGATCGGTCATCTTCTTCTCCTATCTTATTATGAGATTTTGTAAAATAACCTTATTCTGCAATTACTGAGACATTCATTACATTGAGTCGCTAACTCGCGCGCGACAGACATATTTGCTGATGAAGATTTCACTACCCCTGCAAACTCGGAAGACACCAGTTTTTCTTTGGTTTGGACGAAAAGTTACACAGAATCCCAGTGGTACCAGCTAGACTCAATCCGTGTGGAAACTCTCTCCGGCTCGAACTATGGACTTGAAAACTCACGTGAATTTACCTTCCGCTTCTTGTTTCTTTAGAACATGGGTGTAGCGATTAACAAGAGGCTAAGCTTTCAGTTCTTTCTTGGGTTCACCGGACGTATTGGGCTGGCAGAAAAACCCGGGAAGCGTTGGGATCGAAATGAATGCTGTCGCTCTGACCTGATTAGGCGACCGGCAAAGTTCCTTTCACTCCGCCTAACCTGCCAGGGTATGGAATACCATCAGAGTCCGTCACCACGAAACTTCCATCCGGCGCAATGGCTACAGATAAAGGTAATGCGCCTAAAGGTAGTGTTCCGCCTGGTCCGGAAAGGAGAAGGCAAAAACTGAGTCTTCTCACAACAATCCTCCCCGCGTCTTTTCTATCTTCCCTTTTTTACTTTCACAATTCCGATCAAAGCGCTGGTTATTTGTACGATTCCATATTGACCCCCCTACGATTTGAAAGCAAATAGATCGTACTTATGTAATCCGTTATCTCCGTAGCATTCATAAAACCAACTTATATCGAAGGGCTGCCACTCAAATAGATTTTTTTCGTTAAAGATAACATTCACCGTTACCTGCTCGAAAAGCCCGCCTGTCCTGTGGCCACCACGCAGGTTATGAGGTCGTATGCGTATCAGTCCGCGGCAAAACAATAAAACAAACCGGCACCGCCAGTGCTCCTGAGCGCCTCGAGACTGCACCCTCTCGTGGCATGAGCAGAGTTCCAAGAAGTATTGCCCCCGCCATGGCGATCATGATGGCCAACCTGAGCGCTACCCTTATCACTGCTGGTCCAGTTGTTGCAGGTGTGGTCTGTTTCATCGGGGAAATAAGCCATGCCATCATCCTGAGTACCGGTTAGTATGTCGTGATCATTCGTCGCATCGTAGCGGCCATTGACGCGTTCACCTTTCTCATCGAGTGCCGTTTCCAGAAGGATGGTCTTGTTGTAAAGGTGTAAATCGGTGAGATCCTTGGCGATCAACACGCCCTTGGCATTGTACCAAGGACCCTTGCCTATCCGGAGCCTGGCGCTCTCGCCTCTTTTATCCGGCGCCTCTGTGCTCAAGTATGCTCGCCAAGTGCGTCCACCTGCACCAGCTGATTCGGCCAACTTTTGACAATAGGCATCGGCCCCCTCCAGTCCGCCGAGATCCCCGCCCTTCCCGGGGTTCACACTGGTAATGAAGAAACTCATACTGCCGTCCTGTGCCACGGCGTAGGTCGCGCAGAACAATGAAACTAAGCACGAGGCGAATACGTAGGATAACTTACCCATCTGGTTGTCTCCTTTGGGGATGTGTTGGTGTTTTCTGCTACGTTCTTTAGAGGTTAAATTGCGCGCATAGTTTAACACCTATGGCAGCGTGAAGTGG
>JAHEKE010000010.1:0-57591 GCA_024638505.1 Gammaproteobacteria bacterium | reverse complement strand
TACCCAGTCCGTCGTCAAATTCTCACACCCCTTTCTCAGTGATTTGGTTTACCGGAAACATTCTTGTAAAGAAAGGCTGGATGAATTGAATCGAACTTTTCTTAACCCGACAACTTCTGACTTTGTTTAGCCCTTTTTCCGAATTTAATAAACGCCCTTGGAATTGAGAAAAATACCAAGATTTTTATCACACTCGGATATATGTATCAGCGCCCAATCAGTGGAAACATCATAGTCGCAGTAAAAACTGAAATTTTTCCCGCTTGAAACCGAATCCATCATATCGATCAGGTACCGAAGTAACAGTTTGTGTTCCTTATGATGCTTCGCAAGATCAGGATAATCATATTTTTTCATTAATTTTTCTTCATCTGAAAAATGAATGCGCGTGTATTCCACCAACTCAGCCAATAACTTCATTAGATCATCTTTCTTGACGCGGGCTTCTACAGCAGCATGAACATTATTAACAAGTTCAAGCATTTTTTGATGCTGACTATCTATTTTCCCGACGTTGACGTTATATTCTTCGCACCAAGTAACGATCGGCATACTCTTCGCCTTCCTGAAATTTGAAACTTCTTACATGCAGCTGAGTTGCTTTATCCCTGCCAGTGAGAAAGTGAGGGTCTGGCTAGATATACTAATGAACATCCAACAAACATGCTTTGATATGGATCAACTCATAATGACCGTTATTGGGCGGTCCTCACGCGTATACAGCTCGCAGATCGGACATTGTAGGCCGCGGGAGACGACGATCAACGTGAAATTCGTCCTTCGCCCGCCATGGGTGGCACCAAATGGGCGGTAATGCCTCGGATCATTGTGCCCAGAAATGGCGCCATAACAATCAACGTAAGCGCGAGCGCACCGCGTGCCGGAGTCAATGCTTGATACCCCGTGCTGACGATGAACTGAATTAGGAACCAGTTGAACGCGACGATCACTATGGATAATGCCGGCCACCATGCGGCCATTCTCTCTAGACCCGGTGTCAGGTTTTCGTCCTCTCCTTTGGCGATGGCAGTATTGCTGGAAATCACGCACACCCTGTAACGAGACTACCTATTGCCTTTTAGGGGGCCAAGGGCATAATCGGCCGACCGATAATCTTTGACGTGGTCAGTTGGGAGGTCGCCTACGATGAGCCATACCGCCGCACAGGTCGCCGCCGATGAAAACACCACCGGCTTGTTCAACTATCTGGACGAGACCGTTCGACCATCGCTATACAGAAACGGCGCCGTGCTGACGAAACGCGATGCGGACGGCTATGATTCTGGGACCGTCGGCGTGTCTCTGGATGAAAAAGACATTGTGGTTTGGAATGCACGGTCGCTTCGTGGCGACGAGCACCGAACCTGTGAAGCAAACGGCTTCGAACTGTTGGAAGCACCTCTCGAGGATGACGGGATCGATTTCTTCGATCATGACCAGATCGTGCGGCACTACTACAGGCAAAGTGCCGAGCTCGTGGCGCAGAACACGGGCGCGCGCGCTTACGCCTTCGATCACAACATTCGCTCGGCGTCTGGCAAGCAGTCGCAGAAGCGCATCGCCGGCGGTCAGCCGGTTCAGGAGCCGATTCACATCGTTCATGGCGATTATACGCTTACGAGCGCGCCGCAGCGGCTTCGCGATCTCACACGGCCGCCGACCGTCAACGACACCTTGCGCCCGATCCTGAAGCCCGGTGAATCGCTCATCAGTCCGACCGATGCCGAGCGCGCGCTGAACGGTGGTCGATTCGCCATGATCAACGTGTGGCGAAACATCGCCGATACGCCGATTGCCGTGAAACCGCTGGCGCTGTGTGACGGCCGGAGCGTCGACCCGCAAGACCTCGTCGTTTTCGAGATTCATTATCAGGACCGCATTGGCGAAAACTACTTCGCCAAGCACACACCCGCACATCGTTGGTACTACTACCCGAAGATGACGCGGGCAGAAGCGTTGTTGATCAAGCAGTGGGATTCGGCGGGCGTGCTTGCGCAATCCGATGGCGCTTTGGCCGACGGCTCAGATACGAGCGCGCCTTGCACGTTCAGTTTCCATAGCGCGTTCGAGGACCCGGCCTCGCCCCTCGATGCGCCGGATCGTTGGAGCATCGAGGTGCGCTGTATGGTCATCTACGACTGAATAAATTGACATCAGGCGTTACCCTGCGTGCCCCGCAATCCACTCTTCATAGACGAGCTGGACGCTTCTTCGCGGCAAGACAGCGTCGGCAATGCGCTTGACGTTGGGAAACTCGTCCACTGACGGGTGCCCTCGTGACGGTCGCAGCCATGTGGTCAGCATAAAGAGATAGATGTCGACGGCACTGAACCACTCGCCCAGCACCCATTCGTTGTCGCCAATCTGGTCGTCGATGACTTTCCACGTTTCCCGCAGCCGCCGGTTGCCACGTCTCTGAGCGCTCGGCTCATCGGCCGGGGTGTCGGCGAAGCGATCCGGATAGTAGTTGAGCTGAAAGGCGTTCTGAACGGAGTTGGAGAAATACACCAACGTCTGCAGATACACACCCCGTTCCGGATCATCAATGGCGGGCGCCAGTTTTGCCTCCGGGTGGCGATCGCACAGGAACACGGTAATGGCGGCGCACTCGTACATGGCGTTTTCACCCCAAAGGAGGACCGGGATCCAGCCGTTGGGGTTGAGCGCCAGTTGTTCGGGCGGGCGGGGCTCGTCCATAGCGATCGTCGTTTGGAGCAGCTCGTAGGACGCGCCGATTTCTTCCAGGATCACCCGGGTTCCCATCGCCGCGCTCCCCTGCGCATAGAACAGTTTGTACAGCATCACCTTCTCCTTTTACTGTCAGAAAGACGCGACCGCGCAGTCGGGCTCAGCAGGTCCAGGCTTCCATATATGGCCTCATCTCGACTTCATTGCTCCAAGCGGATTTCGGTTGCAGGTAAGTCAGCCAATATGTCTCAGCGACATCATCGGGATTGGCCAGTTTCGCTGAATCGTATTCTTCGCCATAGAGCTCGCGCATGATCGGGACATCGAGACCGCAGTCCAATCTAAAATGCACGATGTGCACCCCGTTCTTGGCGTAGGCCTTGGACAGGCTCTGTGACAGCGCCCGCAGCCCAAACTTGCCGATGGCATAGAGCGGATGGGTGCTTGAACCTCGAAAAGCGGCTGTCGCACTTGAAAAGAATACGCTGCCCCGCGACCGCTTGATCATGCCCGGTAGAACCGACTTGGCCGCGGCGAATGCGCCGATAACCTCCACCCGGTAAACATCCTCCAGCGCCGCATAGGACATATCGAGCGGGTCGCAGGCGGTGAACGCCCCTCGCGCGTTGTAGATGAGGAGGTCAACCTCGCCCATTTCACGGTTGATGGTCGCAATCGCCGATTCCAAAGTTTCAGGTCGGGTCGCGTCAGCGCAAAAGAACTTGACGTTCGCTGCCCTAGCGGTAGCGGCCGCGGCCGCGGCCTTGATCGCGGCAGAGCTTTTCGCTTCGGAACGCGAAATCAACGCGATGTCGAACTCCCGGCTCGCGAACTTTGCGGCCAGCGCACGGCCAAGACCTTCGCCAGCGCCGACAATAGCGCATACGGATTTTGTCATTGCTTCCTCTCTCGCATCGATTGATTCTATCAGGAGATCAATATACCAAGGGGCGCGCCAAGACATTCCGTTAAGAGCTCATCGTCTTCTCATGGACGGCTAAACCGGCCGAGAGAAGAGACGCCTACGCTAGAGCCAAAGCCCGCTTCGGGTGGTAAATTAGCATTCCATGCCAAACCCACCGACCGGCAGCCCTGAGTATATAGCAGGCGTTCAAGCGCCTTGCCCTAAATGACCGGTCGTTGCCGACCTGAGTCATACGATTCAACAGGATACGTTATAAATCGGAGATAAATTTCTATTTCAGCTTTGCAGCCGGATGCTGCCGGTCGGTAATTTACTAAAACCTGGGATATGAATCCGTGCCGTTACCTGAGATCGTACGTCGGCAACGGCGAGGTCTTGGACTGCTCGTAATAGGGCCTCATTTGGGGGACTAGGCGTTGCAGTGTTTCGCGACGGTTTGAGGGGGCCGGGTGGGTGCTCAGGAACTGCGGCGGCCCTTCTCCGCTCACCTTGGCCATCTTTTCCCACAACGTAACCGCGGCCTGGGGATCGTACCCAGCCTTAGCGGCGAGCTCGATGCCGATGCGATCGGCCTCAGCTTCTGCCGTGCGGCTATTGGGCAGGGTAATAGCGAGCGCCGCAGCAGCGGTGGCCGCGGTCATCGCCGCCCCCTGCCGGTCCGTCGCAATGCCTATGGCCATGATCCCGACCTGACTGGCCATCGCCACCGACATCTTCTCGGCCGTGTGCTTGGCCAACGCGTGAGCGATCTCGTGTCCCATCACCTGGGCGATCTCGTCGTCGGTGGCTTTGAGCTTATCGATCAGACCGGTGTAGATCGCCATCTTTCCACCCGCCATCGCCCAGGCGTTTACCGTTTTTGGGTCATCGATCACATTGATACTCCAATCCCACACATTAGTCTCGGGACGTATCTTGATCGCCTGTGGGATGAGGCGGGAGGTAATCCTGCGCACCCGGGCAACGGTCTTGGGATCGTTGTTTAGCTTGCCTTTGTTTTCATAGGGCTTGAGTTGCTGTACATAAGCCTGTTTCGAGGCGGCGATAGCCGTGTCCTCGGATACGATAATCAGTTGCCTGCGACCGGTGGGAGTGGTGGCGCAGGCCGCCACCAAAATGACGATAAGCGCGGCCGTTAAAATTGCTCTAGGTTTCATAACTCCATCTTATGAGAACGTGCCGAGGATGTAACCCTGACAATCATTCAATTTAGCATTCCTAAATCACTATTGGTCAGCTTTTGGGCAGTTCTGAGCCGAATCGATCCAAGAATGCCGGCTCTGAAGTAGGGAGTTATCAATTAGGCCGCTTTGCAGGCAGGAGCAATGGGTTGGACTTTTCCTCTCTATACGGCATCGCGATGTGCCAGACTGGATTTTCTGATCACAGTCACAAGAAGAGGAGAAGTCCAAGATGAAGATTACGCGAGTTGGTGTGGATTTAGCAAAGAATGTATTTCTTGTACACGGTGTAGATCGAGCTGAGAAGGTGGTGTGGCAACGCCGGCTGAGCCGGGGGAAATGGGTAAAGGCGATACTGGATAAGTGGGAGCCTGGAGGTGAAGTGGGGATGGAAGCTTGTGCAAAGGACAGCACCGGGGGTCTGTGGGCTCATCAGCTTTACCATGTCGGTGTAACGCCGCATCAAGTAAAGCTCGAATGGCGGATTTTGGCTGCTCAGCGTCATCCGAGCGAGCACGATTTGTTACAAATTCATGGGGTAAATTGCGACTCCCGCATGTATCTGTGATTGCTTTTTAGTTGCATTAATTACAGAAATTCTGTAGTAAACTGAGCAATCTACCGACATCGAGGTTCGGATAATGCCCTGCTGCAGCATAAAAAAGATAAAAACCTCGAACCAATTAGGAGGTGATTGTGAACAACAAAAAAGAATGGTTGGAGATGATTGAAGTCGATATCGAGTCGCTTGTTGAATGGTCAAAGACAGAACCCAATACTTTCAACCGAGTAATCTGCGAGCAAGAGTTAAAGAAACTTAAAGAAATGGCGGCAAATTTAGCTGCCACCTTAGAAAAAGAAAGTAACCGCGCGGCCTGACATCGCGAAGGGTTGAGGGGTATGGCTTAGGGCGAAATCGTCGCTTACGGGACGAGTGAAAAACTCGGGTCTGTTTAAGCGGCACATTCGGAGGGACTACCGCCTGTGTCATAAACGCCGCTCGTTATGTCCCCTCCTGCACGTACAGCGCCAGTCGATTTAAATAATCCCCAGTTGACGACAGTCAATTCCTTTGGCCTGTTCTGCAGGTAAAAAAGCTGGCGCCTGTTGAGTATATGTATATAAAGCGTGCGAGAGACCGAATGCGACCCTTTCCAGCATCCGGATCCGTCAACGACATCTGCTGGTACGGTTCCAACTGAAGGCATCACCCAGCCGGGGATGGTGCGCGCTCCGGACAGGGGAAACTCTTTTGATCAAATTAGCGCCAGGCGCAGACGGATGTCAGGTAACTGTCAGGCCTCGCCGATGAAAACTAGATTCATTCACAGGATGCATCCAATCCGATGCGGGCGACAGCTGCGACAGTCGCAATCAATCGACTATTGATGCCAAAATAAACAATGATCACCCCATTGAAGGCATGGACCATCCTGATTATTTTCGGAGGCGTTTGGGGAGTCACCTTTTCTCTCGCCAGGTTTCTGGTGCAGTCAGGGGCTCATCCACTTGGTTTGAATTTGTGGGTGGCCATTATCGGCAGCGTAGCACTCGGCACAATACTATTCGCCAAACGCCAACGTTTGCCGATCGACAAAGCTCATCTTTGGTTCTACCTAGTCTGCGCTGTGACCGGAACCGTGATTCCGGGAACATTGTTGTTTTATGCTGCGGGGAGAGTACCCGCTGGAGTATTGGCTATAGCGCTTGCAATGGTGCCGATGATGACCTTTTTGGGCGCCCTATACTTTCGGTTGGAAAGTAATGATGGCCGAAGAATACTCGGTGTGGTTTTAGGCTTGATTTCAATCATAATGATTGCGGCCCCTGAAACCAGCTTACCTGATCCGAATAGTAGAATCTGGGTAGTGATAGCTGTACTCGCATCACTTCTTTATTGCATTGAAAACATATTCATCGCTATAAAAAAACCACTTGATACGGACGCGTTCACTATTTTATGTGGGATGCAAATACTGGCCACTATCATGATGTTGCCCGTCGTGTTTGTCACGGATAGCTTTGTCGTGATCAGTTGGCCGTATGACTTTAAAGACGCAGTTTTAATAGCAATGGCGTTGATTAATATTTTTTCCTATGGCGCTTTCATCTACTTAGTTGATACCTGTGGCCCGGTATTCGCCAGCCAAATGGCCTATGTAATCACTTTGGCGGGGGTACTATGGGGAATCTTGATTTTCTCAGAATCCCACAGCGTCTGGATATGGGCCGCATTGCTGCTGATGATGGCTGGATTATTTCTAGTGCGGCCAAGGAAACTTTCTATTGTTAAGCCGCGCCGTTACTAAAAATAATGCACCGAAACTCAACACCCAACCCTCATTTCAAGTTTAAACTGCGCATCGTTACACGCTGTCGGATTTTATCCCTCAACTTTTGGCAGAGCAGCATGCGGTAAATGTGAAACAATAGAATTGATGCACTCCCTTGCCAGCTTCCGCTGAACCAAGCAATTGGTGATGGGACCGCTTTGCAAACCATGAGCGGACCCCTAGGTCAAATCCTGTTGCAATGCAGCAGCTCTATCTAGAGTCCCCTTTCCTGGATTTCGAATAATCACCAGTAAAGTGGAGTGCCAGGTTAGGTCTGAGCTGAAAGCATGATGTTCAAGCTGCCGCATCCTCCACAATTCTGTAATGAGGCTGTCATATTGATACTTTAATCTCAATTGTATGAAACGGAATAGCCAAAGCCTTACTCAGGAACAGCAAAAGGTTTTGAATTGGTGGCCTTGGCTGACATTGTTAGCTGTTGGTGGTGCGGTTTTGCTGACATGGTTATTTCTGTTTGTCCTTAGCGCGTTACGGGCTTAGGAAACATCCGGGAGATTCACAAAACAGCATCACTTATTTAAGTGAAGCAAGAATGATATTGTCTTTACTGGTTCAGGGCATGGTCATCGTTCCTCCAGATGCTATTCGCTACTTCCACCCCAACCATGGCGGGAGATCTGGTGACCGTTCAAAGCCAGTCAAACCAAGAATATTTGGGTTGAAACAGACGTATTTTCAGCGGACCGCTTTGCCGCCATTACCTGCCGCCCGTTGATTTTTGTTGGCCACCGTGCCTCAATCATCGATTAGTATTTATGGATGTCTTCTCCCAATATAGAAAACGCAGACAGGCCGCTTGTAGGCATTGCCTGGATGCTGGTCACGATGTTCTGGTTCGTGTCACTCGATGCGATGGCGAAATATCTGATGCAGAGTTACCCGGTGGCGCAAGTGGTGTGGGCACGATTCTTTTTTCACGTCATCGTTGTGCTGATCGCGATGGGATTGAATGCCCGCCTCCAGATCAGGAGTCAATCGATCGTTTTACAGTGTTCGCGATCTCTTTTCATGCTGACCACTACTGTGCTTTTCTTTGTCGGAGTGCATTTGCTGCCCCTGGCGACGGCCGCGACCATCATGTTTGTGTCGCCGATATTCGTAACCATTTTGTCCATCTTCCTGCTCGCGGAGAAGGTCGGTGTACGGCGCTGGGCGGGTGTGGCCGCCGGCTTCGTCGGCGCTGTTATCGTGGTCAGACCCGGGCTTCAGGGTTTTGACTGGAGCATGGTGTTCGTTCTGGCCGCGGCCTTTACTCACGCCTTCTATCAGATCTACACGCGCAAGGTACGACTATACGATAGCCCCATCACGTCGTTGTTCTACACCGGGCTGGTTGGCGCCCTGGTGATGACGGTTGTGGTTCCGTTTCACTGGCAATCAGTAGAGTTATCTGATTATCTTTTGCTTGTTTCGCTGGGTGTGGCCGGCGGTGTTGGTCACCTCTGTCTTATCCGCGCCTTTCGGAGCGCGCCCGCATCAGTGGTCGCACCGTTCAGTTACACTTCCCTGATCTGGGCATCGCTGTTCGGCTATGTCCTGTTCAGTGACCTGCCCGACCGATGGACCCTGATTGGAGCGTGCTTGATCATAGGCAGTGGGTTGTACATTTTTCACCGGGAACGAGTTACCCGGAAAGTGAATGAGGTACAAAACTCCCACTGAGTATTGGAGGAGGTGCAAGCGTCTATAAACTTAGATAGGCCCACTCGCTGTCTGTTCAGGTTTGGGTTTGGTGGCCAGCTCAAAAGCAGCCCGCAGTGCCACCGCCAAGATAATCAGGCTGCCGCCGATCACCGTCCAGATCGACGGCGTTTCGCCAATAAACAGCCATACCCAGACCGGTCCCAGTGAAAATTCCAGCAACATAATCAGCGTGACCTCCGCTGCGGCCAGATGGCGCGACGCAATAATGAACATCCAGTTAACAAAGCCGGACAGGCAGCCACCCCAGAACAGGCACAGCAAAATATCCCGCAGGGGAATAACAATATTCCCCATCTTAATCAACAGGGAAATCACTACAATAAAGACTGACGACAGCAGCAGTACCGGCAACATCTCGCTCTGGCGCTTATACCTTACGATAACGGCAAAAAGCGCAAAACTGATCGCCGTCAACAACGCCATCGCGTTACCGAACCCGGTACCGACACTAAGCCCTCGTCCTACCATGATGCCCAGCCCCACGGCGGCGCCCATCATGGTAATCAGTGTCGCACGGCGCAACTTTTCGCCGAGAAACAATCGTGCAAATAATGCTGCAAGAAAAGGAATAGCGCCGAGAATAAACAGCGCATTGGCCACCGATGTGTGGGCCAACGCCTGAACAAAACCAATACCGGCGACGGACACCAGCGCACTGGCGAGTAGGCCTAACCCGCCTATGCCGGTCATCGTACTCAACAGGCGGCCGCGATAATTAAATCCGATAATCACAACAATCGCACCGAGCATACCGATTGCGCGGTAAAAACTGATCTCCCACGGGTCGGCAAACTCGATGTTGCGCTGTACCAGACCGCCAAAACTGATCACTACCGAACCCACTACCATCAGCAACATCGCATAGCTGCGCCGTGAATCTATCGCGTGTGGAATTGAGGTACCGATCGCCATTGGCGGAGTGTGCACCTGATGCACGGCGGCCGCAACCGGGCATGCTGTAACGGTGCCTGATCACAGCAGCTCTTGGACGCATGGGAGGAACTCATGCGCACAATGCCCGCGTGAGCAAACAATCTGAGTGCGGCAAATCGTTTGACGCTGAGGGGTCTGGGACGCGGGACCCACCCTATTTCATCCAAAATATCGCTTGCTGTAATTTGACGGCGGTAGGCTTTAGTTTCACGCAAGGCACTTTCATGTCTTTATTGTGAATAAGTGGCATCACTATCGGCTATCTGCTTAATCTCGCGATTCAGTTCAGCGATGCGTTGTGCCGCACTAACCATTCGAGTTTACGATTAGCCGTTTGTTAAGATATGTTTTTCCGTTTCCCTTAACGTTTCTAAAACTTGAATCAGGTATTTACCCTTTGCGCATTTTTACCAACCACGTGGCTTTACCCTGCTTCCTCGATTTCGAGGCTTCAGGTTTTGGTGCGGGCAGTTATCCGATTGAAGTTGCGTGGAGCTTGCCCACTGAAGAGATTGAATGTTATTTGATTCATCCCGCTCGAGAATGGGTACACAAGGGGGTATGGGACATTGCTGCAGAACACCTGCATGGGATTTCATTCGCCAGTCTGGAACGTGAGGGGCGTGACCTGGTTTGGGTGTGTGAACGGATGAACGCCCAACTTTCTGATCAAGTAGTCTTTTGTGACGGTTTGGTTTACGACATATTTTGGCTGCAACGCCTGTTCGAAGCCGCGGATGATTCACCGACGTTCACGCTCGCCAGTCTACAGGAATATTGTTTTGACCTGGGGCTTGGTGCTCGACAGTATGAGATATTGAGCGAGAAGGCACGCAAACGAGCGGGCGGGAACGCGCATCGAGCAGACGCGGACGTACATTATCTGATTGAACTGTATCGAATGGCGTGAAGTACAAATGCTGCGCCATGAGCGCCTTAACTATCTTATAACCCTACTCCGCCGCCATCTCGGGAAATCCTGCACGCATGAAGGCGATAATCTTCCAAATATCCTCTCGTGACAGTTTATCTTTAAACGCGGGCATGTCTGTTTTGAGCTCCTCCCCCCCCTCAGCAATTGACCACATCAAATACTCATCAACGGACATGGGCATCTGTATCAAGTAGGCCAAGAGCGCAGGTGAGGGAGTGAGCGCTCTGGCTGCGTCCCCGTCGCCCATACCTTGTGTGCCGTGACATTCCGAACATTGTTGCTGATAGAGCCTGGCACCGGCTTTCACCACGTCCGGCGTCTGTTCGAGTGTACTCCACAGGCCGCGGTACTCAAACGGTAAACCTCCATGGATGAATGTCCAGTGTCTCGCCATTCGCTGCAACTGTCCCGGCCCCATCGCACCGGGTGCCCACATGCTTCGCTCGGTCCACTCCGGGTCCCATCTATCAACACAACACGGTGGTGTCGCTTGATTCTGGGCAAACACTGTATCGAAAGACACCAACACAAAGCCGGCGAGAATGCAGAAGGCGCCCGCAGCAGGTACTTTGTTCCAGGCCTTCTTCATAGAGCCACCCCGATTGAGCTCGATCAATCCAGAATAAACGTGACTTTCATGTCCACTCGATATTTTACGACTTCACCTTTATCCACCACGACCTGTTGTTCTTTGACCCACGCACTCTTAATGCCGTGTACTGTTTTAGCGGCAGTCTTTATTCCTTCTTTAACGGCATCTTCGAAGCTTTTTTTGGATTCTGCGCTGACTTCAATAACTTTAGCTATAGACATAGTCAAACTCCTCGCTTTTTGCGTTTAATACACGTTATCTAAATTACCAAAATTACCAGTCAAATAACTTGTTCTAGATCAAGATATGATTCCTAGAGATCCGTGCAATCGTGTTCAACAAAAACGCCCAAGACTTTGATCCAAAGACCGTGGTTGGCCTAGGCTTACGCAGGAGCGGGCGGCTTCTCTGGCGCTATGGATGCGGATTAACTTTCGGCGTTGTGGCGACTCATCGAGCTCCTTTACATGACAATTCGAAAACAAGCCTGAATACTTTATGCCCCGCGCCTTTACAAAGGGGGATAGTAATATTACGTTGTAATCGTTGGTTTTAAAGCCAAGATTTTGACGATGGAAAATACTCAATTTCGACGGGCGACAGCCGCCGACCTGCCACAGATTGTCAAACTGCTTGTAGACGACGAACTTGGAAGGCTGCGTGAAACGCCTGGTCCACCGCCTGACGTAAAATATGCACAGGCCTTCGCTGCTATTGATAGTGATCCAAACCAATTTCTCGCGGTCGTTGAGCAAAGTGGCACATTGGTGGGATGCTTGCAGCTCAGTTTTATCCCTGGCCTATCACGCGCGGGGCTCTGGCGGGGCCAGATAGAGAGCGTTCGCATCGCCTCCTCGAGGCGAGGAAGCGGATTAGGCAGGATGCTGATTGAATGGGCAATTGAAGAATGCCGAAATCACGGGTGCGGTCTGGTCCAACTGACAACCGACAAAGCGCGCCCCGATGCTTTGAGGTTTTATGAATCATTGGGCTTTAGCGCAAGCCATATTGGATTGAAGCTCGTCCTAAATTAAGCGATCCGGTTTGCAGTTTTGGAGCATCTACAGCGCCAGAAGAGGCCTCTGGAACAGCCACCCGTCGCGCCGATTTTGCCGAATACGTGCACCAGCAAAAGCCAAGTAAATGCCGGGATTAGGACCGCTGCGCTCAGCAGCGGTCCATAAAAGAGCAGTAACGATAGATGAAGATGTCACACGCATTTTTTCTGCTTTACGGCAGTCCAAACACCAGTTTCAATCGCCTTAAGTCCGCGCAGGTGGAATCCATTAGCAAACCACTTTAGATGGTGTCGAAGGCTTGCTTTAAATCTGCGATCAGATCGTCGACGTCCTCTATACCAACCGACAGTCTCAACAGATTTGGCTGGACCTGACTCAACGGGCCTTCCACAGTGGCGCGATGCTCAACCAGGCTCTCAACACCGCCAAGCGAGGTCGCAGACACGAATAGCTTCAGCCTCGTGGCTATCGCTTTTGCCGCCATTGCACCTCCCTTCACGCAAAGCGACAGCATACCCCCAAAACCATTAGTCATCTGGCGCTTAGCGATTTCGTGCCCTGGGTGGCTCTCCAACCCTGGATACAGCACCGCATCAATTTTTGGGTGGCTTTCAAAATACTGAGCAATCTTCAGCGCATTACTCGAAGCGCGTTCAAATCTTATTGCAAGCGTACGCATGCCACGGAGTAGCAGCCATGATTCGAAGGCGCCCAAGACGCCACCAACATGTTTACGAATAAACTTGATCTCTTCCCAACGCGGGTCAGCTTCCCGGGTCACCAAAATGCCGGCGGTTAAATCACTGTGTCCGTTCAGATACTTCGTTGCTGAATGGAAAACGATATCTGCCCCAAGGTCCAAAGCCCGTGTCGTGATCGGAGTGGAGACAGTGCAGTCCACGCCAAGAACAGCGCCAGCGTCATGGGCAGCAGCTGCCGCTTCAGCAATGTCTATGACGTCCCACGTAGGATTGGCCGGTGTCTCCACCCACAAGATGACTGTCTCGCCAGGTTTGATCGCTTGCCGCAGAGCGTCCGGGTCGGCTGCGTTAAAGAGGGTCAGACCAATGTTTCGTTTTTCGGCGATTCTTCTCAGCCAATCCTGCGCGCTGTGGTACATGATCGTAGGTGCCGCAATATGCTGACCGATGCCAACAGTCTCAAATACGGCGGATATGGCAGCCATGCCAGACGAGAACAGCCTTGCTTCGGCGCCACCGTCAAGCTCGGCGGCTAGGTGTTCAACTTGATCGTAGGTGGGATTCTGAGTGCGGCTATAGACATAGTCGCCAATCGGTTCATAGTCATCATCTCGCGCATACGTTGTCGAGGGATGGATAGGCGGCGTAACCGCACCAGTCACGCTATCCACGAAATGCCCTGCCTGGGCAAGAATCGTTCTAGGCGAGTGTTTTCTCAAATCAATCCTCCTTATAGAGCGGCAGACTTACCTAAGTCCCGCCCGACGAACATCTGATGAATGAGTGATTGTACGATTTTCGTTTAACTTACCTGCAGCCACGTTCAACAGCCAGTCGGTTAGAGATGGTAGCAACCCATCCGGTACAGCCTCGTAACCGAATACACCATGGGCGAGCCGTTCTTGCAGTGCATGAAGCACCGGCGGTGGCGCTTTGAAGTCCATGTCCGCAACACCGGCTGCAAATAGATCCGCACCGCCGTGCCCCAACAGCGTGGGGTGATACTTCAGCGCAGGTACATCGCGGCGATTGATGTCTTCATCGAACGGATAGAGCTCATAACTGCCGCTCATAACTAGTGCTTTCCTGCAAGTGAATAGTTGACGTCATTCTACCCTGCGGCTCGTTGCTCGGTGGATTTGAGTGTCGTTCATGTGAGTCTGCTACATTACGCCCTGGCTGACTGCTTGCAACACCTTCTCCAGCGTATCGAGCAGTCGTGCGCAGTGGCTTTGGTTAAACACCATCGGCGGGCGGATCTTGAGTACGTTCGCGTCGAGGCCATCGATGCCCACCAACACGCCGTTTTGCTTTAACCCATTGGCCACCGCCTTAGCCAGTGCTGGGTCGGGTCGCAGCGTTTGCGGGTCGCAGATCAGATCCACACCGATAAACAACCCGCTGCCCCGAACATCACCTATACACGGGTACTGTGATGCGAGTTCGCTGATGCCCCGTATAATCCGGTCGCCAATATGTTCGGCGTTTTGCATCAGATTCTGTTCCTGTACAACACTCAGCACCGCACTCGCCGCAGCGCAGGCCACAGGATTTCCCCCGGTGGTGCTGAAGAACTCGCAGGTCTTTTCGAAGTGTTGCGCGATCTCCCGCCGCGTCACCACCATGCCCATGGGGTAACCACTGGCAATGGGTTTGCCTAAGGTTACGATGTCCGGCGTCCCGCCAGCGGTTTCAAACCCCCACATCGCTTTGCCCAGCCGGCCAAAACCAGTCTGCACCTCGTCCGCGACACACAACCCTCCGGCTGCCCGAACCTTGTCATAAACCGCTGGAAGATAGCCCGGCGGGGGAAGCATGATGCCGTAAGTGCTCATGATCATATCCATAAAGAACGCCGAGGGCCGATGGCCATTTTGATCCAGCTGGGCGATGGCTTTGTCACAATAGGCAGCAAAACGCTGTCCGCGATCGACAACATCGCGTTTCCACTCGCCTCTAAAATCATCCGGCGCATCTATTTCCACAATGTGCGGGCAATGACCATCATGCCCCGGCTTTTCCGCCGGCGATAGATCGAAGACGGCGTCAGTAACCCCATGATAGGCAAACTTCAAAACAAGGCCGCCGTCATGGCCTGTCCATGCCTTGGCCATGCGCCACGCCAGATCATTGGCTTCACTGCCCGAGGAAACGAAGTAGCAGACTTCCAGGCCATCGGGCAGCGTAGCGGTCAGCTGCTCCGCATAGGTCGGCAGCTGATCATATAAGTATCGTGTATTGGTGTTAAGGCGAGCTGTCTGTTTAGCGATCGCGTCAACCACGCGGGGATGGCAGTGCCCGACGTGAGGAACATTATTGTACGCGTCAAGATAGGCCTTGCCCTCTGCATCGTACAGCCACACGCCTGCCCCACGCACAACTTCAATGGGTTGTTCGTAAGAATACAACTCTGCGTTGCCGAGAAACCGTTTTCTTCTCTCCCAAGAAGATCCTAATGGCGCGGTCTTGGGCTCGGGAACTACAGCTCTACCGCCGATGCCACAGGCACTTTTCAGTACTGATGTCAGGTCTTCGCTGCCCTCGGCTTGCAGCTGCGCAAGATAAGCAACGGCTTTTTGGCGCCATCCATCGGTATGTTCCCGTTCATCCTGCCACTCCAGCTCATGCTCAGCCCACGACTCGATTATGCAGCACAGCGTCAGTCGCGCTCGCATCATGTCGGGCAACAGTGAAAACTCGCGTTCCTCGAGCGGCGTCACAGCATGATAACCGGCAACGATGTCTGCACTTCGCGCGAAGGGGTCTGAGGTGCCTGCCGGAACTTCCGCTGCCACGATCGACAATTCCTGCAGCAACGGCGCAAACGTCATATCTCCAAAATCGTAGACACCAGTGATGGCATAGGGGTTAGCCGGATCTACCAGCATATTGTGGTAGGAAAGATCATTGTGAATGACCTGGGCACGACAATGCGGGAGCACTGGCTTTACTTTGTTAGTAAAGCATTCGAACACGTTTTCAAACAGCTTTCTCTCCGCGGCATCGATGACGTAGGACAACAGCGAACTGACCTGATCCAGGCACTGAATATTCCACGCCAGCGGATCACCGGCTGCGGGGTGAAAGAAACCGCGCAGTCCTTTATCCAGACGAGCCGCGGTTTCACCGATATTGCGCATCAAGCGGGAATCGGGTTCCACGCGGTCGATCGAAACCCCGGGCAAAAAGTGAAATGCGCGCACCATGACCGGTTGTCCCGTTTCTAATGTGACGGTTTTCCAATAATCCCCATCGTCGAATTGAACCAATCGCTGCACGGGCAGGCTCGGAAAGTGCCGATTCAGGTGCGTGAACGCAGCGCACTGCATCGCAACCGTCGATTTCGGCTCTGCCGGATTCGAAACTTTCAGCAACGTGGCCGAGTCCATGCTTGCATCGTCCCGTTTAATCAGAAAATTTCGATCACGCTCCCCCCCCAACGCGACTACGCTGCCGGCGATAGAAAACAGTTGACCCGCAATGTTTGCGGCTTCAGTTAATGAGATAAGGGGCGGTGGTGTTTTGAGCTGTTCAAGCATAGACTGATTCGCCCCCCGTCTAATCGCACCCATTCCATTGAGCTGCTTTGAGCGCTGAAAAATAAAACTCGAAATTCACCATCGCTCGAGTCGTCTGAGTTCCAGCTGGGTCCAACGCAGCTGCCGGGCCAGCGAGTGCGCCACTTCGTTCAACACCGGCCAGCGCACCTCTCTCTGAACCTTCTCCTCCAGTGACTCAATGCACTCGCGATCAAGCATCAACAATTCGGCGTCCCGAGTTACAAAGGCAGTTGAAGTTCTTGCTGCAGGCTCAAGGAACGCATCTTCACCAAAGAACGATCCGGGTCCAAGTTTGGCTAAGCGCTTATAATGATAGACGCGAGTCGGAAGCCTGATCTCCACCTCGCCCTGCAGAATAAAATACAGGGCATCGCCAAATTCCTCGTACGCATACACAATCTGTTTTCGTCTAAGCGACAGGGGTCGCATCACCGCCTTGATGGCTGCGCGCGTCTTGGGTCGTAAGTGTTGGAAGATTTCGCTTTGCTCGAGCTCCACGCGTTGGGCCGTACTGGCCGGCGCGCAACCTAAGCGCGTCAGCAGCTCATTCTCTGCGAACTCCAGAGCGGCATCCGTGCTTTTGAAGGTTTTCACCTTTGGCAGCTCGGCCTCGGGCTCCAACCAGCGTAAAAGTTTGTGCATCTTGCGCTCCATGACGCCGCTCCTGCGCACATTGGAATAGAGCATTTGGCCACCGTGGGCATCCAGCCGCTTGATCATCTGCTTAAACAGATTGAGTCCCGACATATCCATGGATTGAACACGACGCATATTCAGAATCATCCAAACCGGTTGGTTTAAGTCGGGTATAAGTTCGGCAAACAGTCGATCCACCGTGCCAAAGAACAGATTACCGCGCAGCTCAATGTAGACTATACGGTCGCCATGTTCATCCAAAAGCCGCCGCTCTTTCTCGGTCCGGTAACACAGCGAGTGGCGCTCTTTACCCGTAACGCGCTCGTGGATAATAGGGGCAATGACCTGCCTGCGCACGAACAGCAAGACAGCGCCGACGACGCCCACGACCACCCCCGCTATAAGGTTAAACGCTAAGGTTGTTACGATCACCATCAGGGCGACTACGCCATCGAGACGAGTGGTGGATTTACGCAGCCAATGCAAGATGTTCCACTCCACCAGGTCAATACCAACGTAGATGATCACTGCGGCAAGCGCACTTATGGGGAGCGCATTGCCAGCCGGTCGCAGGAACAGGATTAGCAAGATAAAGATCAGGGCGGACACAACGGCTGCCCATCGCCGTCCACCCGTCTTTATCGCAACAAGGGTCGACGCCTTGGTGCCCCCGCCGCCGATTCCGCCCAGCAGACCAGCAACGGCCTGTCCGATGCCCTGGGCAGCCAGCTCCCTGTCGGCGTTGTGCCGTGCGCCAGTCTTGTCATCGGCGACAACAGCGGTCAGAAGGCAGTCGACTGAGGCGAGAACCGACAGCGTCAGCGCGGAGACCAGGATAACGTGCCACGGCAGGCTGAAAAGCTGGGAAGCATCGATATCGAGTGGAATCGTGTCAAAACTGGGTATGGCGCCTACCAGCCAAGATTCGGGGGCGGGCGCGGGCGCGACGATCATCGCCAAGTGAAATACCGCTACCCCCGCCACCAGACCTGCGATAATGGGGGGAAAACTGGGGGCAATCCGCGGGACAAGAACGCTAGCGCCGAGGGTGACCAGTGCCGTGACTGCGGGTACAGCCATCCAGCCAGCGCCCAGTGCCTTCATCTCTTCGCCAGACAGCGCCTGCAGCTGAGACATGATCATGAGCACGCCGATACCGGACACCAGGCCGGCAACCACTGGATAGGGGATGAATTTAATCAACTGCCCACCGCCGGTAATGCCGAGCAGAAACTGCAATAGGCCGGTCAGGAACATGATGGCGACGAGCGCCAGAAGCATGGCATCCCCCTGCATCCCCTGGGCACCCAAGGTGACCAGGGTTACAGAAAGTAGCGTCGTCACCGGACCGTTGGGAGCGCTGATCATACCTGTCGTGGCCCCGGTCAAACCAGAGAATAGAGACAGGGCGGCCGCACCCACCAGTCCAGCCAGTGCACCGGCGGATGCGTCAAAACCCATAGAGAGAAACAGCGCAACGCCAAGACCCATAGACTGCGGGAGCGCAACTGCGCTTGCTGCGATACCCCCTAACAAATCTCCTTTTGTCAAACGGCTTTCTTTAGAGTCGGGTTCGTTCAGCGAGCCTCTAATCCGACCGGTCATGAGCCCAGCCAACCAGCACGCTGGTTGCACGCGGGTAAGTCCGGCCGGCTGCTAATGAGGTACAACTGAGTAACCTCTATTGGCCAGCACGACCGAAGTTTGAATTTGCCGCTCAGGAATCTTCCAGTACTGGCGCAACAGCTGATCTTTTTCCTTTTCGCCCAGGAGGCTGTAACCATTCTTCTTATAGAAAGTGATGGCCCAGGTCGCATCCATCCACGTACCAACGAGGATGGGTTTTTCAGTTGTGGCCTCGAGAAAGCGGAGCAAGTGCGAGCCAATTCCCCTGCTTCTATGATCCGTTCTGACATAAGCATGACGGATCAGCGCAACGTCATCTTTATCCTGTATCCCCATCACACCAACCAGATCGTTTTCAACAACCCCCCAGAATACAACCCCATCCTGCAGCTCTTGCTTCAGTTCCGCCTCAGACATGTAGGGTTCATGCCATCGGTCCTCCGGTATCACGCCTCTGTAAGCCTGCGCGGCATCGTTGATGATCTGAAAGATCACCGCAAGATCTGACTCCCTGCATTTTACTATCACCATATCGCTCGGACCTTCAATCGTTGGGATATTTTAACAAAACCACGGGAAAACGATTGCATCAGTGTGCGCATGGCGTTGCCTTAAGACGATTGAGGCTTTTGCCTCTGCAACGAGAAGCTGATGCACCCACCGAAATGACGCCGTGCACGCATCTGTAACAATAAGTTAACTTAAGCAATATAATGTGAACGTTAAAATTCACCCGGTATTGGACCAAAGTCCGATTTTGCTGGCCGGGAGAGGTTTGGTCTTTGTATCCGCCAGCACGTTGTGACACAGCATGGGTGTCAGTCGCGAAGGCGCGCTAAAAAATGATGGATATCAACACCGTGGCTCAAATCATTGTCTTGTTGTTTGGTATCGTGGTTTGTGTGTTCTCGATGTGGGCGATGTTCGTCCCACAACGCCTACGACAGCTGGTTAGCGCCATAACGTATCAGACATGGGGTTACTATGCCGCGGCGGCAGTGCGTGTTTTATTGGGCCTGGCACTGATCTTCGCCGCACCGGGCTCTAGGTTTCCTGTTGTATTCCTGCTCGTGGGCTGGCTCGCGATTGCCGCTGCGGTTGGATTACTGATTGTTGGCCAGGATCGACTCACGAAGCTTGTCGCGTGGTTTAACCGACTTTCCGATATGATTTTCCGCGCATGGCTCTTAACTGCCGTAGTTTTTGGTTTGTTCCTTGCCTACGGGGTCTGGTAACCGTTTCACTCAACAATACACCTGCCAGAATGCCCTTGGATCGCAATCCCCAGGGAGCTGGGGACATACCAGGCCAGATGGACCTGCGTTTCATAGTGTGAAAATGAGGCGATCCAACCAGTCAGTTCAGGATATTCATCCAGGGCCATGAGATATGTGGTACCCCCAAGATATCGCAGATCTCCCTCCTCGCCCTGAGCTCCTTTGTCCATAGTCACCCTCATATTTCCAAAATCGAAGTGCCAGGATTGAGCCGGAAGATCCTTACGATAATCACTTATGGCATCACCGCAGTTTTCCGTATCAAAACTGCAGTTAAAGACCTTTTCCGTCAAACAGGTAATCTGCTGGGGAAACTCAATCCCGGTCATAAGCGTGATGCTCGAGTTCCACCGCTGTTCCATCGTAGCCATGTCGGCATTGGCAACAGGCAGGCATAGAAATGCAGTCAAAGTCAGCAATCGCCTCATGACAAACGCCTGCGCGGTGCGTGTGGCACGTCTTCCAGGCCCATCCCGTTTCTGAAGCTAAAGATGCGTGGCGCGACATGCATCTGGGGTTACCAGATCGGGTTTAGATCACTTCTGTCCATACGCGCCGCCACAACCAGCGTAATCTGTCCATGTCTCGGACAGCAGTTAAACGCACCGGTTTAGCCGGGGTCGCATGGGGATTGCTTATCTCACCCACTTTAAAACGAAACACGTAGCTCGAGGCCACACCCATGCGCAGGTCGCTGATCACCACGGCGTCTTGTTCCCGATCCACAGCATAGAAACCCTTGCTGAACCACTTAAGACGCTGCACCGGCCAATAATCACCGATACCCTGCAGCAGGCTTTCATCACTGTCATATGACGTAAATTCAATGTGCTCGTCTTCGTCCAGAATGGAGTAGTAACCCTCGTAGTAGCCGGTTTCATGCATGACCACGGCGCGCCACAGCAGCGAATTGAAAGGTGCGGGTGTGGTAAACACTTTCTCGTAGGCTATGGACTGCGATTCCAAGGATTCGAGCACGGTCTGAGCAACATGCGCTTTGGCCACCACCGTCCAGCCGAGATATAGCGTACTAATTGTCAAGCCTGCGCTGTTTATCATATGGCCTCGATCTCTGTCCCGCGTCATGACGAGTGCTGCGATTGTGCCCACCAATAATGGCATTGTGTAAAGCGGGTCAATGATAAATATTGTCGACCATGCCACTGGTGAATTGCTGATCGGCCAAAATATCTGCGTGCCGTACGCAGTGAAACTATCAAGCAGCGCGTGCGTCGCGAACACCAAGTACACGAGCAGGCACCACCGTTTGAAATACTCGCTTGTATGCTGGTGAATACGGACGATGAACCAGGCTACTAAAGGAGTTGTCGCCGCAAGCATGATAAGTGAATGCGAGGCCGATCGATGATAGGTGAAGTCGCTTACGGCATTGCCGAGAGGAACGAATATGTCCAAATCCGGTAAAGTTCCGCAGACGCCTCCCCACATGAGGGCGCGGTAACCCACTTTGCGTCCCAGCGTGGCTTCACCCACGGCCGCACCGAGTGCGATCTGCGTTACTGAATCCATAACCCTTTATACTGTATGACTAGATTCCGAAATTATCAATTCACCGAGCCGGTTGACCGGTTCACGGGGACCCGAGCCCGTCGCATCTCCGGCGGAAGCTGCTGCAGGGGCGAAATTCAAACCCGAGGAAAACATGCGCAGAGTGAAGAAAACGTGAAGAGGGCTCGCATTGCGAGTACAGCGCTGCGACCGCCTGTGCAGAGTCAACGAGCAATACAGACCGCCCGGGCCACGAGCAGAAACCAAACCGCGGCTACTCAGCCTTCTTCGCGACAATAAACACCGCTTTGCCTTTTCCCGGTTGCCATCGGTAGTCAATCTGAAACCCGGCATCGGTTAAACTGTCTTCCAGTTCTCTCGTGGTAAAAACCTTGACCAGCGGCATTAGCCCAAAGAACTCTCCAATCGGCGCGATCAACTTAATATACTTCATCGTATCTCCGAGGCAAGCCGTACTGGTTACGAAAACACCGCCCGGTTTGAGCATGCTATAAACCTTGGCGATTGCCGCTTCCTTGTTCTCCAGCAAGTGCAGGATACTCAGCGCCAACACCGCGTCTAGCGTTTGATCGGAAGTGCTGAATTCTTCAATACTCGAGCATGCAAAAGTTACATTTGTGACTTTTGCTGCGTCCGCCTTACCTTGCGCTATGTCGATCATTTTCGACGAGACATCGATTGCGTGAATGTGTTTCACATATGGCGCATGGACGATGGCGGTCGACCCTGTGCCACAGCCAAATTCCAATACCTCCATATCCGGCTGAAAATATTCGCGAGTGACCTGCAGTTTTTTCTGGTAGGCCGCCACATCAGCTACGGGTCGCTTCGAATAGCGCTGCGCAATCTTGTCCCAAAATTTAGCTGACTGATCCATCTCGACCACCGATTAAACAGCGTAGCCCAACAGCGTAACAGAGACCGTTAAGGTTGTTTGTGTAATCGTCGAAGACACCGTTTTTCCGGACAGTGCGCCTAGGTGCGTTCCGCAGCCGGTTATCCAATTACTTCAGCCACCTCTTCATCCGTGAGCACGGGCGTGATTTCAAATGACAGCAGGTCGGTCCAGCTCTGCATCCATTTAGCAACGGCCACGGCGTCAGAGGATTCGGCAACCAGAAAACCAACATGGCCAGCTGCGCTGTGCCATCGGCCATGCATTGTTACCCCATCTGGTGGAGGGGCGCCTGTTTCCTTAAAGCGTTTTTGCGCACTGTCGCGCTCGTGCGGAGAGAAATCATAGGTAATGTGAAAGAGCATGTCTTACCTCCTCCTCAAGAAAAACCAACCCCGCCGAAACGGGGTCCGTTTTGAAAACCAAAATTACCGTTTCCGCTAGTTAAGGTGTAACGCCACTTGGCCCTCGGAGATCGCGGGCGGATCAACCCCCAAATCCGATGCATTGCTCTTTATCCAATCGCGCGCAACCTGGATGCTTTCATCTGTGCCCGCTTTATCATTACACAACGTCACAGTTACGCCACCACCATCGGTACGAACAAGCGAGTATGATACAAAGCCGCTAACAGCACGGATAATGCTTTCGACCTCCGCCTTGCGCTCTTCCAATAAGTCGAAAAGCTCTTTCGCTCCTGCACCCGAATAATTTCTTATCACTGCATACATAGCCTCTATCTCCTCTTGGTTTGATTATTGTCATTCACCAGTCTTCACCGACTGAAACCGTCACCACACGGCGCCATGCCATAATAAGACGAATTTGGAAAGGCGGCAAACTGTAAAAGTGTCTGTGCACGCATGATACTGCGGCACTGGCATGTGAACCGGCTGTAGTTCGGAGGCATTGTAGAACCCTATTATTTATGCTGAACCAACGCGTTCACAGCAAAACCTTGAGAACCCAAATTTTGCTCCACCTGCTGCTACGCAACATTTACCGCAACCTCGCGCCGCACTTAAGGCAGTGTTTTGAGATACCCAGCCGCACCTGCCAACCGAGATTCGCCCGGCAATTTGGGCAGCGCTTGTTAAATTGAAGCAAGCACAGCACGATGGCGGCGCCGAAGAGAACACCGATCAAGCTATCCTGAGTGCGCTTGGAAACATCGAAAAATTCAATTGCCCCAATAGCGATCAGCGCGAAAAGCCAAAAAGCAAAAAATAAATTGCATTGTGGTGGTGACGCAACTTCTGCATGTTAATCGGTGCGTGCTACAGCCTGCACCCAAAGCTGAACACGAAGCAGAGCGTTCGGCGGGATCAGCCCGTCGATGCCGGTTTCACCGTAACACAGGTGCGGGCCGGCCACGATCTCGCGAAATCCCCCAGCCTGCATGCCGTAGAGTGACTTTTCAACACAGGCAATAGGCTGACGTTTACCAAGTATGGTGGTGTGATCGATGAGTTCGACACTGCCTATTTGCCGGACGTTCAGCCTGTCCCGATAAAGGGTTATGGGCCGCGCATCATTGGTAACCTCGTCACCACGCCGAAGAAAGAACCTGGCGTTGTAGACGACCTGACAACCCTTCTCGGCCTTAAGCCCTCGACCAGGAATGTCCTTCACCAACTCAATGCCTTTTTGGAGTAATTTTTTCACCTAACCAGCAGCCGGCAAAAATAACAGATGATGACTATAAGTATAGAACTTATGCGTCCGCTGTCGGTGCCCCTCAAGATTTGCTGACTCCGGCCCAAAACTCCACTGCTCGTTGAGCTTTATTCATCCGAGGTTGATTTTCATATAAACACGCAACCGCGCTTTGTACACCATGATCACAGGCAAGATCGGCGGAGGCATGGCCAAGAAAGGATAGATTCAGACCTTAAACGATAAGCATGCATCATGGATTCTTGCTAATATTGACCCTCGAGGCGATAAAAACTCACAATCGTAGACGCCCAATCCGCAATCCCTTGGGTACGATGGCTGCCTATTCGCTCTTTGTGTCCGGGCATCGAGCAGCCGGAGCAGTTTTTGTGTTTCTTATTACACCGATGATCGTGCCCGTAATTTTGATTGCGATTGGTACTTTCTATGCCTATGGCCGCCTTGGTCTTAACAATACCATCACCGGACTGGTCTTAGCCCACACCGCGTTAGCTACCCCACTGGTGATGATCGTCATCACGGCAGCGCTTCGAACTTATGACCTGAACCAGGAACGTGTGGCCAGAAGCCTTGGGGCAACTCGGCTCAAAGCGTTTTTCGTCATCACATTGCCTCAAATTCAATTCTCTATTCTGACCGCTGCCCTCCTGTCATTTCTCACTTCTTTTGACGAAGTGATTATTGCGATATTCGTCTCCGGTGGGGTAAATGCAACTCTTACAAAACACATGTTCAGCGCGCTCAGGGATTTTATAGACCCCACTATCGCCGCCATTTCTACAATTATGATTTTGGTATCGACACTGCTTTTGTTAGCAACACAATTTCTTGGATCGCGTGAAAAGTAGCGTTATTATTTGCGTCACTTTTCTTTATTCTCTTGCAGCTGTCCTAATTATTACTCGCAATTGATTCAAACAGCCCCTGTTGGGCGGCCTGGGTCAGCCCCCGCCCAGCCCAGCGAGGCAAATCAGCGTTTCGATAGTGGCTCATCGATTCTGGCGATCAAGCCACCTGTAGTAGGCAACCATGGGTGAAAGAAACCAGGGATTACCACTATACAAAGGGCGCGTTTGAAACGTGACGTCATCAAAGCCGGTCTGCCCCTGCGTTCGGCTGAGTACTCTCTGGCCCACACGCATACCCAGATAGCCAGCCATAGAAACCCCCGAGCCACAGTAGCCCATGGCATAGTAGACGCCATCGTGCCTGCCGATGTGGGCCAGGGTATCGAAGGTGTAAGCCACGAAACCCGCCCACGAATGACTGATACGAACTTGCGCCAGTTCGGGAAAGATTTCAATCAGGTCCGCATGCAGCCGCGGCGCGGTGCGACGCGGGTCGGTCTCGCTGTGTGAAACCCGACCGCCAAAAAGGATCCGGCGGCGATCTGGAGACGCCCGATAATAGTAAATCAGCTTTCTGGTATCGCCGACGATTCGGTTTTTTGGCATCAGGCGGGACATCAGGTCGGGGGCAATAGGCTCGGTGGCAATGATGTAGCTGCCAATAGGAATCACTCGACGACGGAGCCAGGGCATGAGCGCGCCGGTATAACCGTTGGTTGCGATCACCACGTCACCAGCGCGAATCCTGGCGCGGGGTGTTTGCACAATAAATGCTGGGCCCTCGCGACTCAGATCTGATGCAGGGCAATGGCAAACTACCGTACCCCCGCCTTCGAGCACCCGCGTCAACAACCCGCGATGAAAGCGAGCGGGATGCAGTGCCGCATGACGCGGAAACACCGCACCACCGAAGTACGTGTCGGTGCCAAGCTCCGCGCGCTGGTCGCTCCTCTCAACTAGGTATGCTCCCGTCTCCAGCCCTGCAGGCTCCTGGCCGATGCGCGCGGCTAAACGCGCGAACTGAGTCGGATTGTGCGCGGCATGGAAACGACCCGGAATGTCGAAATTACAGTCGATCTTCTCGTCGGCGATGAAACGCGTTAGCCAGGTCAGGGCGTCGTGTCCTTCTTTCAGTATGCGAAAGGCTAGTTCCGCACCGTGCTTGGCGCTCAGTTCATTGAAGCCAGGTTTTACGCTGGTGCTGATCTGACCGCCGTTTCGCGTGCTGCACCCCCAGCCGGCGGTTTCAGCATCCAGCACCACAGTAGTTCGCCCGCCGCGCAGCGTTTGCAGCGCGGCGCTCAGGCCGGTATAACCCGAACCGATAACCACCACGTCGGCTTCAGCCGGAGGCACGATCGACCCAAGATCGGGTTGGTCAACGTCGTCCCACCAATACGGGTCAGTTCGGAAGTCTTCGCTGAACAGGTCGTTAACGACTTTTGTCGAGTTCATGTCATTTATGCACACAGTACCATGCATGTCATTATTGAAAGACGATTTCCCTGGGAACAGACGTCAGATGTACGGTAATTTACCAAATTTATTGTACTGTCCGGCGCATTTTGCTCAAGTTTCAGTCACCGCTAAACTTAGGGTTATATTCAAACGTTCGAACTCGCACAGTGTTCCCCTGCTTGCGCCCAGGTGGAATCAATTCGTAAACTTTGCTGGTAACAAGTAGGTGAAAATGCTGCTTTGGATCGTTGGGCTCTTCAATGTATTAGGGATCGTTCAGCGTACACCAACACGCGATCTCGCCGAGGAGCAGGTTAAGGGATTGGCATGATCACTTGGCGGCAGACAGCGAACTGATCATGCGCGATTCTCGCTACGACGTGTTGTTCGAACCGGTCAAAATTGGCCCGGTGACCGCAAAAAATCGCTTTTATCAGGTGCCGCACTGCACCGGTCTGGGTTGGTTGAGACCGCGCATGGTGGCGGCACTGCGAGGCATGAAGGCCGAAGGTGGTTGGGGGGTTGTGTGTACGGAGTACTGTTCGATACACCCGACGTCCGATGACCTACCCCATCCGTACGCCTCATTATGGGATCAGGGTGACATCAGGGCCCATGCCCTGATGACTGACAAAGTGCATGCGCATGGGGCGCTTGCCGGCGTGGAGCTGTGGTACGGTGGCTCGCGTACCCCAAACCTGTTCACCAATGAAGTCGCCATGGATGTGCGCAGTCGACCAAACTCAATCGGCGCCCCTTATCAGACGCGAGCCATGGACAGGTCCGACATCCGGGAGCTACGACGATGGCACAGAAACGCCGCACTGCGCGCAAGGCAGGCCGGTTTTGATGTGGTCTATGTCTATGCCACCCATCACTATCTGCTTTCGCACTTCCTGTCCTCCCGCACTAACACCCGCACCGACGAGTACGGCGGTTCTGTGGAAAACCGCGTGCGTCTGGTTCGTGAGTTGATCGAAGATACCAAGGACGCGGTGGGAGATACCTGCGCGATTGCAGTTCGATTTTCAGCGGACGAGGGGGGTGCCGACGATGCTGCTCCGATGATTGGTGAGCAGCGGGATATGCTGGAACTGTTAGCTGAGCTACCGGATCTTTGGGATATCAACATCAGCGATTATTCGCGCGAGATGGGGGGTTCTCGCTTTATCAAGGAAGGTTCACTCGAACCGTACGTTTCCTACGTTAAATCTATTACGACCAAACCTGTGGTGAGTGTCGGCCGTTTTACCTCTCCCGATACGATGGTTTCACAGATCAAGCGCGGCGTCCTGGATTTCATCGGCGCAGCACGTCCTTCAATTGCGGACCCGTTCTTGCCAAACAAAATAAAGGAAGGCCGATTGGAGGAAATCCGGGAGTGCATCGGCTGCAATATCTGCTACGTAGGCGATAGCAGGAGTACGCCCATCCGCTGCACGCAGAACCCTACCATAGGCGAGGAATGGCGGCGCGGGTGGCACCCCGAAAAGGTTGCCGCTAAAGCATCCGATAAAACGGTGCTGGTGATCGGGGCCGGGCCTGCCGGTCTCGAGGCGACCCGCTCGCTCGGTATGCGTGGATACCGTGTCCTCCTGGCGGAGGGCGAGAAGGAACTCGGCGGCCGGATTAATCGGGAGACGACCTTACCGGGCCTTGGTGAGTGGGCCCGCGTAAGGGATTACCGGGTGCAGCAGATCCGCTCTATGGCGTGTATCGAAACGTACCTTGACAATAAGCTAAACGCGGAGGACGCGCTCAGCCTGGAGGCGGATCACGTCGTGGTGGCCACCGGCGCATCCTGGCGGGCGGACGGTGGAGGGATATTTAATGAGGTCGCGCTCACCGAATTCGGCCCACCCACTCAGGTTTTCACGCCGGACGACATCATGGCAGGACGCGTGCCCAAGGGCTCCACCTTGCTATACGACGACGATCATTACTACATGGGTAGCGTCATCGCTGAGCGGCTGCGGAACGATCATATTCCGGTAATACTGGTAACACCAAAATCTATAGTCTCCGCCTGGGGCGAAAATACGTCAGAGCAAACACGGACGCATAAACGACTGGTGGAGCTTGGTGTAGAACTCATCACAGGCCACGGCCTGTCGAGCTATGACGGCCGCACGGCGACAGTTCGCTGCGTCTATACGGGCCGGGTGCAGAACATAGAGGTTGAAGCAGTTGTCAGCGTGACTGCTCGCCATCCCAACGATGGGTTGTTCTACGAACTGAAACGGCTTATCGATACCGGCAATGACACCACTCCGCCTACGCTGGCGCGAATCGGAGATTGCGAGGCGCCGGCGATCATCGCCGCCGCCGTATTTTCAGGCCATCGCTATGCACGTGAGCTGGACACGATTGTGGATCCGGACAATCGAATCAAATACGACCGCGTTTTTTTCGAAGAAGGGTGAAAGCCGTGCCCACGTACTTTTCGTGGCCGCATATAAGACGAATCCTTAACTTAAGGAGTTGACCCTGTTCTGTCTTTACACCATCGTCGAGTACGAATGGATGGAACTTCGACGTGAGGAGTTGATATGAATCAGCAGCAGAAGAACGCGAGATTTCGCGCCCTCCACCACCAGCCCGGTGCATTCATTATTCCTAATCCGTGGGATGTAGGAACCGCGCGCATTCTGGCTGTCATAGGATTTGACGCGCTGGCCACGACGAGTGCCGGTCTGGCATTCTCACTTGGCGTGAAAGAGGGCATGGTATCGCGCCAGCAAGTGCTCGCGCACTGCCGCGCTATTGTTGACGCTTCCGATCTCCCTGTTTCCGCGGATCTGGAAAAGGGGTTCGGCGACACGCCCGAAGACGTTGCAAAGACCATTCGCGATGCCGCGTTGACAGGTTTAGCCGGTTGTTCGATCGAAGATCACACCAGCAGGCGCGACGATCCAATCTTCGAATTCGACCTGGCTGTGGAGCGTATACAAGCAGCATCGGAAGAAAAGCAAAGCCTGGCAAATGATTTTGTACTCACGGCGCGATGTGAAAACTATCTATGGGGTCGTCCGGATCTTGATGACACAATTAAACGGCTTAAGGCGTTCGAAGATGCTGGCGCAGATGTACTTTATGCCCCTGGTTTATCTGATCTCGACAGCATCCGGACGGTCTGTGCCTCAGTCAATAAACCGATCAACGTCGTCATGGGAATGCCGGGAACTACTTTTGGCATAAGCGAACTCGCGGATGCAGGAGTTAAGCGCGTGAGCGTCGGTTCGGCTCTATTTAGGGCAGCGTTTGGCACTTTTGTTCGAGCTGCGAAGGAGATGAAGCAGCAGGGAACATTCACCTTTTCATCCAATGCGATCGGCTTCTCCGAGATAGAGGGCTATCTCGCCGGCTTCGATAAGCGGTAGGGATAGAAAAACAGGAGGCTGACAAGGCTCTGGGTGATTTCTATAATGCCATTGCCGGGCGAGCAGGCGAAATCTATCCAATGGCGCAATAACCGCACCTGAGAAGCTAGCTTGTGTACGTAAGGACACCTGACGACGAAAGCTTTACCGCGAAGTACCGAGCCCGCTGCCATTGCGGTGCGGTGCGCTACGACGTCAGCGCCGATCCGGTTGACGCCAAGATTTGTCACTGCAGCGATTGCCAGATGCTGCACGGCGCGCCCATGCAGTGGGCCGCGATTTTCCATAAAGACGATGTCAGGTTCACAGCCGGGATTGAGCATCTACGGTTCTATAACAGCGCCCTCAACCGCCGTGCAAAAATCCTGCCCTGCAAGGTGAGCTGCGCACTGTGCGGCACGCTAATCGCCGATGAAGGGCGAAACATGTGGCTGGCCTTCCCCACGCTTTTCGATTTCGGCGTGCCGCCACGGGTACCGGCAGCGTTCAGGCCGAGCTGTCACATCTTCTACACCATGCGGGTGATGGATATCGTCGATCAATTGCCGAAATGGTCCGGCCACAAAGGCAAGTCGAGTCTCCTCTGATCTACATCTGCAACCGCCACGTCTGGTTACAAAGCTTCCTGATTGATAGTGACTGTTTCAGTCTTACGTATTCCCTACCCGACCTACTTTATGCAGTATGACAAGTAACTTTCCGTAGTTGTGGGTAGTGATAACTGACAGAGTCAAAGGTCGTGACGGTTGGAGACAAAGTCAAAAGCGGTTCGTCTGAATGAGTAAAGGCATGGTTGCACTACTTCCTTGTCTGATAGCAATAATCATCGTGTCTACTTATCCGTTTGCCGGACTGTTTTCGGAACAACGTCAAAACGTCGATCCACGGGAACACCATCCGCCTGCTGCCACAGATGAAGCGCCGGCCGCTAACCTCGCGGCGCAAAATACTGGGCATAACGCTCAGTCGACGTTTTCTGCGCTGGCAACATCCAAAGGTGCCCACAGTGATTCCATACAAACACTGAGCAAAGCCGGCAGTGATATTTTGATTTTTGGTCGTGTTGTCGATAATAACAATCGCCCGCTGGCCGACGTCGTTGTTGCAACTGCAAAGGGGTTTCAAAACACGGTTACGGACACGAACGGTCGCTATGGTCTGCAGATCCCTGTACCACGAGAAAACTACCAAGG
The DNA here is from genome assembly GCA_024638505.1 of Gammaproteobacteria bacterium. Lineage (GTDB taxonomy): Bacteria > Pseudomonadota > Gammaproteobacteria > Arenicellales > JAANXG01 > JAHEKE01. Next base: position 26,480 of record JAHEKE010000010.1, on the reverse strand, counting down.
ATTGACGTTCCTGCGTTCGGGTTATACGGCGGAAAGAATCAGCATCGTCAAAAGACAGATGAAAGGTACGGACGAAATTGAACACAATGCGACCCTCAGCCCCGCGTTAGATACGGTTTCTGTTAGCGGTGTACTTCGAAATAAAGGGGGACGTGCGATTGAAGGCGAGCGAATCGAATTGTTCTCGCGCAAGATGAATCTATACTACTTCGCTTTAACAGGCGCATATGGAGAATTTTATTTCGAGGGCGTAAAGATTGGCCAACGCTACTCTTTGCAGGTAGACCCACGTGCATCCTATCAACAATATAGGAAGGAGAATATCAACGTCAGCCACAGTACACCGCCACTAGAAATAGAGATGCAAGCCATTCCATTCGCTCGACTTTCCGGGACCATCATTGACAGCGAGGGCGTACCGGTGCCGAATTTCCCGATGCAGATACTCAGCAGCACAGTGGTGGACAAAGAGTATTCTCTATTAAGTGATGCATCCGGCTATTTTGAATTAGAGGAGATTCCGTCCGGCAGGCTTAAACTTGTGCATCGCGGCAATCCACATTTCAAGGTTTCCGGCATCGAGCTAGCGCCATCAGCGACGCAGCATGTTTTGATACGTTTAGACAGCGGCCGGCATATAGTGGAGGGTTGGGTCAATGATAATTACGGCGTGCCGCTGGTAAACGCCCGCGTTACGCTGACTGGATCACACACTGACAGCAGTATTGAATCAAAATCGAACCGATGGTTAAGCTCAGACAGCAATGGTTTTTTTAGGTTCGAACGAGTTGGTGATGGAATGCATAACATCACAATACAGGCGAGGGGATACGAGGGAAACAATGCGAAGTATTCAGTGGGCAGAAGCGGTACCCCTATTCATATTGTTCTGCTGCCGGACACCAGCACCGAATAATTCATCTTCTGCCCCGGGTAAATAATTCTTAACAGCCGAAACCGGACGTATAAAGATTAACATCTGCGTACCATTTTTTGAATCTTGCGCTGATATGTAGACGATGGATACGGCTGATCTCTGGGTTAATCAATAAGCCAGCCGCCCTTTCAACTCTGAAAAATCACGCATTACCCACTTTTGATACCCAGGCAAATTTTTCAGCCGCTGGTACCAGCGCGCAACTTGTTTGGGCAGTTTAATATCCAGCCCGATCTGCACTAGCCTGTAAACAAATACGCCAGTCGTAATATCGGCAAGGGTCAGCCTGTCTCCCATTAGGTACTTTTTATCTATTAACTGCTCGTCCAGTTTCGCCAGACAATTCAAGCACCTGTCTATGCTCTCGTTTACTGCGTTCATGTCCCGCAGATCATCTGGAGTGCGGTAATATCCCCAGAAAACGCCGACGAAAGCCGGGTCAAATTGGCACTGCGACCAGTCCATCCACCGTTCGTACTTGGAACGCTCGTATGCCCTCTCCTCTCTCCATTCGGCGCCACCATAAACATCAACCAAGTATCTCAATATGGTGTTGGATTCCCACACAACGTTATCGCCATCCACGAGTACAGGGACTTTTCTCATTGGATTTAATCGCTTAAATTCTTCAGACTCTGTGCCGCCAAATTTTCCGCCCAACTGGATATGGCGATACTCAACATTCAACTCTTCCAACAGCCAAAGCACTTTTTGCACGTTGTAAGACGTGTCTCTTCCGTAAATCAGAACGGACATCTAAATTTCCCGTTATAACTCGCTTTGTAATACGCCGGTAACCTAGGGGTCGCTCAGTAGGATGCCTGCTTTTGCTAGAAATCCTCAACTCTGACTATTAGTTTACCGTTATGAACATCCACACATTCGCCTGCATTAAAGCTGCAAATAACAACTGGCTGAGGCACGATCTTGGCGTGCGCAAACGGAAGCAACTTACTGAACGCAATCATAGTAAGGCTCATCGCTATTACTGTGAGAACGCCTTTGGTACATAAATCAATGTTAATTGTACTATCCTCGCGGTAGATGTGACCAAAGTAAAGGCCGGGCCCTGATAGACAAACGGCCCGAATGACTGGTTTGGATTTACCTCAGGAGGCGCTTGCTCTGACTCGCAAACACAGCGAACGGCAGGTAAGACCATAGCCCGTTGCTCAGAATTGGCTGCCGAAGATGAGATAAACGCTTTGATTATCGGTTTCAGCCCGGCCGTAGCCCAGAAAAACCGGGCCGAGAAAAGAATCCCAGCCCAACCAGATGCCGCCGGCGACAATGCCGTCTGCAAGGCTGACGTCGTCCTCATTTTGAAACACCTGGCCGTACTGGAGCGTGACGCCCAGATACGGGGACGTGTTGAACAGGTTGGCCAGTTTACGCTGGTAGGCGCTGCGCAGCAGGTACAGGTTCTGACCGCTCAATTCGTTTTCGACGAAACCCGGTAGATTAAACAAACCGCCCAACCTAAACCCGCTCTGAATCGGTGCCTCACCCTTAACCGTCGAGAGATAGCGCGCGCCAAGCAATACGGTATGTGCGCCCCAGCTTGCCGCGCCTGAAAAGTCGAACAAGGCCTGGTCGAAATCATTATCTGCACCCAGCTCGGAGCGCGAGCCGACCCAGCCAACGGAGCCCAGCATCCCCTCAGTCGGGAAAAACACACTATCCAGGGTGTCGAGCCGAAACAGCGCGAAAACTTCCCCGCCTTCAATATCTGAGGTAGCCGCATCGGGCGCACCGAGCTCCGCTCTGTTTTCGCTGGTGAATCGACTGACACCTAAGCGCAGGTCTCCCCAGCGACCGAATTCACGCCCGAGGGCGCCGGTAGCGCCAAACTTTCTTACCCGCGTCTCGTTGATCTTGACGCCATCGGCAAATGTGTTGAAACGCTCATTAGAAAACATCAGCTGCCCGTTCACATAGTAAGGCGAGCCGATGCCGAGCGGCTGGTTAAACTCAGTCGCCAGCCCGGGTTCCTCCCCGAGCTGCAATATAGAACGCCATTCGCCATTCCAGATATTGAGTGGTGTGATGGTATAGCCGAGCCTAACCGCCAGGTTGTTGTTGACGGAGAAGTCGCTGGAATAGCGCAGTCCAAATTGTAGATATTTTGGACCCCAGGGTTTCTGCTGGACATTAACCACTAGGCCGCTCTCGTTCGCTTCGTGGACAACCCGGTAGTTAACTGTTTGAAAGATCTCCAATCCGTAGATGATACCGATGTCCCGATCCAGCTGCTGGAAGTCAAGTGGCTTCCCTAACTGCTGCTGCAGCTTATAGCGAATAAATTCATCGGACAGCAGCGAGTCGTTCTCGATGCGGATGAAGCTGATCACGGGCGGCGTTTTATCTGCCCTGTCTTTGTTCGAGAAATACTGATCGTATTCGTTCTGCGCAGCAGCCATCGGCTTGAGTCGCTCGGCCAGCGCGAGCGTGGCTTCCACGCCTTTTGAGATCAAAATGTCGGCGCCCTTGAAATCGGCCGCTGAAAACAGGCCGAGCTCCGGCGTGATCAGAATATCCTGTTCGCCCAGGGTCGCAATTTGGGCATTAGTGGTGCGCCGCACCAGGATATTGGTAAGCTGGCTGGCGACACCTAGGGCGCTCTCGAGCTGATCTTTTTCCAGCAGCGGCGTACCGATGTCCACGGCGATGACGATATCTGCGCCCATGTCGCGCACAACATCAATTGGCAGGTTGTTCGAGATCCCCCCGTCGACCAAGATACGGTCTTGATATTTAACCGTTGCGAATATCGCCGGCACGGACATACTCGCTCGGATGGCGGTGGCTATGCTGCCTGTACCCAGCACAGCGGCCTCACTTGTCGTAATATCGGTAGCGACGGCACGAAACGGAATGCTGAGCTGGTCGAAATCGCCGACATCGGCAACCGGCAGAAACAGCGTATCCAGTAAAAGCTGGAGTTTTTGTCCCTGGATAAAACCGCTCGGCAGCTTTATTTTGCCATCCCTGATGCCCAGCTCCTTGTTTATCTGAAATACTTGATCATCGAACTTGCGTCGCAGAGAAGAATCTGTGCGCGGTGGTTGATCCTTAAATATGTCGTCCCAGTCGGTGCTGGTGAGAACGCGCTCCATATCGTCCGTGGTCATGCCCGCTGCATACATCCCGCCAAGAATGGAACCAATACTGGTACCAGCAATGTAGTCGACCGGGATTCGCTGGCGCTCAAGTTCTTTCAGCACGCCGATATGGGCCGCACCGCGGGCGCCGCCACCACTTAACGCAAGTCCAATTTTTGGGCGTTCCGCCGCCTGGTTCACCGTGCTCACTAAGGCAAGGGTGCAGATAAAGATTCGAAGCATCGATTCGATACAACTGTAAAGAGATTTGTCTAGGGCCGGGGTGTTTGAACTGGCGCTTTATACTTATATGTTTTTAGCGTATGCCAATCAGACACGTTCATCCTTTGCTGAATCCATTTTCGAAATTCCGAGAACGCGAGCGCCGTACTTACCCGCCAATATCATAGCGCCGCCGCCAAGACCTGAACCGAGTTCCAGCACTTTCTTTGCAGTTCGCTATTGTCACACTAGTTTATTGAGTGAGATTCACCGGTTTATTGAGTGAGATTCACCGGTTATCTAAATCGCAAATCAGAACCTTAACCGGTTTGTCGCTGCGATTATAGAACCAGTGATCAGTCTGCCAGTCCTCTACCAGTGCAATGTCCGCGCCTGCCGGATACGCACGCTCACCGCCTACGCGACCTTCGGTCCACGACCCTTCCAATGTGTAGACGAGTCCGGGGCGCGTGGCGTGATCATGCCGTGCTATCTGTCCACCGGGTTCCAAGGTGGCAAGCCGCAGCTGCAGAACGTACCCTGCAAGACCAGTCTGCTTGAGCATCGACTCCTTCGGCACAATGCCCAGCTTGATGATATCGATCCCCTTATGTTCAGTCGGATATGTTTCTTGTGCCGAGACTGTAACCACGTCGAGTTTGCCGCTAACAAAGCCGGCAGCAAAGAGGGCAACACCGAACACGATGCTTTTTACTGTATTCATAAACATACTCCTTCTCTCAGGTCCCAGCTAGAACGTCTGTTTTCCGCAGCCATCGTTATGTTCCCGCCTGGGGCGTAAAAAGGCTAACTAAAAGCTAACAAAAATAAGCAATCGGCGACAGGCTTGGATTCTGGGATACAGGCGGTGAATCAGCATCATTAGTTCTATTTATCGTGCGTCGTGAAAATGGGCGTTCGATAAGTGATGTTTATTACTCATCTCGTCGACTAAGGAGGAAAATCAACCTTTCAAAGGCGGCTTAACGCCTTTGATAAATCGGGGACGCTATGGAGTTTGAACAGAGCAGATTCGCAGGCTGTTTTTTACACGGCCTCAGGATTTTAGACGATGCTAGAGCTTGTGGTTGAGGCATCACGCTGGCGGTGGGTTACGGGCGGCGTAATTGCCGCACTTCTTCTGACTGTTGCAGGGTTGGTATGGTGGCAGCACTGGAATTCCTCTTTCGAAGTTGCTTCGACGGAACGACTGGCACTCCCAGTGCCCCACAAACTTCTCGAGAAAAACTATAAAGCAGGTCAAAAGCACTATTCCGATGACAGTACTGGCGATCTGCTTATCTCTACTGGTGCTGATGAGGATGCTGCAAAGCAGGGGCTTCCGAGTGAAGCAGTCAAGACAGTACAAGAGATCAAACCTGAATCACGCATAAGCAAGAGCGTGAATGCGAACGAGTCTAAGCGCAAAGCGATCACGCCGTTGCACACAGCAGCGATTTCGGGCGATTTCGACATCGTGCAGCTGTTGCTCGCGAATGGCACTGACGTCAACTCAAAGACTGGTCGTGGGGCCTATCCTGGTGAAACGCCCTTACACTCTGTCGCGTATGCAGGTCATACCCAGATTGCCGAGCTGCTGCTGGCCTATGGCGCCTTTATCAATGCAGCCGATCAATACAGCTATACGCCGTTGCGTCGTACTGTGGAACAGGGCCATTTAGCCATGGCTAAATTCCTCATACAAAAAGGTGCGGATGTTTTTACCAAAGACAGCAACGACGTAACGCTGGTGCATGTTGTTGCGCGCACCAACCACGTTGCTATGGCCGAGCTGCTGATCACAGGAGGTGCCGATATTAACGCCATAGACAGGTTTGGTTTTACGCCGTTGGACTACGCGCAAGGCGGTGGGGTAAGAATGGCCGAGATGCTCGAGCGGCACGGCGCCGTATGTACTATTTGCTGAAGGCTTGTTAAGCGGCGTGCGTCAGATACCGTACGTAAGTGTGCGCTGTGGCATGAAGGCACGGCGATAAACCAAAAGGACGAATCTGTGGATTTTGGTGGTGATACTGGTCTTTGGCAACGCAAAATCGCGGAGAGCCTCGAGGGTTCTGCGCGACGCATGGCAATCTTCGAGGCGTTGGCGATTGAAACCGGCCAATCTATTCTCGATCTCGGCTGTGGAGGCGGACATCTGGTTCGAGAGATTGCGCTTGCAACTGGGGATAACGGCCGGGTGGTGGGCTTAGATGCGAGCGCGGAGCAATTGAAAGCGGCAGTTGAACTCTGTGCTGATTTGCCAGCGGTGGAACTGATCGAGGGTGACGCGACGGATCTACCGTTTGAGGACGGTACCTTTGATGGCCTCGCGTCGATTCAAATGCTGGAATACATCACCGAAGTAAACCGCGCCCTTGACGAGGCCCGGCGCGTTCTTAAACGCGGAGGAAAGGCAGCATTTATTTCAGTACTCTGGGAACATTGGCGTTTTCATGGGGCAGATCCGAGTCTGAACGATCGCATGCACCACATCTGGCGCGCTCATTGTTCACATCAGATGCTGCCGTTGGAAATGCCACGGAAGTTGCTGGCGTCGGGATTCAATGGAATCGTGCGAAAACCAATTGCTTTCTTTAACGGCACTATGCACGAGAACGCGTTCGCGCGCTGGGCGGCCAAAATTGTTGCGGCCTTCGCCGTTGGCAAAGGCGTTGAAGAAGAAGACGCGCTCCTGTGGCTAAACCAGCTATCCACGGCTAACAAAGAGGGCAGATTCGGTTTTGTCAGCGTGCCCGTTGTCACTACTGCAATCGCAGATTGACTGTATTTTACTGTGTAAATACTTTGGTTACGCACGCCGCCTGACAACCCGGTTCCGCGCCGGAGTAGAAACGCACGACCGTAATTGCCTGCCAATCGGTCTGTTCATAGAAACCTGATGCTATGCCCGCGTTCGCTTTTTCTTTGAGATGCATGCCCTTCTCCCCGAAAACGCGGTGCGTCCGGAACAAAAATCCAGAACGTTAAGACCATCGAGCACCGACGTATTGGATACATTGGCTAAATATTGAGATATTGAACACATAATAAAGTGCTCGTGAATCTCGTGTGAACATCTACTGCGCCTGAGGTCTACCAGATACAATTGCCCGTATAAGACTGATTAAAACTTCGAGGTTCTCATCTATGCAACCAGCTTTACTCTCGGTATCCGTCCGCACCCGGCGCACGCCCTTTACCAATCGGGTGACGGCTGCCGGCGTCAAGGCATATACGGTGTACAACCATATGCTGCTGCCAACTGTTTTCGAATCGGTAGAAGCGGACTACCATCACCTGAAACGTCATGTACAAGTATGGGATGTGTCCTGTGAACGCCAGGTGGAAATCAAGGGCCCGGACGCGTTTCGACTGGCACAGGTATTGACCCCGCGGGATCTGAGTCGAATGAAGGACGATCAGTGTTACTACATACCGATGGTGGATGAATCTGGCGGCATGCTGAACGACCCGGTGGCGCTGTGCATTGACGACCAGCGATACTGGGTGTCCGTCGCCGACTCGGACGTATTGCTGTGGGCCAAAGGCATCGCCGCCGGTTTAAGACTAGAGGTCGATGTAGACGAACCCGACGTGTCACCTCTTGCGGTACAAGGACCGAAGGCTGAAGATCTGATGGCCCGTGTGTTCGATGACTCAGTGCGCGATATTGGTTTTTTTCGTTACCGTAAGTTAGCTTTTGAGGGCAAGGAAATGGTGGTTGCCCGATCCGGTTACTCGAAGCAGGGCGGCTTTGAGATTTATGTAGATGGCAGTGAATACGGCGAACCGCTGTGGGATGCGCTTTTTGCGGCAGGTGAGGACCTGGCGGTACGTCCCGGTTGCCCTAACGTAATCGAACGCATCGAGAGCGGTCTATTATCGTACGGTAGTGACATGACTCGAGACAACACGCCGCACGAATGTGGCCTGGCCCGCTTTTGCGACACACGGGCGGCAATCGGATGCATTGGTCGCGACGCTCTGCTGCGCATGCTGCATGACGGTCCATCTCGCCAGGTTCGTGGGGTGCGGATGCAGGGTGAACCAGTCGCGCCCTGCACCCAGCCGTGGCCGGTCTATGCCGATGACCAGAGAGTGGGCCAGGTGACCTCCGCTGCCTGGTCGCCAGATCTACAGATCAACGTTGCCATAGGTATGATCGACGCCAGCCACTGGGACACTGGCACGATTGTGGAAGTTGATACACCGGCAGGACTCCGCCTTGCCGACGTCACTGCCCTGCCCCATTCGTCAAAATAACGCGCCTGTGGAACACACAATCATGCGGCTTCTGCAAATGCAAGCGGTCGACCGGTGTGCGGCCTTATGAAGAAGCTGCGCTAGCATGCTGCAATGAGTGACCTCTCAATCCCAGGAAGTTAAGAAAGGTACGCCTAGATGGAAGATCGTCTGCCCCGCAAGCTCTCTGCCATTCTATACGCAGATGTAGCGGACTACAGTCGTCTAACAGCTTTGGATGAAGATGATACACACCGTAGTCTCACTTCCTCGTTAGATTTGTTCGCTGAGCAAGTGCAAGCGTATCGGGGGCGGGTAGGACACTATGCTGGCGATGCAGTATTAGCAGATTTTTCGAATGCGACGGATGCGTTAGCATGCGCCTGTTACATCCAAAGAATCCAGAACCAGAAGAATGTGGGACTAGCGGAGGGGCGTCAGCTCAAATTTCGTGTAGGTATTAACCTCGGTGAGGTGATAGATGATCGCGGCGAGGTTTTTGGAGACGGTGTCAACATCGCGGCGCGATTAGAAGCACTGGCGGCGCCCGGAGGTGTATGCGTATCAGATGCAGTTCGCATGGCTGTCGGCAATCGTCTTAAGGTACGTTTCGAAGATCTCGGTGACCGCGAGATGAAGAACATTGCAGCACCGGTACGAGTGTGGCAAGTGTACGATTCTGCTTGGGGGCCTGAAGAAGGCGAGTCATGTGTATTGCGGGCTGAGGTCCGCGCCTTTGGTATCCTGATGGGCAAATCGAAAAGGGGGATACGTGAAGCGCTCGATTCTGCCCGAACGATTATAACGGAGGAAATTGAGGCGCGGGGCGGTGTTGTGCTCGATATACCAAGTGACACCGTAATGGCTCGTTTCAACGATGTTCGAGCGTGCGTAAGGTGTGCTGTCAAAGTTCGGCACGCCGTCGGGCAAGCCAACGCGCTTATAGCTGCGGATGAGCGCGTTCACTACCGCTACGGTATTGATGTGGGTAAGCTAACGGTCGGGAAAAGTGGTCCAGTTGGACTGGTCGTCGATCATGCAGCCGCTTTGTGTGCAGCAGCGTCTCCGAATGAAATCCGACTATCCGCAGCGGTATGCGCGCGCCTTCCAGATGAAGTCGAATTTTCACTTTCGGCTGTAACTAACGACGTTTACACGATTGATCGCTCAAACGAAGATCGTGCCGAGCCCGGCTCTCTGCCACCACAACTGGCATCTCTAGATTTGCCCTTACCTGACAAGCCGTCGATCGCCCTGCTGCCATTCGAGTTTGTCGGTGACGATCCGGAAGGTGTTGCGCTGGCGGAGGGGCTGCGTATCGATATCCAAAACGCGCTGGTTAAGTTGACAGGCCTTTTTCTGATAGCCGCTGGTGCCGCCAATGCGTTGCGCGGCACTGCAGGCGCAGTCGCCGGCCCTTCCCTCGGCGTGCGCTATGTTCTGGAAGGGAGCGTTCGGCGCTCGGGTAACCGTATACGGGTGAACGTTCAGCTGACCGACACATCAGACGACGTTGTCATATGGTCTGAACAGTACGATCGCAACCTCGGTGATGAATTTGCATTGCAGGATGAAATTACAGAGCGCGTGATTACAGCGCTTGACGTTAGACTTGCGAGCGGTGAGCAAGCGCGCATTTGGCGCAAGTGCCTTACAGATCCAAAGGCTCGGGAACTATTTTATCGTGGCATAAGTGAGTTCTTTCAAATGAGCGCTGAGTCCATGGCCAAAGCTAGGAGAAACTTCGAGCGGGTTGCGGAACTTGCTCCAAACTCGCCGCTTGGGGCGACCTGGGTTGCGATGTCCATCTGGTTTCAAGCCACCCGAGGCTGGACCGACAATGCTGTGCAGGCGCGTCAGCAGGCTGGCGAGTGGGCGGAGAAAGCAATCGTTTTTGAAGATGCTGACGGGCAAGCACATACGATTTTGGGAAATGTCCGTTTACTTCAGCGACGATACGATGATGCGTTGGAAATCGCCCGTACTGCTGTGGCGGTGCGGCCAGGATGCACCAACGCTAACGGTTTTTTAGCGAACGTATTGTTACATTGCGGTGAACCCGTAGATGCGATTGCGCACATTAAAAACGCGATTCGAATATCTCCTGTATATCCACCGTGGTTTCTCGAGATCCTCGCGGCTTCGTGTCGCGAGGCCGGACAAATAGGCGATGCCATCTCCGTTGCGCAAGAAGTCGTGCGGCTGGCTCCGCAGAACGTTCAAGGTCGCGTCATTCTTGCGAGCTCTCTTGTACGAGCCGGATGGGCCGCGGAGGCCAAACGAATTGGAGCCGAGATTCTCGCGCTCGACGAAACGTTCTCCGCAGGTAGATATGGGGAGCAACAGGTATTTCGTGACGAAGCTGTTATTAAGCGACTCGTTGCTGACTTGAATGAAGCAGGATTACCCACGTGAGCTCATAAGACGCACAGCCTCGCTCATTTGTTCTACCCGTCCCCTTTCGCCTATCCCTTGTCGCGGCAAAGTCTATTGCGCGGCGTCCAAGGCCTGGTCGATGTCGGCCATAATGTCATCGACATGTTCAATACCAATAGACAGTCGAACCAGATCCTCGCTTACGCCAGATGATGCCAGTTCATCCGGCGCAAGCTGCCGATGCGTCGTACTCGCCGGATGACAGGCGAGTGATTTCGCGTCGCCGATATTTACAAGTCGTGTGATGAGCTGCAGAGCATCGATGAACTTGACCCCCGCTTCGTGCCCTCCCTTGATTCCAAAACTCAAGATACCCGATGCGCGGCCGCCCATATACTTATCCAGCAGGGGCTTATGCGGGCTGTCATCAAGACCAGCATAACGGACCCATTCAACCTGAGAATGGTCCCGGAGATGCCTTGCTACAGTCAGCGCGTTGTCGCAGATGCGATCCATACGCAGGTGCAGCGTCTCAAGGCCCTGCAGGATTAGAAATGAGTTCATTGGAGTCTGGCATGCTCCGGTGTTCCGTAACGGCACAACGCGGGCTCGTAAAATATAGGGTGGCAGTCCGGTCTCCGTAAATACCACGCCGTGATAAGAAACATCAGGCTCATTCAGTCGCTTGAACCTATCCTTATTAGCCACCCAATCAAACTGGTTGGAATCCACCAGGATGCCGCCGATTATCGTTCCGTGACCAGATATGTACTTAGTCAGGGAATGAACAACGATATCGCAACCCCATTCAAAGGGGCGGCACAGATACGGAGTCGGAACGGTATTATCCACGATGACCGGAATCCCGTGGGCATGGGCAATGCCGGCCAGTTTTTCCAGATCAACCACATTACCCGCGGGATTGCCGATAGATTCGCAGTACACCGCTTTGGTCCTGCTATCGATCAGCTGTGCCATATCATCAAGTTTCTCCGGGTCAGCGAACCGTACCTGAATTCCTAATTGAGGAAATGTATGGGCAAACAGGTTGTAGGTGCCACCGTACAGCGTAGACATGCTGATGAAGTTGTCTCCCGCCTCAGCGATGGTCAGTAGCGAGTACGTTGTTGCTGCCTGCCCGGAAGACAATGCCAGCGCGGCCGCCCCACCTTCCATATCTGCAATGCGCTGTTCCAACACATCATTAGTGGGGTTCATGATTCGGGTGTAGATGTTTCCCAGGACTTCAAGATTGAACAGGTCGGCCCCATGCTGGGTGTTGTCGAACGCATAAGACGTTGTCTGGTAAATGGGAACCGCGACCGCTTTGGTGGTAGGGTCAGGCTTGTAGCCTGAATGAACCGCTTTTGTCTCGATCTTCATTAATTTCTCCAGTTTGTTGTGTTTTGCAGAAAGAATGGTTGTAAAGTCAGATGATCTGCTTCCTTCATTGGAAGTGCTTTTGAATCGACTGACTCTGTCTAGCTAACCATCATACGGCTACCCGTTCAGAGTTGATTATATTCCTCAAGGTGATCTTTCTCGACGCAGCCTATGCAGCGCGTATTTGTTGGATCGACGGAGAGCCGACGAGGATCGATCTCTTCCTCGCATACCGAGCAGTAGCCGTACTCGCCTGAATCAATACGACGTAAGGCCCGCTTAATCTCCAGCAGTTGATGTCGACGCCGTCTGGCGGACTCCTGAGCCATTTGCTGCACCTGCATGGCATCCATTCGAGAGACCCTGCCCACTCTGGTCTGATCCAGCTCTACCGGCCCACTGGCCTCCTTGGAAATTTCTTCCAGTTGCTGAAGCTCTAACTTCAGACGAAGCAGTTTTTGCCTAATCTGTTCAATCTCTGATTCTTTCATAAATACTCATTAAACATTGTTATCGCTCGCTATTGAGGTGGACCATCGCGCGGTTGCCATTGAAATCTACCTCTCCTTCTGCAAAACCCCCCGGTCACCACCGATTCGAGTCTACCCCAAAAGGGTGCTAGTCAGTCTTTCACCGGAGGTGGTACCAGTACAAATTTACCGAAATGCTTTTTCTCAAGGAACTCCCTCTGCGCGTCGGCGATTTTCTCAAGTGGAAACGTCTTTGCCAGAAGTGGCCGCAGCTCACCGCGTTCGATGTAGGAAATGAGATTAGGGAACACGGGTTCATCCCACGCCGTGCAACCGATTAGAGTCAGATCCTTGAGGTAGAAGGTACGCATATCGAGCGCCACAATGGGGCCACCGATCGCACCTGAGGATACGTACTTACCGCCTCGTTTCAGAACCTTGAGCATATCGCCGAACGCCGGGCCTGCAACGTTATCAATGACAACATCGACCGACTTCTCTCCGAAATTAGCGACGATGTTGTCGCCACGTTGGATTACGTGATCAGCCCCAACGGAGCGTACCTTGTCCGCTTTAGCCTTTCCTGCAATAGCGCTCACGGTGGCGCCGCGCCGCTTTACGAGTTGTACTGCCGCGGACCCTACGCCACCTGAGGAACCGGTAATCAATACATGATCACTCTCTCGCACGCTGGCGCGGTGTACCATGTTTTCAGCAGTGCCATAGGCGCATGGAATAGTACCAAGTTCGGCATCGCTCCAATCGCAGTTCACTGCAAATACTTCCGTGGCAGGTACTTTCACGAACTGTGCGAAGGCGCCGTCAAAATCAGAGGCCATCCAGATGTTTTCTAGGGAGTCAAAACCCGCGGTGCGCATGCATGCCCGTACCAGCACGCGTGTGCCGATAACACTTTGATCGACACCGTCAGCTACTGAAACCACGCGTCCACAACAATCGGTTCCCTGGATGAATGGAAACGGCGTCGCCTCATTCCATCCGCCATCCGCCCTTACTGTTTCTTCTTCTTGTTCGGTAGCCGCTGCATCTTCTGTGGCGGTAGTGACCGAAGACGAGTACCAGCCGAGTCGTGTATTTATTTCAGTGTTGTTGACGCCCGCAGCGAGCACCTGCAACAGCACCTCGCCGCGCTGAAGTGTCGGCACCGGCACCTGGCGGAATACAAGCTTGTCATATCCACCATTTCCAGTCGTGACCACTGCCATCATGATTCGGTCGCAGCCACGTATATCAAATCGGTCACTAACCGAACCTGCATCCTCTGTGATCACCATTATTTTCTCGTTTTGAACAACCAACACGCGGGAATCATAAGCCAGCCACTCTGCCGTGATTCGCTTCAAAGCATGGAGCCGGCAAGCGCGCTGACTTCCACTTCGGCCACAGTTTACAATATTTCTACTGTGCTTCTTCGGGGCGCTGATTCTTTATTGAGGACAAAGAACGTGCATTCAATACAGTCTTTTTCGTAAAATTGACCGCCAAACCATGAGAAATTGATAGATGCGGTGACCGAAAGAGCCGGTCTGGAATGATTAATCTCGATGCTTCGATAGTCGATGCTTTATGACTGGGTGGGGTCGGCTCCGGTCTGGAAGTGAATACTTATATGGCCTAGTTCCAAACATTAATCGAATGAACGCTTCTGCTTAAAAGGGCGGTCAAATCACGTAAGCCAATTCACCGAAACGTCTGAGGCTGATTCAAACGAATCCTGTTACCCTTGGTGCGATGAACACGTATGGCCCCTTCGACCTTCGAGCCTCTTGGTGAGAATGGCGAAGGCGGCTATATGATTACTGGGATTACTTTCCCTGATCTCCCGTTATGTAAAGCTACGGGGTATACCGTGGTGAAGACGGTGGAGAAAGGTTTCGAAGCCGTCGAACACTGGCAACTTAAGTGTGACCAAAATCCAATTATGTGGCCAACAAACAAGTGAGCTTGCGAGAATTCCGCCCCACAATGCTCGTGTGTCTGTGCACGCTGCTGGCAGGAACAGGGCACTTCGCAATCGCTATGGAAACGAAGCACGAAATCATAGAAATACCGCTCCCTCGAAAGGATAGCGAGTTCAGTCTGGAACGCGCTTTCCTCGAGCGACGGTCGGTGCGGCAATTGAGTGACGATGCGATTACGCTGTCGCAGTTGTCTCAACTGCTGTGGTCGGCCCAGGGTGTTACCGATCCTCGTGGTTTTCGTACCGCGCCATCGGCTGGTGCACTCTATCCACTGGAAGTCTATGTCGTGGTCGGCCGTGTGAACGGGCTATCGGTAGGCTTGTATAAGTACCAATCCCAAGCGCACAATCTGATGAGGATGGCCAGCGATGATCGGCGCAATCAGATAGGACATGCCGCAGGGGATCAGGATTGGGTGGGAAGCAATGCAGTTCTGATTGTGTTCTCCTCCGTCGACTCACGAACCACGAAAAAGTACGGTCGTCGTGGAATTCGCTATATTCATATTGAAGTTGGGCACGCTGCGCAGAACGTGCTGCTGCAGGCTCAGGCACTGGGGCTTGGTTCTGCGGTGGTGGGTGCTTTTGATGATGATTCCGTGGAAGAAATACTGGGCTTACCAAAGAACGAGCGAGCGCTTTACTTAATTGCAATTGGTAAAGCGCCATAGTCATAATGCGCAATCGTTACGGGTATTATCTCTACCGCTATGAGTAGTATTGGTTATTGGGTAGGAACTGCGTTTTTTGTTTCTCTTATTTTATTGGCGCTTACCTACCTGTGGGCATCTATAAGACGTAAAAATTGGATTGGCGTAGCAATGGCTGTGCTAGGTATAGCCATATGGACAGTTGCGACACTAGCGATGCTCAGCGTGGGCTCCGGCTAGATGTTTTACAACGACTTAGGCATGCTTTATGTCAGGATTGACCCGGCTCCTAATAGTCACAGTAATCACAGAGAGCAAACAGCAAAGCTGCGGGAGCGGGTCCTTCAGCTGCTCAATTCGGTTTAACTATACCGCTGCGGGTATGTTTTGCCTACAGTGGCTAGCAAAGAAAGCAAAAGATTTCTTCACCCGAATGGGTGAGATTTCAGAATCCAGATTGACCAACATCAAAGTGGATAGTTGGCATCAGAGGTAGGTTGGAATGACTTAAAAAACTTCAGGAGCTTCTAATGACCATTATTGATCTACGCGATGCGCTGTTTTGGTGTTGGCTTATTAACATCGGCTTAATGTTGACTCACATCAACGCCTTCCTGCGGCGATAGACGTAGGCTGGCGGTATGAGATCTAAACCTTTGACACAAAAGAAGCTCAAAATATGGAAATGGATAGCAATCGTTTTACTGACCGCCCTGTTAGCGTTCCTGGTCTGGTCTTATCTTTGTGATCTGGGTCAACATGTAGGTGATCTAACATGCTGAATATCAGGGCACACGCTTTGGGTTGGCTTACCCAAAACGTGTGAGATTTATGGAAACGTGAATGCAGGCTGACATCGAAACTTCTCCATGGCACTATTGTCCTAATGACTGACTTCACGGTAAGAAAACGGACTATACATTTCACGACGGATAGTTTCACATTTCCCGAAACCCTTAGAGCACCGATCCCCTTGAATGAAGTACTCTCTTTTGGCCCTGACCAGATTGGTGGCCCAAAAGTAGCTATTAGTTCTTTCAGGATCCGATATAACCGTGAAGGCGCACATCAAGATCACAATGTTGAATGCTTACTTGTTCGCTTTGAGGAACCTATAATCGAGAGGGATGCTGATGGAAACTTTGGAGTGCGAGTTCGAGGAAAGGCCGGCAGCCCGTCCAAGAGTTAGCGAGCAGAGTTTATGGATGCTCTGTGAATTCGAGTAACGTGCCCACGGGTAAGTCGATTCTTGTAACCGGATGCTCATCAGGAATAGGCCGCGAGGTCGCTCTCGGTCTCGCCGACCGCGGTTATCGGATATTCGCGACCGTACGTAACGAAAAACACGTCAGCGAACTGAATCGTCTCAGGCTCGAAAGTCTTCAGTTAGATTTGGATTCTTCAGAATCCATCTCCCAGGCAGTGTCGGAGATATTACGGCGAACGGATGGTGAGCTATATGCCTTGATTAATAACGGTGCATATGGGCAAATCGGGGCAGTCGAAGATCTTTCGCGAGACGTGCTTCGTGCTCAACTAGAAACCAATGTGCTCGGTACTCATGAGCTCACCACCAAGCTGATACCGGTGTTTCGAGCCCAGGGAGGCGGACGCATCATCCAGATCAGTTCAATCCTTGGACTCATCTGCCTCCAATATCGAGGAGCCTACCAAGCATCTAAGTATGCTTTGGAGGCGTTGTCGAACACGATGCGGCTCGAACTCAAAGCTAGTGGAATTTTCGTGTCCATCATCGAGCCTGGCCCGATTCAGAGTCGCTTTAGATCGAATTCCTTTCGGCACTACAAAGCAAACATCAACGCTGGACACAGTGCCCACAAAGAGATCTATCAAACAGTTGAGAAACGCCTGCAGGGCGATACAGAGCCGCCGTTCACCTTAACCCCCGATGCCGTTCTGGACAAGGTTATTCATGCCCTGGAGAATCCCAAACCTAAGGTGCGGTACTTAGTGACGTTACCGGCTCATCTGCTTGCGCGACTAGCTCGTTGGCTTCCCGACCGGTGGCTCGATCGTCTGATTCTTCGTCTTGAGTAAAGTAAGAACTGCAGGTTGCCAAAGCAACTAATTGAATCCATCATCAAGGACGCTGACACTACGCGTAAGAAGATCTATGGCGTAACCAGCGGGAAAAGCGTTGATCAGGCTCGACTTGCACTGGCCGAAGAAATTCTTGCCTTAGGTCAATCGCTGGTCCAGCTGGAAGCAGTAAATCCGGAATTATCTGATCTTGCTCTTGAAGTAACGGAACAGGCAGACAGAGGTTCAATCATACTTGCCCGCTACGCTATGAGACTGGCAAAAGAGGTCGGTAACGGAAGTCTCACAAAGGCTCAAATCGGCAACACCATCTCCGTGATTGAGATGGCGGGTTCTCTCAAAGATCGATAAAAAGTTGGAGAGATGAAGGCCGTCTGATCGGATATCTTCCGGTATTCGCAGCTCGTCATTCCCCACTCCTGATCCGGTAGGCGCTTGGGATTTGCTGCAGGCCATCGATACTCTCCCCAAGGGTTTGCAACAGCCCGTCCTTCACCGAGTAGATCCAACCATGCACGCTGAGTGGCTGGCCTCTCTCCCACGCCGCTTGAACAATATTGGTGTGGCATACATTAGCCCGTTGCTGTAAGACGTTGAGCTCGCATAAGAGGTTTACTCGTTGCTCATCATCGGCGATTTGCTGGAAGCGGTCGGAACTGCGGTGATAAATATCCCGAATGTGTCGCAACCAGTTGTCAATCAGGCCATGACTTTTGTCCTGAATCGCCGCGTCGACGCCGCCACAACCGTAGTGGCCACAAACTATAATATGCTTCACCCTTAGTACGTCTGTCGCATATTGCAGCACCGACTGACAGTTAAGGTCGGTATGCAGGACGATATTAGCTACGTTTCGGTGCACGAAAAGCTCACCGGGCAGCAGACCGACGATCTCGTTGGCGGGGACGCGGGAATCGGAGCAACCTATCCATAGATACTCCGGATTCTGCTGTTTGGACAGTTTGTTAAAAAAAGAAGGATCCAGCCGGGTAATCTTGTTCGCCCAGGCGCGATTGTTCTCAAACAGCTGTTTCAACTCGTTGGTCATGGCTTTCTACCTTTGGATAGTGGCGACCTCAGCTGAGCTTGAGTTTGCTCTGAGGTGAGGCCTTCACGCAAGGGGATGCATCGTGGCCATTACAAATATTAGCTGATTCAGACGCACACCCGCTAGGCGTAGGAGTGAAGATATGAAAACCCCCACTCTGATAACCCATTCCCCTCGAGGCCAGTGCGATAGCGGCACACATTTAAGGAATAATCCTCCACCCTCCAAAGTGTAACTTGGGATACTCCAACTCGAGAGGATGTACAGCTTAACTAAGCTCGCCTAAACGCTCTGTTACCTCAGTATTAACAAACAGCGAGGCACAGTGATTGCTCAATTCGGATTATCTATAGCGTTGCAGCACTTGGGGCGATCACATGATCGAGATCGCGTCGATTAGATGCCGACCCGCTTCCTTCGAAATCTTCCTGCTTTGAATCAGCGCCTTTACCTCTTTTATAAACATCCTCATCTGACTGGCCACGGCCTGTTCGTCACCCCGCTCTGCCTGTCTAATAACATTGCGCTCCAAAGGATCAATTCGTTGTCCCCATCAGCACCAATTCGATTGTAAAAAGCCCTGTGAAGTCCCACGATTTTCTAAGGAGCTGCTATCACATTTTTTTGATGAACCCTATTTGCGCCCGCTATACGGTATCGATCTATTTCATACGAACACTTCCCCGTAGGCCCCCTTTGTAAACAGTGCGGTTGAGAGCTCGCGAGCCTGAACTGGCGTTTTGCGGATACCAAGCATGTTGATGCATTCGCGTATGCTGCTATTCGACATCAAATTGAGTAAACTCAAACTCTTGATAATAGAAGCTAAACCCCATGCCTGAGTTCGATTCCAAAAAAGTAGCTGATATTCACCAACAGCTGCATAGCCACCTGCCTTCAGACTCGGCGCTGCGGATTAAGGCGCTGGAGACGTTGCTGGTGGATAAGGGTTTGGTTAACCCAGATACCATCGATGCTTGGGTAGAGGCTTATTCTGAAGAAATAGGCCCGAAGCGGGGTGCCGAGGTGGTGGCGAAAGCCTGGAGTGATTCAAAATTTAAGCAGAAGCTGATGCAAGATGCGCCGGCAGCAATCGATGAGCTGGGCTACTTGGGCAAGGCCACGGCACATCTAAAAGTTGTCGAAAACACCGACGATGTGCACAATCTGGTGGTATGCACGCTGTGTTCCTGCTACCCATTCTCAATCCTCGGTATTGCACCGGCCTGGTACAAAGCCGCGGCCTATCGCTCCCGTGCGGTTCGTGATCCCCGAGGTGTGCTCGCCGAGTTTGGCGTGCATATAAATAACGAAGTGGAAATACGCGTATGGGACAGCACCGCGGAGCTGCGCTATCTGGTGCTACCGCAACGGCCAGCGGGGACAGAGCAGATGGGCGAGGATGAATTGGCTGGTCTGGTTACTCGCAACTCAATGATTGGCACGGATCGAGACCTAGGTGCAAATCCGGGGCGCGCTTACTGATGGACGGGATTCATGATCTGGGCGGTAAGGAAGGTTACGGTCCGATAGAAGTAATTAAAGACGGAAGCCCTTTCCATCATGACTGGGAGGGCCGCGAATGGGGTATTGCCCAATGCGCACGCACTCCGGGCATTACCATAGATTGGTGGCGTCACTGCCGAGAGCTGATCATGCCGCAAGACTACTTGGGGCGACCTTATTTCGACTCCTGGGCGCAAACCGACTTCGCAACATACATCGAAGCCGGCTTGATTTCGATGGAAGAAGTCATCGAAGGAAAGGCCAAGGCCGGCGATTCCCACTATGCTAATCCTCCCGCACCAATGTCCGTGCAACAGGTGCTGCAGGAAGATCGCAACCACGCGTTTCGCTATGACGCCAAAATCGAGCCCGAGCCGGCGTTCAGCATCGGGCAAAAGGTGCTCACTTCAAGTCACGGTAATATCGGACATACTCGCCTACCACAGTATGCCAGGGGCAGGCATGGCGTCGTGCATGCCTATCACGGTGCACATGTTTTTCCGGATCTATCGGCGCAGGGTAAAGAGGTTCACCAACATCTCTACTCTATTTCGTTCGCCGCGACCGATCTTTGGCCCGAGGTGCAGAACCGCAAAGATAAAGTCTACCTCGACTTGTGGGAGAGCTATCTACAGGATGGTCAATCGTGATTGATGCTGAACTGACACTCAGACCATTGCATAAGGTCGATGGTGATCCGGTGTTCGATGAACCCTGGCAGGCCGAAGCCCTCGCTATTGCCGATATACTTGTGAGCAAGGGTATGTTCAGTGCCAGAACATGGTCGGAAGCGCTTGGTAAGGCATTGAAAGATGCCCAATCCGTAGGCGCAGTCGATAACCAGCAAACCTACTACAACTGCGTGCTGAGCGCGCTGGAGCAACTTGTTGCCGAGCACAGCGATATCGATCAACAGACGATGGCTACCAAACGGCAGGACTGGGAACACGCCTATCTTTCGACACCTCACGGGCAGCCGGTGCGTTTGAAATAGAGTTTCCAGGTGGGCAGAGATCCACCGTTGGTCCTTCGGTTCGAAGCAAGGCAATCAACTGCCATGCAAAGCCTCAAACTTGCCTTGCCATATGCACCGGGCCCATCGGCTCCAGCCGCACGCCTGGACGAAGATTCCGGTATGGCACGTTGAGGAGTCGGCACGGATGGGCGCCGGGGGCTTCCACCAGCAGCGTCGCGGCTGCTATGGGATCAAAATCGGCGCGGAAGTGGACGGTACTTTTTATGGCAAGTATGTTCTGTCGTTCCGGCTCAATGCCCATGTGCCTGAAAATGCTCAAGTCCAGACACTGCATGCGTTCGCTGCTGACGATGACACGCACGTCGCAGTCTTCATTACCCACCCGCAGCAGCGCCATCGGACCGATATTCGCTTGCATGCCGCGGTACATCGCCCCCGTGCACAGAAAACACCCGTCGGTCGTATTCTCCACCTTGAAACGGCCATGGTAGGGCACCTGGCCCGGCTGGCCCGACTTGCCGCCGAGATCGATCTCTATCATGCGGTCGACGCCGGCGGACATCGCCGCACGGGCAGCCCCCGGATCGTTGATAATGGCTAACACCGCGCCGGTGGCGCGATTTCGAATTAGCGCCTCAAGCAAGCCTATCGTGTCGGAACTGCCGCCCGCACCCGGGTTGTCCTGCACATCCGCCAGCACCACCGGCTTGCCGGTAGTCGTTGCCATGGCCTGCCCTATCGCCTGGTCCGGCGTCAACAACGGGTTGTCCAATCGCGTTTCCGCATCCAGCGCGAACCGATACAAACGCTCGGCTGCCCGCTCCACCTGACCCGCGTCGCGGCCGTAGCAGACCACAGCGGGCCCACATTCATGGATATCGGCCGGTGGAAAACCTGCGGCGAAGTCCATGGACCAGACGTCGTTGTTCTCCAGCGTTGGCAACAAGGCGTAAATATCTTTGCACGGCTCAAATGTCGTACACTGCGCGGAGAGCGGGATCAGAAAGGGGAGCTTTCTGAACGCTTTATGCATATTCCCTCGGTCCAGGCCCATGTATCGTTGCAGCAGCTCGAACGCGCGCCGCCCGGTGTCGGCCATATCGACGTGGGGATAAGTCCGAAATACGCTAAAGCCATCGGCCAGGGCGATCATCCGTTCGGTCACGTTGGCGTGCAGGTCCAGGCTCGCGATCAGCGGCGTGTCGTGGCCGATTACGCCGCGAACCCGATGCAGCAATTCTCCCTCACCGTCTTCACACTCCTCGGTCACCATCGCACCGTGCAGATCCAGGTAAACGGCGTCCAGCGGCGCGTACGCTCTCAGTCCATCGCAGATCATGCGAACGATGCGATCGAACGCGTCCTGGCTGACGTAGGAACTGGGTTCGGCTGAGCACCAAAGTATTGGACACAGCTGCACGTCACCGCCCCCGGCGGCATCGACGAACCCGGCCAGCGGCAGGTTTTTCCCCGCCATGGTTTCGAACAAATCATCGCCTTTGGTCAAACCCGGCCAGGCGTCGGCTTTTACAAACTCTTCGAACGGCGCGGTCATAGGCGCAAACGTATTCGTTTCATGCTGACACCCGGCTATGGCGATACGAAGATTACCCATGAGCACGCCCCTGACCAGTGGCGAAGATAACGTCCTTAACCACCCTGGCTGTGATCTGGGCGAAGGCGCGGGCGTGGGTTGCGGTAGCCCATTTAGAGCGGCGCGGAGCTGCTTCCGGAGCCGTGCGAATTGGGCGCGAGTGTCAGAGATCCAATGCCTGCCGCACCGTCGGCACCAGCCGGGCTTTGATGTCGTCGCGCACAGCTCTGAAGCTCGCCAGCGGCTCGCCGTGGGGGTCATGAAAGGATAAATGTATGGCCTTCACCTCGCGGGGGAATACGGGGCATGTTTCCTTCGCTCTATCACATACCGTCACAACCAGGTCAATCTCTTCGTCCTTCACGGCGTCTATGTCCTTGGGATAAAGTTCCGCCGTAGGCAGCCCTTCCTCCCGCAGCGCGGTAATGGCGTTGCCGGACACCTTGGGTTCGGGCTGGGTGCCGGCCGATAGCACACGTACCCCTGGTAGATGGTGGTTAAGTAGCACCTCAGCCATTTGCGAACGGCAAGAGTTGCCGGTACACAGCACGAGGATGGTCTTGGTTGCTGCTGTACTCAAGCGATCTCTCTCTTTTTATATGCGGTTGTTTGAGGCACGTACGCCGCGACGTTGCCAATAACACGGGTGCTTCTGCCTATCCACTCAACGCGGGCAACGATTGTACCCTTTAATTCTTAGGGGATCGATATGCCGCCGTAGGCGACGCCAGTTAACCTTGCCATATCAGTTTTGAAAGTAGTCAAATCACTAATAGAAAATTCATTCAAGTGTCTATGGCCAACAGCACGTGCCATAACCGTCATCAGATCAACCGCCGCCGATAAAAATCGGGCCAGCCGCTCTGCCGCGACATCAACAGGTAGACGAGCGCGCAGGTGAGGTTTCTGAGAAGCAATACCCACTGGACAGTTGTTGGTATGGCATGCCCGCATGCCCAGACAACCGATGGCTTGGATAGCTGCGTTGGCCACAGCCACACCATCAGCGCCTAATGCCAGGGCCTTGGCAAAATCTGCCGGTACGCGGAGCCCACCGGTTGTTATTAATGTGACGTCTGACGCCCCACATGCATCCAAGTGTCGTCGGGCACGCGCCAGGGCAGGTATGGTTGGAACCGATATGTTGTCTCGAAAAATCAGCGGTGCTGCGCCAGTCCCTCCACCTCTTCCATCAAGGATGATGTAGTCAACGCCTACGTCGAGGGCGGCATCGATATCTTTTTCGATATGCTGTGCCGACAGCTTGAAACCAATTGGTATCCCTCCGGTCTTCTCTCGTACTTCTTCCGCAAAATCGCGAAATTCACTGAGGTCAGTCCACTCAGGAAATCGAGCTGGCGATACGGCTGCCTGACCTTCGTCGAGCCCTCGAACCTCAGCAATCTTTCCTTTGACCTTGTTCCCCGGCAGGTGCCCCCCCGTGCCGGTCTTGGCGCCCTGCCCCCCTTTAAAATGAAACGCTTGCGCCTTTTGTACCTTTTCCCAGGAGAAGCCAAACCGCGCCGAGGCCAGTTCATAAAAATAGCGCGCGTTAGCAGCTTGTTCGTCGGGCAGCATGCCTCCCTCTCCCGAACAAATACCGGTACCAGCCAGTTCAGCACCCTTTGCCAGTGCCACTTTAGCCTCCTCAGATAATGCGCCAAAGCTCATATCGGATACGAAAATGGGTATCTTTAGGTGCAGCGGCCTCTTAGCGCGCGGCCCTATAGTAATATCGGTCGCAACCGGCTCATCATCCAACAGCGGGAATTTGTGTAACTGAGCAACGACGAATTGCAAGTCATCCCACCTGGGTAATTTACTATGGGGCACCCCCATAGCGGCGGCAGGTCCGTGCTGACCCATTTTTGTCAGGCCTTCAGCAGCGAGTTTGCGAATAATTTTTACATGGGGTTCATCTGCGGCACCAGTTGGATCCTGGTAAACGCCCTGGTAGGCTTGCCGCTGATACGGCTGGGGATGTTTTTTCGCCCAGTCGACGATCTCGTCTTGATCAACCCAGACCCGACCATTCTCAATCCACGCGTTAAACTTCGGCAAGGTCTCACTGTTGTTGTATTCGCTAACACCGGTATCCAGGCGATAGTCCCAACCGTGCACGCCACAGATCAAATTTTCACCATCGACATGACCATCAGCCATCAGGGCGCCGCGGTGAGCGCAACGCCCATATAACACCGAAACGGTGTCATCAAAGCGGATGACCACCAGATCAACATCCAGGACAAGCGCGTGATCAGGCACACGGTCTTCTAATTCATCCCAATTTTTTATTGCAATCTTGTTCATTCGTTTAAGCCCTGTTTTCTATTAAACTTTATTTATCACATCTCTATGTCAAAATACTGGCGAGGCAGCTGCATTTGCTTATGCTGCGCGGTGTCGTTCAGTTGAATCCGCACCCAAAAGCGGTCCGATCAATAATTATCTGTTTCAAACCTCAGCGATCTTAAGTCGGCGGCTCTGAGCGGCACAGCGAGGGTAACAGAGTCTAGAATACCGAGTAATCTATGTCCGTTGTATACTGACTCCATTCATTCAGTTTCTTTTCTTTTTCTAAGGCTAACAATATATGAGCAACACTTCCGTCGTACTACTAGGCACTGGAACGCCCAACGCGGAACCGGATCGCATGGGTGCGTCCGCGGCGGTAGTGGTCGGAGACAATGCTTATCTGGTCGATTTTGGGCCCGGCGTGGTGCGGCGAGCCGCCGGCGCGCAGCGTGCGGGTATGGCGGCGTTGCGCATGGAAAATCTAAGCACTGCGTTCCTTACTCATCTTCATTCCGATCACACCGCGGGTTATGCTGACTTAATCATGACTCCTTGGGTGCTGGGACGGGCACAGCCGCTCTCCGTCTACGGCCCGCCTGGGTTAACGAACATGACCGAAAACATTCTGGCCGCCTACCAGATGGATCGGGACATGCGGGTGTGCGGATTGGAACCCATCACCGCAGAAGGTTACGGAGCAGTGGCCCACGAAATCGAACAGGGCGTTTGCTATGAGGATGACCAGGTTACAGTCACTGCGTTCCAAGTCGATCACGGCAAAGGCTGGACTGCCCTGGGCTATCAGTTCACAACTTCAGACCGGCGCATCGTAATCTCCGGCGACACCGCACCAATAGATTCTGCGGTACAGCTATGGCGCGGTTGCGACGTGCTGGTGCATGAAGTCTATTCCAAACAAGGCTACGAAATGCGTGAACCCCATTGGCAGCGATATCACGCCGCCATGCATACCTCCACCGAGCAGTTGGCGCAAATTGCCAATCAGGTACAGCCCAAACTCCTGGTGTTAACCCACCTGCTGTTGTGGGGATCGACGGAAGAAGAGTTGGTTGACGAAATCCAACAACACTATGATGGTTCGGTGGTTTGCGGTGAAGATTTAGGGATGTATTAAACCAACCCATTAGTAACTGCCCGCTCCCTTGCCACATTATTGCATGGTCTCGTACCACGATGATGTCCGGCTCCACCAAAATCGACTCCATAGGGCTGAGCAATTTACGGCATTCGAATCCGTTGTCTGCATCGGACTTGTGCTCAGACAAGACGGTTAAACCGCACCGATCAAGAGTATTCCAAAACCCGCTCAGAGCATTTCGCCCTGAGTCAATCCAGCTTCAGCCAAAGCAGGCATAGCGCGGCTTCCCGGCTGCATTGTTGAGAAGTCTTGCAAGCGCCGTTATACGCCGAAACGCTCAAGGCACGCTAGGTGCTATTGCTGTGGGGGTGCAACCCGAAAGATTTTATAAACTTGCTCTCGCTGCTCCTGGAGGTGGCGGTTAAACAGCTTGTTAACCGTGGTGTTTGGCTGAGATCGCCACTCCTCATGGATATCAGCGAGCGCGTCATCCAGCATCCAGGTGTGATCATAGTGTCGCCCAACAATCTCCCAGA
>JAHEKE010000032.1 GCA_024638505.1 Gammaproteobacteria bacterium | reverse complement strand
CGACCCAATGCGGCCGGTCGCGACCTGATAACGCTACAACTGCAAGTTGCCCGTTACTGCCGTTCACGTACCTTCGCACTCGGGCAGTTCTCGGCCAAGGAGCGACTTATCTAATATAATTCCCGCCGACTTAATGAAGATATCAGTGGATGCAACAAGATGGAGCCAAGTGCGGAGAATTCGATAGATTTAATGCGTGATAGCCTAAACGAAGCACAAGCGACCGTACGGGCTTACGACACGAAGGCGCAGATCGTTGGTGTTGGCTATATCTTCGCCTTAGGAATCGTATCCCAGGTCAATGATGCGCTCGGGGAAACTGGCGAGGCGGGCGTTCTGTATATACTCGTGGCGTGGGGCATCGTTATCCTGCCGATACTGCTTTTCGGTCTTGTACTGTATCCTTCCCGGAAAACGGCACCGCAACTTTCTCAGTCCGAGGAGAATCTTGAGCACATTCTTTATGTTGACCCGAATAAGCATGCCGACGTTGGAGAACTCATAGGAGCTGCGGGGCGGGCTGAACCGATCCGTGAGCTTGCCTTTGAACTGCTGAAAATATCGAAGCTTCGTGAGTTAAAGCGGCGAAGGTTTGTGCGTGCACTCTTTGCCACCGGAATTTCCTTTGCACTGCTGTTTTTATCCGGACTTTTTCAGAGCTTTTCGTCTGCTTAAAGACTGCTTAATACTTGATCGTGCGAGCGATCACACTATTTGGGAGACCGGTTACAAGATCCAGAAACAGCCATCTGACCAACGATTCTTCGAACGTCTGAGATGGTCGTGAGCACGCATTCGCTCTGAATCCCCGAAAGACCGTTGTGAGTTGCGGCCGTCCATCTAGGCTCGCCCGGTCGTCCGCATTTGGCCGGACTGAGAAGATCGCTTGGCGCAGTAGTCGAGCAGTCCATGGCAAAATCGATCTTCCGTTGCACTGTGTAAAGCGGGCACAGCCTATAAGCAAAAATTAGGCTCCTTTCACTACGATGGAGGAATCTATTATGCATTTACTCGCACATGAATCCCCAAAGCATGAACCCTGGAATAAGGGAAAAATAACAGGCCAGAAACCGCCGCTCAAGCTCAAAGAAATCTGGGCGATCCGGATTAGGTTGCAGCTAGGTAAACGTATCCGCGACCTGGCTTTATTCAATCTGGCCATTGACAGCAAACTTCGGGCCTGTGACCTGGTCACCCTCCGGGTGGATGATGTTTTCCGGGGGCAACAGATCGTGTCCCGCGCCATGGTGATACAGCGGAAGACTCACAGACCCGTGCAGTTCGAGATTATGCAGCAGACGAGGGAATCTCTCCTGACATGGATCGAGCATAAGGGGCTACGGGCCAGCGATTTCCTATTCCCCAGCCGCTATAGAGCGTTACCACATCTATCGACCCGTCAGTATCATCGGCTGGTGGGTTCCTGGGTGTCTGAGATCGGACTTAATCCGGCGGATTACGGTACACATTCGCTGCGGCGGACCAAACCGGCGCTCATCTACCGACGCACGAAGAATTTGCGTGCCGTACAACTGTTATTAGGTCATCAGAATCTTGAGAGTACGGTTCGGTATTTAGGCGTGGAAGTTGATGATGCTTTAGAGATGGCTGAGCAGACCGAGGTGTAGCACTGGCAGGGTGAGAGCGATCCGTCGTTTGGTTCGCTTTCACCTACCATGGGTAACAACCAATGAATGGGGGCAACTATGGGGGCAACTCTTCGCCCATAGTAAGATTTATCATTATTTATCAATAGGTTGTGGATTATATTCTATGGAACCCATAGCCACCAGTTAAATCAAAGACTTAGAATACCCCCGGTTCACTGCAGGGCCACCGTGAACGTCCGGGCGATTGCACGCCCTGATTTGAACGCCCACCGTGCACACCGGACGTTTCGCCCTTGCATCGGCTGCATACAAGATGGCGCGTACGGTACGAGCAAGGCGTCCATATAAGTCCATCCACGTTTAAGACACTCGCTCGGTTTCATTTTGTGAAATTGACCTAAATCTATCCGACCAACAGCAGAAGCCGATGATGGTGAATTCGTCTGGATCGAAGCCTTTGAGTTTGATAACGTTCAGCGCAGCGTAGAGCGTTACCCAGCGTTTATCGGATGGTTCACTCACTTCGGCGAATCTGGCTATCGTTTTCCTAAATGACTGCCTAAAAATGTCAGCTGTATTCGAAGCCGCAGACTGGGTAGTTGTCAGCAATACTAAAAATGGTGACTTGATACTCCAATGACAACCCTGCGGACATCAATATTGGCAGCAGTCCTGTGTGTAATTGTGCTCCTTTCAGGCTGCGAACAGGAACCGATCGAGCAAGTACCTGTAATACGCCCCGTTAAGATCATGACCGTGGGCGAAGCCACGGCGGCCACTGCCCGCGAGTTTCCGGGGACTATCAGGGCTACTCAGCACGCGGATATGGGCTTCGAGGTATCCGGACGGATCATTGAACGTCTCGTCAACGAAGGCCAGCGGGTAAAAAAGGGTGACGAACTCGCACGCCTCGATGACCGGGATTACCAGGCTCAACTGGATAAAGCTACGGCCAGGTTACGCGAGGCACAGTCCGAACTAAACCGCAGCGAGCGAATTTACGAGCAGAACCCTGGGGCCATTTCCACCCAAAAAATCGATACCGATCGCAAGTCGGTCGAAGTTGCTGAAGCAGAGGTCCGCATCGCTCAAAAGGCCGTTGAGGACACAGTGTTGCGCGCGCCGTTTGACGGTTTGGTCGCACGTCGGCTGGTAGAGGATTTCCAAAACGTCCAAGCCAAAGAACCGGTCATGATATTGCAGGATATCTCCGAACTGAAGATAGAGATCAGCGTGCCCGAGCGCGACATGACGGCGGGTGCCGCGCGTTCCATCGAAGAGATCACGAAACGCGCTCAACCCAGGGTGGAGATATCCTCCATCCCGGGTCGCAGTTTCGCGGCAAGAGTGAGTGAGCTGGCTACCACCGCGGATCCCGTGACCCGTACCTTTCAGGTGCGACTGGTGTTCGAGCCCCCGGATGACGTTTCCATCCTGCCGGGGATGACGGCGCGCGTCATTGCCCAGCCATTGACAGACGATGTGATACGGCTGCCGTCGCACGCCGCGTTTGCCGATGAGAGCGGTGCGGCTCAGGTGTGGATAGTGGATCCATCGACCATGAAAGTGCAGCGCCGGCCGGTTCAACTTGGTGAACTCACCGGCAGTGATGTGGAAATAACGGATGGACTCCTCAAGGGCGATCAGGTGGCTGTGTCGGGCGTGAGTCAGCTGCGAGATGGCGTGCAGGTGCGGCGCTACGAAGCCCGACCGGAATGAGGAAATGATTTGAACCTCGCTGAGTTCTCGATCAGAAACCG
The DNA here is from genome assembly GCA_024638505.1 of Gammaproteobacteria bacterium. Classification (GTDB taxonomy): domain Bacteria; phylum Pseudomonadota; class Gammaproteobacteria; order Arenicellales; family JAANXG01; genus JAHEKE01. The sequence continues at coordinate 32,694 of JAHEKE010000032.1, read as the reverse complement.
CACCACCGTACTGGTTCTCACGGCGGTGTTATTCGTCGGCGGAATGCTATCGTTCGAACGGTTGTCATGGTTGGAGGACCCTGAGTTCACCATTAAGGAGGCGCTGGTGTTTACCCCCTACCCCGGCGCAACCGCGGCCGAGGTGGAAGAGGAAGTGAGTGACCTCATCGAGCAGGCGGTGCAGCAGCTCGGCCAGCTTAAAGAGGTCGAGTCCAAATCGGACCGGGGCCTGTCAACCGTCACGGTAAGGATAAAAGACCAGTACGATAGAAACTCTCTGCCCCAGGTCTGGGATGAGTTGCGGCGAAAGGTCAACGATGTCCAGGGGCAGTTACCGCCAGGTGCAGGTCCGTCGGTCGTGAACGACGACTTCGGTGACGTGTACGGCATTTTCGTCGCTATATACGGCCCGGAGTACAGCTATGCCGAACTCAGGGAATTCGCCAAGCTGCTGCGCCGGGAACTGCTGCTGGTCGAGGACGTCGCCAAAATCGATTTCTGGGGCGACCGCGGCGAAGCGCTGTACGTAGAGCCCGACCGCGACCGCATGTCGCAACTCGGCATCCTGCCCCAACAAATCGTCCAGTCGCTCACCGACAGAAATATCGTTGCCGATTCGGGGCGCGTGCGTGTGGGCAAAGAGTACATCGCCATCGATCCCACCGGTACCTTCGATTCGGTGAAGGAGATCGAGGGGCTGCTGATTACCGGACACAGCTCGGATCAGCAGATCTATTTGCGCGACGTTGCCACCGTGCGTCGTGGCTACGTGGAACCCCCGCAGAAAGTACTGCGCTACGACGGCAACGTAGCCATCGGCCTGGGTATTTCCACCGTAGCGGGGGGCAACGTGGTCACCATGGGGGAGGGGGTGGAGAAGCGGGCTAAAGAATTGCTGCCACTGACGCCGCTGGGCATAGAATGGGGCGTTATTTCGGTGCAGTCCCAGGCAGTCACGGTAGCGATTCAGGGATTCCTGGTCAGCCTGGTCCAGGCAGTGGTCATCGTCGTGGCGGTGCTGCTGTTGTTCATGGGGCTGCGCAGTGGCCTGCTGATCGGATTCATCCTGGTGCTGACCATCTCCGGAACGTTCATCTTCATGGGACCCTGGAACATCGCGCTGGAGCGGATTTCGCTCGGTGCTTTGATCATTGCGCTGGGCATGCTGGTCGACAACGCCATCGTCGTGGTCGACGGCACGCTGGTCCGTATCCAAAAAGGGATGAAGCCGGAGAAAGCCGCCAGCGAGGTGGTGCAACAGACATCGCTGCCCCTGCTCGGCGCCACCGCTGTTGCCATCATGGCCTTCGGTGCCATTGGTTTATCTGATGATTCAACCGGTGAGTTCTGCCGCTCGCTGTTTCAGGTTGTGCTCATCGCGCTGGGACTGAGCTGGGTAACGGCGGTTACAGTTACCCCATTGCTGTGCGTCATGTTCCTTAAGCCCAAACAGAAAGATACGAACGAATCTGATGAGCAACGCGATCCCTACGGTGGTGCGCTGTATAGTTTTTACCGGGCCCTGTTGGAGGGCTGTATTCGCAGGCGTTGGCTGACAATTACGGTGGTGGTGGTGATCTTTGGCATCTCACTATGGGGCTTTCGATTCGTCGACCAAAGCTTCTTTCCCAATTCTACCCGCCCCCAGTTTACCGTAGATCTCTGGTTGCCCCAGGGTACCCACATCGATGATACGGTCCAGGCCGCTGACGTCGTCGAAAAATACCTGCTCGGACAAGAGGGTGTCATTCACGTGTCCACGCTGGCTGGATCCGGAGGCCTGCGATTTCTTCTGACTTATCAGCCGGAGAAGTTAAACAGCGCATATGCACAGTTCATGGTGGACGTCGACGACTACCAGGTGATCGAGAATCTGATGCCCAAAATCGAAGAGGAACTGCAGGATCAGTTCCCAGACGCCCTGATCTACGCCAAGCGCTTTTTGCTCGGCCCCGGCTCGGCCAAGCTGCAGGCGCGAGTGAGCGGGCCCGATCTAAACGTGTTGCGCGATGTGGCGTCGGAAATCGAGGATATCCTGCACGATGACGGCGGCGCCAAAGCGATTCGAACTGATTGGCGGCAGCAGGTTAAGTTGGTTCAACCCGAGATGGCCGAGGAGGAGGCAAACCGCGCCGGCATCGGACGGCCGAACGTGGCCAACGCGATTTTGGGTTCCTTCCAGGGACAGAACTTAGGAGTATACCGCGAACGTGATGAATTGCTGCCGATCCTGCTGCGTGCCCCGGAACGTGAGCGCGGAGATGTGGCCAGCATCAACAATATTCAGATCTGGAGCCTGGCTGCCGGGCAGGCCATCCCCTTACGCCAGGTAGTGTCCGGCTTTGACACCGTTTTCGAGAACGAAACCATTCAGAGGCTTAATCGAAAGCGGACCATTACCGTGCTAGCCGAACCGAGATCCGAGCAGGCCAGCACGGTGTTCGCACGCTTCCGACCCAAGGTAGAGGCGATCGAACTTGGGCCCGACTACGAACTTGAGTGGTGGGGCGAGTACCGCGATTCGAATAGAGCACAGGCGGGGATCATGGCCAGCCTTCCTTTTTTCCTATTGATCATGGTTCTTATCGTCATCGGCCTGTTCAATGCATTGCGCCAGCCGCTGGCGATATGGTTATGCGTGCCGCTGGCGCTCATCGGCGTCACCCTTGGGCTGTTGGTAACCAACCAACCGTTTGGATTCATGGCACTACTCGGATTCATGAGCCTGTCCGGTATGCTGATTAAGAATGCGATCGTCCTGATCGACGAGATCGAGATTCAAAAGGGACAACTTGGCAATCCGTTTCAGGCGGTTGTGGAGTCAGGAGTGAGCCGACTGCGCCCAGTGTCGATGGCGGCCTTAACCACCGCGCTCGGGATGATTCCGCTGGTGTTTGACGCGTTCTTCATCGCCATGGCCGTCACCATTATATTCGGCTTGATCATTGCCACCATACTTACCATGGTCGTCGTACCTGTTTTTTATGCGGTCTTGTTTCGCATTCCAGCACCTTCAAAGGCGTAGGAACTTTCGGTGGCCTGCAGGTCACAAGATGATGGTGAACCTCGCCTTTGCCAATCGCAACAACTTCACCAATCGGTGGCCGGATCAAACCTTGGCTGAACATGTGGCCTTGCTTAAGGTCCACCCCACCATCAAGCCAGGGGCGCAGGATCCCAAGTGGGTTTTCTGTACGCTGAGAAATTGTTGCTTACTCTGCACCAGACAGCCGCCCGCTATTCAGTCAGATAATCGAGTTGATGGCTGCGCTTCAGGAGGCCACAAACGGAAGAAGCGCTGTCGTAAAACGAATTGAACCGTCCACATCAACGGAGCGCCGCTGCGTTCGAAAATCGCGCTAAAAGGGAAATATGGCGCAGGCTTCCCATCCGAAAACCAGTTTTAGCAGATGTCCCGCATAGCACACTGGTTAAGGCCAATACGTTTAGGCTAAACGACATTCAGCAACTGTTAAGAGATTTTCGATATACCTAAAGCCTCGCGCGCTCTGACATTAGCTTTCAGAGCCTAACGTGGCAAAGCAGGCGCGGAAAGTCCTGTCAGAAACATCTGGACCCCTTCAATATAGGCGCGCTCATCCCGGAGAAATGCATCGTTATGGGTGCCGCGAAGCGCCAGTAGGGTCCGGGGTTCATTCGCCGCTGCGAAGATTTCTTCACCATGGTGGAACGGAATGATCTCGTCGTCGCGACTGTGAACAACCAATACCGGGCACTGAACGTCCCGAACGTAATCCCGCGTCGCGTGACTAAAACGGCTCAACCAGCGAGCTGGGAGCCACGGATAGAGTTCCTGTGCAATGTCCGGAACTGATATTATAGCGACGAAGCTTGCTCAAGCTACGCTCGGTCACATGGATGATTAATGCCATTAAGGGAGCGGCTTGATTGCACTGGTTATGCGGCACCGAAGTTAATCTGCTCAACATTTGATAGGTCAATCGATTTGCGTGCCCCCCAAAGATCATGAGCATGCTGCATAGCCAACCAACTCTCGGGGGAACGACCTAGAGCCTTTGAGAGACGGAGCGCCATTTCCGGGCTAACGCTACTTTGACCATTAATAAGGCGAGTGACCGTTGATGCGGCTACACCAAGACTCTCAGCAAGCGAGCGAACGCTAACGCCGTGCGGCTCAAGATAAGTTTCCCAGATAAACTCTCCGGGATGAGGAGGATTGTGCATAGTCATTAGTGATAATCCTCGTAGTCCAAAATATGTACGTCGCCATCCTTAAACTCAAATGTCAGGCGCCAATTTCCGCTAACCCAAATCGACCAGCGGCTCTTCGCTCGCCCCTTCAAAGGGTGCAGGCGGTAACCGGGGATATCCATGTCCTCGATCGTTAGTGCAGTGTCCAGCGCCGCCAGTTGTAACCTGAGTCGGCCGGCGTGTTTTGGCTGAATTCCCGATTTGGTTCCACGCTCGTAGAAGCGCTGCAGCCCTTTATGCCGGAAAGACCTGATCACCGTGGAAGTGTAGCATGTTGCGCACTGCGCAACAAGCCGCATAACGCCTGCAACAGGGGCGCGCCGTTAGACGCGTCCAGCGAACGAAGTGGGAAATATGGCGCAGGCTTCCCATCCGAAAACCAGTTTTAGCAGATGTCCCGCATAGCCCGCTGGTTAAGGTCAATACGTTTAGGCTAAACGACATTCAGCAACTGTTAAGAGATTTTCGATATACCTAAAGCCTCGCGCGCTCTGACATTAGCTTTCAGAGCCTTGTTGACTAACGGCAAGTGAAAACAGAGGTGATTATCGATGACTAAGCATATGACTATGTTACAGCTGGCGGCGGTGGCTCTCGCCTTGTTGGCCGTTTCCTCCCTAAGTCGAGCCCAGGGTGAAGCAGACCTGGCTCTTGCGAGCCTTAAATTCTTTATCGAGTTCAATGAAGCCGACGAGGATGTGGGCGTACAGCTCCTGCTGGGAGGGGAGCCCTATAAACGGCTGCAAGCCTTCCGTCCGGATGGGCGCAAGATCCTTGACGTGAAGCCCAGGCGAAGTTTGCGGATCCAGGGGCTGAGCGATCTCTTCTTTGAGAGTGCCGAGCCGGGCCTCGACGATTTGTCGATGGAGGAGTTCTTGCACCGATTTCCAGAAGGGGAATACGAGTTCGAGACCATTACGCTTGATGGCGCCGAGCAGGGCGGCGAAGCCATGTTTACACACATTATTCCGGCCGGACCAGCTATTGTCTCTCCACAAGACGGTGACGAGGTTGACCCTGCCGACACAGTTGTTACCTGGGAGCAGGTAACGCAGACCTCTGAGTTCAATCCGCCGCAGCAAGGTTGCAGTACCGATGGGACGATGGGCTGTACGATTGTCGGCTACCAGGTTATTGTGACAAGAGAGGATCCACTGCGCGTATACAGCGTCGACCTGCCAGCGGACGCCACAACTGTCAGCGTACCGCCGGAGTTCCTCGAGCCGAACACGGAGTACGAACTTGAGATCCTGGCGATTGAGGAGAACGATAACCAAACCATCAGCCTGCTATTCTTCAAAACAAAGTAACAGCGCCAAATGATGCTTGTTACGGGCTTGAAGCTCAAAACCCCTGCGCCGCTGTATAGGAGCATTACCACTGGCTTAGCTTGTTTGGTTATCGGTCCGCTCCTATGCGGCGGCGGGGTGGCCGCCCAAGACACATTGATCAGCTCAGCGTCAACGGGTGACAATCTCCGTGTTCAGGTCGTCGATGATTTTGTGACGCTGAGCGCGCGCCGGGTAGCGATTAAGGATCTGCTCAAAGCGATTGCTCGTGAATCGGGACTGACCCTTGTCCTGTACGGCAATCTGGACGAGCCCGTCACGATGAAGTTCCGTCGTCTTCCTTTTTCCAAGGCAGTTGGACGGATAGTGCGTCATCACAATTTCGCCCTGCACTATGTTCAACCGTCGGCAAGTGCCGGGAAGGCTGCAAGTTCATCGAAACTATGGGTTTTTGCTGCCGGGCCGGGCTACTATTCAAATCTGGCAAAGGATATGAACCATGCCTCATCGCTTACGGCCTTAACGCTCGGGGCGCCCCCACCCGAGGGTTTGCGCAGTGATCAGCCGCTCAGACGAGAAGTGGCTGGTGATTTAGCGGCACTCGATGCATCCGAAGTGGTTGCCCGACTGAGCTATGCTTTAGTCGAAGAGGATCCTAAGCTTCGCCTGCGGGCGGTTTCTGCGCTCGCCGAAATCGGCAGCGAAGAAGCAGCGGGCGTGCTGCTCGCTGCATTGGGGGACAGCGATCCTTTGGTTCGAGAAGAGGCTGCCCTTGCCATGGGTGAGATCGGTGGCGTCACCGCGAGCCAGGCCCTTCGCCAAAGCTTATCGGACCACGATTCTCACGTGCGGGCTGCGGCCATTGGAGCGTTGGTTGAGATTGACGGCGAAGCATCCGTTCAGGTGTTGAGCACTGCTTTGCGAGACAGAAACTTAGCGGTAAGGGAACAGGCAGTGGACGCGTTGGCCGAAATCGGTGGAGACGCTGCGATTGAGCTCCTCAAGCAAACGTTCAGGGCCGATGAAGTCAAGGTAAGGGCGGCGGCCATCGAAGCGTTAGCTGATATTGGCGGAGACAATGCCGCACGTGCTTTGGCTATTGCGCTACACGATAAGGAACCTACACTGCGATCAGAAGCAGTTAACGCATTGGAAGACATTGACAGTGAAGTCGCGGCTCGCGTATTGGAACAAGCATTAGAGAGCGACTAGCGGCACCAGAGGAAGTCATTAGGAAACCTGTATAACAGGAGAGCGATCCATTACAGATCACCAGAATGCCTTCAGGCTCCGCAACCTTTTTACCTCCAGCTTTTTTGCCCGCTTATTGCTTACTTTTTCTTTGTTGTCTTCGGAACCCCGCAACAAATCCGGCGTTTGCTCATACACGATCTATCGTAAACGTCTACTCCTGGCCGATCTAAGCAATACGAGTTAGCAAAGTCCGTGGTCGTTGAGGGATGATTTGCTGTTTCTGCCGCAGCGCCGAGAAGAGACACTGACGCGGGTGTTGCAGTTTGCATATCATCGTGAGTTAGCCAAGTAGCGCTTCACTGAGAGGAACCAATGGAACAAATCATCCGCGAACAGATCGACTGGCAGCAACCTTTTCCCCCGGAAGAATACATTGAGCGTCGCACCAAGGTGAAGTCGGCACTCGAAAGCGTCGGTTACGACGGCATTGTCGTCACTGCGCCGAGAGATTATTACTACCTTTGCGGACATGACCACATCTGGCAATACAGCTTGGCAATTATTGGTCTGTACTTCGATACCAGCAGTGGCAGTTTCATGTTTTTTGACAGCCGAGCGCACCGGGCAATCGTATCGACCACGCCCGAGATCGAAGACATTTTCTACTATCCACGCGGCAAAGCGATGGATCATGTACAGGCAGTCGCCGACGAGGTGTTGCGGCGCGGATGGGGTAAGGGACGTATCGCCATACAAACTTGGGGTTATGGCGGACATCCTGATTTGATTCGTCGACTGGGTGCATGCCTTGCGCAACGCGGCGCAGAGATCGTGGAAGACTCAAACGTTATCGAAGACGTGCGCTTGTACAAGTCTAAGCGCGAGGTTGCGATCATGCGCGAGGCAGGAGAAATCTGCAAAACAACCATGGCGGTAAGCCGCGACTTCCTGCGCGCTGGAGTCGCAGAAACCGAAATCGATGCGCTGCTTTGTTACGAACTCATGAAACGCGGCTGTGGACATCCGGCCATTCGTAACATGATCGGTAGTGGTCCTCGCTCTGGTGACCATCACGGTCCCGCATCGCATCGACGGCTAAAGGCAGGCGACGTCGTGCACCTGGACTTCTGTGCGAGTCTGCACCGCTATCACACAAATATAAGTCGCAGTTTTGCGGTTGGCGACATTGATCCGCGCTGGCACGATCTGATGAACCGTTCTGCCGGTTGCAGCCACGCCATTACGTCGGCCGTACACCCGGATGATCCTTACAGCCGCGTGCAGGATATTGCCGATGCGTTCATCGCTGAGGCCGGAATCGATCGGGCCAAGTACGAGTGGTACATCGGTGGTTATGTCTTAGGTATCGCTTTTCCACCGGACTGGGTGCACCGCCACCGGGCCCGTCCATTCGAGGACGAACCGGACCCCGGCATCAAACCGGGCATGGTGTTCAATTTCGAAGTTCAATACGACGTCTTCGACGGTTGGCCGGGTGGCTCCGGCGCCGGCTGGATCGACTCTTACCTAATGACTGATACCGGGCTTGAAATTCTTACGGACATGCCGCGCGAGCTGATCGTGGTCGGTGATTAACCGTACGGTTCTAGCTATTGTTGCGGTTACACTGGCTCGAAACGGCTCTACCTTCCTCCAGGCATGAGGGCTACATTGTCATGAGCGTTGCGAAAAGCCGATACGTCGGTCAATTTATTTGCTCAGGCCGGAACTAACTGCGCTTACTCTTTCTTCTTTTTCAAAATACCCATCAATCCCTCGATCGCTTGTTGTTCAATGCTTTTTGGCGGAGTCGGTTCAGTGGACTGCGCAGGTTCCTCGGTCTGCTGGGCGTCGACTTGGCCCTCAGGCACGGGAAGCGGGCCCCAGGGCAGCGGTTCGACTGATGCTGGAGGCATCGGTGCACCGCCGATTGCGGTTGCCGCCACCGCCCCAACCAGGGCGCCGACAAGCTTGTCTTTTTTGGCCAATCGCTTCTGCGTGCGCAGGCGCTCGAGTTCCAGCCCGGCCTTGGCGAAGTCCACGCTGGGTTCGCTGAGCGCGCCGCGAACTGGGATACGGAGCGCATCGCCGGGGGCAACCGTTAGCCCAAATATCTTCTCCAATGTCTCCGGCATGAAGGCGAGTATCAGATTCGCGCTATCATTGGCGATATCCGCGGTCCCCCAGGTCGCCAAGTGCATACGTTCGTCGAGTAACAGATCGAGTCGGCGTTCGTAAGTCACCACACCCCCGCCCATCTGCAGAATCGCTGGCGTAAATTGAGCCGTCCACTGGTCACGTCCTGAACCCTTGAGTGCGCCGAATTGCTGCGCTAAGCCAATGGCACCCTTAAGCAGCCAACCGCTCTTTAGCGTGAGCGTGCCCAGATCCAGCTTCATCAATGGAATCACAATATTATTGATATCGTAATCTCTGATCGGGATGAGCACCCCCTTTTGCGGCACCTCGAAACGTACGGCCTGATCAGCGCTTTGCGCGGTTTCGAATATGGGATGAATTTTGCCGAGGACAAGTTGCCCGAATGTCTGCGTAACCTCCACCTCGGCGACCAGGGGCTCGGTCAATACCAGCCCCTCTGACCGTAGTTCTGCGTTGATGTCAACATTGGCCTTAGCCGACCGCAGCTGCAGGTTGAGCGGGCCGACCATCTGCCGCACATTCGCGTTCAGCGTCAAATCCGCCGCGTCCCCCAAAGTCGCGACCACAAGCCCATCCATGTCGAGTATCTGGTCCAAGAGCGCTGCTGGCAATTTTTGCAGTTGCCCGTCCATGCTTATCGACAGGCCGTCGGAATTGAGTTGTCCGTCTGCAGCGAACACATCCGCCGCTTGCCCTGATATGGCGAGACGCCCGCTCGGGTCACCGGGTTGCGCTTGATCGCTCTGCGGACCACGGATCTGACCGCTGAGTTTAAAACCAATCGGCTTGGACAGATCGTCTCCTTGCAGCATCGTCTCCAGCATTTCGATAGATAAGGTGTCACCGCTTATGCGATCGCGCAGTGAAATGCGCGGTGCCGTTAAGGTTGCAGCCACTGCGGCGCGGGACGGGTTGAATTGCGTTTTCCCGTTGGCGGCAGGAAATGGCCATCGCAGCTGTGTGACAACAGCATCAAACGTAGCGTCTTCGGTAAGTTCGTAGCCAGAGGGGGATTCGCCCTTGTCGGAGGAGGCAGAAGACATGCCCGCTAGGGCTGCGTAGCCGCTCGGTGTCAACGTCAATCGCATGTTCGCCGGTCGGCTCAAGACCAGTTCATCCCCGATCTTGAGTCCGGCGTCAGCGCTAAGGTTTGGAGACTGGGTTTTGAGTTCGATTGTGCCCACCCCTTTATCGCTCGAAAGTTCTACGGCAGCGTCGACTTGCATGAAGTCTCCGACAATCGGAACCACTGCCGCCTGACCGCTAAATGCCTCGATCAATGCAGTGGGTAATGAATCAATGTTGGCCTTAGCATTGACATCCGCCGTGCTCAGGCTCAACTCACCGTTGCGCAGCAGGCGGCTCAGTGTGGCATCAAGCTTCAAGGCACCGGCCTTTTGCTCACCCGGAAGCACCGTCTCCGCAGCAAGCTTGACCGTAGCGGAAGCATCGGGTCCGCGGTAATCGAATGCAATGTCCGCGTTGCGTAATGCAGTGCCTGCAACTGACTTGTCCCCCGCCAGAATCAGCTCTTCAATACGTACAGCCGCCTCGGCTTGCAGTTCCGCCAAAGAGAACGCAGCCAGAGGCAGGTCGAGTCGAGAGAGCCTGATCTCCACCGGCACCGGTTTTCCCAGTGTCGGCTGACTTGCGCCGAGCCGCTGCACCAGACCCGGCGTGACCGCCAGCTGCAGAGAGGCCGGTGCGGTCAGCGCTGCCCGGCTAAAATCCGAGGGTATACTCAAGTCGACCTTGCCGTTCATCCCCTCACTGGAGAGCTGCAGCTGCGCAGCGATGAGTCCGATCTGGCCTTTATCATCCAAGCCGGTCGTCGTGTCGATGCTCACTTGCAAAGGTGAGGCATTGAGCTCCGCCAGCATTCCTTTTTTCGCTTCGCTCACCAGCGCTGAGCCGCTGAGTCGAATGGAGGACAGGGAATCAGCCTTCAAATCGAGGCGCGCGTCTGCCACGCGAAGCGTGTCGAAATTGGGGATATCTGATAACTCCAGCTGATCGCTGACTAAAGAGGCTTGAAGCTTTATTTTTGCAGGCTGGAACATCGGCTCGCCCGCCGTAGGGCGAGGCGCCGAAAAGTCCCGGATCTCGAGCACGAGAGCGGTCGGTTGGCGCAGTGCGAAGCCCGGGTCCTCTCCCCATGTTTTGCGGACAACCTCCGGTGATATCAGGTATCGGATATTTGCTGGTTTGGCCAAGACAATCGAGTCGGTGATCGAGAGCGTAATGTCTTCTGCTTTAAGTGGTCCGGCATCAACGCTCAGCGTGCCGTCGATCTGATCCGGCCCGCTCGACTTTATCCGGGCGCTGAGGTCCACTTTGGAACCCAATAGACTAACCAGCTGGCCATTTTGGCGGGCGAGTTGATCGATCAGTAATGTGGGTACGTTTGACAGGTTTGCCTCCACATCGGCACGCAATTTGTCCAGCTGCAGAGTGCCCTGCTGATTAATCAGCTGATCCAGTTTTGCCTGTACCTCGATCTGGCCCGGTTTGCCCTGCGTTAGGGCCTCGCCACCGAGCTTGATGCCGACCGTTTCGGACAGGCGTTCGCTGTCGAGCGTGGCGTTCAGACCGCGGAGTGTGACATCTCCGAGTTCACGCGCCCCGCTCAGGGCAATGGGTTTTTCCGCTTCGACGCCGCCGCGTAACGCGATGTCACCCAGATTGAAATCCGAGACGGATAGGTCCAATCGTTCTGCTTTTAGATTCAACGGAAATGCCTCGACTAAATGCAGTGCGGCTTCGTTCTCGGCTGATGCAGTGAGTTCCTGGAAAAAGTCAGGGGTGACAACGAGGCGTATCGATGCAGGTTGCGTCAGCGCAAACCGACCCTGGTTTATTTCCGCCGTGATTCCAGCCTGGATGTTTGGTGAATCGGCGGCGACTATGACGTTTTGCATCTGCGCCGTGCCGGATGCCTGCATCTTAAGGTTCGCGCGGTTGCCTACGCCGGCGCGGAGCAGGCCCTTGAGTCCAAGCATACCGTCGACACCGTCAATCGGCAGTGCTTTAACGTTCGCTTCCAGGTTTCCTGTCGCAGTTTGTGGGGTCAAAGCACCGTCAGGTGCAATCATGCCTTCCACCTGTCCCGTTATGTTGAATTCCCCCGTCTGGAGGCCCTGACGGCTGCGTCCCTGCAGGGCGACGTCAAGCGTGCGCGCCGTCGGCGCCACCCGCACCGTTCCCGTCAAACCCTCAAACACTACCGGCTCGGCATTCGATGGCGTCACCGTGATGTGCGCGTCGCTGAGTTCGATATTGCCGGTGAGCGGAATTAATATGGGGGTGGCGTCGGTTGTCGAAGGCGTGTTAGGTTCAAGTGCCTGGGCCAGATTGTTTGTCCCCGACTCGTCGACGATGATTTCAGCGGTCAGCCCGCGGATCTTGGTACGGCCGAGGCTCAGTTTTCTTTGTATCGCTTTGAGCAGCGTCAGTTCGGTAGAGAGTTCTTCCAGACGAACGACCCTTTCGCCTGTCGCATCCAGGATCTCCACCCCACGGATATTCTGTCCGCTGAGCCAACTCAATGATAGAGCGTCTATCGTAACCGACCCACGGACAGTATCGTTGATCACTCCCACCGCCACCCCTTTACCTAAGGTGGTAGAGAGAATGGTCGGAATGAGCGCAGTCAACAGGCCCAGCGCAAGCAGCAAGCCAAGTAGGCTGTAAGTCAGCCATTTACGCCCGCGTCCGGGAGTCGGCGCAGCATTTGCAGAATCGTTATTCGCTGATGAGGGGGGATTAATCATTAAAATTTATATTGTTAAAAGTTATTGATCAAAACATACAACAATCATATACAACAAGTGACTGAGACAAACAAATTAACATTCCGTTCGCCACTGGCCGTCTGATGAAAAATATTCGGAACGAAGCGCTGCTCAGACCAAAGCAAAGAGCATGACCCTTGCCGACCGCATCCTTCTACCGACGAGGAACTCACCAGTAAATGCATGTGTTAGGGATTACGACCCCTGTGTCCGTCCGTCTCAATCAAGATGACCTCATGCAAAGTATCTCGCACGCGCAATACGCACAGAGGTTTAATGCCAATAGATTCTCAGAATAACGAAGAATGTTGACTGCCATCAAAATCTTAAGACTTATGGCAGCTCAAAATGCTTGCCTTCGTACATGGAAAAGCCGGCACTAGTGCAAACCGAAATAACGCGACGCAGGGCGCACGATTCAGACTCAACCGCGTTGAGGCGCTGCCTGTCGCTGTGGGAGATCGTGGTCTATGGGGTTGGCCTGATTCTGGGCGCGGGCATTTACGTGCTGGTAGGCAGCGCGGCGGGCATCGCGGGAAACATGCTATGGCTGTCTTTTGTCAGCGCCGCTATCATCGCCGGGTTTACCGCGCTGAGCTACGCCGAACTCTCGGCTATGTACCCGCGGGCGGCGGCCGAGTACGTGTACGCACGGGAAGCGTTTGGATCGGCGGCCTTGGCCTGGATCATCGGTTTCATGGGCGTGATGCTGGGATTTACTACGGCTAGCGCCGTGGCGGTCGGCTTTGCGCAGTACCTTGTAAGATTCCTGCCCGTGCCGGTTCTGGCGTCCGCGCTGCTGCTAATCGTCGCTGTATCGTGGCTGAGCTACCGTGGAATCAAACAGTCGGCGCGGTTCAATGCCGTCGCCACTGCCATCGAGGTGGGCGGGCTGGCCATCATTGTTTTGGTAGGCGGTTACTTCATCATACGGGGAGACATTCCGCTCGCCGACCTGTGGGCATTTCCGGTGGAATCAGATGCCACGCTTGATTTGTTCCTGCCAGTAGTCTCAGCGGGTGCGCTGATCTTTTTTGCCTACATTGGTTTCGAGGATATCGCCAACATTGCGGAGGAGGCCGAAGATCCAAGAAGAGTGCTGCCAAAAGCGTTCATTTATTCCCTGGTCATTTCAACCGTGATTTATGTCCTAGTCGCCGTCGTCGCGGTGAGCGTGGTCCCTTATCAGGACTTGGCGACCTCCGGGCAGCCGCTGTCGCGCGTGATGGAAAGACTGGTCGGTTTCGTGGCGCCCGAGGTGCTCGCAGTGATCGCGCTGTTCGCCACCGCCAACACCGTGCTGATCACACTGATAGTGTGCGCGCGAATGATTTATGGAATGGCGGACCATGGATCGCTTCCGCTTGCACTGGCCCGGGTTCACCCCCAGCGTAAAACGCCGTGGGTCGCAGTATGGGCAGTGGGGATCATCACCGCGCTGTTCCTGTTGTTCGAGGAACTGGAGGTGCTGGCGTCGATATCCGACGTTGGGATCTTTATTTTATTTTTCTTCGTTAATCTCAGCAACATCGTGCTCCGCTTCCGATACCCCGACCTGGAGAGGCCTTGGCGGATGCCACTCAATATTGGACAGTTCCCCCTGTTATCGGCACTCGGAGCAGTCAGCTGTCTCGGTATGCTGGCGACGATTAACCATCCGGTCGAATTTCTCGGCGGTACGTATTCGTCGTTGTATGCTGGGTTAGTGGTATTTGCTCTGGCCGTACCCCTCTATTTTATACTCGGCCGGCGCGGCACCCGAACATGAGCGGGAACGCTTTTTTATACAAGGTTTTTGCCCCCGCGGGCATTACGATTCCATCTTTGACTTTACTTGAGAACATCCGGCCTGTTACTTTCTGCGCCCCTCATAATACCTGGCCACACCTGGCTCGTTAGCGACCCTTTCCATGTGTTGTACAAGCAGCGGTGCGACTTTGTCCACTAAATCGGTAGGAATGTGGTCCAGAAACCCTGACTTCAGACTGCGAATCCAGACAAATACTTTGAGATCGGCGATCGTAAGGCGGCCTTCTGCGAAGTACTCTCCACCCGCAGCCTCGAGTCGGGCATTCAGGGTTTTGAGATACGTAGTGAATGCGCCATCCGCCAACTTCTCGCGAGCAGCCTTGAGTTCATCGCCCTGCATACCGAAAGTGCGGATGAGGAAGTGCATTAAGTCTTCAATAGCATCCATCACTTCATCACACAGAAATGCCTGCCACGGATCTTCTGGGTACAGGCCGGCCTGTTTCCCGAAATAGCGGCTCATTGCATTCGACTGGCTGTAGACGCCGTCATTCATTTCTACCACAGGCACAGCATTAAATGGTGTGCTCGCACGCATCTGTCCAAATTCTGCGAACGAAATCCGATGATCTTCAAATTCAATTCCACCGATCGATAAAGCGATCCTGATTGGTTCCCCGCGTCCGCCATCGATGTCGAAGTAGGTCAGTTTAATTTTGCTCATGCTGTACTCGCCAATGGTTTTCCTATAAAAATTGCTGAATATTCACATTAGGGATTTATATAACTCAATCTAACACTATGAGCTTCCATGGTTCTCATCCTATAGTCAATTCGCTTGAATCGGGGCTTGATTTTAGTCAGGCCGGTGGAATAAACGTGTCTTTTTTGCGTCATTATTCTTTAAACGATGCCTGGCCAGCTGTTCGCCTGCCTGCTTTGGCTCCTGCTTCCGAAGCCGGCGTGCTTTGGCCAAGATACCCATCATGTAACATCCGATTGAGACGTTAAGCTGCCGTCAGGAGAACTTTTTTATCCCTGAGTAAAACCAATACTACAAGCAAAACATCAATAACAAGGAGCAATCAATAATGCAGAAAAGTCTGTATACCTTCATATTCATCATGCTGCTTCTACCGCTGGCGCAGGCAAGTAAACCACCGGTATTCGCAACCAGTGATGGAGCCATTAACGGCTATGATCCGGTCGCTTACTTTACTGAGAAAAATCCAGTAAAAGGCAGTGATCAGTATGCTTTCGAGTGGAAGGGTGAAACATTCAAGTTTGCCAGCGCCGAAAACATGGCACTTTTTAAAGCAGATCCTCAAAAATATGCGCCACAGTATGGTGGATACTGCGCCTTTGCGGTGTCCAAGGGCGCGACCGCCACCACCGTACCCGAAGCCTGGACCGTGGTCGAAGATAAACTTTATCTTAACTACAGTTTAGAAGTTCGGGAGCGATGGCGAAAAGACATTCCCGGGCACATTGCCGCCGCGGACCAGAACTGGCCGGATGTTCTAGAATAGCCTGTCACGTCGACTCGACCGCATTGCCCTCCTACCCGGCGGAGACAGTGGAGCGTTCGCGCTGGTCGATTCGGTGCACATAGAGTACGGCAAGCAGCGCGATCAGCGAGCAAAGCAGCATCATGCCCAGGAGCTGGTAGGCGCCATTCTCCTCGTTCAGAATCACGCCGGTGATCGAAGTCAGCACCGCCCCGCCCCCGACCGTTAGCGCTCCCGCCAGGCCTGACGCACTGCCGGCGAGCTTTGGCCGCACTGACAGCGCGCCGGCATAGCTGCTCGGCATGGTCAGCCCGTTGCCCAGGCCGACGAACACGGTTGCGCCGAACAGCGATAACACATGCACGAACCCGGTTACAAACAGCACCAGCCCCAACGTAAGCCCGGCGCAGGCGACCACTCTGCCGCACATCATCATCGTCGTCAGCGGATAGCGATTTGCATACCGGCCGGAGAGGAAACTGCCCAGCATAAAGCCTGCCGTAATGGTCCCCATATAAAACCCCAGCGTCACGGGCGACAGCGCCAACGCCGTCTGCGCAACCAGCGGCGCACCAGCTAGAAAGGTGTAAAACGCCCCCGTCGAAAACACAATGCACAGCGCATAGCCCCAGAACCGCCGCGATCGGAACAGCTCTAGATAGGTCTGGGAATGCGTGATAAACAATCCCGACGGTGTCTTGTTGGTCTCGCCCAGATCGAACCAGCACAAGCCGAGCAAAACGACGCCAAAGCCGACAAAGGCCAGGAAACTCGCGCGCCAGCCAAACAGCTCATCCAGTACCCCCCCTAACATCGGCCCCAGCATCGGCGCGACCGCCATCGCCATGGTGACGTAGCCAATCCGGCTCGCCGCCTCGTGTTCGGGTGCCGTATCCCGGATCACCGCGAGGGACAGCACCCAGCCTGAGATGATCACGCCCTGCAGCATTCGAAAAAGCAGAAAACTCCAGATGTTGGTGGCCAGCATACAGCCCATAGATGCCATGATGAAAATCAGCAACCCCGCCAGAATCACCGGCCGCCTTCCAATCCGGTCCGAAAGTGGCCCCATGATCAGCTGTAACACAGCCGTGATCCCCAGATATCCCGCAACCGACAGGCTCACCATCGAATAGTCGGCCTGGAGCTCCTGCGCGATATTCGACAGCGACGGCAGAAACATATTCAGCGACAGAGTCGAAAGCGCAGTGAGCAAAACCAGCGTGAACAATCTTGGCGGAGAGGCGGCGGAAATCACGGTCAAACCCTGTGTGCCTTTAGCGCTGGCATCATGTTGCTGTATCGCATATGCCTCCGATTGAATCATGTGAGATCATATTTGTGATCGCCACACCGCATGCATCTACCTAAGTGACAGTATTGGAAGTTCTTGCACCAACACGAAGGAGCCAAAGCATGGGCATTTCCTAACAGGCTGACCGGCAATGCGAGGCGAACACATTTTATAAGTTTTTGTCCTATGTAAGCGATGGTTTGCATGAATGCATGTAGAATATTTACCCGTAGAGCGATCCTTCCCGCGCAACTAAAAAATAAATCACATAATCTGTATGAGCCCGGTAACCAGCATTCACGGCGCCGCCCCGCCTGTCAGAACCGATCCTTTGCAAGGAAACTCTATCTGAGTTCCTGAGGTAGGTAGGAGATGCAGCCAGTGATTGAAGTGAAGGATCTGTGCAAGACTTACCAGGATGGTCTCAAGGCTCTGGATTGTATAACGCTCGACGTTCACCGGGGAGAAATACTGGCTCTGCTAGGCCCCAACGGGGCTGGAAAAACCACGCTCATATCTATCATCTGTGGCATCGTGTCGCCGACTTCCGGTTCGGTCACTGTAGATGGACGCGACATCATCACCGATTACCGTTTCACCCGGCAGATGATCGGCCTGGTGCCCCAGGAGCTCACTCTGGGCACCTTCGATCTGGTTAGAAATACGGTGTGCTTCAGCCGAGGTTTGTTTGGCAAGAGGTCAAATCCAGCCTACGTCGATGACCTGCTAAGAGACCTGTCTCTGTTGAACAAAAAAGACCAGGAAGTCCGGACCCTGTCTGGCGGCATGAAACGCCGGGTTCTGATTGCCAAAGCTCTAGCGCATGAACCGCGGGTATTGTTTCTGGACGAGCCGACTGCCGGTGTGGATGTCGAGCTGCGTAAGGACATGTGGGATATCGTCCGGCGTTTACGTGAGTCCGGTGTGACTATTATCCTGACCACGCACTACATAGAGGAGGCTGAGGAGATCGCGGACCGGGTGGGCGTAATCAATAGGGGCAGGCTGCTGCTAGTGGAGGAAAAACACATGCTAATGCGCAAACTTGGTAAAAAACGGCTTACAGTGCAGCTCAAGGAGCCGATTGCTCGTATACCTGAATCACTGTCGTCCTACGATTTAGACCTTGCAGCGGATGGCAGTGAAATCATCTTGACCTACGACATACGGAGTTCCCGCACGCGCATTACCGCCCTGCTGCAAGATATTAAGAACGCCGGCATGACGCTGAAGGACTTGAATACATCTCAGAGTTCGCTCGAGGAGATATTCGTCAGCTTGGTGAAGGAAGAGGCATGAATCTGGAAGCGGTGAAAGTAATCTACAGGTTCGAAATGCTGCGCACCTGGAATACTCTTATGCAGAGCGTGGCATCACCGGTAATCTCGACTTCACTTTACTTCATCGTGTTCGGCGCTGCCATTGGTTCGCGCATTCAGGAAATCGATGGCGTATCCTACGGCGCCTTTATTGTCCCCGGGCTGATAATGCTCTCGCTGCTTACCCAGAGCATCTCCAACGCATCGTTTGGTATTTTCTTCCCAAGATTCACCGGCACCATCTATGAAGTACTGTCGGCTCCGGTTTCCCCCTTCGAAATTGTTTTGGGTTACGTTGGCGCGGCTGCCACTAAGTCACTGATTATTGGTTTGATTATTTTAGCTACGGCGGGACTGTTCGTGCCGCTCAGGGTTGAGCATCCGCTATGGATGATGGTCTTTCTACTGTTGACATGCATCTCGTTTAGTTTGTTTGGTTTCATTATCGGCATCTGGGCAACCAATTTTGAAAAGCTGCAGCTGATACCGCTGTTAATCATCACGCCGCTGGTGTTTTTAGGGGGCAGTTTTTATTCAATCAGTATGTTGCCGCCCGCGTGGCAGACCGTAACGCTGTTCAATCCGGTGGTTTACCTGATCAGCGGATTTCGTTGGAGTTTTTATGGTATCTCCGATGTCGGCGTTGGGGTTAGCGTCATGATGATCGTTTTGTTCCTCAGTGCCTGTTTGGCGCTGGTGTGGTGGATGTTTCGGACTGGATATCGGCTGAAGCAGTGAGTCCTTGCGTTCAGATATTGGCCTTCATGCCTTCGTATGTTGCATTCAGCACCTGTTAGACGCCGTTCGGCCGCATCTAAAAACCGCTCACCCGCTGGATAAACCAGAATGCCGCCATGCTGCCGATACCGTAGGCCGGAAGCTGGCGAGACCACGCTGGCCAATCGGTGCGCACTTTGCGCAGCACTGTCGCCAGCGTCAGGATGATCGCGATGAACAGCAGCTGCCCTAACTCCACGCCTACGTTGAACATCAACAGAGCCAGCGGGATTTCGTTCTACGGGAAGCCCATTTCGGCCAGCGCGCCGGCAAAGCCAAAAACGAGATTTGCGGGGTCAAGTGTAAACCCGGTGTTGAATGGTTGCCGGTACGTTGTTCGCTAATAGCAAAAGTTACAACAGCATGGGTCCTCGGCGAGTGCTCTGAGTCGGGGCGTGTATCGATAAACAACGGCTTTACTTCAATCAAGTGCTGTACTTCAGAATATCATCTTATTGCTGAAGTTGACTCACAGCGTCTCCAGTCCGTTTTCATCAGTTTCATCTTCATGCAACCACGGGGCATCGGGTCCGCTGGTCCTCCAGCCAGCGGAAAAGTTACTTGGCCAGAACGTGAGCTGTCTATCGCTATCTCCCTGTCTTGCTTGCACCTGGCGCTCGTGCCACTCCGATCGTCTTCTTCTTAGTCTCCTTTGCGCTCTTCTTCTTGGGCTTCGGTATGACATTAGGGTGTTTCTCTCTTGTTGCCGTCAGTTGCTCGCGCAGGCGAACGTAGAGGCGAAATTCATGTATTGTGGCTTTGTCGCGATAAATAGAGGGAGTCATTTACTCCCCCTGTAGAGACTACTTTTTAGGTTCTCAATGTAATCATTGGGGGAGCACAATGACAAGTGAAGCAGAGAAGAAAAATGCAGAAGTAGGTAGTTTCGCGTTGTCCAAACAGGCTCTATTGGTCCGCTTGGCGGCTGAAATCCAACTCATCAGGCTTTCTGTCGCTCAATATTGACTGCCAGGCCCTTGCGCGCTTAGCGGCATAGTTTCCCAGCGTAGTAATATAGATTGACCTTCTGTGCTGTCTGAATGAATAGCAATGGTTGAAGAACGGCTGCCCCGAAAACTCGCTGCAATCCTATACGCCGACGTCGTCGGTTACAGCCGCCTCTCCGGTATGGATGAAGACGTAACCCATCGCAACTTAACGCAATGCCTCGATCTGATTTCTTCGACCATAGAATCTCATCATGGTCACGTTATGCACTACGCGGGGGATGCTGTGCTTGCCAAGTTCAACGCTGTGGTTGATGCATTGTCATCCGCCGTTGCGGTGCAAGAAGGACTTAATAAGCGAAATCGAGAGTTGCCAGACGAACGTAAAATTCTGTTTCGAATTGGAGTAAACCTTGGTGATGTGATCGAGGATCGGGGTGATATCTATGGCGATGGCGTAAACGTAGCGGCGCGTCTGGAGAGTCTTGCAGCCCCCGGGGGCATCTGCGTTTCTGAATCCGTTCGCACTGCCATTGGTAACAAACTTAAGCTGGGATTTCAGTTCATGGGGGAACAGGAGGTTAAAAACATTGCTCAGCCCGTACGCGCATACCAGATGATGATGGGTTCGCAAAAAGATGCGCAAGCGTATGTTTCAGAGCGTACCGTTTTAGAATTACCGGACAAACCTTCCATCGCAGTCCTCCCTTTTACCAACATGAGTGCGGATCCGGAACAGGAATTTTTCGCGGACGGCATCACCGAAGATATCATCACCGAGTTATCTAAATTTCGTTCGCTGTTTGTCATCGCGCGTAATTCTTCGTTCGCTTTCAAGGATCAATCAGCCGACGTCAGAGATGTCAGCAGGAAACTGGGAGTGCGCTACGTCGTCGAGGGCAGCGTCAGGCGTGCAGGTATGCGGGTTCGCATCACGGCGCAACTTATCGATGCCATTGAGGATAAACACATCTGGGCCGAGCGTTATGATCGAGACCTGGAAGATATCTTTACGCTACAGGATGAAGTAACCGAGGCAATCGTCACCACAATCGAGCCGCGATTGATCAGTACCGAGCGCCAGCGGGCGCGGCGTAAGCCGCCAGAAAGTCTAAGTGCTTGGGAGTGTTATCAGCGCGCAATGTGGCATATCTATCAATACAAAGCAGAGGACACGAAAAAGGCATTGGATTTTCTATACAAGGCCATCGATCTCGATCCGAATTTCGCTTCGGCCCATGCTGGAATCGCGTTTTGTATGTACGCACATGTTTTGATGGAGGGCTCAGAGGATCGCGGTCGGGACCTCGCTCGCGGGTTAGAAGAGGGACGCACCGCCGTGGCGCTGGATGAAAACGATCCGTTTGCCCACGTCGGGTTGGGACGTATTCACATCGCGCGCGCGGAGCATGAGCAAGCCATCGCCTGCTGTGATCGCGCAATCGAACTCAATCCCAGTTTTGCTCTAGCCCACTATGTGCGCGCCCACAGTTTGTGGCACTGTGGCCGGGCTGCAGAGGCACTGGTGTCCCACGACGAGGCGATGCGACTCAGCCCACGCGACCCCCTGTTCTGGACTTTTCTGGCAAGTAAAGCCATAGCGCTGGTCATGCTTGAGCGCTACGACGAGGCGTTGGAATGTTCGCTCCGGGCGCAGCAGTTCCCAATAACCGCAATATGGGCGTATATGGGCGAACTCAGCGCTCTCGGTTTGCTCGGTCGACAGAAAGAGGCGAACGCCGCGTTGAAGCGCGCTCGACAGCTCAAGGCTGATTTGTCTGTGTCCTTCATCAAGCAGGCTCTGCCCATTACCGACGCAGCTAGCCGGGAACACTTTCTAGGTGGTCTGAGCAGGGCGGGCGTGCCGGAACAGTAGGATTGGAGTACGTGTGGCCGACAGGAGTCTGGGGCCGGCTTGTGACCCGCAATCATATTTTTCTGTTGAGTTTGGGGGTAGTATTAAGCAAGTTTTGATTGGCGCAGGCTTTGCAACCAAATGTCCACGAATATTCAAAAGAGGTGCACAGAAAAATGAGTTATACAGACTGGATGATCCGTACCAAGCAGATTGGGACCTGTAGCTGCGACTACGGGTGCCCCTGTGAGTTCAACGCACCGCCGACGCGCCTGCCATGCGAGGGTGTGATGGCTATGCAGATCACCGAAGGTCACTATGGCGATGTATCCCTTGACGGCCTTAAAGTAGCCGGTGCTTATCGTTGGCCGGGCGCGGTACATGATGGTAACGGCACCTGGTGGTCCGTGGTCGACAAGGCAGCGAGTAAAGATCAGGTCGATGCGCTGTTTACCATATTGGGCGGGCAGGACCAAGAGCCGACGACGGGTTTTGCCATCTACGCCTCCACCATCGCCCACGAACCGGAACCGGTGTTTGCCGATATCGTCTTCGAGTTCGACCTAAAGGGACGGCGCGGTCGCTTCTTCGTGGAGAACGTTCTCGAAGCTGATGTTGAACCAATTCGCAACCCGGTGACAGGTGAGGATCACCATATTGCCATCCGCCCCCATCGTGGATTTGAATTTCGCGAGGCAGAGATGGCGAGCGCCTCATTCTGGAGTAAAGGCGAGCTCGATCAACAGCACGGCGGTCGTTTTGCAGCGATGAGTTTCGTCAGCTATGGTCCGCACGGCATCATTCCTGAGGAAAGCTTCCCACACCGTGAGAGGTGATAAGAAATGGAGCGTCAACCGGCCTATTGCATTTATTCTGAAACAGAATGGGATGACCAGCTGAAGCTATGCATGGTGCTGTTTTAGGCTACGTTAAGTACCGAAACTTTTGCGCACGGTGAGTCCGCCATACAAATTGCGATTCGGGGCGGGTTCAAAATAGCGCCCGCCGAATGCGTTGATCCGGATGTTGCCATTGTACCGTTCATTAAATAAGTTATTTACACCAACGAAAGGGGTGAGGGTCCAGTCACCAACTATCTTCTCATAGCCTGCTCTGAGATCCACTACGGTGTAGGGCTGCACTTCTGTGCTGTTAGCGTTGTCCGCAAACATCTCCCCAACATTGATGAAATCAGCAATGGCAAAACTACCCTCACGGCGATATTCTAACGCGGCGTGAAAAAGATTCTTTGGTATGCCCGGAATACGATTCCCGGCAAAATCCTCGCCGTCAACGGTGAACTCATCGAACTTGAAGTCTGAATAGGTGTAAGCGAGTGAAAGAGTGAACCCGACAATGGGCTCCACCGTGACAGTTGCCTCGATGCCATTACGAGTTGATTTTCCCGCATTACGGAAAAAGGTGCGGCCTGGAAACTCCGGCAGCTCGAACGGCGTGATCTCATCTTCAACGTTCGCGCGAAATACCGTAAGTTCGTAAAGGGTGGCTCCGCCAGCGAGTAGGCCCCTGATGCCGAGCTCGTAGCTGGTCGCCGTTTGAGGTTTAAGGTCCGGGTTGAACCCGCCGCCGCCAGAGGGGCTGGCGAGCTCAGTGGTGGTAGGCGTCTCGAAAGCCGTGGACAGATTGGCGTAGAGGTTCATGCTGTCATTCGCATCAAACACAACCCCCAGCATGGGGCTGAACTCCTCGAATGTGCGTTCGCCCGAATCATCTCCGTCGAACAGGAAATGGTCAACAACCTCGAAATCGATACTGTCTAAGCGTCCGCCTAGAGTAAGCGTAATGCGATCGTTGAGGTTCAATGCATTCTGCATGAATACGCCGATGCTCGACACCGTTTCATTCTGGTCAAAGGTGAGGTCACCCCGGAAGCCGTCGTTGTTATCGAAACGCATGCGGTCGTCATCCTGCACGTCGAGATCTATGCCTAGAAGTAAGCGGTTGTTCATATGTCCGAGCTTGTCGGTATAGACGTACTGCAGGCCTCCGCCATAAAAAACGCGATCTAATTGAACCGCACCGCTCGATTGAAACGGCAGCCGGTTCTCGAAATCCCGCTGCGTACCGTAAGCCCGCGCGGTAAACCCATGCGCGCCACTGAAGTCTTTGTGGTAGCGCAAGCCGACCTTTTGCTGGTTTATTGCTTCTCCTGCGTCGAACTGTACGTTGCGCGGATTCGCCTGGGTGGGATCGGCTGCCGCCTGCTCTGCGTTGAGGCTGCCCGGATCTTGGGCAACGGGAGAATCGAATGAATTGACCACTGCGGATAACTCAGAGGTCGCGTCAATCTCGAAGGTGAACTTCGAGTTGAAGTTCTTATTCTCGACTCGGCTATGATCACGATAGCCCTCCATCTTCAGATCGCCTGCGCCTAACAGATATTCGAAACGGGCAGTGCGGCCTCCTGTCTTGGCCTGGTATTTCCAGTAACCAAAATCACCCCCGGCTGCACGCAAATCTGCAAACTTTCTTTCAGGCGCTCTCTCTGTGATGACGCTGATCAACCCACCCGAGGCATTGCCGTATAGAGAAGATGCGGCACCCCGCAGAACGTCGATTTGCCCCGCGGTGCCGAGGTCAATGCTATCGACCTCGCCCTGGCCATCAGGCAGCGTATTTGGGATTCCGTCTACTAAGATCTTGATGCCGCGAATGCCGAAGTTTACACGGGCACCAAAGCCGCGGATCGATATACGGAGATCCTGGGCGTAGTTGTAGGGATTCTGTAAAAAAACACCCGGAATGCGGCTCACGGACTCGCCCAGTGACAGCTGCTGTTGCCCGGACTGAATTTCCGCCTCCTCGACTACACCAACTGCGTAAGGGATCTTGCCCAACGGTGCTTTAACCCGCGTCGCCTCGACGACTATTTCCTCTAGTTCCAGTTTGGACTGCCCGAGTGCGGATTGGTAAAGCAGTGACGTCAGCGCGGTGATGAGCGCGACGCTGCCAACGCGTTCAGCGGCGGTGGTCCGTGTGATTTTCATATCTTGAGCAGTCGCGCGATGGTTTAATAGAGCATGATGACCAAGCAAGAAATAGCACAAGAATATCTCAGATGCTTTTGTGAAGGTAACGTTTCTGGCCTGATACCCCTACTTGCTCCGCAGTTGCAGTTCAACGGAACATTTTATAACTATAATTCTGCTGCAGAATACCTGAACAGCCTAAGAAATGACCCTCCAGAGAAATGCACGTACACGGTGCTGAGCATTACTGAAAACGATGATTCTGTTGCTGTTTTTTATGAGTATGGAAAACCAAGCGGCGCGATAAAGATCGCACAACTATTCAAAATAAAAAATCAAAAAATTAAAGAGATATTATTAATATTCGACGGCAGAGGATTTTAGCCCTGTGTATTGG
Source organism: Gammaproteobacteria bacterium (assembly GCA_024638505.1). Classification (GTDB taxonomy): domain Bacteria; phylum Pseudomonadota; class Gammaproteobacteria; order Arenicellales; family JAANXG01; genus JAHEKE01. Next base: position 7,191 of record JAHEKE010000032.1, on the reverse strand, counting down.
TTATTTCATCCAAATATTCATTCGGCAAAGGTGCGAACACTCCGGAGTCGCGTCAAGGGCAACGCGAAATATGGTGACCAATGTACTCAGGCTTTTATGTCCACGTTCAGCGCCACTGATTTTTCGAAGGCAAGCATTAAGCGCGAATAAATTTCGAAAATTTTTAAATTGAGCGGCATGTTACCTGGGAAACAAGATAACCAGTGAAGCAGAATAAAAGTCTACGTCGAACGGTCCCTGGTTTATTGCATTCGAATTGATGTCGTTGTATCGCTCCCACTCAAGGCGCGCGCCAACTCTTTCATTGAAGTCGTATTGCAGCCCCAGTCCATACATCAATTCGGTACCGCTTTTGCTTGTGTTCTGGCTGGCAACGCCGTTTAACGTAGAGTTGAACTTGGCGTCGTAGAAATAAGCGCCTAGTTTTCCATAGAGACGAAAGCGGTCACTGATGGGCCAACCGGCAGTACCGGCGAAAACAAAACCATCGACCTTAAACTTTCCATTGGTCACACCGGTTCCTGGTATCGTACCTCTGGTAGTGCTTTCTCCAGCATCGACCCAAGCGCCTTCGACTCCAAAAATTGGAGTAAACTGGTATCCACCGAATAGTTTCCATCCGGTATCACTCGTATCACAGGTCAACCCCGCGCTGCAGTTTATGTTTCTGAAGTCTGTGGCCCCTGCGCCCGCCCCCAAATAAAACTCGCCCGCCATCGCGGAATGAAACGGAATTCCCAGCAGCGTCACTAAGCAAAGCGCGCGTATTTTTCTTAAGGTATTCATATCGTAATCCTGTTTGTCTATAGCAATAAGATATCGCCGCAGCGTACGCACGAATTCTGAATACTTGCTTAATGTATCGAACAACGCTGGTGGCGGTTTATCGCTGCGAAGGCGTTTCGAAAGAGGAGATTGGAGCTGATTTTGGCAAGTTACAGCGCGGGGGATCATTATTGGGATGAAGTTTAGGGCAGAGTTGCTACGCTATAAGTATGGGGGTGCGTAACACATTGTGGTCTCAGATCACTGAGAAGCCAGCTTGGTTACTTGTGTTCGTTTTGTTGCTCTTTTCACTCAATGGATACTGGCCGCTTAGTGATTGGTATGCACACCCGACACATGAGCCCATATGTAAGCCTTATAGGGGCATTGTTGTCTTCGCCGACTCACAGGGCTTTACTGATAAACGACACGTAAAGCTATGCTTTAGAGAATAGCTGTTACCCTGTCCTGCCATGTTCCAATCTCTGTTTCTCCGGCAGCGGCGAGGATGGGTGTATGTCGGACCCGTTTTTAAACCTAGGTTCCGAAACACCTACGATGCTCAACGGCTTGTTTTGACATTTTGTCAGATGAATCGTGTAGTTGCCTGCGCCTTGTCTATTTTTATATATGTAGCATCAGCCAGTTCGGTTGAAAGCAAAAGAATTGAGTAAGGGCCGGAAAAACCGGAAACCGATTATTAAGGAGGGATTGAGATGCCGCCGCAAGTAAGAGGAGACGTGGTAGCGATCAGCGCATCCACTCTGGATGTTCAGTTTCGAATAATTGAGCGAAGTGGTGTCGACATCAGGGCCGTACGGGTGTGGGATAACATGGGGTGGACATTAGAACTGGAACCCCGCTTGCCACCCTGCAGCACGTCGAACTACATTGGGCTAGCGAGGGCTGTCGACAAGCAACGCCTGCCTCTGACAATTGAAGTAACAGATTGCAACTTACGCGGGTGGCTGTTTGTCACCCATTGTTAGCGTTTACTTGTGTTTGCCTGATGCCGACCAAGATACTCTTAGCGAAATACTCCTCGTCGCACATTAATTGTCAGTAGTTTCAGATGCTTGAGATCGTTGAGATTGCATCCGCTCTTGCAGTACCCGTTCCCGCTGCCGAATCTCCAATTCCCGATCGAACAACGCGGCAGGCTCTACTTCAAACTGTTCCGCGACGAAATCTAGAAATTCGCCATAAGGTTTGCGTGAAGCTTTGGTTCCGAGATCCAGTGGCTGGTCAGTGTTCGCTTGCCAATATTTGCGACATCGAATGATTATTCCGCTCGCCTCAGCCGTCGCGAGAAACTTCTTGCTACAGCCTTGGGTATAGTTCACAGCCTCGGTCTGCACAATGCGCCGAAGTGCTTGTTCAGCTTGTTCAATAACTCTACCTTGCGGACAGTCTTCAAGATTCGCAGCGTCAAAAGCGGAGCGGGCGTTTTTCGACACCTCAGACAGCACGGCTAGACATGCAGCTGCCGCCTGCCGAGCGTCCCGCTCGCTATCTTGTGGCTGGCTATCGTCGCTGGCCCCTGGATCTATCGCATTTTGGTTGTTGCGTTTAGCGGCCTTGAACTGTGTAACGAATTCGTTAATGTCCTCGACCAACTGTTGCGCCGTTTTCCCCAATACGGCCGAGAAGTTTTCCGCCCCGCTCATTGCGCTGACCTCACCGTAAACCCCCATTTACCGACACCGCCACATATTTAAATTACTCAGCTTGCAATAACAGTGTAGTTCAAACTGAAATGAGGGTTTTGGCGAGCAGATACATATATTTTCTGCAAAACAGAGTGGAAACCCAACGCAGTACATGCCGGCAGAGCTAAAGTTGGCAATGATCTAGTCGAGAGCGGAGCGTTACTAATTACTGAGAATCCTTGGTAGATATCTATAAACGTGTATGCGGCACGCGTCCGCTAGACGCTATAGCGGTCAACGGCTTTTTCGTTCCATATCAGCCCGGATCCTGGGAGATCGAGCGGCTGCGTTACGCCCTCGTTGACAGAGGGATGTGTCTCGGTTAATGAACCGGCAATGTCAAACCATTCAAGCATGTGAGCCGTTGCGGTTACTGTGAGTAGATGAGCCGAGATTTCTATGAACAGGTGACTGGATACGGCCAAACCGTGCGCTGCTGCCAGTGATGCGGCAGCCATCCAGCCTGTCACCCCACCTATCTTCATTGCATCTGGCATGACCAAATCGGATGCCTGAGCACATATTGCCTTGGTCATGTCTGCAATTCCCCACCAGTTTTCACCTGTTTGGATCGGAGTTCTGATCGCCTGCCTTACTCGCGCATGGCCAGCGTAGTCTTCCGCTCGCACTGGTTCTTCTATCCACGCCAGGCCCTCGTCATCGAGCTGGCGCATTCGCTCGATGGACTCCGCTGCGGAGAACGCCTGGTTGAAGTCCATGGCAAACCAAGCATCCTCACCCGCGACCCGCTTGATCGCTCTTGCTACTGCAACATCGGTTATCGGATCGGGATGTCCGGCCTTTACTTTAAACGCGCGGAAGCCATTCTTCAGCGATTGTTCGACCTCGCGCGCGGTTTCATCTGGACTTTTTTGTCCCAGGCTGTCGTAAACCCTAAGGGATTTTAAGTCTGCGCCAAGAAGCCGGTACAAAGGCATTTCATTGAGTTTTGCCAAAGCATCCCACAGCGCCATGTCAATCGCCGCCATGGCAATTCCAGTTAAACCCTGGTTACCGAGTAAGCGAAATTTACTCTGCAGCGACTCGGCTACCGTCAGGGGGGCGAGCGGCTTGCCCACCACCAGCTCTTGCAAATTTTTCAGAAGTGACGTTACCGGCGCCAGCGCTAACGGTGTATAGACGAACACATAACTGCTGCCGGTGATCCCAGCGTTGGTTTCAACATCAAGCAGAACAAGCGGGGCGACCTCCAGGGTTCCGGAGGCTGTTTTGTGCGGATGAGGCAGCGGTGCTTTAACCGCTCGCGGTGTAAACGACAAAACCAGTGGAGTAGAGTCGGGTTTCATAGCTGTTCTCAACCAGCGTGATTTACCGCATGGACTATGCCCACACGGCCGGCTCAGGTTATTCCCTTTGAGCGGGAAAGACCAGAGCGGAATTAAACAACGGTTGTCGCAGAGAGAATGATGTACCCGCCCATTATCAGTAGCGAAATGAAGAATGCCCGCCAAAACAGCCGCTTCGACAAACTTCGCCGAATCCGCTGGCCAATAATCATACCGATGGCTGCCGGGGCAACTGCGCTAGCGGACAACACGCCAAAGTCTAAGGTCAATATGCCGCTTTGCTGTAGGGCGAAAGCGAGCATGATGGTAGATAGGGTGAAAAGGATCCCCATGGCTTGGATCAGGGTGTCCTTTGCAAGGCCGATCGCCTCGATGTACATCACACCTGGCACAACAAAGGACCCCGTCATCCCGGTCAGAATGCCATTCGCTGACCCAGCCAAAAGACCAATCCACGGTTCCTGGTTCGGCTTGACGGTTAGACGGAAGCCGGCAAGATTTACGGACGAGTAGACGACAAGCAGTGCGCCCAGGAGTGCCGACAGCAGCGATAGATCAACGCGGGTCAACGCCGCTACTCCAATCCACACGGTGGTTACCATCATCAGCAGGAACGGCCAGATCCGCAGTAGAATGGTTCTGCCTCCCTGGCCTGCGAGCGCCTGCCAGAGGTTGGTAACAAATGATGGCACCAGCAGCAGCGCCATAGCGCTGGTCAGATCGAACACCACAGTTAATATCGCGAGACTTACCACGGGAAGACCGAGCCCGATTACACCTTTGATCACTCCGGCGAGCAGAAACGTGCCTGCAACCGCGCAGATTTCAAAGACGTCAAACATTGAGGTATGGTATCTGTACCACAGTGTCGGCGGAAGCCAATAAAAGCTTGCCTTGATGTTTTCTAGGCGCAGGGCAACCGTGTCCCGAGTCGGGCGTGCTAATGAAGTTATGTTCGCTGGCAAAGCAGAGTCTATAGCGTGAAATTCAATGCAGCTGTCCCGCCTCGTTAAAGTTTCCCGGCAGGTAGCGGGCACGCGCAGTCGTCTGCAAAAAATCGCTTTCTTGAGTGAGTGCCTGCGCGCAGCTGCACCTGAAGAGATTAAGCTGATTGTCGACTACCTCACCGGGGCCCTGCCGCAGGGGCGGGTGGGTCTTGGACCGGCAATATTGCGGGATCTAGCCGGCTGCGAGGCCGTGGCCGACGCGCAGCTTAGCCTGCAGGAGGTGGACAATGTACTTCAGCGCATAGCTGAAACGCGGGGCAAAGGCTCACAGCAGGCGCGACGTGAGCAGTTGGGCATGTTGCTTTCGCGCGCGACCGCGAGCGAGCAGGATTTCCTGATTCGGCTGATTCTGGGAGAGTTACGGCAGGGTGCGTTGGAGGGTGTACTTATAGAAGCTATCGCTGATGCGGCAGGCGTTCCGGCGAGAGAGGTGAGGAGAGCCGCCATGCTTGCGGGTGCGACCAGCGTTGCAGACGCCGCGCTGCGTGAGGGCCCGGCTGGCCTGTCGCGCTTTAGGCTTGAGCCGATGTCTCCAGTTAAGCCGATGCTGGCGCAGCCCGCGAAGGATATGGATGGGGCGATGCTAGCTCTTGGTGACGCGATCCTTGAATACAAGCTCGACGGTGCGCGCGTTCAAATCCATAAAGTGAACCGCGAGGTGCGGATATTCTCGCGCCGCCTGAACGATGTGACAGAAAGTCTGCCGGAGATCGTTGCTGCTGCACTCACCCTGCCCGCGCGCAGTTTGATTCTTGACGGCGAAGTGATCGCCCTGCGGCGGGACGGACGGCCTCATCCCTTTCAGTTCACTATGCGCCGATTCGGCCGTAAGAGTGCAGTCGCCGACATGAGCAAGACGCTGCCGCTTAGCGTATTTCTGTTCGATTGCCTGTACCGTGACGGCGATGTTCTGATTGATCTGCCGACCGGGGAACGGTGGTCGAACCTGGTGCGTGCGGCGTATCCTGAGCTACTCGTGTCACGTACCGAGGCAAGCGACACGCATACAGCGAACGCATTTCTCGCCAAGGCGCTGGCTGAGGGTCATGAAGGCGTTATGGCTAAATCTATAACGAGTCCCTATGCTGCTGGCAACCGCGGTGCCGAGTGGCTCAAGGTCAAACAGACGCATACGCTTGATCTCGTGGTGCTGGCGGCCGAGTGGGGCAGCGGCCGCCGACAGGGCTGGTTATCCAACCTGCATTTGGGTGCGCGCGATGCAAGGGACGGCAGCTACGTGATGCTGGGTAAGACTTTCAAAGGCCTGACCGACAAGATGCTTGAGTGGCAGACCCGCCGGCTTCTGCAGCTTGAAATCGGGCGCGAGCAACATGTTGTGCACGTTCGGCCGGAACTGGTCGTGGAAATAGCAGTCAATGAGATCCAGTCGAGCTCTCAGTATCCCGCAGGTATGGCGCTGCGTTTCGCCCGGGTCAAGCAGTATCGCCGTGACAAGAGGCCGACTGATGCCGATACGATAGACGTGGTAAGAGCGCTTTACCGAAGGCAGACCGGAGTCGAGCCTGCTGCCGGCGGGTAGGGGTGAACCACAGGTGAATTTCCATACGAAGTCGCGATAATTCGCCAGCGCTAACTACCTTACCATCTGCGAGCCAGCACCATTGTCGGGCGCTGTTGCAGTCAGCCTCTAATAGCTGCTGAAAATATCCACGTTTCCGTTTTCATCAAAGCTCAATACGTCATAATCCTTTGGCTCTAGACTGAACATTCCTGGTGACAGCTGCGGCATGCCGGGCGCGGTAATGCCTACAATGTCGGGTTTTTCATGGATCAGGCGGCGCACGTCATCTGCTGGCACATGGCCCTCAACCACGTAGCCGTCCACAATCGCCGTGTGACACGACATTAGTCTTTTTTGCGTGAGGCCGAACCTGGCTTTGAGAGCCGCCAGGTTGGACAGGTCATGTGTCTCCACGGTGAATCCGTTATCGCGCAGGTATTTCACCCAGCCGTTGCAGCAACCGCAGGTGGGTGTTTTATAAACTGTAACGGTGCTCAACGGTTCCGCGGCATAGACTCCGCTAGTGAGCGCTAAAGTGGCTAAGATCAAACGGACTAATTTCATTCAATGTTGCCCTGTTTTTTTAAGTCGGAAGCTACCTTAAGTTTACTAAACTAGCCGGGTGAAATCTCTTATGCGTCGTCACGTCTGGATGCTTGAACTTTGGTCAGTTGGCACTAACGATTATGCTGATTTCTTAACCTGGTCATCCAACGATTCAGTGTGATTGTCCTCCGGCTTCGCCTGACTGTCCTCCGGTTCCGCTGGAGGCCGAGGTTCCCGACCGGCCATGATGTCCTCGATTTGTTTGGCATCGAGCGTCTCCCACTCCATCAGCGCCTTCGCCATGACCTCTACCTTGGCCCGGTTCTCCTCTAATA
>JAHEKE010000076.1 GCA_024638505.1 Gammaproteobacteria bacterium | reverse complement strand
TTGATCCGTCAACGCTTTCCTACGCCACTATGCGGAGGTACACCACCTACCGCGAAGAGAACCCTGACACCGGCAGGAACACATCTTTAAATTTGACATATTCCCCGGAATTAGAGAACACTATTGGCCAATAGCCGCCCTTCGGGGGAGGTTGTGTTCAGAGCCCGGGTTGGTTAATTACACTCGAGAATAGCCGCATGGCTTATCTAGTTTTTGGACGAGACGAGCTTTCTTTGAGTCGGTTGGCAAAGCGCTCGGATCGCGCTCATTTTTGCCCGAGGGCGACACGCCAACCAGCGTAGTGCGCAGAATAACGCTTAATCTGGCGAAATTTCGATTCTTCTGCTGGTGATATGAATAAAATCCAGACCATGGCCATCCAACGGGTCCTAATTTACTTTAATGGCTAATTTAATTGACCCAGCGTCCCTTGCGGACGCACAATGCTCAGACCATACAAACAATTATTACGCCCATAAGGAGGATTTTTAGTATGAAATTTGCCGGAAAACTCGCCACCGTCGCCTGCTTTGCCGCGGCATTGTTTCTCCACCCCAGCGCCAATGTTTCGGCGAAGACATTCAAGATGGCCCTTGGCGACGCCGCTGGCGGTACCCAGGATGCAGCTGGAAAGAAGTTCGCCGAGGAGTTCGAGGCCAGAACTGGCGGCAAGCACAACGTAAACCTGTTCCACAACGGCCAGCTCGGCAGCGAGCAGAACACCGTCAACGACGCCGCACTCGGCACCTTGGATTTCTCGGTACTTGCCATCAATAATATCACGCCGTTTTCTCCGACCGTGGGCATATTCACCCTACCTTACATGATCCTGAGCCTTGAGGATGCGGTGGAACTCACCAGCGGCGCCATCGGCAAAGAACTGGTCGAAAACACCATTCGCGACGCCGGCGTGCGCATCATTGCGTGGTCATACGCGGGATTTCGCGTGCTGTCTAATTCGAAGAAACCGATCAAGACCCTGGATGATCTGGGGGACATCGTGGTGCGCGTTCCCAAGAATGAAATCATGATCGATACATACAAGTCTTGGGGCAATAATCCGACGCCCATGGCATGGTCAGAGACCTTCACCGCGTTGCAGCAGGGCGTGGTGGACGGGCAGGACACACCCTATATCACCATCCATGCTATGAAGTTCTACGAGGTGCAGAAATACATCACCAACCTGCGCTATCTGTTCCTACTGGAGCCCATCATCGTCAGTGAATCGGTGTTCCAGGATCAGCCCGAGGAAGTGCAGCAGGCGATACTGGAAGCCGGCGCCGCGGCGACGGAATTCAGCGCTCAGTATTTGGCCGACACCGAAGCCGCCCTGAAGGCCGACCTGGTCGCCAGAGGCATGCAGATCGATGATCCGGCCAATGAAGAAAAGGAATGGATCGAGGCCGCCACCAAGTCGGTATGGCCGAAGTTCTATGACAGCGTCGGTGGCAAGGAAAAGGTGAACGAGGTCTTAAAGTCCCTGGGGCGCGACCCCGTTTGAATGACGCAAATCTTGAAGGGTAACTTTGCGTTGTCTGGCGCGCCCGCTAGCGGGCGCGCCACCCAACAAAACATCATATACTTCACTTCGTAACAGGGGCGAAGAATGGGCAGCAAAATCTACTGGGTCCTCGACAATATCGAAAGCTACATCTGCCGCACGCTGCTTGCGGTGTTCGTCATCCTGCTGTTTGCTCAAATCGTATCCCGGGAGGTCTTCGGCTACTCCTTCTCCTGGAGCGAGGAACTGGCGACCTACATGTTCGTGTGGTTTGTGTTCTTTGGCGCCAGTTACGCGGCCAAGCTCTACGCGCACAACCGCGTTACCTTCCAGTTCAACAAGCTGTCGAAAACTGCCACCAACGTGATCGAAGGGATTGCCGATCTCTTCTGGGTCGCTTTCAATGTGTACTTCGTTTATCTGAGCTTCAATTTCGTTTTCTTCAAAATGAACTTGTTCTGGAAGTCGCAGACGCTCGGTATTCCCATGAAGTATATCTATTTGATCCTGCCCATCGCATTTACGCTGATGACCATCCGCATCATCCAGGCGAACTATCTGAAGTTGGTCAAGGGCATCGATGTGCGTGATCCGGAGAAGGCGGCGGTGGAGGATTTGATCGAAGAGAGCAAGGAGCACGCCCGGTGAATACCACGCGAACCGGCGGGCGCTAGAACAGCTTATGGAAACCACCATCGTCTTTCTCCTGTTCGGGATCTTCCTGGCCCTTCTGGTCATGGGCGCACCGATCACCGTGGCGCTCGGCGTGTCGGCGATGATCTCCTTCATTTATTTAGAAGAGAACCCGATCAAGTTCGTCCAGATCGCGTTCACCTCGGTGGGGTCTTTCCCGCTGATGGCGTTACCCGCGTTTATACTGGCCGGTGCACTGATGGAGGCCGCGGGTATATCCAGGCGGCTGGTGGATGTCGCGGAGAGTTTTGCCGGCCCGTTTACCGGTGGCATATCGGCGGCCACTGTTTTCGCGTGCCTTTTCTTTGGCGCGATCTCCGGCTCCGGTCCGGCCACGACGGCGGCAGTCGGCATGCTGATGATCCCCGCCATGATCGACCGTGGCTATGACCGGGGAGTCGCCTCGGCAATCACCGCTTCGTCTGGCAGCCTCGGAATCATCATCCCCCCGTCGATACCAATGGTGATTTTCGGCATCGCAGCGCTAGGCATGGCGCCGCCCCCGGAGGCGGTCGAGAAATTCGGCGTTTTTCAGTCGGTGTCCATTCCGAAGTTGTTCATCGCCGGCGTGCTGCCGGGTCTCGTGATCTCGATCAGCTTGCTGATCATGAACTACATTATCTGTAAGAAGCGCGGCTACAGCGGCTCCGCCGAGGGTTTCTCCGCACGGAACATTTTTTGCACACTGTACAAGGCGATATGGGCACTGTTAGCGCCGATCGTTATCCTGGGCGGCATCTATTCGGGCTTCTTCACTCCGACCGAAGCCGCAATCGTCGCCATCTTTTATACGTTGGTCATTGGTTTTTTCGTTTACCGCGAGCTTGACCTCAAGGCACTCGGCCGATCCCTCGAGACGACCACCTGGCTCACCGGCCGCGTGTTGCTGATCCTATTCACCGCGACCGTCTTCGGCCGGCTCCTGGTTGAAAATCAGATTCCCGCCATTATCGCCGCGGCGATGCTGAGCGCGACCGAGAACACCTATTTGATTTGGGCCATGCTGATCGCGTTTTTGCTCTTCGTCGGCATGTTCATGGAGACCTTGGCCACGATCCTGATCCTTACACCGGTGCTGCTGCCCATCGCCTACAGTCTGGGCATCGACCCGGTCCACTTCGGCGTGGTGATGGTGTGCGCACTGGGTATCGGGTTCCAGACTCCGCCGCTCGGGGAGAATCTTTTCATCGCCTCGGGTATCTCCAATACGTCCATCGAGGAGATTTCCATCAAGGCCCTGCCATTCGCAGCGGTTAACGTGATCGCGGTGTTCATCATTGCCTTTTTTCCGGAGATCGTTCTGTGGTTGCCGCGGTTCTTCGGTTACTGATTGGGCAAACGCGCGACTGGGTAAAAAAAGATGCCAATTGACATAAAGAACGTGCTTTACAGCACAGATCTGTCGCAAAACTCGCACATTGCCTTTCGCTATGCTGTGCATCTGGCGAAAATAACCGGTGCCGACATCCATCTGCTCCATGTCCTGGAGAGGCTCTCCGACGACGCGGCATTCGCGTTGCAGACCTATATTCAGGACGATAAGAAACGCCACGAAGTGATAGAGGAGCGGGTCGAAAAGGCGCGCGACCGCTTGGAGCATAGACAGAACGCTTTCTGGGCCGAGCAAACCGCCGAGGACCGGAAAGTACGCGATCAAATCAAATCTGTGACGGTGTGCGAATCCTATCCGGCGGAGGAAATCCTTAAATTGGCCAAGGCGCACAATTGCGATCTCATCGTCATGGGTTCGCACGAACGGGGTATGAGCCACACTTTCCTCGGTTCGGTAGCGAAAAGCGTCTTACGCCGATCCCATGTACCCACGCTGATTGTTCCGCTGGTCGAAGAGAATTGATCGCGAACGGGTGACCGCCTCGGGTGATATGAGAAACCGAATTGCTGGAGGCATAGAGATGAAACTTATACTCGCTTTCGTTCTGACGTCGGTTTCAGTGGTGGCAGCCGCGCCTGCTGCCGGCGCCGACCCCGAGAAAGTAAACGTCGCCTACTTCCAGGAATGGCCGACCGCGAATCAGGTGGCCCAAGCCGAGAAGTGGTACGACGAGGAACTGGGAATGGAGATCGAATGGCGGCCCTTCGACACCGGTGTGGCGATGGCCGATGCCATGGTCGCCGGCGAAATCGATATCTCCTATTCCATGGGCGTGGTGCCGTTCGCGCTCGCTGTGACCGCGGGCGCGCCGATCAAGACCGTTGGTGTGGCGGTATCTTACGCAGAGAACGACAACTGCGTGATCTACAAAAAAGAAGCGATCGACCGCGCCAACGCGCACGAACTCGAGGGGCGCAAGGTCGGGGTGCCGTTCAACACCGTCACCCACTACAAGATGTTGCGAAGCCTCGTGTTTCTGGGGGTTGATGTTAGCAAAATCGATGTAGTGGACATGTCGCCGCACGACATCGACGATGCGTTCATTCGAGGCGAACTCGCTATGGGTTGTTCCTGGGGCGGCCCGCTGCGGCGCATGAAGGGCCACGGTTGGGAACTGCTGTCCGCCTACGAACAGGACCGCCTCGGCATCCGTGCCTTCGACGTCATTGCCGTGACCGACGACTTTGCCGTTAAGCATCCCGAGCTCCTGGTCAAGTTCCTGGCAGTGACTGACCGCGCCACCGAGTATCTCGAAGACGAACCGCAAAATGCCAAGCCGATCATCGCCACGGCCGCCGGCTTGAGCCTAAAGGAATCGAACATTGTTCTCTCGCTGTTCGATTTCTACACGCGCGGTGATCAGCTGACCGCGCGTTGGCTGGGCGGCGGCGTCCAGGTTTTTCTAAAGGAAGTAGCGGACTTCTTTCAACAACAGGGGGAAATCGAGCGCGCGTTGGACGACTACAGCGGAACCGTCGATTCGAGCTTTTACGCACAAGTGAAATAGGCGGGTATTCACGGACCTGAGGCGACGGTTAACTTAATCCTGTTTTGGATAAACAATGTCACGTTTGCATCACATTGTGTGCAAGGATAGAAGACGCTCAAGTGTCGGCGCTTGAATGACCGCTCAGGGTCGATAGTGAGCATAGCTGCTGCAGAGCAGCAAGATTAAAGTTAATGACCGCTCCCAGCCAAGCCACAAAGCTGCCTGATTGCTTAGGGGCTGTTTTTACTTGGCTCTTCTTGAACCGACTGCCTCTGAGCGGCCTATCGTGTTGATAATACCCTACACTAATCCATCAGTTCGCAATCATCCTATGATGACCGTTATGGGTCGATAGTGCATATTGCTGCTGCAACGCAGCAGATTTAGAGCTAATGTCCGCTGCTGGTTATAGAAGCGGCCTGATTGCTAAGGGGTGTTTTCGATTCCGCGCCCTACGTCGGTGACCAGCGCGACCCATCCTTCCACTCCTGCCACTATTGCGATTCTCCCTTACTGGCTGTCGTTTTATTCAGAGATCTGTACTCCAATTTTTTCTGTACACTGCTCGTATTGCGGTATCTAGGCTCCCATTTGTGATCTCGGCTCCAAGCATCCCATCAGAACCAATTTCAACCGCACTGGGATTATCGGACACATGTGGGGTTCATTAATAGTTAGATGGCTTGAAGGAATCCAAATATTAAGGAGAAGATATGATGAATCAGCAACAACAAAGCACAATCCAGGCCGATGTGGAGGCTATTAACAACGTGCGCGAGGCACACGTCGCCGCACTCAACAATGGCGACGCGGACGCTTGGGTTGCGGCTTTCACCGACGACGGCGTGCAGATGCCCCCCAATGCTCCGGCCAACCTCGGCAGCGAGAGTATCCGGGCTTGGTCGCGGGCCTTCTTAGCTCCTTTACTTGTACAGTTCGCGCTCGTGGTCGATGAAGTTCAATTGGCTGGTGGCTGGGCGTTTGAAAGGGGCACTTACAAAATCAGCCTGACCCCCAAGGCCGGCGGCGAGCCTATGCAGGACATCGGTAAGTACATTACCATCTATGAACGGCAGCCCGGCGGCACCTGGGGGATAGCCCGTGACATCTGGAACAGCAACAATCCACCATTTATCGAGAGGTGATCTATGCGATTTCTTGTCAAAGTAAACATCCCTGTCGAGGCCGGGAACGGGGCGGCGAAGGCCGGAAAGCTCGGCACAACCATCCAGGCCATACTGGCCGATCTGAAGCCCGAGGCTGTTTATTTCACAGACGATAATGGTCAACGGACGGCGTTTCTTTTCCTCGAAATGCAGGACGCCTCACAGATCCCCGCAGTTGCTGAGCCGTGGTTCCTCTCGTTCAATGCGAGCATTGAGATCCATCCGGTGATGGTGCCAGATGATCTAGCCAAGGCTGGCAGTGCCATCGAGGCGGCCGTCAACAAGTATCGCTGACAGCTCGAGCGCCATCTAACAACGCGTTGCAGTAGAGCCGCGCCGTTGATTTATTGTCGTTTATCGGAAGGGCGGCGGCCCACTGAACGCGAACGTTAAGCTTATAGGTCCTACCCCGGTTTAATGGACACCTTACAATGTCACTTGGCGGCAACGCTGCCTGATCGTTCAAAGCGTGTTTTCACTACTCTTTTCTTGAATCGACAGGCACTGAACGGCCAATTGCCGCGACTCGCAGTATTTTCTTGAGCTGGCACTTTCGACTAATACCATACGGTTCCCCGACCGGCTCTGTTCCATGTGCCTGATCATGTCAGAATGACAATCTTTCCGCCCGCGCGGTTTTCTTCCATGCACGCATGCGCCTCGACGATCTGATCAAGAGAGAACACCTGCCCAATTGGCGGACGTAGCTTACCTTCCTCGATTTGTTGTACCAGGTCTTGCAGAGGGGTTCGCATGAAATCGTCCGCGCCGCCTGCGTATGTGGTCAGACTGACGGCCGTCGGAATTGCGTCCATAGGACTAAATTCCTGGAACGACCATTGATCGCCAACCATTCCTGTCATGCAGACGATGCCCCTCGCTTTGGTGCTGCGCAGAGAATCTATGAGTGTTGTCGTACCCACCAGCTCCAGCACCTTGTTGACACCGCACGGGAAAACTTCCTTCACCTGATCGGCAATATCTCCAGTATCAATAAATACCTGGTCGGCCCCATTCTCCCTTAGAAGTTTCTCACGCTCGGGCTTGCGAGAGGTTGCCGCAACGAGCGCACCATGATTCTTAGCGATGGCGGCTGCTGCCAGCCCAACCGACGTTGTGCCGCCACGGATGAGAAGGCGATCGCTTTCCTTTAGCCGCAAGGACTTGAACAGTGACCCCCATGCCGTTTGTAGCATTTCCGGAATCGCGCCGAGCGTCTCCCACGGCAGATTGGTTTCAAGCTTCTGCACCTGGGTGGCAGGCACGCACGTGTATTGTGCATAACTGCCGTCAAAGGCTCGACCCATCCCACCCATGGCAGTTGCCACGATGTCGTCATGCTCAAACTCGCCACTCGGTGCGGCTTTGACCAGGCCCACAGCTTCAATGCCAAGCACGCGCGGAAATTGCACGGCCGAAGTCGGGGAATGCCCCTGCCGCGTAAACAGCTCGGAGCGGTTAAGGCCAAAAGCTTTGACTTGAATCAGCACGCGCCCGTTCTGTGGCTTGGGGACCGGGAGGTCCTCAATCTTGAGGACCTCCGGTCCACCAGCTTCGTGAACCACAGCGGCTTTCATGGTGTTGCTCATATATACGCTCCTTTCCGCGCTGCTAGAAACTGATCAAAACTGAAACCCGGCGCGCCGACCTTGGCAAGCAGTAAAAATCCACCCGCCATAGCAACGTTCTTCAGGAACATGATCTGCTGGATTTGATCGCTGAAGTCGGTGTGAAAAATCACGGCAGAAACTAACGAAAAACCGGCCAGTAGAAGCGCGATGATCCGTGTCTTGAAGCCAACGAGCAGCGCCAGACCTGCACCAACCTCAAAGACAATGGTTGGGGCTAAAAGCACCATCTCCAACAATCTGGGAAGGAAAGAAGTCATGCAATATATAAAACTATCCGATATTTTAGAACTCAAATCACCGTATAAAGAATTGATCGAAATGGAAGCCAACCGAATCAAAGAGGCCACTGGTGGTGTTGTAGTTCCAGAGGTATTTGCTCAATTGGTTGAGGAACAAAATCACCGGATATGCTTAAAACTTGGTTGTTCCGAACAATTTGCGAACGTACTTGGTGAAGTGGCGAGATGTCGCGCAGCCGATCTCAGCCAAGAAGAAAACACGCAACTAAGTTAATTGAAAACGAAACCACCCGATTAAGGATGTTAAAGGGAATGCTTAGGGTATTGGTTGGTTGGGGATCGTGGCAGATTATGAAGTATGGGTGAAGCATAGAAACTCTAAGAAATAATTCTTTTCTCTGTCTCAAGTTTGATGCGCAGTCTGAGGTACGGGAAGCGGGTTTACAACAATATCGTTAGAATAAGGGTCAAAACACCACACTCGAAACATTATGCTCAAAATCAACCGGAGATTGTCATTTAAGGAACAATTAAGGATTACAAAGGACGAGCAGAGATTATCGTGACAGACTCTTCTCAAATCATCTCCCCCTAGGAAGGCCAGCCCTATCACATGCTCAAGTACTTCTGTGTGCTAGCCCTCGTGTTCTCACCGGTTTCTGCAATCGCGGCATTAAAGATCGCGACATGGAATCTGGAGCATCTGGCGGAGCAAAATGAAGAGGGTTGTAAACCACGAACTGAAAACGACTACCTGACGCTCAAGCGATATGCTGAATCACTTAACGCGGACATAGTCTCTTTCCAAGAAGTGGAGAACCGTAGAGCTGCGGAGCGGGTATTTGACCCTGAGATATACAACATAGAAATATCCACGCGTCCTCCACGACAAGCTCAAGTAGAGTGTTGGCATCGTCCAGGTCACTACCTACTTCATCACAGAACTGGATTTGCTATAAAGAAACACGTCCCCTATAAACGTCTGGATGACTACGAGAAGCTAGGGGTTGCTGGAACACGCTGGGGCGTGGAAATCGTCGTCTATCCTGACACCAATCCAATCCATTTTCTGTCAGTGCACCTAAAATCAGGCTGCTTTAAGGGTCCCCTCACTCGTAGCGAGAATGCGTGCCAGATTCTTTCCACGCAATTACCTATTTTGGAAGAGTGGATTGATAACCGTGCTGAAGAGGGAAAACAGTTTGCCATTTTGGGGGACTTCAACCGGCGTCTTAACATTGCCGGTGACGAGTTCTGGCTGGAGATAGATGACAGTCACCCAAACTTAAGCGCAGACCTAGAGAAAGCGGGTGCGGGTAAAACCAGTAGTGCAGATGGCGAATACTGTGTAAAGGAGGAGTGGGCAGAATTTATTGATCACATCGTCACAAGTCGTGAGGTTGATCTGATGGTCCGCGAAACTACTTTCCAAGTACATCTCTATAAAGAACCAAAAGACCAACTACCCTCTGACCATTGCCCAATATCAGTTGAGTTAGGCATTCAATAGAAAGGACCCCTAAGTAAACCCACCCGCAGCGGTACATTCGATGCGCGAAGTGCTGAATACGCTGGGCTATACAAAGTACGAGACTGCTAAGAAGGGAAGATTTAGATTCGGACTTCTACCGCGAAAAATATGCCTGTAAACACTGCGACTATGAAGAGTGGGTGAGGCACAAAGACTCTAATTCACCACGAAAATAAGGTCCCGTTTACCCCAAAAGCTGCCGCTCTAATCGCGCCTTGATAAATAGGATTTGTTGCATCGCATCAGG
>JAHEKE010000144.1 GCA_024638505.1 Gammaproteobacteria bacterium | reverse complement strand
TTGCGGGGGAAGACAGCTTCGATACGAGCATTACCGGCGGACAGTACTTCTTCACTTATAACCTGAAGGACGGATGGCAGATTTCCATGTCGCCTACCTACTCCTATAACCACAATGCAGCCAGTGGTGACAAGCTTACGTTGCCGGTCGGTATCGGACTTTCAAGGACGATGGTGCTCGGCGGGAAGCCCTGGAAGTTCGCCGCGCAATACTGGCAATATGTTGAGGCGCCCGACTCGTTCGGGCCGGATTGGCAGATCCGATTCACGGTGACGCCTGTAGTGCCCCTGCCCTGGTGATGGGCTGGATGCGATCGCACAATACCCGTGTGGACATGTACTCGTTACAGGACGGTGACCCGCGCAAAGTACACAACGAAATGGTGAAGGCACAGAACTTAAGCTCTTTCAGGTGGGCGCTCCGGCTTGCGGACGAGAAGCTGGCTAATGGCTAGCGGACGCCTGGCGAGGCTATCCTGAACGCTGGTGTCGTCTCCCCGTTCGCGGTGATAATTCGACAGAAACTTTGCCGGGTAGGTGCTTGGGCCCAAGGTTTTTCATGGAGTAGATTGTGAATATCAGTAAATTCTGCGCGTCCTGCCTGATCGTTGCCATCGCCCCTATCCCGGGTACTCTGCTTGCACAGCAGGAGACACCATCTTCGGCCCAGCACGGTGTGGTCGAGCTGCGCTATCAGCTTGAGCAGCAGCGCGAACTCATTCGCCAGCAGCAGCTGTCTTTGGAGCAGAGTGTGCAACAGCTGGATGCGCTCAGTCGTCGTCTCGCTGCGCTTGAGGAGACGTCAGCGGCGAGCGATGAAACCCTGATCGCCTCCACGCCAAGGCGGCAGCTAGATGATTATCAGCGAGACAGCGTCGGTGACCTGAACGCGGATTCTGTGCGCAGCGGAGCCTTCCCGGGCTCCATGCTAATCCCGGGAGAAGATGGGGTCTCGCTCCGGATCGGTGGAAACCTGAAAGCCGTCGCGATCCACGACAGCGGAGCAGAAAACGCCGGGGCGGCTTTCCTCCCTGCCTATCTTGGCACTGCGGGCGATGACATTGATGGCGCCTTTGGCATCGACGCGAATCTGAGCCGTATCCAGTTCGATGCGCGCTCGAGCACGGGGATTGGCGATCTTCGCGGCTATCTGGAATTTGACCTGAATGAGCGTAACGACGGCTCACCCGCCTACAGAACGCGTCTTGCGTACGGTAGCTGGCGCAGTACCGCTGGTACGCTAACCGCCGGCCACACCTGGTCGACCCTTATGGACCTGAAGGTCCTGCCGGTCGGCCTGACTGAGCCCACCGTCAGCGGCGCCGTCTTCCAGCGGCAACCATTGCTTCGCTGGTCACAGGCCGTGAGCGATCGGTGGAGCCTTGACCTCGCACTCGAGGATCCCAGCGGAAGCGATGTGCTGACGGGGCAGTCGAGCTTCGTTGCCCGAACGTCCTTACCAGACGTGGTCGGCGCTATTGAGCACGCTGAGAGCGATGGTCGAGCACACCTGCGACTGGGCATTATTTACCGCAAGCTCACCATTGACACGGGGCTTGAGAGCGATGTGTCCGAGGATGCCTGGGGATTTTCCCTGAGTGGGCATCGCAATTTTCTGGAAAAGGATAAACTCATGTTCATGGCAAATTACGGCGAGGGACTCGGCCGTTACCTGGTTGGGTTGCAGTCTGGCAGCGGCGGAAGCATCGATCCGTTGGACAACGATTTGAAGTTGCGCACGGGATACGGGGGATTCGTCGGTTATCAGCATTTCTGGCGTGACAAGCTGCATTCTTCAGCGGTTTTCGGTCGCGCCAGCTCAGAGCGGCTCGACATAGAGCCACTCGATTCCTTCGAAGGGAGCAGCTTTTTTCTGTTGAACCTGATGTGGCAGGTTCTGCCGCAGCTGACCTTCGGCATGGAATATAACTACGGCGTGCGAGAGAACGCTGACGGCAGCGATCTTGACAGTCACCGGGTCATGTTTGGCGTGCAGATTTACTGACGCCCTGAGCCAGCGTCACCGGCGGCGCGTGTTTTTTGCCTATGGCCTGAGGGACGATGGGCAAATCGTTTTCCCGCCCGGCGATACACTCACGCTCAATGTGCCGAGCGAAGATAGGTGCAGTGGATCGGCGATGTCGATCCGGTGACAATGCCTTGGGTAACAGTGTGAAAGTCGCGTTTTATCAAATATCGAGAGACTCCGGTAATTTTACTGGAGCGCTAATGAGCCGGATTGTTCCGGTGGGTGTGCAGTGTCTAAACTATGTTTTGCGTTCCAAATCCTTTTCTCTCGATTGGCAGCCGGCCGATACATTCGAGAGCTCACGCTATGCGTCAATCAACCTGATGTGGACCATCCAACCTTACCTCACGCTCGGGGTCGAATATGCCTACGGCGAGAATGAGCGCGCCGACGGCACCGGTCTCTCGAACAATCGTGTTGCGCTCGGCATCCAGATCTACTGAGTCGGGCGCCCCATGCCCGAGCTGCGCAATAGCGCAGTTGACGCGCGTTGTGGCTCGACCGTACCAGGCTATTCAGATC
>JAHEKE010000075.1 GCA_024638505.1 Gammaproteobacteria bacterium | reverse complement strand
GCCAGAAGCAGGCTCGACCTGCTCATCGGCTTAGCGCTAAAGGAGCTTGATTTGAATCTGCAAACTCACCCGCCCGCTGCTTCCTCACTGGCCCGGCGCTGGGGAATCGACAACGATTATTCTCGTTTGCGCGATGTCTTGCTGGGCATCCCTGAGCACTACCGCTGGGTGGAAGCCGGTCCCATCATCGGCCGTACTTTGGCCAATCAGCATGTTACCGGTGCTCGGTTCAATTTGGACACGGCGCTTGCCCAGCACGCGGAAATGGTCAGCATTTATGAATCAAACAACGTTACCTGTCACTATCTGCCGGCGGACCCGGTCCTGCACCGCAATTTTTTTGCCCGCGACTCATCGGCCATGACTCCCTGGGGGGCCTTGATCTGCCATATGCAGCTCAAGTGTCGCCGCGCGGACTACGTTACAGCCATACAGTTTTATCAGGAAAACGGGATTCCTATATGGAACTATGCGACTGCCGGTCATTTTGAAGGTGGGGATTTTGTCATACTGGAGCCCGGTACCGTCATGCTTGGCTACTGCGGCGAACGTTCCGAGAAAGAGGGATCTGAGCAGGTGGCGGAATTCGTCAGGCAGCAGGGGTGGGAAGCCTTAACCCTGCCTATATCCCGCGAATTCGTGCACCTGGACGGTCTGCTCGTACCGCTGGCGAGCAAACTGGTGGTAGCCTGCCGCAGCGCGCTTGAACCCTGGGCAGTGCAGTGGATTGAGTCCAGACACATCGAGATCGTCGATGTGGAATACGCGGAAGCACGAAACCTTGGCGTCAACCTGGTAGCGCTCGGCGACGATAAAGTGCTTTCCATGCGCGGTTCTGACACGCTGAATGAAAAAATGCGCGCCTTAGGGTTTGAGGTTTTCGATCCGGACATGTCCATGTTCACCCTCGGTGGCGGTGGGGTTCACTGCCTGTGTCAGGCGTTGCGCCGCGATCCCGTCGGCTAAAATCCGCAGCGGCAACGGCAGCGCTCAGCATCGGGGCAAGGGTTGCACTGGTTTAAGAGTGGGTAAGTAGGTGGCGCAAAGATATGCCAAAACTCGCCCCTGATGGCACCGCCTTTGAATTGAGCGGGCCCCCGGGGTCGCCCGTCGTCGTATTGATCCACGGTCTTGGGCTGAACCGACTTGCCTGGCAGTGGCATGAATCCGCACTGTCAAATCGCTACCGCGTACTCACCTATGACCTGCTCGGCCACGGCGACAGCGCAGCCCCTACCTCGCGGCCCTCGCTTTCGCTGTTTTCCATGCAATTACGCCACCTGCTCGACCACCTTGGCACCAAAGAATGCGCCATCGTGGGCTTTTCGCTTGGGGGCATGATCAATCGCCGCTTCGCTCTGGACCACCCCGATCGGGTCAGGGCGCTGGCCATTCTCAATTCACCGCATGCGCGTAGCCCGCGGGCGCAAAAGGAAGTCGAGTCACGGGCAGCCCAGACGGCTGAAGGCGGCCCGGCAGCCACCATCGGTAGCACAATAAATCGCTGGTTTACGACTGAATTCCAAGCTGCCGAGCCCGATACTGTTTCGCTGGTACGCCAGTGGGTGCTGGCCAACGATACGCTGATCTATGCACAGTGCCGGCAGGTGCTGGCCCACGGCGTCACCGAGCTCATTCGTCCGATAACGCCGATTTCAACACCAACGCTGGTGATGACTGCAGAACGGGACAGCGGCAGCACGCCTGCCATGGCGCGGGCCATCGCCGCGGAAATTCCCGGTGCACAAACCATCATCGTGCCGCGTTTGCAGCACCTCGGATTGATAGAGCAGCCGTCCTTATATACTGAGCCTGTGCTGAAATTTCTGCATGGCGTGCAAAGCAAGTCATGATAAAACCTCATTAATCGACGACGGGATTTTTAATCCAAATGGGAAACGTGCGATATGAATAGTACGAATTTGAGAAAAATGTCGGGAGGTCAGGCGGCCGTGGAGTCACTCAAGGCAGAAAAGGTCGAGCACGTTTTTGGCCTGATTGGATCGGCCACGATGGAGATGTTCGACGCCCTCTATGATGCGAAGGAAATAAAGTTCGTCGGCGTGCACGACGAGCGCACGGGCACGCACATGGCCGACGGATACGCCCGGGCGGGCGGACAGCCGGGGGTGGTCCTGGCCGGTCAAAATGGCCCCGGTGCGACCAACCTGGTCACCGGTCTGGCGCAGGCAGCCGCAGCTTTTTCTCCGGTCGTTTCCATCGCCGGTTCTCTTTCTTCCGGCCACGTGTATCGCGATGCTTTTCAGGAAGTTGACCAGCAGGCGCTGTTCCGGCCGGTCACCAAGAAAACGTGGACCGCCACGCAAACGGAGCGTATACCGGAAATGTTTCGCGAGGCGTTTCGCGTGGCGATGACGCCACGACGTGGCCCGGTACAGCTGAACCTTCCCCGGGACATTCTGTCGGCCGCCGCTGATTTCCCTGACTTTCAGGACCCGCGGACTTATCGCTGCCAAAGCCTTCCTCCAGGTTCGGCTTCGGACATCGAGAGTGCGGCAGCGATGCTGCGCTCAGCCCGACGACCAGTGATTGTCACTGGGGGCGGTGTGAAATACAACGGCGGCCATAAAGAGGTGCTGGAACTCGCCACCGCACTTAATGCGCCGATCGCAACGGCGCCGGGTCACGGCGACGCCATCCCCTTTGGCCACGCTCTAAACGCAGGCCAGATGGGACCACGCGGCAATCCGGTTGCGTCACGACTGGTCAAAGAAGCCGACGTGATTCTTGCCCTGGGCACACGGCTTGGCTTCAACTCCACGTTCTATTCGTACGACAACATCAACGAGCATGCGGCGATCATTCAGATTGAGCTTGAGCCGACGGCAATTGGGCGCTATTTTCCTGTCGCCATCGGCATCTGGGCGGATGCCCGGGCCGCAGCGGGACAGCTGTACGATGCGCTCGGCAGTTTAAACGCACGGAGCGAAGCCGAGGAGTGGACACGCCGCTACAGGATCGAGCGTTCGGCTTACCTTGAACAACGAGATGCTGAGGCCGCAAGCGATGCCTACCCCATTCAGCCTTCCGGGCTGTTTAAAGCCTTACGTGACGCGCTGCCGAAAAATGCGGCGTTCACCATGGATGCCGGCACGCTTTGCCTGCAGGCGACTGACGCACTGAACTACTATGAGCCGCCGTGCCTGTTTACGCCACTCGATTTCGGCCTTGTCGGTTTCTCCTTTGCCTGCGGCCTGGGAGTCAAAATTGCGCGACCGGATCGTCCGGTTATCAGCCTGATGGGTGACGGCGGCTTCGGGATGACCCTGTCAGAATTAAGTACCGCCGTTGACCACAACATCAACACCGTAACAATCGTAATGAACAACCAATGCTGGGGGGCTGAGAAGGCCTATCAGCGAGACTTTTTTGGAGAGCGCTACATCGGCGCCGACGTGAGCAGCCCGCCGTTTGACAAAATCGCCGAGCTATATGGCGCAGCGGGTTTTCGCGTTGACCGTGTCACAGATATTGGCGAAGCCGTCGATGCCGCGCTGCGCGCAGACAAGCCGGCGGTCGTGGACGTCGCAGTTGATCCCAAGGCGCTGTACAGCTTTCGCCGCGATTCTTTCAAGCACAGGGCAGCATAACTATGACGACCGAACCAGAGAAAACTTATCCGCACACCAAAGATCACCTGGCCAAAGGGGATTGGAATCCGATATGGGATCAACTGAGAGAGATGGATCCCGAATTCCTGGAAGCCTACCTCGCGTTTCGCAGCGTGCCTCATCGCCAGGGGCCCCTGCCGGCAAAATTCAAGGAGCTGATTTTAATTGCGATCAACGCCGCAACCACCCACCTTTACGGGCCGGGCGTGCGGCGGCATATGCAAAACGCCTTTAAGGCGGGGGCGACCAAAGAAGAAATTCTAGAGACCATACAGCTCACCACCGTCATGGGAATTCATTCCTGTAATCTCGCGATCCCGATTTTGATGGATGAAATTGCAAACCTGGAGTAATGTGCTGCAGCTCGTGCAGAAAATGCATTTTCAAGATCCATGCTGTTAATCCGCGAGCAAAAAGTCATCTACGCCGAGCCTGACGGTTTGTCGGCTTTTACGGGTAAGAGGCGATGCAAACAAGGCCGATGCTTTACTGCGGCGGTGGCGGTGGAAAAGTAGCGTAAGGTGGCGGCGGCTCCTGGTCCGCTGGAATGTAAGCCGGTGCCCGCTCACCCGCCGGGCCGAGGTGACGAATATAGTGATACAAGGCCTTCAGGTCCTTCTCTTTCCACCGGTTGAGGTTAAACCACGGCATGGGCGGACGAGCTTTGAGCGCCCTCGCCATTGTGATCCACTGCGCTTCGGTCATGTCCGCAACGACAAGCCTCAGGTTCGGTGCATAGGTCGTGCCCCACGGGCCGCGCCAACCAAACGTATCCCCCTGCAGCCACTGATCCTCTGGCACCTGGCCCTCGGACATGAGGTAACCGGCGGTATGACAATCATTGCAGCCGGATATCGTCACTAAATAGCGACCCTGCTCGATCAGTTCATCTTCTGACTGAGCGCTGACGGTAAGCGTTGCCGACCCAATCGCCGCAATAACAAAAATGAAAATCAAACGTTGAACCCGCATATTTCCTCCTAACAAACGTGGCCGCCAGCGTGAACGATTTACTACTAAGCGATCCCCTCAAACTTGGGTCACTTCATTATCAACCGCTGACGTTTAAGCCTTGATTCCTAACATATCACGTTGCCGGCAGTTTTCTAAAGACGCCCAGGACGCTATTGCAAGTCAGGTGCTTTCAGCTGCATTACCCCACAACAAACAAAACTCTTTTACGAATTGTGCGGAATATCACATCTTTACAGGAACCGGGCCGGCAAAATCACAACATCGGATAAACTTATCGGGAGGCAGCAATGAGGAACTATGACGATTACACAGTTGATGGGGGAGCCCTGAAAAGCGGTTGGATCATGGTTCTACTGGTGAATCTTGGCCTGGTAATCCTTACCCTTTAGCTAATCCCAGGCCGAGAATGAACACCAGGCCAAACAGGTAAACGAGCAGTAAAGGCCACTAGAAGGACGCAAGGCAAGAATGTTCACTAAGTTGCTCCCACTTAGCGCAGCTCATAACCTGATAGCCATCATCTGCCAGCATGACAGACCATTTAGCGCCGTTTAAACATGCAATGGTCCAATAATGGTCGCCCGACTCCGTGCCGCCCTGATATGTGTGCACTACCGGCTCACAGCTGCGCCCAGTTTTATTCACTAAAAGTGCGAGCAGAAGCATCTGCAATTCAGGTTCCATTACAATCACGTTCTCGTGCACGGATTTATTGGTATCCCAACCAACTTCGGCAGAGAGGGCGGGTGTAGCCGATATCAGCAATGAAATGATAATGAACGCTTTCATCAGTAGTTTTTCGGCGCGATGAGTTAATGGCAAAACGGCTGCCATGACGCCTAGGCAATATCAGCAAGCCGCGTGCCAACTTAGAACGAGTCGCAATATTCGTTGCGTCGCCGGGTGATTCGACTGATCGCTGCCGACAAGAAGAAAAGATATAGCGCATAAAGTGTATGCAATTGCTTACACTTTAAAGCGCGTTTAACAAGCAGAGCTCAAGCAAAATCCCAGCCACTTGAGGTAAAGCATTTAAAAATAGCTCTTCTCTATCTCGCCTACTTTCTCCCGTTTACAATGCACTTTATTTTATGTTTACAGAGGGGCAAAAACTGTGCAACGCCAGCTGATCTTAAACGGAAACCCGATGGAAGAAGTCGTAGGTTTCGCCCGGGCGATTCGAGTCGGGCCTTTCATCTCTGTCGGTGGGACTGCTCCTGTAGATGCTGATGGCAAGACCGTTGGCATCGGTGACCCCGCCGCACAGGCGCAACGTTGCCTGGAGATTATCAAAGATGCCCTCGAACGTGCCGGGGCAGGGCTTCATGATGTGGTGCGGACGAGAGTCTTGTTAACCAACATTGATGACTGGAAAGCGGTGATTGATGTCCGTGCTGAATATTTCCGCGAGGCAAAACCGGTGGACACCATTATGCAGTCCACTAGATTTGTTAACCCTGAGTGGCTGGTTGAGTTTGAAGCGGATGCAGTTGCCGCGGAAGCCAACATGTCAGCCGGCGCTGACTGACGCCAAGCTGGGCCATGAGCCCATGCGTGTCCACAGGTGGTCGCGCTCTTTAGCCACCTTACCGTTCTTAAGGCGCATGATTTTGCAAAATCAATTTGCAACGAATTACCGGCTGGGGCGATTCCCTCAAAGTCGCCATCATCTTGCTCAGCTCGCGCAGTTCCAAGGTGTTCTCTTCTTTCTCAGTCGCTGCACAATCTTCACTCAGATCGCTTTTACCCACGTGCGATGGTGGCGGGTCAACAACCCATCCCATGAGTGTCAGCTCTGCATAGCAGCGGCCGGCGCTCACCTGCCGTTGATTTAAGCGATAGTATTCCCCGAACGTCTTAGATTCTTCGAGGCCGCCCCCATGCAAGACCACCTTCTGCGCAAACCTTCTTAATCATTCAATAATCATGAAGCGTATTGTCCTTGCAACGTTTGGTTCTTATGGTGACCTCAACCCGTACATTGCGATTGGTGTCGCGCTACGCCATCTGGGTGCTGAGGTTTGTGTCGTTGCACCGGAGCCATACAGAGGGGACATCCTGCGCCATGGATTGGAGTTTATTCCTACGCGTCCTGAAGTAGATGTAGAAGACACAGGATTAATTGGCAGCGTAATGAATCCTTGGGCGGGCGCAGAATTTCTCACTCGCAAACTGCTTATGCCCGCCCTTCGAGAGAGCTACGAAGATTTGTTTGCTGCCTGTGAAGGCGCGGATTTCCTGCTGTCTCATGTTTTGGTACTGGCAGCTCCGATTGTTGCCGAGCAGAAACGCATACCCTGGGCAACGGCATTCCTGCAGCCCATGGTTTTGTTTTCTGCCTACGATATGCCGGTGATCCCCCCCCTCACAGGCCTGAGATATCTGCGTAGCCTCGGGCCGAGGTTCAACAAGGCGGTGCTGCGGTTATTGTTCACGCTATCGGCGCACTGGGGGCAGCCGGTACATCAGCTTCGACGCGATCTGGGATTACCGCCAGGCCCCAATCCTCTCTTCGACGCTTATCGTTCTCCATTTGGTAACTTGGCGTTGTTTGCGGAAGTGTATGCTTCCGCCCAACCCGATTGGCCGGTGCAGACCGAACTGTGCGGATTCCCGTTTCTAGATGAGGATCTCGGTGGCACAGCTTTACAACCAGAGACAGATGAGTTTACTCGTGCCGGGGCGCGACCCGTTGTATTCACGCTTGGATCAGCGGCGGTTAGGATCGCACATGAGTTCATTAGGCGCGTAATTGAAATCTCCGGACGTTTGCGCGAGCGGGCAATCATCGTGATCGGCGAGCAAGCCAGCGAACGTGACCTGCATCCCACCAAGGATGTCCTTTTAGTCCCTTCCCTCCCCTATTTTGAAGTGTTTCCACGAGCCAGCGTAATCGTGCATTCCGGCGGCATTGGGACAACTGCTCATGCTCTACGCGCTGGGGTGCCGCAGATCATCGTACCTTTCGCGCATGATCAGTTTGACAACGCCGACCGGATCGCCCGACTCCACTGTGGAATCAATGCCGGCAGTCGCCGCATAAGTTCGACTCGACTGACGAAATGTATCCAGAGAGCGATCACCGACACGAGCTACATGTCGGCCGCTGAAAACATTGCTGACCGCATAACGACTGATGGTGCGCAGCGGGCGGCTAAACATCTCTTGTCTATCTGTTAACGGGTGTGATTACTCATGGCGACCCCATGCCGCTGACGATTTTGCGCAGTCGGCGCGTTCGATCTGTGAGGTTCCACGGATCTAATGGCTCGGCAAGACAGGGGGCGACGTCTCTGACCGCGTCCGCGGCGGCTTGAGTAAACCAAACCATACCATCAGGTTCGATTTGCGCCACACCGTCTAACGCTCCCATACGCTGGTTATAAGCGCATGCCTCAGCCATATCTACTCCGTCCGGCAAGTCAAGCGTTACGCTACCTTGATCAATTGTCACCGGATATCCGCCGTGCAGCCCTAAGGGCCCCGGAGCGGAAAAACGACGCGGGGGTGCGTCCGGTAACAGCGCCCCAAGCACGGGCAAAGCCGATGCAGCCGTGATGACGTTATAGATGGGTCCTGGAGGAAACGGCGTGCCCATATATGCGAGCCCATCCTCTCGCTGTCCTTCCTCTCCGATATACACACGTACGTGCTTTTGAACGTCATCCGGCGGTGTTGCCTGCATGACATCGTACACTTGCTTGTGGTGGCCGATGACGCGGATGAGCCATTCACTGTGGGAATCCCTCGTTTGCTGCCGCTGTTTCAATGCCGCCATAGCCCGCAGATGAATAATACTGGCGTTACCGAGCCCGATTGTGGGCGCAAGCCCGCGAGCAGCGAGGATGGGATGGATAAAGTCGGGCATCGACAGATTGGCCACCGGCACAGTCAAACCGATGTCACGAACGACCTGCATGACATTCATAACAATGGGGAGTTGAGCCGGGAGTTGAACACCAATCCCCGCTGTGTTGAGAGCTTTTGCAGTCGGGTGATCGCGACCAATGATCGACCAGGGACTGATTAAACTGGCCGCCTGAATAATAAGGTCAGGCTGCACTTTGTGGACCATTCTCGCCAGCGCCCTTGCGTCCAAGGCATCGACTTCTTCGAAATCTATATAGGCTTCATGACAACAGTGCAGCATGGCAACATGGCGTTTGGCGCGACCAGCGCCGATATCACTGAGAATTAAACGACTGACTCCCCCTTGCCGCAGCAAACCGTCGGCTATTTTAAGCCCGACATCCCCACTGCCTATGAAGAGCACAACTGCACTCATTAGTTCGACCTCCCTACTCTTTAATTTTGCACAATCCGGTTAATGATCTGAGCGCAACATCACCATGATTTCATTTTCACCCACCATCTTTCCAGTGGCTTGCCACCCAAACGTGCGGTAAAACCCATAGGCTCGAATATCTGGGTCGGGGTTCGCAAGTAAGCAAATTTCTTCATAGCCCGCCGCAAAGAGCCAGTTCTGCACCTGCGCAAGAAGACGTTTACCAATGCCATTTCTCTCATCCCCCTTGACATGCGATTGCATGGCTTCCGCCAGCGACTCGGGAGTGATGTCATAAATTTCTTTTAATTCCTCCATCGTTACGGCGTTCTCGATCGTCGACAACCTGACTGCAAAAGCCGCCGTTAAATCACCAACTTTCATCTGGCGGAAAGTTAGTTGCATTGCGCTATTGGTTACATCACCTAAATCCTATAGCGTCGACCTCAACCCTCCTCTGAAATGAGGCCAGACAGGATCACGATGCGTTCATTAGCTCTCCACTGCAAGGTCGACGTCGATATTGCCCCGGGTCGCATGGCTGTAGGGACAGATTTTTTCATGTGCTTCTTGCACAATCGACTCAGCTTCACTGTTGTCAAGACTTGGAATACTTACGCGCATTTTCACCGCGATGCCATACCCACCCCCTTCGCGAGGTCCGACTGATACTTCGCAGGAAACGACTGCGTCAGACGCCCTCTTCTTTCGCTGGCTCGCAACAAACTCGATTGCGCCACCGAAACAAGCGGCATAACCAGCGGCGAATAAATGTTCCGGCGTCGTTGTGTTCGGCAACCCCGGTCCGCCCATTTCTTTGCGGACGGAAAGATCAACACTGACTGATTCATCCGTGGTTTCCACGTGTCCATTGCGGCCTCCGCTTGAATGTGCAACCGCGGTTACGAGTGGTTTGATTGTATGGTTAGCCATGATTCTTGTCCTTTATTATGCGCTTTAATATGGTGATCTGACTCTTACCGACGACTTAAGAGCTGCTTTTTTTCTAGTCAAGAAGATGAGGCACGATCCATAATTATACAAACATACCTAATGCTATTCGAAATCCGTATACAGCCGCGGTCGCGCCCAATGACACTGATGACGTTTCGAGTAAAATTCCTTCCTGCTTGTCTAAGAATACAAATAACGCCGCTGATGGGGCATAATCATACGCTTCGCTATCGGCATTAAATTAACCAACCTCGAACCACCAAAAGCAATTTAGAATTGACGTACACAACAGCAATTTGACCTCGCGCCCCTCTATGGATTGTGCTTTTCATTGGTTTCAGCATGCAATGAGGTCA
>JAHEKE010000074.1 GCA_024638505.1 Gammaproteobacteria bacterium | reverse complement strand
GTGCCAGCTTATTCTCTAGTTTGACATTGATAAGCTCAGCCTCCTCAACTGCCTGTTGGTATCTCGATGTCTGATCAGTGGTTGTGGCGGCGGCGAGCGCTGCCGCCAACTCTTTGTGGGACGTTTGGGCTTTCTGCTTGCTTACCATAAGTGTAAATAAACCTCCTGATGTTAAATCAATGCTTAAGCTGAAGGAACACTGTCCTTCTTTAATCAGCGCCTGCTGCTAGATGACGTGATTGGTACGAACGCCGCATCGTCAGCAAGCTATTACTAAATCTTGCGTTATAGCGCATGAGGCAATATCTTCATTATCAAATGTTAAGGTAAATCAGATGCGGCCGGGCCAAGCTTGCAGAGTTTATACCCTTCACTAACCAGCAAAAGAGGTTGATCCATGAAATTTGAAGTCCCCAGCCTTCCCTACGAGAAGACTGCGCTCGCACCCTATATCAGTGAAAAAACTTTAGAACTGCATTACGAGAAACACCATAAGGGTTATATGAAAAAACTGAAGGATGCAATTGCAGATACGGATGATGCCAACAAACCACTAGAAGACATCGTGCTGCAGGCAGAGGGCGATTTATTCAATAACGCGGCCCAGGTCTGGAATCATAGCTTTTACTGGCGCAGCATGAAGCCCAACGGCGGAGGAAGTCCGACGGATGAGCTGAAAGCCGCCATTGAGCGCGACTTTGGTGATGTAAAACATTTCCACGACCAGTTTGCCGCGGCGGCGAAGGGTGAATTCGGATCCGGCTGGGCCTGGCTGATCATGCAGCGAGACGGACATCTGGCGGTGATCAGCAGCTCGGATGCGGAAAACCCGCTGCGCAGCGGGCACACGCCCTTGCTCACGCTGGACGTATGGGAGCACGCTTATTACGTGGATTATTATAACGAGCGGGGAGACTACGTTCAGGCGTTTCTTGAACATCTCGTAAACTGGGACTTTGCCATGGAGAATTTTCTGGCCAGCCGCTAGACCGTCTCTGAACCACCGCCGCGGTAAGCCACTTCGGCTGAAAAATCCTAGGTCCAAAGCGGCTGCTTTACAACATCATCGGCGCCCTGCCAGAATCCATTTAGTCAAGAGCATTATTACATCAGCCATGAACGAGCATATTAAGCAATTTCGCAAATTCCTCGACAGCAGCCAGGCGGAGCTTAAGCAAATAGCCGAACTGCTCGAGCAGGCCGACCAATCTCGGTCAGATGAGCTGATGAATCAGCTCAATGCCGCCGAACGTTCACACACCGAGCTGCAGAAACAGCTGCATGAGCTGGACACCAAGGAGGACACTGCCGCCGATGCGTTGCGCTCCGCCTACGACGCGGCGGCCGGCAAATTAGAATCCCTTATCAACAGCCTCAAGCAGCAGCTGGATCGGCCGGTTTAGCAAGTTACTCCAGCAGGTAACAACCACCTACCATAACGTTAACGACAGAAGGATCATGAACGAAAAATCAAAATACGAAGACGCCCTGCTCAATCCCACCGGCGTGTACGATCATCCCAGAGGGGTGGTTTGCGATAGCACGCTGGATGCATCGCAGAAGCTGGCGATTCTGAAAAACTGGGAGGCAGAAGCTACACACCTGCAAGAGTCGGAGGCTGAGGGATTCAGCGGCGGCGAAAACAGCCTGTTGGCTGATATTAAGCAGGCGGTGATTGAATTGTCTGCGAGCAAATGATCCAGTCAACCCGCCTAACCTGACACATCCTTCAGCTTTGAAGGGGGCGCACCCGTTGCCATCGAGCCTAGCGAGCAGTCTGTATGAAAAGCTGATTGAGGAGGAAGATGCTCGCGTCTGTAAGGACATTTCCGATCAGGCCTGCCGGGTGGTCCCGGGAAATTTTTTACTGATCCTCAACACGTTCCTGCTTACCAAGCTGGGAGACGCATTAGTCAATCCCAAAACGGTGCTAGCATGGCTGATCGGTGTTCTAAATGCACCTGTATATCTACTCGGATTCTTGGTACCCATTCGAGAATCCGGCTCTCTTATTCCTCAGCTTTTTATCGCCAGCTTTATTCGACGCATGCCGGTGCGCAAATGGGCCTGGGTAAGCGGCAGCGTCATACAGGGCCTGGCCGTGAGCGGCATGGCCTGGTGTGCACTGACGCTCGACGGCATAACCGCGGGGTGGGTGCTGATCAGTTTATTGGTTGTCTTTTCGCTCGCTCGCGGCGTTTGCTCGGTTGCATCAAAAGATGTACTCGGCAAAACCATCCCCAAAACGCGGCGTGGACAAGTGGCCGGGATCAGCGCGGGTGTGGCTGGAGGTGTCACCATTGCCGCCGGCGTTTTTATATCCCTCGATAGCGGCAGTGCGCAATCACTGTCCAGCTTTGTTTTCTTAATCACCGGCGCCGCGCTCTGTTGGTTCCTGGCCAGCCTTCTGTACGCCACGGTCAATGAGTTCCCGGGTGAAACCGGGGGCGGCGGCAACGCCATTAGTGAAGCTTGGCAGAGGCTAACCTTACTCACTGAGGACAAACCGTTTGTGCTGTTTGTCGTCGTCCGCTCCCTATTGCTGTGCTCCGCACTGACCGCCCCTTATTACGTTGCCCTCGCCCAGGAGAATCTCGGTCAACTGGCTTATTTACTTGGCCTATTTGTCATTGCCGATGGCTGCGCCTCGCTCATCAGCGCCCCATTGTGGGGAAGGTTCGCGGATCGAAGTGCGCGACAGGTTATGATCGCGGCCGCCGGTGCAACCAGCTGCCTGGGGTTCCTCACTTTTATTCTGCTTTCTGTCTGGCCGCAGATAGGCGCTACGATCTGGCTTTATCCGGCATTGTTCTTTGTCCTATCCATCGCCCACAGCGGCGTTCGACTAGGACGCAAAACGTATGTAGTCGATCTTGCCAGCGGTAATCGTCGTACTGACTACGTCGCGGTGAGCAATACGGTCATCGGGGTTGTTTTACTGTTCACCGGCATCATCGGTTTTGTTGCATCATCCTGGAGCATATTGGGAGTCATCGTTGTGCTGTCAATACTCGCTATGGTGGGCGCCCTTACCGCGCTCAGGCTGCCTGAAGTGCAGAGCGATTAGATCAAAAGAGTACGCTTGCTATCCCACGACGCATTCTATGTTGCGGATGGAAGCGATGGATTCTTGCAAACGCATTGCAGTCATGCATCAAATGATAAGGGGGTGATCGGTCGCTGCCGCACTTGTCGATCCAAGAGATAATACAAAAATCGGACTGGATGAGCCTCGTGCTGAGTTTTTTCACTGGGTTTTGGTCGACATCCCGATCTCGGTAACGGAATTCATTGAAGGTGCAGACTCCAGAGGGGTGACCGTGCGTGGTAAGGACGCCAATGAAAAATTTATTGATAATTTAACCAGGTTCGCTTTGAGTATTTCATTGCTAGCGCAGCGTTTTAGCCAGCAGGTCATACTGCACATTGACTTGCGATATGCGCCGGTAAAAATTGAGCAGCTCACGAGTGGGGGAAGTGAGACGCTCGAACCCTGAAATAAAGGCAACAATCGTGCCCAACTGAGCTTGCCCGTTGATTACCAGCCAACCGCCAAACATTAAGATGCCGACCGGGCCGAGCGAGCCGAGCAGATTGTTCAGCGCCTTGAGCAGAAACTTTAATATAAATACCTTAATGCGATAACCGTAAGCCTGCTCCACCAGGTCGTTTGATCGAGCAATGCCCGTTTCTTTCCCTATTTCAGCATCGGTCAATTGATCTCCCAGTTTTCTTATGGCTTTAACCCGATTCTGGACATGCTTATTGATATATCTTTGAAGAACTGGGGTCAAAATTATCGAGGGGATTACGGATGCTGCCGCCACCACGGCCAGCAGTGGCTCCAGCCAGATCATGTAAGCCAGTGTGGTCAGCAGAATTCCGCTCTGCAAGAAAGGGAACGATACGGCCTCTCCTACAAATCCTCCGACCTGCTCGGCTTCCGCAGCTGCCAGCGCAACCGGATTGTCAGTAAGCTTGTCTCGCGACTCTTGCACCGCCGTATTGATGCGAAGCCGCAGCACCCGGATGACGCCCTCGCCCACGCTCGACTGATAGACATTAAAGGCGTACTTGATCCCACCGTGCGCCAGTAAAACTGCGATGTAAAGGATGCCGAGCTGGACAAGCAGCTCAAAGTTCATCTGTACAATGGCTTTGTCAACCATGCGTCGTTGGATTTCGAGCGGCGCCATCGACAGCGGAAACAAGAGAAGCGCGAGCAAACACAGTCTGATCTGCTGCCTGGAAGTGGCTGCCCAGATGTAGCGGTACAGCGTTGGCTGCATGGTGCCGCATAGATTGGTGGTCACCGCGGGAAAAAGCGGGCGAATAAAGCGCACAAATGCACTCATACTGGTGATGCGCCCATCCCTATGATGCGGACCAGGGTCACCGCATGCGGAGAGGCCTGTGTGATCTGACCCCCGCAGCGCTGCTCACGGTGGCAAATGTGATTAGTTAAGAGCAAAGCGTTTCGGCAGCAGCTTATTAACATTTTTTATACTTCGTCTGTTACAACCAAAGGTAGAATGGCAATCATGTTGAGAAAAAACCGAATGATGCGCGATCCGGGCGCTGTATTCAAAGACCCTCTCCGGGTGCTTGAACACCCGGATCTGACCCCAGCGCAAAAAACCGCCCGCTTGAAGCCGTGGAAAGATGAGATCATCCCCTCGACAGGTTACGGTGGAAGAGAACATGAATGAAAACGCACCTGCGGGATGTCTCGCCGGAGGGTTTCGTCACCCCTATAAGGCGATGTCGAATGCAATGGCGTAACTGGAGCCGAATGAACAGGGGTATCGCTAGTCAACACCTGCCCGAAACAGGCAGGAAGCATGACTGAATCCTCCATACCTGGACCGCCGCATCCTCTTACGCAGGAGCGGGCAGAGCGCCGGATCGGTTTCGAACTCGAATATGCCGGCGTGCAGCCGGAGCAGGCGCTGGCAAGTATTCAAGCGGAGTATGGCGGCGACATCAGGCAATCGACGGAGTTTGAATACGAAGTACGCGGCACGGAGCTCGGTAACTTCCGCCTAGAGCTCGACGCGGACTATTTCAAGCAGAAGGCACGGGAAGAAGAAAAGGACAACAGTAGCGATGACGGCAAAGACTGGCAGCGCTGGTCAAAGGATTTACTGTCGGCTGCGGCACAGCTGGTCGTTCCCTGGGAAATTGTTACTGACCCGATTCCGCTCTCCTGCCTGCATAGGCTCGATCCGTTGTGCGCAGAGCTGCGCGCCAACGGTGCGCTTGGTACGCGCCACTCAGTGCTGTACGCATTCGGCGTGCATTTGAATCCTGAACTCCCCGACCTAACGGCGGAGACAGTTTTAGGTTACCTGCGCGCTTATTTTTGTCTGTACGACTGGCTGCATGAACGCGAAACCGTTGATATGACAAGAAAAATTACACCCTATATCGATCCTTTTCCGAAGCAGTACGTGTTACGGGTAATTGCCGAAGGCTATCAGCCCGACCGGTCCGGACTGATTGACGATTATCTGCAGCATAATCCTACGCGTAATAGAAGCCTGGACATGTTGCCTCTGTTTGCGTACCTGGACAAACAGCGCGTTCTTGACGCGGTTGATGATCCACGAATCAAGCCCCGCCCGACGCTGCACTATCGGCTGCCGAATTCAGACGTTGATCGATCCGGCTGGTCGCTGCTCTCGCCCTGGCGGGACTGGCTGCAGGTGGAGTTTCTCGCTGCTGATTCAGATCGTCTTCGCGCTGTGTGCGATGCGTTTATGGAGGACCTCGGACGCCTGACTCGGGATCTGGACGGGCGCTGGGCTAGGGACAGTCAGAAATGGTTGGTCGACCTCGCATCGGCGTGACCGGTCCGGTCCGCCGGCTGCGGTTTGGTTGGTGGGCGACATGGTTCAACTTACGCCTGGCGGGCGCGCAAAGCTGTTATCTGACCGCGGCCGCACCGAGTTGGCGGAAAAGCCTGCACGGCATAGTTATCGGGGGCGGTGACGATATTCACCCGGGAGAGTACGGTGGACAAGTTGATGCGAAAGCACGCTATGACCCGGAGCGCGATCTGATGGAGATGGGAGTTATTGAACGGGCCCTTAAGGCGGGTGTTCCGCTGCTGGGCATCTGCCGGGGTGCACAGCTGCTGAACATGGTTCTTGGTGGAACGCTGCTTGCAGATATCAGAGACCTGCACCGGGAAGTGCCGTTTCGCAACAGCATAAGACCGGTGAAATGGGTAAGGCTAGAGGCACAGAGCAGGCTCGCTAGCGTTATCGGTCTGACCGAGACCCGCGTCAACAGCCTACATCATCAGGCAGTGGAACGCTGCGGGGAGCACCTGCAAATTGCAGCAAGAGATCACAACGCCATAGTTCAGGCTATTGAGACCGTCCGCGACAAATTCATTGTCGGAGTGCAGTGGCACCCTGAATACCTGCCCTACCGCCGCGAGCAGCGGGCGTTATTTGCCGCCTTCGTCGCAGCTGCGCGTGATAGTCAGCGTGAAATGCCACCATAAATCGAGTGGGCGCTTACCTTACGCTGGCCGTAACTGCTTTTCTTGCGGCTACCATTGTGCCGTTCTATTCCGAACTGGTTTTGGTTCCGCTGCTGCTAGAGGGTAAGCATCCTTTAGGGTTATGGCTGGCCGCCACGGCGGGCAACACGCTGGGGGCAGTGGTCAATTGGTGGATAGGTCGGTTTTTACTCCATTTCGAAGACAGGAAGTGGTTTCCATTCAAGTTGCACACGTTGCATCGGGCGCAGCACTGGTTTCAGCGCTTCGGCGTGTGGAGTCTGCTGTTGGCGTGGCTACCGATCGGTGGTGACGCCCTCACCTTCGTAGCGGGGGTAATGCGGGTGAGGTTCGATATATTTCTTGCGCTGGTCGCCCTGGGCAAGGGAGCGCGTTACGCCGTCATTATCTGGTTGGTCAATGGGGTCCCTTCCGTCTGAGCAATAATCTGCCGCTGCTGCCCGCCGCCACTAAAGCGCGCTACCTCTGCCCGGATCAACTTATCTCCGCCTCTGCCGTGCGCGGCTGCGGGGTCGCTTTATGCGCTGCGCGATAGCGGTGCGGACTCATGCCGGTCCAGTTTCTGAACGCCCGCGAGAACGCCGACAGCTCAGAGTAGCCGAGCAGCAGGGCTACCTCGGTCAGCGGCATGTCAGTATCATTTATATAGTGCAGCGACAGCTCCTGCCGGGCAGCGCGAAGCAGATCCTGAAAGGACAAGCCGTGCATATCGAGCTCGTTCTGAAATTGACACTCAGACAAACCGAATATGCGTGCGATCTCGGGTATAGTCGGCGGCGTTGTACTGAGGTTGAGTTTTATCTGATTGCGTACGATAGACGCAAAGGCCTCCGGATTGTCGTGCAGCCTGCAGCGCGATTGCAGGAATGGTTCGATGATGGAAAACAGGTAGGGATCCTGGTCAGGCATGAGTGCATCAAGATCACTGCGCCGAAAAGCCATGGCGTTGGTCCGCCTGCCGAACAGCACCGGGGCACCAAACACCGTTTCATGTTCTGCGGCGTAGTCCGGTTCGCCGTGCTCGAACCGAACTTCCAGCGGCGACCAGCTGCGGCCAAGCGCGCGGCGAAAGATATTCCAGAACATCCCTATCGACAGCTCTGCGTCCTGCCTGCGGTGCGCAATTCGTGGATCTAAAATCCTGTAGCTGAGCCAGAGAACATCGCAGTCATGAATCAAACCGAAGCTGGATTGGTCCTGGTGCGCCGGAAAGTAGACCTCCATATTACGCAGTGCAGTCGACAGCGTCGGGGAGCTGATCGCGGCGTAGCCTATCGCACCCAGTTTTTTTGGCTCGAACTGCGCACCGAAGTGCAAACCGAAGTTATCGTTGCCCGTCTGCTTCGCAGCCTCAGTGAATAACAGACAGAATTGTTGCAGGCTCAACTCGGTGATTGGGCTGTTCAGGTCCTCAAGATGAATAGAAGTAGTGCCGAAAATCGAATCGACATCGCCATTATTGGCCTCAATCATCCCCGCCACCCCGGTGGCGGCTGAGGCGAGGACTTTCGACGGCTCGGCAATGGTATTCATAGCGCGCTGACTTGAGTATATTTAAGACTCGTTTATCCCAAAGTGGGATTTCGCCATGCAGTGACGCCTGGTTTACAGTAAAGAATGTCCCATAATCGGGGTGAAATCAACTTAAGCTTTAGCCGAGAACAACCGTAAATTCAACTATTTATTGTCAAATTTAAGCAAAAAGCTGTCAAGCAGTGATTGCGGCAACAAGGCAAGCTTGGGCGTTTAATGCAAAGTTAAGAAAAGTCGACTTATATACACCGACACAGGAGGACACGATGAAGTTCACTCGAAGACAATTCAACAAAGCAATGGCGGGTGCAGCTGGCATGGCTGCTTTGGGTCCAATAGGACACGCGTTCGCGGCTCGCGATGATCAGATGAACATCCTTTGCTGGGAAGGATACAACTCAGATGAGGTGCTCGGGCCTTTCCGTAATGCCAATTCCGGTGCTTCGGTTCGAGCTGAGAGCGGGACTTCCGATCCGGATATGATCAACAAGCTTCGTGCCGGTGAAGTCAACGTTTGGGATCTGATTAATGTTAACCAGCCCTGGGCCCGCGCCCAACTGTATCCTGAGAAACTGATCAAACCGCTCAACAAGGATCGCTTCATACCCTACTTCGACAGGATGCTGCCGGAGTTTTCCGGGCCCTATCCACTGGCGTTTGCGGATGACGGCGAACTGATTGGCATGCCGCAGCGTTACGGTCCGTTCAGTTTCGTGGTAAATACGGACAAGATCAGCAGAGACATGGCAGAAGATCAGGGCTGGAAGCTTTTCCTCGACTCCGCCATGAAGGATCGCTACGGCGTGCTGACTTATGACAACTGGAACATCATGCATATGTGTTTGACCGGCGACCAGAATCCCTTTGAGCCGATGGATGACGCCGGTCTGGAAAAATTCAAGGGTACCGCTGAAACCATTTTCGCTGGCGCTAAACTGCTGACCGACGATCTCGTCGCCATGAATACGGCGTTGATCAACGGAGAAATCGACGCTTACTTCACCGGTGGTACGTATACTGCGTCTCCGGCACGGTTTGATGGTGCCACCAATATCCGAGGCATCACCCCAAAATCGGGCCCGGTGGATGGCAAAGGTGGCGTGGTGTGGATCGAATTAACCTCCGCAGTCAACAATCCCGACCCTTCCAAGCTGGCAGAGGATTTTTTAGAGTTTGTGCAGGATCCGGAAATCTGCAAAGCGGTGAGCTTCTCTGAGGGCACTTACAACCCGGTCAGCCAGATGGGCGATGCCAAAGTATTCGAGAAATACGATAAGGACGAGCTGGACGCCATTCAGTGGGACAGCCTGGGCGAGGAAATGGCACGCTCACTCGATTACCAGGTGGTCAGCTCGTACGATAAATTGAACGAGATCTACAACGCCGCCAAACGCGGCTAAGTATATTTATCGAGCACGGCTCCGGTCCCGGGCGGTAGCTAACCGCCCGGGACCGCTTACTAGTCAGCGACCGCCGCCATGCAATCTGATCCTATTCTGCGTCTCGAAAACATCGTTAAGCGTTTTGGTTCTTTTACCGCGCTCCATGGAATAGATATCGATATCGACGAGGGTGAGTTCCTCACCATCGTTGGACCATCAGGCAGCGGCAAGACCACGCTGATTCGGCTGCTGGTTGGAATCGAGGAACCGACCGAGGGGCGCATCTGGTTGCGTGATAAACGCATCGAAAAAATGCCGGCCAATGAGCGGCCGACTTGCATGGTGTTTCAGTCCCTTGCGCTTTTTCCGCACCGGTCGGTCGGGGAGAACATCGAATTCCCGCTGAAGATCCGCGGCGATGCCGCAACCAGCAGAAAACAGCGGGCTTTTGAATTGCTCGATCTGCTTCACCTGCCGCGGGATTTTTATAACAAGCGCATTAATCAGTGTTCCGGGGGCGAACGCCAGCGGGTAGCGCTGGCCCGTGCGCTGGCTTTTGATCCGGAGATTCTGTTCTTTGACGAACCGCTGTCGGCATTGGACTTCCGCCTGCGTAAAACCCTGGAAAAAGAGCTGAAGGACCTGCACGAGCGCACGGGGAAAACTTTTGTCTACATCACGCACAGCCTGGAAGAGGCAATGGTCATGTCAGACCGAATCGCGATTATGAAGGAGGGCCGATTCGTCCAGATCGCGATTGCAGATGAAATCTATGCCCGGCCGGTGAGTCGATTCGTTGCTCAGTTCATGGGGGAAGTCAACCTGTTTGATGTGGAAGGCACAGCAGACGGCGCGCTGCGG
>JAHEKE010000073.1 GCA_024638505.1 Gammaproteobacteria bacterium | reverse complement strand
GACTCATAATCCGTCGGTCGTAGGTTCGAGTCCTACCAGGCCCACCAATAAGGACTTTGGCTCCTGAATTCGTTTAAAGCGTGAACAAGGCCAAGAACCCTGCTTGATGGTTTTCGGATGAATTTGTGATGATTAAGGGAGATCGTGTCTGCTGTCGGGGTGGGATTTAACACTGTTGTAGGGATAAATGCCCTGTTGAAAAGATGTTTACTAAAACCCCGCACGCAGCCGGGGCGTTTGAATCCTACCCAATTGTTGGAAAACTATTTGGGCGAAGCAAACAAGAGTGGGAAATGTGTCTACGTTCTGTAGCGGTAATCCGAGTTGTCCATTAGCAGCGTCACTGAAGGCTCTGCGACGGCGAGCATTTGGAAGTAAGGATCTGTTGTGACTAACGAGATCAAACAGAGTCAGGTGCTACAGAAAGGTGACATTGAAATCTCTCTGATTGTACCGGTGTACAACAGTGTACAGTCGTTATCGGAACTGGCGGCACGTATTGAAAAAGTCTTCGCCGTACAGATCGAAGACGATTACGAGCTCATTTTCGTTGATGATGGATCCTCGAACGCTGAAACATGGTTGATGCTGCAGTCCTTGGCGGAACAATATGACAAGATACGTGCACTTCAATTGACGCGCAATTTTGGCAGGATA
Source organism: Gammaproteobacteria bacterium (assembly GCA_024638505.1). Classification (GTDB taxonomy): domain Bacteria; phylum Pseudomonadota; class Gammaproteobacteria; order Arenicellales; family JAANXG01; genus JAHEKE01. The sequence goes on along the minus strand of JAHEKE010000073.1, from coordinate 9,793 downwards.
GGTGCCGTAATGGCGGGCATAACTTCAGCCAAGGGTGCTTGGCTAATCATTATGGACGACGATCTACAACATTGTCCGGAGGACATTCCACGGCTTCTTTCAATGCGCCAACACGATGTTGTGTTGGCGCAATTTGACAATAAGAAGCATGGGGTAATCGCAAAACTGGGTAGCCGAATTGTAACTTGGCTTAAACACGAAATGGGTTTTCCATCGCATCTGAGTAGCTCATCTTTTTTGCTCGTTCGAGCAGAGATAGCTCGACACATACTACAAATCAAAACCCCACGGCCGTTTCTAATGGCGCTTTTACTTGAGATTACACGGGATATTGTGGGCGTAGAAACCACACACGATCCACGTCCATCGGGTGGGCCAGTATTCACTTTTGGCCGGCGTCTGCAGCAATTCACTAATTTACTCATCAACAATTCCACATTACTACTGCAAAGTGTGGCCATTTTAGGTATCGCCGTGGCAGGGCTGAGTTTTGCCTCCGGTTGCTATCTCTTAATCAACAGCATCATCAAATCGTCAAGCGTACCCGGTTGGATAATTTCAATGGTTGTTTCTTTGATGATTGGTGGATTGATCTTAATGTTACTGGGTGTGGTTGGCGTGTATCTCGTACGAATAATCAGAGGTGTAGAAGCTTGGCCAGCTTTCGTGTTGCGTAGGGAAATAAGGCATGACAATACGAAGGAATCACCTCCAGAGGAGATAGCAAAGAACTGAAGATCTTTTTACTGGCCGCTTGTTATAACCCACATCATATTCTGTGTCGTAAAGAATGCCAGGAAGTAGACAAAGTAATCATTTCTGATATCTACTTCATTGGGGAAAATCCATTCTATTGTTACGCTAACAGAGGGCACCTCCATCGCGGGTAGGTTAATTAAGGGTCCGAGGGGTCTTGGTATATTGTGGGAGTTGGTGATATCGGCCTAAGTTTTGCGAGCACGTGTCCGGAAACAATACCGGGGAACGAAATCTAGTCCTCCACTCTTGAAACTTGTAAACAGCTAGCTTGGCCATATGTAGGTTTCATTGACTCAAATGATGGGGGAGTGGAAATAATTGAAGAGCACGTTAAGTTCTTTCTTGACCATGCGGTCCAATTTCCATAACGATGCGTTACCTGTAGAGGATTATTTCCCACCCATTTAGGTATGCAGCGGTCATTCGTTAGCACATGTGTTATCTGTTTATCCAAAAGCCAACATCCATGCCAATTTGACCATGTTGAACCAAAGAAAGCCGACATATTTGTGATTCTGGCTGCTGAATCTGCGCGGCGGTAGTTCATATAAGAGAGATTCGACACATAAAAGTTATGACCATAGTACGATGTCAGCAACATGCCCCTTGAAGGGCGCTGAAAGTCACCATCTTGATCCGCTATGTCACTGGACAGCAAAAGAGTTCCTCGATTTGGTATTTTTGACAGAGTATTTTTCAAGTTTTTCTCGTCAACTGAATCTTGACCATCCATAGGCTCCTTGAAGTGATGTAAAACCATGTTGAGGGGCGCCAGCATAGACAATACTAAAATGAGGCTGATTGCGTAGCGTTGGCGAGCGTCTATTTTCACTAGCTTGAATAGCAAAGCCATAACGAATAGCCCGTTAATCAGCAGGATTGGCTGGAGAGATTGGGCTATGTTTATGTTTCTACCTAGATAGTTGTATAAATCCCATCCAACACCATGTGCGCGTTCAATAGCGATTTCTGTTTGTGGTAACTCGATAAATGATAACGTAATGATTCCAACAAAAATCGAAATCGACGCAGAGAGGGATCCTTTTACGAGTAGAAAGCGCTTTTGGTTGATATTTTTATATAACGTCAGGTGTGCAATGCTCAGTACGAGTAATATACTCGGAAGCACAAAGTATAAACTGAAACGTGTAAAGCCAGTGAATCCAAAACGGGGAAAAGAAAAATACTCCTCGCCTGAAGCCCAAGGCAGTGTGCTGCCAATCGCCAAATATAAACAGGCGAGAGAAAAAGTTATCAAAGGCGCAAGTATCAATCTGTTTTGATGAAGTCTTTTGGGCGGGAGTAAGTCGATTACAGAGTATGTAGATAAAAATAGGAAAAATCCGACAAAATATTGAGGTTTGATCAGGACCACTGAGCTAAAAGATACTAATCCTAATACTCGGCAAAGAATTGAGGGTTTTTCTTGTAAAATCAAGCACATGCTAGAAAAACCGATTGTTAGGGCCAGGGACGAGGATGCCATTAGATTTGGTGAGTACAACCAATTCTCTTGGTTAATAAAATTGAATGACCCAACCCAAAGCTCTTCATTGGCTATATTGTTACCAAGAGCCGAGATGAAGTCAGTGAATTCTCTCCAAGGGCTTACATATAACGGCATTAGTAGAGTAACAAGGACAATTGAATAAGAAGGCCATTTTTTTAAGTAAAAACGATGCAAGAATTGCCCCATCGCAAACACAGCTGTCCCGATCATTAATAAATAAATCAAGCCAAAAGCGACAAAAGACAACTTAAATGATGGGAAAGCAGTCCATATAGCTGCAGCTAACCACGCGGGACCGACATGATAAGTTATAGGTGCACCATGATAGTCTAGGGAATTTGATAGATCGCTGTATTTTGCAATAGCTTGGACATGGTTTAAGTAGTATCTCCAATCGATACCCCAGCTAAGGGAGTCGTCACCATTTATTACGTGTAGGAAAACTAACTGCACGTAGCTAAAAGTTAAAATACTAGCGCCTGCGACAATGGCGAAAAACAAGCTCGAATAACCGTTTCTTATTGAAGAACTAAGACCCTTAACTAGGCACACTGCTGCCGATACAGTAAGAAGTAGAAACCAAACAACGGATAGAGAGCTAAGTAATGGAAAACGTATATTGTTTGGCACCAAATCCGCCATGCCTACAGTTAAACCGGTAATACACGCAAGCGCCAAGGTCAGAGTGATCACGTGCTCTGAGTTCACTTTTGTGAGGACTGTCATACTTTAAATTTTTAATAACTGCCGAAATTTGCTTGGCGTTTATTGGCGCAAGTAGCTAACGCTCTGGAGTAGAGGACTAAAGATTATTTAGTCACCAAAATGACATGAAGAAAATTCCTTTGCGTGTCTGGTGTTCCAAGGTATGTAAGTGTTGTTTATAGCTCTTATGAGTCGGGATCAATGAGTCGTGTTGAACGAGCCGCTTGGCTTTTTCTAGGACACTACGTTCGGTTGCGCAAGCGTGAATAATCGAGAGGCTTTACGAAAATTTTCTTCCTGGCGCTTCTATGATCGAACGAAGCGTCGCATCGCGATGATGCCGCAAGTATTCAATGGGCGGCGTACCACCCGTACCTACCCCGGCGGGGTTTGCGTCGCTGTCGATCTTGCTGGCCTTGTGAGCACACACATACTCGTGCGCAATCTTCAGATGCAAGTTACGAAATTCGATGAGTTGCTTGACACAATTGTTATAGGAGGCAATTAGCTTGACCGCCTTGAGATCTGGATTGTCGTGATCAGCGAGATGAGAGACCTTCGATACCAACCCCGCTATTGGCGATGATTCTGTCCACTGCAAGAATCTACGGTGTATAGCGGGCATGTACTCTCGCATCGCGATTAGATGTCTATTCAGACTATCGCTAGGGTGTTCGATACCCAAAGTGGCATCAACAGCTGGAATGACCGAGCTCTGGGCTCCAGTTTCACCCCGAAAACTCTGCGGCGTTCCCGCATACTTTGACACACCCTCATAAACCATGCCCTCGCTTAAAGCGGGGTTGTTATACCAGCCATGCGTAAACGGCCTTACGCGCAAGAAATACACGATGGAATTACACCGTTCACGCATCCGAAGGAACGTAACCCTCAATCTTTGCATGTTCGTGGCGATGGACTGTAATCGGGAAGCCACTGCATCGACGTCATTACTCTCCGCAGCTAAACGCGCTTCAACACACGACGCCAAGAGTTCTCCCGCTTGTGCTTCAACTGCGACATGAATCAGCATGAACCATGCTTCATCTGTCCCACCGTACATGCCCATTCGTACATGCAAGTTGTCGAGACATACTGGAGCGCTTCCGTCGTTCAACCGCCAATTGCAAAGGACATAATCAGAATAGCTCATGATAGGCGGTACTCCGAGCGCTTCCGAAAGGTGGCACAGTGGTCGTGCAAGCTGTGCAGGTAGTCGCCCAGCGGGTTGCGGGGAGCCAAAGACATAACTCTGTGTGATCATCGAAACGAGCATCTTTGCCCGAATAAGAAGACTGTTGTCATTGAGCAAGTCCCCCGCGTCGATTTGCGGTAGGCGGCCTATCGCCGATCTAATACCTTGAGTACACAACAAACGCGTCAGATTTGCGCCGAGCGATTCCCATTCATAGTACTTCGAGGGAAGCTCGTCTGCGCACTTCAACAAAAACCCATACTGCCGGGACACACCATATTTTTCGAGAATCGACTGGGCTTCTCGCACGTAGCCAGCGTCAGTCTTCGTCAATCGCATATCCCCTGTCTATACATACCCCCACCTTTGCAATCAATCATTCGAATTTGCCAAAGATTAAATCTCGAGTGAAGCTTCTGATGATTTATATTAGGGGGTAAAGTCTAAACAATGGGAACACCCAAATGCAAAGGCCAGTAAAGCCAGTAAAACGGCCGCCGATCATCATCATGCGGGCTAACGACCTCTCGTTTTATGGAACGATAATGAGTTGCGGTCTTGCAGGAATACCATCGGTGGGTGTCGTGTTCGAATATGATGGCTCACCGCCATGGTACAGCCGTCATTCTAGATATCTGTCCGACACAGTTGAGATTGCCAACGCGTTTACCGAACCTGGCCGGGCCCGCGACGACTTCCTGGTCGCAGTTCGTGAACTCTCTAAGCAATGGGAACAACGGCTTATGGTATTGCCAACCAGTGACACCAATTTGGTGTTCTTGATGGAGAATTATGAGCAGTTTGAGCCTTACATTCGGATTATGGGGGATCGGAATTTCGACGCTGCTCGTTGGGATCTGGTTCATAAGTATTCCTGCCACGAGATTCTGCGAACTAAAAGTACAGTAAAGCAACCCCAGACCACATATTGCGGGTCAATTGGTGAAATTGATGCCGCTGTGGAGGCGATGAACTTCCCTGTAATTTTCAAACCGTGCACAAAGGATCTCGGCCAGACTTTTTACAGCAGTCATAACGGATTAAAAGCGGTTAAATGCGAAACTCCGGATGACATGCGCCATTTGTTGGTTCAGGATATTCATAAGGGCTACGAGCTCCTCATTCAAGAGTATGTCCCTGCAAATAATTCCCCCAACCATATTCTTTTTGTACTTTATGCCGACGCAAAACATGACATCAGACTCGCATCTACGGTAAAACGCCACGCTATTATTCCATTTCCGTTCGGCACCGCGACCCTTTGGGAGGTGGGTTGGCAGGAGGATACATTGCAAACCGCCCAGAAAGTTATCAAGGCGCTGGAGTGGCGTGGTTTTGGGATGATGGAGCTTATGAAACACCAAGGCGAATGGTTGTTTATCGAGTTCAACGGACGACCATGGATAAGTCCGGGGCCTTTTGCCCAAGCCGCGCTTAACTTCGTCGATTTTCTGGATCGGGACATGAACGGGAAACTGTCGACCGCTCCGATATTAGCAACGCCCACCAGCATTGAAGGTGGAAATAATCTTTTCTATCTCAATCTTGGTGGCGCAGCCCGCGGGCTGGCTTCTGAGCAATCCCTTGATTTGGACGGTTTCCTGGACTGGTTAGAAAGCAAGCAAGGTGATATGTATGAGTGCTACTTCAATCTGCTCGATCCTGCGCCGGGCACTACTGCAATGCGCGACCTGTGTGCGGAATTAGACTGGGATTTTGGCAAACTACTTCACTACATGGCGAATAGAGTGGCGCCGGGGTCCTCAAGCCAATACTTGGCTATGAGTGAGTTGGTAAAGGTACAGTAGGCGGCTTGTGGGGAGGATGAAACAAGCTGCTGGGTGTGTTTGCGAGACGGACTCAACTAGTGAACGTCAGGAGGAGAGCGATGTATGACTACTATGAATAATTCGCTTCGACATCTTACCCGTTACCTTGTTTTGATATGTGTCGCTGGCTTGTTAGCCGCCTGTGGTGGTGGGTCCGACTCAATCTGAGGCTGTCCGGCTGGCAAACATGGAACAAGAACTCTAACTCTTTTCGACAAGCCGAATCGTATTGACTGCGGGAATATCCCACGCTTCGGCAACTTTACCATTGACGATTCGCCAAACAACGACAGCATCGAACTCTATTGAGCTGCCTTCCAAGTTCATGCAATTGCATACTTGAGTGACAACTAGTTCATCGCCAGCCGTCCGACCATCGATTACATTCACCCGAAAACTACTGTCACTTCTTTCACCCAGCTTGGCAAAGAAGCTCTTCAACCCGTCAACACCGCGATAGTCGCCTTCCAACTCAGGTATATGTCGATTGAAGTAGTGCCAAACAAAATCGTCAGTAAAAAACTCTTACACGCATCCAGGTCTTGCAGATTGAGATTTTCCAGAAGAGACAAGTTCGGGGGTATACCTCCCATCATCGTTTCTCCTCAGGCGCAGCTGGAGTAGCAGCTGCGATTAGCCCGCACTGGCGTGCAAGGTATGTTATTCGTCCATTCTCCCAATATCATCGCGGCTGCTACCCTATATCTAACCAGCGCTTGCATTATTTCGTGTCCAAAACACGCGAGGACCAAGGCGCGTCTATAACCAAAGCGAGCAACGCAAATCCAATCATCGCTAAAGACTGCCCCCAGGGCGTTGGCGCTCCGGTTTCCAGGTATACCCCCCAGGTCGCTGCAAAACTCGCCAAATAAAAGATGAGCGTCCCCATCGGTAACGTCCACCTCGCAACGGCGCTACCCGTTTTAAACGCCGCTAATGCCAGAATAATGGTGAAAAAACCCAGCACAAACCACCCCCCGCCAGCGACTTTCATGAGCGCCAATATTAACGTCTGGGCGCCCAAATCAACCTCTTGCCAAGGGGCGCCGACCGCCTGGGAATGATAAGACATAAACTCTGTTGAAGAGAAATACGTCACCCCTAGTATGATATCTATCGCACCAATAACCAGGTAAATGGCGAGTGCTGCTTTCATTCGCATCGGTGCGTTTATCATTATGCGGAGCCTTCTATCTTTCGACTCTCGCCAGCGTTCACCGCTTCGCTGACGAACAATTCGGATCCAATAGGACGACGGTCTCCTGTTTCGGTCAGTAAGGCGAACTTCATTCCAGCATTTTCAATGAGCCGTGGAATGATTTTTTCTGCTATGGCGGCGCCAGGCGTCCAAAAGCCGCCAGGCAAATCACGTTTCGACAGGTCCTGCGCCAGGCAGGCCGCCACTTCTCCAATCATGCGACTTGACGAGCCATACCCGGGATCGCGATCGCCGCTAACCACGAGCATCAGTCGATGACCTGATCGCGTTCGAGCAATTAATTGAAACTCAAAATTGCCTTTTTCACGCGCTTTTCTTGATGGCCCCTCGCCAGGCTTGGGTAACAGGACGGCATTCATCAATGCGCGTATCGGGCCCGATCTGTATGCCCGATAAAACAGCCGGGAAACTAATGCCAGAAAGCGAGCAGCAGGCCTGCTGCCCAGGTCCCAGCCTTCGTCGTAAGTGAAATCGGTTCCGTACGGATAGTCCAACTGCGCATTCGTGGCATTTACCACTCGCGTATTCACGATCGCCATGAAGAAAGGTGCAAGCCATGCGCCGGATTCAGAGCGCCGAACAATCCCAATATCTGGTTGGGCTACGCCGCTACGTCGGCCCGGTGGGCAGATGGCGTAAGGGTTTTTCAGAATGTCGGCCACGTTGTCGTCGCGTGCAGCGTCATTGTGCATAGCGCCGAGGCTAGCGACAGTGCCGCCGCTAAATCCTCCCTTGAATGACTTCACTTCGTTGGTTACCTGCGCGAGCCCGTAGCCAAACTGCTTTCGTGCAATTGCATTGAGGCACCAGACGCCCAAATCTGAAGGCAGGGAATCGACGCCGCAACAGTTCAGTATCCTGGCGCCGGAAGCTCGCGCTCGAAGGGCGTGTCGATCCATCATCTCCTGGATAAACGGTATCTCGCCGGCCAAGTCGCAATAGTCGGTTCCACTGACCGCACAGGCCTCGATGAGCTCCTTGCCATAGAGTGCATATGGACCAACGGTCGATAACACCACTTTGGTGCTTGCAACCATAGAACCGAGAAATTGGCGATCGCGAGCATCACCGACAATGATGGGAAGGTTTTCCGCGCCGGGGTTTAAGGAAGCGCGCGTGGCTTCTAATTTCCGCTTATTTCGCCCACCTATCGCCCAGCGAAGACCGCCATCAATGCCATATTTCTGGTACAAGTGCTCTGCTACGAGCCTGCCGGTAAAGCTGGACCCGCCCCAAAGAACAATATCGAATTCGGGTTTTTTGGTCACTATCGAAATCTCGGTTTTGTTCGAATTGCAATCGGCTGATCCGGCACTCAGCGCCTGGACCACCTTTTTTCGTCGGTAAATGTGTAAAAATCCTGCGGTCGACATTGGCTATGGAGAGAACACTACCCCACAGCAATCCCGCAATCCATGCGAAAGATGAATTTGTCTGCATTGAAATGGATTTGTAACGCTTATGCTACTGATGCAAGTCAACATTGCCGATGTTCCGGCATGGTCTAATTGGCTTTCTCGGCTAGTACATACCGTGTTAGCAGGGCGTGTTGTCCGCCCTGGCGCCAATGAAGAAAGGAGTTTCACCATGACGCAGCCCATTCAGCGACTGGCTCACCTGCAGACCGGAACCGTGGATCTTCACGTGCAGCACGTGGAGGGAAGTCCCTGGAATGCGCTGTTGTGGATCTTCTTCGGTCGTGAGCGCATCGAGGGGTTGCCGCTCAGCGTCTGCGTCATCGAGCACCGCGACGCGCTCATCCTGATCGATGCAGGCATATCCCCGCGAGCCGTGACAGATCCCGAGTTTTGGCCTGATCCGGTCACGCGCGTAATCATGAACAATATTTTCCGCTTCCACGTCGAGCCCGAGGATGCGCTCGGGCAGCAGCTGAGTCGCGCCGGTTACGCGCCGGAAGACGTCGACAAGGCCATCATCACACATCTTCACTTCGATCATGTCGGCGGCATCGCGGATATCCCCGGAGCCGAGCTCATTACTTCCACGGAATCGTGGGAGCACATGCTCGGTCCTCACCCGGAGCGAGAGGGCGTGCTGCGTCGCGATATCGAGATCCCGGGCGCGAAGTGGCGGCAGATCGAATACACTCCGATCGAAGACGCCACCCTGCAACCGTTCACTCAAGGACACGATCTCATGGGCGATGGCTCGATCGTGCTGCTGCCTACCCCGGGACACCTCGACGGATCGTTGTCGGTATTTCTGCGGGTCGATCCACCCATCCTTTTCGTTGCAGATCTCTGCTACCGCACCGACCTCCTCATCAAAGAACAGTTCCCCGGTACGGGGGAGCACGAGTTGCTCGCGGAGAGCTGGGCCAGGGTACGCGAACTAAAGGCGCGTTTGCCCGATCTTCTTATCGTGCCGAGCCACGAAGAGGCCGCGGTGGCTCGGCTCCTGGCGCACCCCCTGGCCAACGGGGGTCGATGACGATCCGGCAGCAAAGGATATGTCCCGGGCGATGCCCCCGTCATCGTCAAGGCACGGTCCGCATAAGCAGGGGAGACGAATACGAGATCCCTGACCTCTCAATACCGCTCTAAAGCATAAAGTGA
>JAHEKE010000031.1 GCA_024638505.1 Gammaproteobacteria bacterium | reverse complement strand
GATGAAAAAATTCGTCGAGCGGTAAGTGAGGGAGCCCCACTTACAACCTCAAATCCCAGCTGTCTTTTTTTCTTGTATATGTATATTCAGCATTTGGATCTCAATTTATCATGCATTCAACAGACAGGACGCGTTGTGGCGCAACTTGCTCCAGACGTGCAATGGGTCGAGAGCTACGTGGCCGCAGACAAAACATTCTGTGAGTATCTGGCGAAGAATGAAGAGATGATCCAAAAACACGCTGAGATCAGCGGATTTCCAGCAACGAAAATCACACCTATACGGAAGATGATAGATCCAACAACCGAAAATAATAATTGATAGCAAGGCGCCGCGTAGCAACAGAGACATAGCCTTGCATTCGCTTCATGCATCCCTGGGTATAGGTCGCCGGCCTCTTCGAATGGCTCGCCAGCGTGTACAACGAGTGACAGCTTTTAGCTGCAGAGCAGACCAGAGGGAATTAGCCCTTCTTCAACTGAAGATTGTATAGATCGACCGGCGCTGAACGGCCAACTGCGGAATATCAGTGACCAGAGAAATCGAAATATTTATTTCCGTTGTATACTCACACCCGCCATTGGTAAGACGGTGACAAGGGCTCCATCCTTGAGTTGACAGACCCTGAGCAGTCGTCAGCAGGATTGAGCAAGCCAAACGATCCACTTCTTGAATGGTAGGTGGTAAATTCAATCCGACATTCGTTGGGGAGGTAGGCCTTATGAGCGGTGAAGAGAAAACTACCGGTGGTTGCCTTTGCGGAGCGGTCCGGTATGAAGCCATAGGGATACCGATGCAAGTAGCCCACTGCCACTGTGAAAAGTGTCGAAGGTCAACTGGCGCAGCGTTTGCCACTGGCGTTTGTTTCCCAGTCGAAACTGTGACCTGGACACAAGAAGAACCCATGCCGTACAAATCGTCGGACAGCTTTGCTCGATTGTTCTGTTCTCATTGTGGTAGCTCGGTGGCTCAACATAACCTAAGCACAAGGACGATGTGGCCATTGGTTGGCACTCTCGATCATCCAGAATCCGTAGCTCCTGAATGTCATATGTTTACTAAAGAGCAGATAACCTGGGTCAAACTTAACGACGGCTTACCTCGCCACCAGACGTTTCCTCCCCGCCCGGCTATGGAATAGATAGCGCCGGTAGAGTCTGCGAAGGTCCAGATTGGGTCCAGACTGTGAAAAAAGTCGCTGATTTTTAGAGCGGTTGGACAATGCTCCACTTCAGTCCTCATTCGAACAACATCGAGTTAACTTTTGGAAAACTGAAATGATATGACGATTTCAAATCGCGACACCTCAAATTCCAATCATGTCCTACGAAGCTCGCTGGAGCTTCCCTGTGGTGCAGTTCTAAAAAATCGAATTGCAAAGTCAGCAATGTCGGATTCGCTCGGGAACGGTAGAGGCGATCCCACCGAGGCGCAGATTCGACTCTACGAAAGATGGGCGGAAGGCGGAGTCGCAGTGTCTTTCATCGGTGAAGTGCAAGGTGATCCACGCTTTCCGGAGAAACCGGGAAATCTTGTGCTTGGAGAGAAAACCGATCAGCAGGCAATACAGTCATTAGCCAGCCGGGCCATGATTGAAGGCGCTCATCTTTGGCCGCAGCTCGGTCACGCCGGAGCGCTTTCGCACCCTCCGATCAGTCAACCAAAGGGGCCGTCTGCCCTCAATGTTGAGAGCCTTCAATGTGCGGGTATGACAATTGAAGAGGTTCAGGAATTACCTGACATGTATGCAAGAACTGCAGTATACGCAAAGACCGCAGGCTTTAGCGGCGTTCTTATTCACGCTGGACATGGTTGGTTACTCAGTCAATTCCTGTCTCCATTGTTTAACCGCCGGAGCGATGGATACGGCGGTTCAATAGAGGCACGATGCCGTATAGTGCTTGAGGTAATTGACGAAGTGAGGCGCTCCGTTGGTTCGTCATTTCCTGTCGGGATCAGGATCAACTCGACGGACCAACTGGAAGGTGGCTTGACAGAGGCTGATGCACTGGAGGTGGTGCGTCTTCTCGATAAAACTTCGATTGATTTGATAGACATTAGTGGCGGAACCTACTTTCCCGGTGTGAAGGCAAGCTCCGACGGTTCAGGTAAAGGGCCGTACTTTCTTGACTTCGCCCGACGTGCAAAAGGGGTAACAAATGTGCCTCTGATGGCTACGGGTGGATTCAAAAGGCGTGCGCAGGCGGCGGAGGCCGTGGCTAGTGGTGATGTCGATATGGTTGGCCTGGCACGTGCCATGGTTCTTGATCCTCGGCTTGCGGAGGTTTGGTTGAACGAGGGGAGTGGTGATCCTAATTTTCCGAGATTCGAGTCTGCACCCCCGGGTGGCATTACGGCCTGGTACACCATGCAACTAACTGCTTTGGGCGAAGATCGAGAGAATGCGTTTACACTGGACCTTCCATCTGCCATCCGTATCTATGAGGAACGCGATGCGCAACGCTGCACAGAATGGCGAGAGAGGTTTTCTTATCTGTTCAAAGAGGATTGAAAATCCGCCCAGTTTGTCCGCAGCGAATTTCCATTTCGGGCAAATTACGGGCGTACTATGATCTAATCGCGATCGTCTGCATCGGGTTGCGATTTCAACCGATCGACGCAACACATGCATAGAAACGTTCAGCTGGTGTTTCGTAGTCTAACGTTTTTCTCGGTCGTTCGTTTAACCGTCTGGCCACAGCATTCAATTTTGCTTGAGAATGAACCGATAGATCGGTTCCTTTTGGGAAGTACTGTCTCAACAGTCCGTTGATGTTCTCATTGGAACCCCGCTGCCAGGGATCGTGTGGGTCACAGAAGTACACCTTGATGTCGGTCGCCAGGGTGAAGCGCTTGTGGTCAGCCATCTCTGAACCACGATCCCTGATCGGCTTCACTCGCCCGGTAACATCCACGGCCACCATTGCGATGGATCTCTCGGCTAATCGTGGAGGGGCAGCGACCGATTGTTGCCGCAATCGAGCGGATCGAACAACCCGCCACCACACCGCAGGATATCTCTTCTCGCTCGGCCAATGTCAGAGCCAGACGCGATCGTCGACGCGGCGCCGGCCTTATCCCGCCCGTCCTCGACAGAATACCGGCAATAGAACCATGGCTTCGATCAAATAATAGAGCAATGGAATGCAAAGATTCGCCCTTCTGCCAGCGTTCCCACATCATCGCCTTCTGTTCTTCCGTATAGTAAATCCTCGGTCGATATTCATGAACAACATCCTCCTCTCTATCTTCAGAGATTAGATGTTGCATCGATCAGTTGAATCCGCAGTCGACTGCGGATATAGCCGCTGCGTTGCAGCGGGATTAGAGTCATCGTCCGCTCTTAGCGCAAGAGCAGCCCGATTGTTAATCGCATGATGTAACCTAAGGGTCCTTGATCCGACCGGCTCTACCAGGCCAGGAGTGGTCTTCGATTGATTCAGAAGCAAGGTCGGCTCAAATACATAAAGCGGACGCGACTGGTCAGTGCTAATGTAACCTGACAAAATCAATTGCCCAACTGACAAACACGAATTAACGAGGGCAGAGATGGAATTGACTGATAATGTTGCTTTTGTGACTGGTGGTAGCAACGGGCTTGGACTCGCGACGGCGAAGGCACTCGCCAAGAGTGCTAAGCGGAAGTTCACCAAGTACTTAGTACCAAGCACTCCGTGTGAAGAATGATATACTAGGCACTAAGTACTTGGAGTTATCGGCCAGGTCCCGAGTTGCAAACACCTAGCACTGCGTCATTTCGTTCTTGCTGGCTAAGTGGGAAGTGCTTGTGCTAAGTACCAAGAGCTCGGTACTAAGCCGTAGCCTAACAAAGCAGGACTCCCTAGCACTAACTCGATTCGAATTCTGAAAGCGAATCCGAACCATGACATTCGGTTAAATCACGAGATTCCCCATCTTCAGTATTACCAATGCCGCGGTTGTGCTGGACTTTTTCCGGCACGCTTGGTTGGCGGCGGTGAACAGCTCTATACTCGACACTATCATTGCCATTCGGCTGTGAGCAAAGCCAGAGAAAAGTTAAACGAATGATGACACCGCTACCTGGATCGTTGCTTAGGCAAATACGACTTTATCTGGGGTTTGCAGTGTTGTCATTGGGCTCCGCTGTTTTATTCGATTTTTCGGCACAGGCCGAAGAAAGATGTACCCCAATGTCTTCGAATTTAATAAAGCAGTCCTTAACCTGGGCATACTACCAAGCGACACCGAAGCCCGAACTTCCAGGATTCAGCGGCTCTCGTTTCAAGAGCTTTGCTCCACACGAACAAATGTTCTTGAATACCGTGTTCAAGCGCAAGAACCTTAGGGCGCTGGCCGCCCGGGATACCGACAGGGATGGCATAGTGGACTATCGGGTCATGTGTAACGGTAAGTTCGTAGAGAACGATACCGATGTTGATGGCGATGGCGTGCTTAATGTTCTCGATGACAAACCTTACCGTCATGGGAGCCGAACGGTCGACGAAGATAATGATCGTATACCGGATCATGTCGATTTAGGCGATAAGCCGGGGGCTGAGATACAGGAAGATTTGTTCCGAGACTATGGTGTTTTGCTGATCGACCGCTGTGCTGGTCTGGATCAGCAAACTGCGGACATGATTGATGATGCTGTGCGACTGTTGTTTAGACCTGGCGACAATCTAAAGGCCCTGAGGGTGATCGCCCTGGAAGCCGCCAGCTCCCGGGAAATCAGTGATCGTATACTTGCCGAAGTTGTAGCCCCGACGGGAACAATGATTGTATACAACGGCGTTGGTGACGCAGCACTGGAATTACGTTTCGGGACATTGATCCATGAATTGATGCATGTATATCAATTCAGTCTAGATCAACAGTGTGATTTTCCCTGGACACCCTCTTGCAGCGACCAGGATTTCGAGGATATGAAAAAATACAACATCTACCGAAATCCAGAGTTTTATCGCACGACTTTGCCTGGCTCGGGGTGGAACAAGCTCCGGTTAAAAACGCAGCCCAGATTCTCGCATCTGGCTCCTCACGACTGCGAAATCCATTATGAAATGCAGTACACCCCCTTGCCGGGGAAAGACAGCAAGACCGAAGAATGGTGGAATAACAACGGTTATGAGGATTACAAAGCGCTGATCAAGCCCCTGCATGTGCTGGGGTCATATTCGCTGACTGACTTATTTGAATGGCAGGCAGAACATTTGAGCGCATACGTTTTTTTAAAAATGGAAGACTATGCGCTGCACAAAGCCAAGCTGTCGAAACACTTAATTGATGGTTGTCTTGAGCCCAAGCTCCAGTTGGGGAATTTTTACCATCGCCACGCGGCAACAAATGTGGTTGGCTGGTTCGAGCAGCACTTCCCGATCAGTGAACGCTGGCAGAAAGTACTGTACGAAAAGTACATGTTGAAAATCTGCCCGCAGCTGGTGTCAGAATAGCCTAGCGCTTTTTCTGCAACTTCTTTCGGCGGCGCCCCAAATGCCTCATTGCCGGATTGGCGGCCAGCCTCAGCTCACCATTTGCAACCCGGGCCCTTAGCTTGGGTTTCGCCTGGGAATCAGCTTCCCCGATCCATCCTTCCTCAATGGCGTAGAGGATATAGCCTTTAAATTCCTTTTTACGTCTGTTGTTGGCATCGGCCAGCACGTAGTGGAGTACATTGTGATTGGAGTCAAATACCAGGGTGCCGCCACACCATAGTTTGTGAAAAGTGCCGCTGTAGGCACCGTAACGCTTGCCCTTGAGATAAACATCTTCACTCCAGGTGAATTCGATGACTACTTCCTGGGGCGGAAAATATCCCGCTGCGGCGAACTTGCGGGTGCGATAGACCCGGGATACCTTGAATTCAACATCCCGTGGAATGTTTAACAATTCACGGTTGTTGTCGATAAAGGTATAGGCATCCATCGGGCTGCTTGCGATTTGATCGATGTTGTAAGGTTGACGGAATTGATCATTCCGTAGCTCAATGCTGGGCAGAAGATCTGTTTTTTTCTTGGCGATTCTGCGCTTCAGAAAAACTTTGGACGCGATTCCTCGATAGCCTCGCGGATCGGTAGGGTAGGCGGCCTCGTCTGCCCTCAGTACGGCCCGGGCATAGTCCAGGTAGGTCAATCCAGCCGGAGGACAATAGTCAACCCCGCGGAGCATCATGCGCGAAGTGTAGTTAGCTGCATTAAACAGGGCGGCCACCGACATATGCCCAGGTTTGCGATGGGTATACTGCTTCTTCTGACGCCTCAGCTCGGCGACGTACAGATGCTGAAGCAGGTCGTAAAACGCACCGGTGAGCACCTCCGACCGGGCATGCTCTGAGAGATCACCGCGTACATCATCCATGGTGAGCTTGTTGGCGGCACTGCGCAGAAATGGTTGTTCACTGCCGGGATAGGTCGACCCGAACTCACTGGCGATATCACTCACCAGAGTACGGCCACTGATGGTCTTTGGTGCGCGGCCAGCCACGGACACCACTACATCCTGTAGAGTGAGAGCAGAAGTCATCGCTAGGGCATCACCAAAAAATTCATGAAAGCCCGCTACATCGGGAGAGCTGACCTCGTTGTAGAGCGGCTTCAAGCCGTCCAGTACCGCATGCCCCAGTTCGTGGGTGATGGTGTCATGGGATAGACAGGTATAGACGGCTGTTTTCCTGCCCTTCACCTGGGTGTGGTAGTAACCAAAGTAAAGACAGCCTTCCTCCCGGGAGTAGCAGGCATTGTCTACTAGCTCGGCGTGAGGATAAATAGTCAAACGACCCTTTGGAAACGCCCACGGGATGCGCCGACCAAAAATCCATCCGGACTCAATTATGTTGAGCACTCGGGACGTGACCGCCCAGACATTAGCCTGATGAAACTTGAAATTGTTCCTGGGCCTGCTGTTGCCAACGCTGAAGCCTCCGCCGACGGCCAGCACTTCAACAGCAGGGTAAGTCTTTTTTTCCGTCTGGTCATAGTCCACCACTTTGATGCGAGAGCTGGTAGGCCCCGCGCCCAGCCAGGGTTCACCCTCTAGTTTTATTGAGCAGATTCCGCGTATGCTTTGCTCGGCAAACAGCGGATCTTGCACATAGATTTTGGCTTTGATGGGTTTTGGTGCGTGGCGCAGAGATTTTTGCAGATAGTTCATGTTGCTGGCGGATCCTCTATAGTCGGTTTATGGCGACTTGGTAACAACACTGGAATAGTGGATCCCGCAATAGGTGATCCTGTATACGTTTGGGATACTGCCGCTTCCAGGCAGCCACGGAATAGGGCAGATAGCGTGTTCCCCAGGGATCTGCGGCGGCGGTGTTTTGCCTCATGTTTCGCTTATACCTGCTTGTTGCCGCACGCGCCAGATCCGGTATAAGACTCTGATTGACTTCCCTCGATTCGTTCGCTTGCCAGTTCGGCGCATGGATGAACCAGCGCGACAGGGTGCGCAGCCAATTCGGAAAAGACAGATAGAAGCTGCCAACGCCGATGTAGTTTTCAAGTGTTATCACTTTGTGTGTAAGGTGGCCTGGCAGAAACAGCGTCAATCCGTCATCCACCACGAACCAGCGCGCACTTTTTAAGGATAGGAAGGTTTTCATGTCGAAGCGCGCTTTGTCAGTCACCGGAATGCGCTCAACATCTTCCAGTCCGTGCCTCAGACCTTCGTGCGTTTCCCAGGCCAGCCATAGCTTCTTTCCAACGAAGCAGTGATTGCTGCCATCCGAATCATCGGTATGGGAGTCGGTGATACTGTTCCTTGAGCTGATCACCATGGTCATCATTTCCAGTGAAGCGGCAGGGTCATCACAATCACAGTACAAATTGAAGGTGCTGAGCTTTTTGGGATTAATAAAGTCCTCTATAGGGGTATTGCGAATGTGCATATCGGTGATGGAGAAAATCGCTCTTCCGCTGGTCCATTTGTCAATAATTTCCTTGAGGTTGTGATATTTATAGATTTTGCTCCTTCCGGCCTGTACTCGATACTTTTTTCGTGTACTGTATTTCCTAAGTGCAGCTGCGAGCTCGGCAGGCTTGATTGTTTTCAGAGCTGTTGGATAATCTGATATCAGGGATATTTTTCCGTCAGCCATGTTTTTAAACAACTGGTCCCGATCATAAACCTGCGCCGGGACCCGTCTCCTGGAGAGCGCAGCCAAACATTCAGGCGGGGCCGCAACCGTTTCATCTATCTCAGCCGCTGCTTCGAAAAGCTCTTTGCATATCATCGCTTTTAGAGTGCCACTCAAATGACTTCACTGCGATAGAAACTGTTTCGCCTGCACTGATTTCTTCACCCAACTTTGTGCCGACTGCTGTTCGGCAAGCTTGATTGACTGATCGAAAAGCCGAGCTGCTGCCTTGATATTCTTCGTATCCCGCCTGAGTTGCAGCAGTCCATCCAGTCTCAGCAATTCCGCCATGAAAAACATTTCTCCGTTCTTCCTGGCGATTGAAAACGCTCGATCCAGGGAGGCCCGAGCATCGTCCAACAGTTCGAGTTTAATTTGCAGCTCCGCGACAATCCCAAGAAAAAACGTTGTCTCTATTTCCTCCTTGGAAGCAAGCAATGATTCCACGGCATCGGAAACGTATTTCAGACTTTGCTGATCCTTGTCTTTTTCAGCCTTAGCCAGATGCGAAAAAAACAGTCCACGATTCTTGAACATATACATACCTTTGTCGTCGGACAGGCTGATCAACTCATCTGAATACATCGACATGGTGTTTATGTCGTGCAGAAAGTGCAAGGTATAACAACAGTTGCTCAGGGCGGTGGCCGTACTGCGAACCGATTCCTCCCTAGCGCTTTGTAGTGCCCGCTGGCACATTAACCGCGCCTGCTCTGATTGTCCCAAGATATAGAGAACATAGGACAGGTAGGTCATGGCCATACTTGGGAAACAGTTCACGCCGCTAATATTTTTATCTTTGTGATTGAGGCAGTTGAGCAAATCGTGGTGGGCTAGGTCGAATTGCCCCTGGGCGAAGTGGGTCATGCCTATGCACTGATAACCGCTGATCAGGGCTACCATGTGGTCGCTGGTTTCACCGATCTCGATCATCGCCTGTGCAGGTGCAATCGACTGTTCCAGCATTCCGGCATTGAATGTAATACCGAACTGATAGTCCAGCGCGTCCACCAGTTTGTCCATGTCTTGCAGCGACTGGCTAACCTGTTGTGCCCGCCGGAAGCACGTGTGAGCCTTCATGGAGGCGGCACCAAAGACCGCGTTTAAAGCCTTTCCATAGGACATCTGGTAGTCATAGAGGCGTCGCAACAGTACTTGATCAAGGCTCTCATGGTATTGTGGCACCCCCGGCAGCGCCTGGTTAAACAGTTCCACTGCTTCCACGGTGGCACCGCGTTCCAGCGCTAGGCGGCCGGCGGCGAGCCAGTATTCGAAGCTTCTGTTTTTTTCTCCGGCTTCACTGAAATGATATGCAATCAACTCCGGGGGAACGTCTTGTTGCGTGCAGAGGTGTTCGGCGATTCGCAAGTGCAGTTTGATCCGGTCTGATTTAAGCAAGCTCTCATAGGCCGCATCTTTCAGCAAAGCGTGGCGGAATTCAAAGAAGGTGTTCGCTCCAGACCGGGTTCTTGACAACACGTTATGGTCTGCCAGTTTCCTAAGGCTCTCTTTAACTATGTTTGCAGGTCGATCGCACACATTAGTAATAAGCTGTTCGTTGATGTTGCTGCCCACCACCGATGCAATCAAAGCCACTTGCCTGGCTTCCCCCAGTCGATCCAACCTCGCCAGCAATGATGCCTGTAAAGTGTCTGGCACATTCAACTCTCTATCTGATTCCTCATCTTTCACCGCCATCAGCATCTTGGTGATTTCCTCGGCATATAACGGAATACCGTCGCTCTTACTCTTGATGTTGTCGACGATTCGATTCGGCAACTGGGAACCAGTTGCGATGTTCTCTATTAGGGCGTGAATGTGTTTGCGGCTGAGTTTGTTTAAAGAACATCTGGTGACGTGAGAGTGTTGATATCGTGGGCTATTTTCCGGTCGCGAGGTGATCAATACCAGGATCTGCTTTCCCGTGACTTGATCCACCAGGAGTTCGAGCAGATGCTGGGTGCTCGGGTCGATCCAATGGCTGTCCTCCACTACGACAAGAACTGGTTGATCCATGGCCTTTGCAAGCAGAAATGCAACTACCGCGTCCAGCAGCAGTGCAAGTTGTTCCTGAGGGGTAAGATCGGAATCAATATCCGTCTGGTTTTTGGTTGGGGCGGAAGAAAGTTTGATAAAACTGTCAACGATTTCATCGGAAACGAAAAACTGGCCAAGCAACAACTGTCTCTGAACCTTGATTTTTTGTTCAACAGTATCAGAGGCTGTGGCTCCGGCCAGCCTGTTCAGGCATTCAATGACAGGATAGAGCACACTCTGCCGGTGATATGGAGAACCATTTAATCTGAGCACAAATGGCTTGGATCTCGATTTTATTTTTTCGACCAGCACTTCAAGCATCCGCGATTTGCCAATACCTGCTTCACCGGATAACACAATGGCCTGACCCTCTCCCTCTAACACGTCCTGCCATCTGGACATCAGCAGGTTGAGATCTTCGTGTCGATTGACGAATCCGCTGACTGAAGAAGCTCCTCGCGTGGCTGCAAAGCGGCTTTCAACATGACTACGCCCCGTGACCTGCCAGGCGATCACGGGTTCCGCGATCCCCTTCAGCTGATGCCGGCCGAGGTCCTTGAACTCAAATGCTCCACCCACGAGCTGCTTGGTGTCTTGAGCGATCACCAGTGAATTCGGGATGGCCAAACCCTGCAACCTTGACGCCAGATTGGGAGCCTCACCCACCACACTGCGTTCTCTGGATTCCGCGTCTCCAATGTGATCAACGATCACCTGGCCTGTAGCTATTCCAATCCTCACTTGCAAAGGCGCCTCGGTGTCCTTTACAGCGCTCACGTTTTCGATGATATCGAGCGCCGCTAGAACAGCGCGCTCCGCCGCATCTTCCTGGGCGAATGGAAATCCGAAATAAGCCAGCACCCCGTCCCCCATATAGCGTGCGATGTAACCTTCCATGCTAGAAATCACTGATTTACACTGATGATGGAACACACGATTTAGTTCCCGCATGTTTTCCGCGCCCAGGCGAGCGGTCAGTTCCGTTGAACCGACGAGATCGCAGAACATGATGGTGAGAAAACGATACTCGGCGTTTTCAGAAGGGGCGAGATTCCCGCCTCCGGGATCTGCAAAAGTAAGCTCCCCACAGGCGATAGCCTTGAGAATTTTTTTTCGATGACCCAGCGATACTCCAAGCTTTTCTAAGTCCGATTCGTCAAGATCCGGCAACACCTCCAGGTCAACATCGTTTGCCAGAAACGTGTCGATGTACTGCCCAAGTTTTAATGATTCGAGCCAGACTTCTATGGGTGTCACCGCAGCATTCTCCGGGTCTTTCGTTCAAACGAATGAGATTAGAAGCTCAGCACTATAGATGGCCACGGGTGCAGATAGACAATAGCGAAACGGAGGTGTTTACATAAAGCAGCGTCGGTGACATTGTCAGGTATCCAAATATGCCTGCGTGAAACTGTATACGGACGGATGATGCAGTATGCGTCAGCACACGGGTAAGAATCACATAATCCATCAGCGTCGTACAGCTCTACTGCGGCCCCAGATGTCTCTCTTCTTCGGTACGGGGCGGCCGGTGCGTGCGAGATATGTGCCAAAACTCATCTAATATGCGCCTGTTATCTGGCGGTTTGAGTAAGGCAGGCGCTGCAGGTGTTTGAAAATTAATGGAAAAATGTCAGCTGCTCGGTCCCTTGCTCGGCGGGTCGCAGGTTCGAGCCCTACACATAGTCGGCGCATCATTACCCATAGGCGGTGCTTTAACTTAAATAAACTTGTTCGCGTGAAGCGCAATGCGTCGTGGGTGCCTCTTATGCCTCTTATGCCTGATTTTATCTATCTCACTCACAGAGCACTCTGCGTCACGCGGGGTCCGGGTAATAACCGTCCCGTAGATAGATTTTAGTCTGCTAATGGGAGTAGGTTAGGATAAGCCTGCTAACCCATCGTAATCTAGGAACAGTATTCTGAGCTTTGCCCCTTATGTAG
This sequence comes from Gammaproteobacteria bacterium, assembly GCA_024638505.1. GTDB lineage: Bacteria > Pseudomonadota > Gammaproteobacteria > Arenicellales > JAANXG01 > JAHEKE01. The sequence continues at coordinate 25,803 of JAHEKE010000031.1, read as the reverse complement.
CAATCGCGCGACCGGATAATTGGTTCAAGAGCGTATTCATGCTGTCCGGTATCGTTTTTGCCATCTACGATCGTCCGCAGCTGGCCAGCTGGGAGTTGCTGTTGCCAGGTCTCTTAGGTCTGCTGTCAACGTGCCTGGTAGCATCCAGTAACTATACGCTGAATGAAATTCTCGATGCGTCGACAGATGCGTCACATCCGGTGAAAAGGTCTCGACCAATTCCACAGGGTCAGGTAAGAATTTCGATAGCTTACGTGCAATGGATTGTTCTGGCTGCTCTCGGGCTAGGCATTGCTTTGTACATTAACTTAGCGTTTTTCTCCTGCGCCCTCGCCTTGTGGCTAATGAGCCTGCTGTACAATGCGCCGCCTGTTCGCCTCAAACAAATCCCCTACGTGGACGTCTTGTCCGAGTCTGTGAACAATCCGATACGCTTATTGTTGGGCTGGTTTGTAGTCAATGCGGAATACCCGCCAACTTTGTCATTAGTGCTCGCATACTGGATGATTGGCGCCTTTTTTATGGCAGTGAAACGGTATGCCGAGTATCGCAGAATAGGTAACCCGGAACGGGCGGCACTGTATAGAAAATCATTCTCTTATTACAATGAGTACCGGTTGTTACTGAGCATTATCTATTATGCTTCGGCTTTTGCTCTATTTTTTGGAATCTTTCTGGTTCGTTACCGGTTCGAATTGATACTGAGCGTGCCCGTCATTGCGGGATTTATTTCTCTATACATGAAGATTGGGTTTTTGGAGGACAGCCCTGCCCAGTATCCCGAGCGCCTGTATAAAAACTTCTCGTTCGTTGCCTACAGCAGTTTTTGCGTCGGGATAATTCTACTTCTTCTATTCATTGACCTTCCTATCATTCACCAAATTTTTGCGCCCTATCATTTGCCTGGTCAGTGATCACTGAAATAGATAGTAGCGGTTGGCTAGCAGCCAGCTGACGCAACTCAACTGAATTACACAAAAGCTAATGGTGGTTAAACCAGGATTCAGATACGGAACTCGGTCTGCTAGAATTCTAAGATGATAGAACAACAACCAGAACAAAAAGAACAGCGGTATGAAGTAACGGCCCTGCACTCCCATGATGAAGTCACCACCTACGGATGTCCATTTGACGTAGAGTCCAGTAAAAATTAAGACCGTGCCGAGAGTAATAACAGTCAGGATGATAAGCTTGGAATCAAGTCCAAGCCTGATCTGTTTGTTTCTATCAAGCACGCTGACCAGTGCGATGGCTGCATAAGACAGGACATATGCCCATCCCGGCAGAGGGGTATCCAGCCATCCAAATACGCCGATCAATTGGCGCACAATGTCTTCCAGTTTGCCCGCCAACGATACGATAAAAATGGTCAAGTAGCGCAATGGCTGGGCCAAAATAAAGCTGATTTGGGCCTGAGGGTCAGGTGTTTCCCCGGGACTCGCCGGCATATACAGCGCTAGCATAAGCTTGGACCAGAAAAACGCCATCACTACCGCCGCAGCAAAGCACAGCGCAATGAATTGCACATAGTGCCAGGTTGATCGAAATTTGGCGCGGGGAATTAAAAAAACCAATGCCACCAGGGCGATATAGACGAATTTAGATAGTGCGATGAGGGCTGACAGCGCCAGCAAGAGTAGAGACGATTTGACGCTAAGTGCGGCGCTTGAAAACGCCTGCTGCATAACCGCCGCGATGAAAACAAAGCATATTCCATAGGTCAGCGAATCTGCAGACACAGATGATGCCAGGAACAGAGACATCGGCGTCAAAGCCACTATGAGCATTAACCACTTTGCCATCGGCAGGATCTTAATGGCGTAAAAAACAAGCACTATCCAGACCAGCAGATTGGTCGCGCGGGAGAGATAGTGCAGAGCAATAGGCGAAGCATTAAATGCCAAACCTATATTAATGCCCAGCGCCTGCGGTATATATAAAAAAGTGAAGTTCAAAGCCATGTTGGGGAAGCGAATAAACATGGTTTGTTCGGATTCGGTGGCTGAGCGGTTAAAATGTATCCTTTGCACAATGTCGGCGGGTCTCTGCTGTCGACCCTTCGTTCCCCGCGGTACGATTTTAGCGACGGTTGCCAAATCCTTCGGCAATTGGCCGCCAACCAGGTTACCGTTGCGAGTTGCAAGCCAGTTCCCAGTGGCGACGTGATAGGCCCTAAAAAAATGCTCGGGGTCGTCCGGCGACTGCCCCGGTGGGGTAAAGATTAGGAATAAGATACCAAAACAGGAGGCGAGCACTGCGAAAGCAGTGTGCGGGTACTTAGTCAACATTATTTCAGCCGAGCACGCTGTGGATGTCGTTGTCACCGGGATTGTGGTACTGATGCGGTATTGTACTAGTAAAGGAAAAAGTGTCTTCCTTATTTAAAACAAACTTTTCATTATTCAATTGCCGTTCGAGCGTACTTCTTTTATAAAGCTCAAAGAATATTTCATAATTCTCAACCTGGACGTTGACTGCGTTGAACACGCATGGCCCGCTTGGCAACATGGAAAACCGCTGGTTTAGAAAAGACTGGCTGGATCGGCTAAAACAGCCGCTGGCTGAATCAACCGGCCTATCCAATGCTGCGTATACCAGCATCGAGTTTTGGATTGTCCAAGGTGGGACGGATGCGCGACTTTTTACTGGACAACCGCATTCCGGTAGTCACTGAGGACATCCGGGGTGGTGAAATCACTACGACCGTCAATGCTCATTTCGACGCCTCCATGCCGCAGGAGTTTCTGCTCAACTATAACAATGAGTCCACCGGTAAACCGCGGCCCGAAACCAATGACGGTAAACTATATGTATCTGATGCCCCCGGGGGGTGGAGCCGGATTTTTTCTCACTGGGACCAGCCGTGGCGACATATGGTCAGCCTTGGCGGTCAGTCAGAATCGACTAGTGGAGAATCAGCAATTAAAATATGCGGGCTATTAGCTAGGTCTCTCTCGTCGTCGGACACCCTCACCCGTATTTCGCAACCGTCGTTTAGCAAGTTCGCGTCTAAGTTTTCGAATCGAAACGCACATTCCCCGCGGGAATGCCGCTCGTTATCGAGCAAGTCCTGACGAAAAACATTGGCCTTGGTTCGCGCCACTTCGCGCTCATCAATGTATAGAATTACCGTCGCAACGCGCTCGCTGCCGAGGTAACGTGCCCAGCCATGGATGCAATGACGTGATACCTCATCCAGATAGCCGATACTTTTCGTTGCGCGTGTGACGTCGTGATATCGCTCGGGATCGGCTGTGATAAATCTCCTGGCTTGCTCCTCTTGTTCGGCTGTCGGCGTCAGTCCGCAAAATGAGATTAATTCAGCTAAGAACGGATCTTTCTGATGAATAATTTTGTCTACAGAAACCAGCAAGCTGTTGAACCCTGGTCGTTGAATGAGTTGCAGCAGCAAACCATACTGCCGCCAAACCGTATGCATGTTGTGCGTCAAGTCGAAATTCATCGATATCCGGTTGCGGTTACTTATGGCGAAAATATCTTTGAAGGGCACTATGAAAATTGGGTTTCTCAGCCGATCCACAAATTTGTAAAAATTGAACAAGGCTATTCTGTGGGAACCCGCAAGCACCGAATGAAATCTCTTTGGCAGCCGGCCGAACCAACCCATCTTCTGAGTTGCCTGAATTATATTGGGGCGCTTGTATGCCCATACTTGAAAGCGATCGTTGTAATCGCGGATGACGTCTTCCACGCTGTGCCATCTCGCTGTTTGCAGAGCGCTGCTTAGCCGTACATCCTCGTAAACCGGATCCTTACTTAAATCGCCGGTAAATACGCCCAAATGGTGCAGCGCACCTGAAACAATGGATGTGCCGCTGCGGGCGACTCCGAGGACCACTATTGTGCGAGGGTTTCCAGCCCAGGAAGAAGGATTGCCGAACGTATAAATTCCGGTGTTCTTGTAGCGCTGGCTTGCTGCCGTAGCGGCAATCGAAGAATCGGGTGTTGTCCTGTATGAACCGGTCACAATGGTATTGACAACAATGCTTATTGTTTCGGTAAATAGCTTTGCCGCTGAACGTTTATCAATGCCGAACCAAGAAAGTGTTTAGCGCTGACCAACGTACGCCTTTCAAGTCGCTTAAAATAATGATTTTAAGGATAAATTTTGTGTACAATCCCGCGCTCTGCAACGCGGGACTATTCTACCCCAGGTGTGGGTCTAACCCGTTAGGAAAATAGCGAATACATACCCATTCAAGCAGGCGAAAGTGGCGGAATTGGCAGACGCGCTGGTTTTAGGTGCCAGTGGGGAAACCCGTGGGAGTTCGAGTCTCCCCTTTCGCACCAGCATGTGAGACCACTAACATTGACACAACGACATATCGAGTTTCGGAGCTGAGGATCTAATGCAAGTATCTGTGGAGACCGTGGGAACGATCGGGCGCCGTTTGACCGTGGCGGTACCAGCGGATCAGGTCGAGCGAGAAGTAAACGAGAGATTGAAGCGCTTGGCTAAGAATGCTCGATTACCGGGCTTCAGGCCGGGCAAAGCACCGCTTAAGGTGGTTGAAAGTAGATATGGAACCGATGTTTTGAACGAGGTCGCTAGCAGCTTGATAGACAGCTCGCTGCGTGAAGCTCTGACGCAGGAAAAGCTGATCCCGGCGGGTGGGCCGGATGTTGAGCCAATAAAACTGGGGCGCGGCGAGGACTTGGAGTACACAGCCAGCTTTGAGGTTTTTCCGGAAATAGAGCGGCTCGAGCTTAGCGGTGTTGAGATAGAGCGACCGCTGTATGAAGTCGAACAGGCCGATATCGATGCTACGATAGAATCAATGCGGAAGCAGCGTATCGCGTGGCGGCCGGTGGAGCGGGAGGCGCGGGAGGCTGACCAGGTTGTAATAGATTTTATCGGCACAATCGAAGGCGAGGAGTTTCCGGGAAATAAAGCAGAAAACTTTGCCCTGGTGCTGGGTGATAATACTTTGCTGCAAGATTTTGAAGCGGGGCTTACAGCGGTTAAAAAAGGAGATCGGATTGACCTCGAGGTGAATTTTCCAAGTGATTATCACGGCACTGAGGTTGCCGGAAAACAGGCTAAGTTTGATGTTACGGTGAAGGAGGTAAACGAAGCGGTTCTGCCGGATATTGATGCTGAATTCGCGAAATCGTTCGGTATTGGAGATGGCGATCTGGAAAAAATGCGCGATGAGGTGCGCAACAATGTCACACGGGAAATGGAAAATCGGGTGCGCCGACTGTTGCGGGAACGGGTGTTGAACGCAATGATAGAGGTCAATGACATCCAATTGCCCGTTAAACTAGTAGAGGCCGAAATCGACCATTTAATTGAGTCCAATAAAGCTATGCTGGAAGGTCAGGGCATAGCTGTAAGAAATATTGCGCCGGATCGCGACCGATTTAAGGACGATGCCGAGAGAAGGGTGGCACTCGGGTTAATTATGCAGGCCATCATACAGAAACACGACCTCAAGCCCGACGCCGATCGAGTACGCCAGCGGATCGAATCGATGGCCGCAGAATACGAGGATGCCGAGGCCTTCATCAAATGGTACTACTCAGATCGCCAGCGCTTGGCGCAGTTGGAATCGATGATTCTAGAAGAACAGGTAATCGACCAGATGCTGGATACCGCGGACGTGAAGGAAAAGGAGGTGACTTTTGATGACCTGATGGGAGGGCGGAACCCTTGAGCCGCGTTGCCGTAAGTTTTTAACCAGTTGCTAGAATTGCTGAATAACAGCATAACTTAATATAGAGTTTGCATATTATGACTAATATTCACGATAAACCGGTTCAACCTGCACATGACATTGGATTGATTCCGATGGTGGTAGAGAGCACCGGGCGGGGTGAGCGCGCGTACGACATATATTCCAGAATGCTCAAGGAGCGGGTTGTGTTTTTGGTAGGCGCCGTTGACGACCACATGGCGAACTTGATCGTCGCTCAGCTACTTTTCCTTGAATCGGAGAATCCGGACAAGGATATACATTTATACATCAACAGCCCGGGGGGGGCGGTCAATGCCGGTTTGGCCGTATACGATACCATGCAGTTCATCAAGCCCGACGTTAGTACAGTGGTGGTCGGTCAGGCAGCGAGCATGGGTGCACTGATTCTTGCTGGAGGAGCTTCGGGTAAACGCCACGCACTGCCACATTCCAGAATCATGATCCATCAGCCGTGGGGTGGGTTCCAGGGGCAGGCGACAGATGTGGATATCCACGCTCGTGAAATATTAAAGATCCGGGAACGATTGAATCAGATTCTGGTAACCCATACCGGCCAGGATATTGCCACTATAGGGCGGGACACGGAGCGGGATAACTTCATGGGGGCGGAAGAGGCAGAGGAGTATGGATTGATCGATTCGATGATCAAAAAACGCGAATAATAGCTACAATATAGGTTTAGGGGTTGCAAAAATTCGCTCAAGGCTGCATCTTTCAGGGTTAACTAGAGTCTAAACATTTAAATATGGCTGAAGACAAACACGACGGTAAGAGCGAAAAACTTCTATATTGCTCGTTTTGTGGCAAAAGCCAGCACGAGGTCAGGAAGTTAATAGCCGGGCCGTCCGTATTTATTTGTGATGAATGTGTCGAATTATGTAATGACATTATCCGTGAAGAGGTGCAGGAAGGCGCCGAACCGGCAGAGACTAAGAGCAAGTTCCCCAAACCAGAAGATATAAGAAAAATTCTGGATGAGTACGTCATAGGCCAGTCTGAGGCTAAAAAGATATTATCGGTCGCTGTATATAACCACTACAAGCGGATAGAAAACGAGGACAAGGTCAATGACGTCGATATATCTAAAAGTAACATTCTGCTGATTGGCCCAACCGGTTCCGGCAAGACTTTACTGGCTGAGACATTGGCACGCCAGTTAAATGTGCCATTCACCATTGCTGACGCCACAACTCTGACAGAAGCGGGTTACGTTGGTGAGGATGTTGAAAACATAATTCAGAAACTGCTGCAAAAATGTGATTACGATATCGATAAGGCCCAGATAGGAATCGTTTACATAGATGAGATAGATAAGATATCCCGCAAGTCGGACAATCCTTCGATTACCAGGGATGTCTCCGGTGAGGGCGTACAGCAAGCATTGTTGAAGCTTATAGAAGGCACAATTGCGTCGGTTCCACCGCAGGGCGGCCGCAAACATCCGCAACAGGAATTCCTGCAGGTGGATACGCGCAACATTCTATTTATTTGCGGCGGAGCTTTTTCGGGCCTGGAACGAATAATTCAGGACCGTTCTGAAAAAAGCAGCATCGGGTTTGGTGCGGAGATTAAGAGTAAGACTGACGGAGAGAACGTAGGTGAAGTACTGCGGGATCTGGAGCCCGAAGACCTGATTCGTTACGGCTTAATCCCAGAATTTGTGGGACGACTGCCCATCGTCGCGACATTGGACGAGCTGGATGAGGAAGCTTTGGTATCCATTCTAACAGAGCCCAGAAACGCGCTGGTCAAACAATACCATAAGCTTCTAAAAATAGAGGGTGTGGATCTAGAGATTCGCGAAGACGCCTTGCGAGCGGTGTCAAAAAAAGCCATGGACAGAAAGACAGGCGCCCGCGGATTGCGTTCAATACTGGAAAATTCCCTGCTAGACACGATGTATGAACTCCCATCCATGGAAGGCGTAAAGAAGGTGATCGTCGACGCCAGCGTAATTTTAGACGGATCAAGACCTCTTTATATTTACGAAGAAGCGGAGCAAAAAACAGCTTCCACCACAACCCATTGATTTTTAAGTCAGGTGGACGCCTTAAGTGGTGCGATCTCCGGCGGTTTTGCTGCACGCGGTTGAATTTTAAAGGTTTGACCTCATACTTACCGATACCAACTCCTCACGCCTATCAATGAGGCCGGACATATAAACCCATGACTGAAAGTCTTTTGCCAGAATCTGAATCTGCCGTACCTGTACTTCCGCTGCGCGATGTAGTGGTATTTCCGCATATGGTTATCCCGCTTTTCGTTGGACGTAAAAAGTCGATCAAAGCATTGGAACAATCGATGGAAATCGGGAAACAGATTTTGCTTGTAGCGCAAAAAAATGCTGCCGAGGATGATCCTGGGGCTGATGATATTTATCAAGTTGGTACAGTAGCCAGTATCCTGCAGCTGCTCAAGCTTCCTGATGGCACAGTTAAGGTTCTGGTGGAGGGAGAGAATCGGGTAGTCATAGACCGCTATGTTGAGGTTGAGGAGTGCTTCACCGCCTTAGTTACACCTATCACTAATCCACAGATTGATGAACGGGAAATAGAAGTATTGATGCGAACGGTGCTCAATGAGTTTGATCAATACGTGAAGCTGAACAATAAGATACCGCCAGAAATTCTTACGTCATTAGCGGGAATAGAAGACCCCGCGCGACTCGCGGACACAATTGCGGCTCACCTCAGCTTAAAGATCGAAGACAAGCAGCAGATACTCGAAATGGCGGATACGAAAGAGCGTTTAGAGCACATTTTGGGCGTAATGGAGTCAGAAATAGATCTGCTCCAGGTGGAGAAGCGTATTCGCGGACGAGTTAAGAAACAGATGGAGAAAAGTCAGCGTGAGTACTATCTGAATGAGCAGATGAAAGCTATTCAGAAGGAGCTGGGTGAGATCGAGGACGCGCCGAACGAGCTCGAGGACTTGATGAGGAAGATCGTCGAAGCGGGTATGCCTAAGGAAGCTCGTGAAAAAGCTGAAGCGGAGTTAAAAAAACTGAAAATGATGTCGCCTATGTCGGCTGAAGCTACGGTAGTGCGTAACTACATCGACTGGTTGGTTCAGGTCCCGTGGAAGAAGCGCAGCAAAGTTCGTAAAGACCTGCATGCGGCGGAGCACATTTTAGAGGAAGACCACTACGGTTTGGAAAAAGTAAAGGAAAGGATACTAGAATATCTCGCAGTTCAGCAGCGCATCAAAAAGATTAAGGGTCCAATTCTGTGTCTGGTCGGTCCTCCCGGGGTTGGTAAAACTTCACTGGGAAAATCAATCGCCCGCGCAACTAATCGTAAATTTATTCGCATGTCGCTAGGTGGTGTGCGCGATGAAGCTGAAATTCGCGGTCACCGTCGAACTTACATTGGGTCCATGCCCGGTAAGATCGTGCAGAACATGACAAAGATTAAGACGCGCAATCCTCTGTTTATGCTGGACGAAGTGGATAAAATGTCCATGGATTTCAGAGGTGATCCCTCATCGGCTCTGTTGGAAGTTCTAGATCCCGAACAAAACCATACCTTCGTGGATCATTATTTGGAAGTTGATTACGATCTATCAGAGGTGATGTTCGTTGCTACTGCCAACACGTTGAATATTCCGCCTCCGCTTCTGGACCGTATGGAAGTAATCCGCATATCGGGATACACGGAAGATGAAAAGATTAACATCGCCACCAAATACCTCGTGCCGAAACAGATCAAAAGCAATGGTTTGAGGGATGACGAAATATCTATTTCACGGCCGGCGCTGACCAGTATTGTCCGATACTACACACGCGAAGCCGGTGTGCGTGGAATGGAACGGGAAATCGCAAAGATATGCCGCAAAGTAGCGAAAGAATTGCTGCTCGACGACAAGCGTAAGAGCATCAAAGTCACACCGAAAAACATCAACAAATTCCTTGGTGTACAGCGATTCCGCTATGGTCGGGCAGAGGGTCAAAATCAGGTTGGTCAGGTAACTGGTTTAGCGTGGACTGAGGTAGGGGGTGAATTGCTCACCATCGAGTCTGTGATCTTAACCGGTAAAGGCAAGCAGATTTATACCGGTAAATTAGGCGATGTCATGCAGGAGTCCATACAGGCGGCGATGAGTGTTGTCCGCAGCAGGGCCGTAAGCTACGGCGTCGATCCGGAATTTTTCCAGAAACACGATTTTCACGTGCACGTACCTGAGGGCGCAACTCCAAAGGACGGGCCGAGTGCCGGCATAGGAATGTGTGTTGCCCTGCTGTCCATTATCACAGGAATTCCGGTGCGATCAGATGTCGCAATGACCGGTGAGATAACGCTGCGAGGAGAGGTGCTGCCGATAGGCGGACTGAAAGAAAAACTGCTGGCCGCACACCGCGGGGGTATCAATACGGTGATCATTCCCGATGAAAATGAAAAAGATCTGGTTGAGATTCCGAAGAACATAAAAAGTGATTTGGAAATTAAATCAGCAAAGTGGATCGATCAGGTTCTCGAGATTGCGTTGGAAAGAATGCCTCAACCAACCGACAAAAAAGAGGAAACCAGCGAACGCGAAGCCTCTAAATCAAAAGACGATGACTCATCTTCTGACACGGTTACGACACATTAATTTCTTCATTTGCCGTCGATCAAAAAAGACGGGTTAACTGCAGTTTTATCAGTTTGATGTAGGTTATTGTTTTCTTTATAAAAGCAAAACTCCTATCATAAATCCTTCGCAGGCAGGTAGTTTTTTTTTTATGGGAGCCTTCCTTGACACCGCTTTTCGCCCTGGTATAAGGTCTTCCACGGAGGAACGACGCTGAGATTGCTAACGGCGTTCGATCAGTAGCCTTCTTCTTTATTCTATAAATTTCTCCGTTCCACTATATCAATCAACAAAGGGGACTATAACCGTGAACAAAGCGGAACTCATAGATACGGTCGCCAGCAAGGCGAGCCTTTCCAAAACCGACGCTGCTAACGCAGTGGACGCAGTGTTCAGCAGTATCACTAAAACTCTCGCCAACGGTGATTCGGTAACGCTGGTTGGATTTGGCACTTTCGCGGTAACAGATCGAGCTGCGCGCACTGGCCGTAATCCTCGTACTGGTGAAGCCATTACTATTCCCGCATCCAAAAGCTCGAAGTTTAAGGCTGGTAAAGCATTGAAGGATGCCCTAAACTAGCGCACCTTTTTGGGTGCTTAGCTCAGCTGGGAGAGCGTCGCCCTTACAAGGCGAAGGTCGGCGGTTCAAACCCGTCAGCACCCACCAGCATGAACGTGTTGACCGGGAGCGGTAGTTCAGTTGGTTAGAATACCGGCCTGTCACGCCGGGGGTCGCGGGTTCGAGTCCCGTCCGCTCCGCCACACCTAAGAAAAGACAAGAGGTTGAAAAGGGCGAGGTAACTCGCCCTTTTTTGATGTTAACCGTAAGATCGTTTTTAACCGTCAATGCTTACTGAGATCAAAGATCGAGCTACTGGGTGGATCGCCTGGATCATCGTAATCATCATTTCAATTCCGTTTGCTCTGTGGGGAGTAAATGAGTATTTCGCCGGTGGCGCTTCGCTGGACGTTGCGATGGTTAATGGCCAAGAAATCGAGCAGCAGGCCTACAGACATGCGCTGGAGGAACGGCGCAGTATGGCACGCCGCATGCTAGGTAGTCAGTTCGATCCCGATTCAGCGAACAGTCTTGAGTTCAGGACGGCGGTGTTGGAAGATCTTATTCTGCGACAACTGTTACATGAAAACACCCAGGGTGCTGGATTTAGAGTCAGTGATGCGCAACTGGCGCAGTTTATAAGAACTACACCGCAGTTCCAACGGGACGGAAGTTTTGATAGTGCTGCATATCAACAGGCTGTTCAGGCTCTGGGCTATACAAGATCGGGATTTGAAAACTATTTGCGCCAGCAACACATACTGCAGCAGGTACGAAACGGACTGGAGCAATCTTCATTCTTGACTTCCAGTGATGAACAGAACTTGCTTAAAATCGCGAGTGAAAAGCGAATTTTTGATTACACCACAATTACACCTGAGCAGTTCATCGCCGATACAGTGGTTTCTGCGCAAGAGACAGAAGAGTACTATGCGGCGAATCCGCAGCTGTATGAATCCCCAGAGATGGTAAAAATAAACTACGTCCGGCTGGCGGTATCAGATCTTGCCAAGAGTGTTGAAGTAAGCGAGGAAGATATCCAGCGCTATTATCAGGAGAACCAAGAGCTTTACAGAAAACCCGAGCAGCGAACGGCCAGCCATATTCTGTTGACTGTGCAAGAAAACGCGGACGACACGACGGCACAGGGGGTGCTACAGCAGGCGAATTCTCTTACCGAAAGAGCGCGCGCTGGTGAGGATTTCGCAGAGCTGGCCAAGGAGTACTCGCAAGATCCCGGGTCAGCTGAATCGGGTGGTGATTTGGGAGTAATCGAGGCTGGCGTTATGGTTAAGCCGTTTGAGGACGCCCTGTTTGCTCTTGAGGAGGGAGAGGTCAGCGATCCGGTCAAGACGCGTTACGGCTATCACGTGATAAAGCTTACCGGTCTGATCCCGGGGCAAACCAAAAGTCTGGAAGAAGCTCGGCAAGAGATCGAGCAGGAGGAGGAAAGACGACAAGCTGAAGCCTTGTTTGTTGAGCGTGCAGAGACGTTCAGGAATATTGTTTTTGAGCAACCTGAGTCTCTGGATCCTGTAGTCGAAGAGCTGGGGTTAGTTGTGCAGACCTCAGACTGGTTCTCAAGGGACACAGGCACAGGCATTGCCGAAAATAAGAAAATAAGAGATGCCGCATTTAGTGATGACGTGTTTATAGAGAACTTGAACAGCGAAGCTATTGAAATTGACATTGATACACTGGTCGCTATACGAAAAGCAGACGCGCAGGCTGCTAAATTAAAACCTCTTGCTGAGGTGCAAGCACAAATAGAGCAGAAATTGAAACGGGACAAAGCAAAAGGGAATGTACTGCGAAGGGGGGAGCAGCTGTTGACTGAGTTAAAAAACGGAAGCGACTGGCGCACGTTGTTGCAGGAAAACGCGTTAGAACCTAAGACGGCTACCCAGTCAAGACTGCAACCAGATCCAGAGCATTCATTACTGCTAACGGCTGAGGTGTTTCGAGCGCCGATACCAGAGCAGGACGCCGAGTATGGGGGCGTAACCTTGCCTGATGGAAGCTATGCGCTGTTTCGTCTGACTGAGGTAAAGGCTGAAGAGCCTTCAGCGATAGACGAGGACACAAAAGAACAGGTTCGTGCGGCGCTAAGTCGCCGCCGGGGCAGCGAATATTTCTTAAGTTTTCAGCGCGGACTAAGGGAATCGGCAGACGTCGAAATTTTCACCGAAAATCTCTAACACGGGCCTGGAATAACGCCACACGCGATCCCGCGCAGCAGAGTCAGTCATGCAAAAAGCTCTCGCTCATGCCCATTATGTTAAAGCCTGCGTCGACGTACATAATCTCGCCAGTGATGCCGCTTGCCAGATCAGAGCATAGAAATGCAGCAGCGTTGCCGACTTCATCGATACTCACTCCGCGCCCGAGCGGCACTACTTTTTCATAGTATTGCATCATCTTTTTGAAGCCGCTGATACCGGCAGCGGCGAGGGTTTTTATAGGGCCAGCGGAAATCGCGTTGGCCCGTATGCCTTCGGGGCCTAGGGATTGAGCGATGTATCGAACGTTTGCTTCCAGGCTGGCCTTAGCTAGACCCATCACGTTATAGCCTGGCATGGCCCGTATCGACCCTATATAGGATAGAGTCAGTAATGACCCATTTCGACCGGACATCAGATCGCGCCCGGCTTTGGCCAGGGCGGCAAAGCTGTACGAGCTGATATCATGCGCCATGCGAAATCCATCTCGCGTCACGGCGTCAAGATACATCCCCTCCAGCTCCTCACGCGGGGCAAAGGCCACGCAATGAACGATGCAGTCTAGACCGTCCCAATAATTATCTAATTTGTTAAATACGTCAGTAATTTCATCATCGTTTGCTACATCCAATGGCAGAACGATGTCTGCATCAACAGTTGATGCGTATTTTTCAACACGGGTTTTCAGTTTTTCAGTCTGATAGGTGAACGCAAGTTCGGCGCCTTCCCGATACATTGCCTTGGCAATGCCCCATGCGATTGAGCGTTCGCTGGCAACGCCGACTATCAGTGCACGTTTTCCGGATAGGAACCCCATAGACTGTCTCGCTTCGCGTTATAATCGCGTCGGTTATTTTCGGATACATTCTTGTATAACATCCCGAAATTTGTGTCAAAGTTAATCCTGTGTGGTCCAATTATGATGTTGCTCGGGATCAGTGCAGCGCACCCGGCGTGGAATAATCCCTACCCCTCCCAAGAAGCTGGCGCAAATGTGATGTATTCCTCATTCAAGGAAAGGCCTAAGCATCTCGATCCAGCGCGGGCCTATAGCGCCGACGAATACAGTTTTATCGCTCAAATTTATGAACCGCCCCTGCAGTATCACTTTTTACGGCGGCCCTACGAACTCATTCCGCTAACTGCACGGGGAATGCCGTCGATTCGCTACCTTGATAGGAATCAAGTAGAGCTTGCTAACGGGGCCGCAACTGCGGCTATTGCATTCAGCGTTTATGAAGTCACGATAAATAGTGGCATTCAGTATCAACCTCATCCGGCCCTGGCCAGGGATAGCGATGGGTTGTATCGCTATCACCAGCTGACTGAAGAGCAGGTAAGTGGTGTCTACAAATTGTCAGACCTCACATACTCCGGCACGCGTGAATTAACTGCCTACGACTACGTCTATCAGATAAAAAGGATTGCCGATCCCGCTGGACACAGCCCTATCGCGAGCTTGATGGCGCGGTACATAGTTGGATTCGATCAGTTCAGTGAAGTTATAAAGACCGCGCGCAGGGAGGCGGGTAAAGCGTTTATTGATTTACGTGAATATCCATTATCAGGCGTAAGTGCAGTCGATCGCTATACCTATCGAGTGTTGATCAAAGGCAAGTATCCCCAGTTTTTGTTTTGGTTGGCTATGCCGTTTTTTGCGCCGATGCCATGGGAAGCTGAAAAATTTTACGCACAGCCAGGATTAAGTGAAAAGAACATTACGCTTGACTGGTATCCAGTAGGTACCGGGCCGTTTTATCTGGCGGAGAACAATCCTAACTTACGCATGGTTTTGGTGCGAAATCCCAACTTCCATGGTGAAACATACCCCAGCGACGGTGCAGCTGAAGATAAGGCAGCTGGATTGCTGCAGGACGCCGGCGGGGCCTTACCCTTTATTGATCGAGCCGTGTTCAGTCTGGAGAAGGAGGCCATACCCAGATGGAATAAGTTCCTGCAAGGCTACTTCGATGACTCGGGGATAAGTTCAGACAGTTTCGATCAGGCGGTACGCTTCAATGCTCAGGGTGATGCAACGGTGACTGAACAGATGCAGAGCAAAGGGATAAACCTGTCCACAGCAGTTGACCTCAGTATCTATTACATGGGTTTCAACATGCTTGACGATGTGATTGGTGGCAATGGAGACAGGGCCCGTAAGTTGCGCCGGGCCATCGCAATCGCAGTAGATTTCGAGGAATTCATTTCTATTTTTGCAAATGGCCGTGGCATTCCGGCACAGGGACCAATTCCCCCGGGCATATTTGGTGCAAGAACAGGTCGGGATGCAATCAATCCGTACGTTTACGACTGGGTTGATGGGCGACCGAAGCGCAAATCAATCGGGTCTGCACTGCGATTGATGCGTGAAGCTGGGTTTGTCGGCGGAGTAGATACCAACAGCGGGATACCCCTGTCGCTGCATTTTGAGGCGGTGGCCAGAGGTCCGGATGATCAGGCCAGACTGAATTGGATGAGAAAGCAATTTGACAAGCTGGGCATACAGCTTATTGTCAGATCGACTGACTACAATCGTTTTCGCGACAAGATGTTGAAGGGCACGGGACAGATTTTCTTCTGGGGTTGGAACGCCGACTACCCGGATCCTGAAAACTTCCTGTTCTTACTGTATGGCCCAGACGCGAAAGCAATACACAACGGAGAAAATGCGAGCAACTATCAAAATCCGGATTTCGACTCGCTATTTGAAAAGATGAAAAACATGGACAACAGCCCCCGGCGACAGGCGTTGATCGATCGTATGATTGATATTGTCCGTCGAGATTCCCCATGGATCTGGGGTTTTCATCCCAAGAGTTTTTCTTTACATCATGGCTGGCTGCGTAACGTAAAGCCAAATCTTATGGCCAATAACACTTTGAAGTACAACCGGATTAATGCGGAGCAACGGCGCATCTCCAGGCAGAGTTGGAATAGGCCTGTATGGTGGCCATTAGTTGCGGCGGTGGCCTTGCTAAGTATCAGTATGATTCCGGCAGTCGTCAGCTTCCGCCGTCGTCAGAGACGAGCCGCGTTGTGACGGCTTACATTGTTCGCAGATTTTTCTACGCCATCCCTATCCTAATTGGCGTAAATCTTCTCACATTCATTCTATTTTTTGTCATTAGTTCGCCTGATGATGTTGCCCGCTCGCAGTTAGGTGATCGACGCGTCAGCACAGAGGCAATCGAGAGCTGGAAGGCGGACCATGGCTATGATAAGCCACTCCTTTACAACCCGTCCGCTGGGGGCTGGGGAAAATTTGGTGATACGATTTTTTTCCAGAAATCGTTACGACTTTTTGTGTTCGATTTTGGTCAATCGGACAGCGGTAGAGACATAG
This sequence comes from Gammaproteobacteria bacterium, assembly GCA_024638505.1. Taxonomy (GTDB): domain Bacteria; phylum Pseudomonadota; class Gammaproteobacteria; order Arenicellales; family JAANXG01; genus JAHEKE01. The sequence continues at coordinate 9,393 of JAHEKE010000031.1, read as the reverse complement.
GTTACGACATCCGTCAGAGAATGTGGCCAAGTCTCGCGATCGCTGTGCCGACGCTATTGCTTGGTGTTCTATTGAACATCACCTTCGCGCTGGTAATCGCCTTTTTCCGAGCGACTTATATCGACTTCTGGAGCGTGGTCCTGTGCGTTGTTTTGTTATCCATATCCTCATTGTTCTATATCATCGGTGGACAATTTTTGTTGAGTAAGCTGCTGCACCTCGTACCTATCTCAGGCTACGACACCGGGATCAATGCAATTAAATTCTTACTATTGCCCGTTATTATTGGTGTTATCGCCGGCGTCGGGTCGGGGACGCGTTGGTATCGAACAATATTTTTAGAAGAGACTGAGAAAGACTATGTCCGAACTGCGCGCGCCAAAGGGCTCCAGGAGAGTAGGGTGTTGTTCGTCCATGTGTTACGCAACGCTCTCATCCCTATACTCACGGGTCTAGTTGTCATTCTGCCGCAGCTGTTTCTGGGCAGCCTGATTACGGAGTCTTTTTTTGCAATACCTGGCCTTGGTAGTTACACCATAGAAGGTATTCAAAGTCAGGACTTCGCCATAGTGCGGGCGATGGTTTTCCTGGGCTCCTTGATGTACATCGGCGGCTTACTGTTAACCGACATTTCCTATACTCTGGTCGACCCGCGGGTCTCCTTGAAGTGATAGGAGTTCGGCAAAGATGAGGCTCGTTCTGCTGTGGACGGATATTTTCGTATTCGTATTGTTAGCTGTGGCCATAGCGTTTTCTGTTTATGCCAGCAGAAAAGAACACCTGCGCGCCCCGTGGGGTGAGATTGGAAAGAGTAGTGTGGCAATGAGTGCGTTAGTTGTACTGGCCTTCTATCTAACGGTTGGCATACTCGACTCCATTCATTACCACCCTAAACTCGATAGCGGCGACCAGAACAGTGCGCGTTATTCCACCGAAATTGTCAGCGTGTTTGACTGGATGCTCGACAGTTTGCGCAACAAGGGTGAAAAAACGTATTCCGCGCCATTTGCTACACACCTGTACAGCAAGGAGTTGGTTGTGTCAGGTGAGGCAAGACAGCAGTATGTGTTCTCCCGGCTCGAACATGGCGGGGCTCATCTGCAGGAGCAGGCGGATAAGAAACTTGATATTTTGAAAACCTCGACCTGGGCGGCTGCGAAGGCCTTCGCGTCATGGATACTTTTTACTCTGGTCATTGTTAAGTTCCGCTGCTATCGCATGCGCGCGTCCTGGCGTGAAGGATTGCGGCAGGTAGTCTGTGCTGGAACGAGAGTTCGCTGGCGTGCGGTTCTGCTTACTCTATTGGTGGTCATGGTAATTGCATGGGTTAGCTTTGACCTTTCGCAGAAGTATCATGTTTTGGGAACGGACAAAGTCGGTGTGAGTGTGCTGTACCAAGCACTTAAAAGTATAAGAACCGGACTGGTAATCGGCACGCTGACAACTCTAGTCATGCTGCCTTTTGCAGTCTTACTGGGAATCATGGCTGGCTATTTTGGTGGTTGGATTGATGACATCATTCAGTATCTCTACACCACTCTTAGCTCAATTCCTGCTGTTTTACTCATTGCTGCGGCTATCCTCATTCTGCAGGTTTATCTGGACAACCATGCAGCCGAACTATCCAGCGCGGCAGAACGAGCGGATTTGAGATTGCTTTTCCTGTGTCTGATACTGGGTGTTACCAGCTGGACCAGCCTGTGCCGTTATCTTCGCGGTGAGTCGCTGAAGCTTAGAGAGGTCGACTACATTCAAGCGGCTATGGCCCTGGGGACGACCCATTTTTTAATCATTCTCCGACACATTCTGCCTAACGTCATGCATATCGTTCTTATTACGGTAATCCTGGATTTTAGCGGGTTGGTGCTGGCTGAAGCGGTGCTGTCGTATGTGCAGATTGGGGTCGATCCTACAACCCATAGCTGGGGAAACATGATTAACAGTGCGCGCTTGGAAATGGCGCGAGAACCCATAGTGTGGTGGTCATTATCAGCAGCCCTTGTTTTCATGTTTACACTGGTATTGGCAGCAAACTTATTCTCTGATGCTGTGCGTGATGCATTCGATCCGCGTTTACGGAGTGGATCTTGACTGAGGCCATTCTGTCTGTCGATCAGCTCACAGCTCAACTGGGAGCGGAGGACGATCCCATACGTGCTGTCGATGGGGTCAGTTTCGAGATTCAACAGGGGCAAACCTTTGCTTTGCTTGGGGAGTCTGGTTGTGGCAAATCTATGTCCGCGCTTGCCATAATGCGCCTGCTTCCGGCATCGGGTAGAATTGTTCGCGGAACGGTTCGTTTTGCCGGAAAGGATTTACTGCGGTTGTCGGAGTCGGGCATGCGGGAAATCAGAGGCGCGGGCATCTCGATGATATTCCAAGAGCCTATGACTTCCCTTAATCCAGTGCTAAAGATTGGTCAGCAGATCGTCGAATCTTTGCGTACGCATCGTTCTGTTCGCGGCAAGGCGGCCAGAAACGAGGCCACAGCGTTACTCGATGCCGTAGGGATACCCAGTCCGCAGTTTGCGTTCGAGCGCTTTCCCCACCAATTCTCGGGTGGGATGAGGCAAAGGATAGCCATCGCGATGGCGCTGGCCAACGCGCCCAGACTGCTGATCGCCGATGAGCCCACCACCGCTCTGGATGTCACTATACAAGCACAAGTACTTGACCTTATAAGAAATTTGCAGAGCAGGCATGGAATGTCTGTTTTGCTGATCAGCCATGATCTTGGTGTGGTACATGAACTCGCCGACAGAGTAGGGGTAATGTATGCCGGGCAAATCGTGGAAAACGCAAGTCGAGCCTCTTTTTTCAAGCGTCCGCTGCATCCTTATAGTGAGAAATTGTTCCAGTCTCTGCCTGACATAAACAAAAGGAATCGTTCCCTGACCGTTATTCACGGCGCTGTTCCCTCCCTCAAGACCACGTTCGAGGGATGCCGCTTTACCCAGCGCTGTCATAGAACGCTGCAGCTTTGTTCACAGAAAGAACCAGCGTGGTCAGGCGATGCAGACTCCAGAGTGTACTGTCATCTGTACACCGTTGGCGGGCTGCAATCTAACGCGTTAGCACAGCAGCAGGAATCGGAAGTCGAAGATGCACCATCGAACGGAGTCGGCGTTGGTGATCGGCTGTTACGCGTGCGCGGCCTCAAAATCCATTTCCCGTTAACGTCAGGAGTATTCAAACGGATAACCGGCTACGTCCGGGCTGTCGATGGTGTCGACCTGGAGATACCTAAAGGTAAAACCATGGCTCTCGTGGGTGAGTCGGGGTGCGGCAAAACGACGGCTGGTAAAGGCATACTACAACTTATTAAACCTTCTATGGGCAAGATATTTTTTGAGGGAGAGGATTTAGTTGAGCTCGGAGCTAGATCTCTCCGGCAAAAACGGTCTGACTTTCAGATTATTTTTCAGGACCCCTACGCTTCAATGAATCCCCGCATGCTGGTCGGCGACGCTATTGTCGAAGGTCTGAAGAATTTTGATTCCGCTTTCAAATTTCCACCGAAGAGAGATGTAATTCAAAGCTTGCTGCAACAGGTTGGGCTACCAGCGGACAGCGCGCAGCGCTATCCGCATGAGTTCTCCGGCGGACAGCGGCAGCGTATTGCCATAGCCAGAGCTATAGCGGTCAGGCCAAAATTGATTGTATGTGATGAGCCGACAAGCGCACTGGATCTATCGGTTCAGGCACAGATTCTAAACCTGCTCAAAGATCTTCAGCGCACAACGGGTATCTCTTATCTCTTCATTACGCACGATATTTCTGTGGTGGCTTATCTTGCTCACTTTGTAGCAGTGATGTACCTCGGCCGAATCGTAGAGCATGGACCCGTTGACCAGGTTTTGACAAGACCAAAACATCCTTACACTAAAGCTTTGTTGTCATCCGTGCCAGCGCTCGATGCTGACCACCGCCGTCAGGTTACCCGCCTTGCCGGTGATGTTCCATCGCCAGCAAGCCCACCGTCAGGATGTTTTTTCCATCCTCGGTGTAATCAAGTTATGCCAGCTTGCCGCGAGAAGTATCCGCAACTCTTTCGCATAGCGAAAAATCACGTGACTGCCTGTCATTTGTACGAATCGCAAGAGTGAAAAAGTGTTTGATGTAGCTCTATTTAATGCGGATAAAACCGAAATCCGATACATTGACATAATCTCCCGGCGGCTCTCCATTCCTGTGACCAAAGATGTTGGTCAGTTTACCTGGATTTTGAAGTTTAAAAAGGGCGTGCTGGCTCTGGTCGAGGTAAAGCACCCGCAGCGCAAGCCTTTGTGTATCGATTTGCTAAGGCTGCAGAGGAGATTCGGCAGTCATCCGATTTCTCGGCGGGAGCCGTTGGCCAGAGCGCTCGGCCGTAAGACCAAAAGCGTAATCGATGCTACCGCGGGCTGGGGCCGGGATATGATGCTGATCTGGATGATGGGCTATGATGTCTACGCAGTGGAAAGATCAAAGGTAATGGCAGCATTGCTGATGGACGGTCTGCGTCGCTACAGGCGTTATGACAACTCCGGTGACCGCCTTTCGTTTACCGTATGTGATGCTCAATCTTATCTGCTAGATCATGCGGCAGACTGCGTGTATCTGGATCCCATGTTTCCACCCAAGAGAAAAGAGACGGCTCTCGCCAAGCGATCGATCCGAGTTATGCGGCAACTAGTAGGCGATGACAGCGACCGGGATTTGCTGTTCGAGTGTGCTTGGGAAGCCGCGCGTAAGCGGGTGGTAACCAAACGACCGAATCATGCTCAGCCGTGGGGGGCGCCCGATCATACATTCGGCGGCAAGTTGATGAGTTACGATGTTTATCTCAAGCACTAATGAATTGTTACTATCACAAGTACATACCTGCCGTGCCCGCTTGCGTTACGCTTGATGAGCAAGAGTCTCTGCATGCCGCCACATCGCGTCGACAGCACAGTGGAGATCAGGTGCTTTTGATTGACGGCGAAGGCATGCGTGCGATCGGTATTATTGAAAGTATTTCCCGCTCTGCAGTCAAAGTGCGAATCAGCTCTTCCCTGCTGGCGCGGAGGCGAAGACCGGAGACCATCCTAGCCAGTGCTTTGCCAAAAGGAGAGGGATTGAAAACCATGCTCAGCATGATAGCTCAACTAGGCGTGACCACATTTGTGCCGCTTGTATGCGCACGGAGTGTTGTCAAAGCTGATGGTGTAAACGTTACCCGCTGGGCGCGTCTGCTCAAGGAGGCCTGTAAACAGAGTCACAATCCGTTCTTTCCAAGAATTGAAGAATCAATATCGCCGATTGAATTCGTGCGGAAAATCCGTCGGCCTGATGTTCCAATATTGGTTGCGGATCAGGCGGGTGGCAGAATCTGGCCGAGCTCCGGATGCAGCTCAGTAGGAATCTGCATTGGACCCGAGGGGGGATTTACTTATTCCGAGAAGGAGGAGATGCAGGCTGCAGGTGCTGAACTTTGCACCCTCGGGGGCAATATACTGCGCATTGAAACGGCAGCCGTGGCGGCTGTGAGTATTGTCCGCCAACTGAGCTTAGGATTAAAACTGGGTGATGAGCCGGCTGTAAACTGACCCGTTCTGCATCACTTGTAGAATAGCGTAATTGGTTCGCCGGAATTCTGCCGGGATTTCTTAAATGGTTTCATCGAGAGGTAGTAAACTATGACTGATTTAAGTGCAAAACGATGTGAGGCTTGTCGGGCGGATGCGCCCTTGGTGACCCCGGCCCAGATTGAACAACTGCGACCACAGATTCCCGCATGGGATTTGACAGAGGTCGATGGTATGCAGCGACTCACCAGGACATATCAATTTAAAAACTTCGAGCAAGCGCTTGATTTTACCAATCGGGTAGGCGCATTAGCCGAGCAGGAAAACCACCACCCGGCGATTCTCACGGAGTGGGGCAGCGTAACCGTGAGCTGGTGGACGCACAAAATAAAGGGCCTGCATATGAATGATTTCGTTATGGCCGCTAAAACGGATGCAATCGCTCAGGCATGAGGCGAACCCGTAATGCTGAATTGCAGGCGTTATCCTTTTAAATGCCAAACAAGCGCGGTCAGCGCGATCATGTGTGCTATACCTAGAGGCCCTGAGTGTGGAAAAGATCGATAGCCGATCCATTTTGGGCTGGCTTTGTAAGTAACAAAAGATCTCGGCAACTCAACTGCCAGGATGCCGGCTGCGTGCAGTGATACAGGCAGCCATAGGGATTGGCCGTGCAGCACGTATGCCGCGCCCAATACTACACCGACGAAGAAAAGCCCAATAGCCGGCTGCAGGGCCGGCTTCCTTTTAGAGTCGCGACGACGGATGAAATGCACAGAAGAAAACACCGCCGATGACAAAATTACTGCAAAGGCAGGTCCCCACGCTTGATCCAGCCATTGCAAAAGTGCATGTAACAGAACGCCCCGAAAAACTGCTTCTTCCATAAGGGCTAAAGGCAGGGGCGTCACGAAGCAAGTGATCACTCGGCGCGCTGTTTTCCTTTTCGAAAATAGTAAACGGAACTCGATCGCGCCGGTTATGAGATAAATAGTGTAAATCAGAACGAAACCTAAGAGGCAGGCTGCCGCCAGTATTAACATTAAACCTGTTGGCGCTGGTAGATGAAAAGCATCACTGTAGAAAACGATGAGATCTTGACCAATCAAGAGAGGGTAGCCAACGATAATAGCCAGCCAACCCAGCTGCACCATTACCTTCATTGGGTAGGTAACGGCGGGGTTGTCAGTACGATAGCGTAAAAGAAATGCAAGTTTCTCACCGTTTGAAATAAGTAGCAGGCTCTGTACAGCCCATAAAAAAGCGAAACCACCGACCAGCAGGATACAAATTGCCGCAATTGGGCTCATGAACTCGATCTGGCCTTGCCTTCTTGCCACACGTTGGACCATTGACGATCCAGCCAGAATTGCCAACTGCCCGGGTATAGGCGCAGGTGATTGGAGAACGCGTCACCCCAGTCCTGCATTCCTTGAATCATTGTCTGCCGGCGGTCACCGGTGCGGGTGTATCGCTTGGCCTCGTTGCAGTGAATCCGTACACCGTTCTCCTGCCATTGCAGAAACGCATTGACCACCGGTGCTCCGGTAACCATAGCTAAACTGATAATCCCCGGGCGTAAACTAATCGATCTACCCAGTAAGCTGATTTCTACCCCATCTTCTGGTTTGGCCAGCAGGTCAGGCGTGATTACCAGTATTTTGCCCTGCTTCAAAGAACGGGTGCACACCCGCATGTCCGAGGTCACATTGCCACGCCGCGGGCGGAAGATCACGTCACACCCGCCAGCGGTTACGTAGTAATGTTGCTTCACCCGCATATGCGGAGCATACTTGCTCTCGCGAACCAGACCTACCGTAGGGTACTTCCGCGCCATGATTCCCGCGGTGATTTCGTGCGCGATCAAGTGCGGCACCGAATAGATCACGCCTTTACCGCCTTTAAGTGCGTCCTCAAGAATACGAACGCTTTCATCGAACATCATCCATTCCGTAACCCCAGATTCAACCAGGCCACGGTGATAGATTTGGGCAGCGTACGCAGCCCACATCCCGAGTTTGTTGAAATAATCTGTTGCTGCATCAAGTGGGACATTTTCAACGCCGAGGGCCAACTCCATATTTTGTCGGACTTTAGCTTTAAGCGGTGGCAGGCAATTGAGGCTAGAGCTGATGACGCCCGCCATGCGGGCAACTTGATTCGCCGGTACAAACTTGCCAAGGTCAAGCAGCCGGTGCATCGCTCCATACTTGAGCACAGTGCCGATTTGTCGAAATGGACGGGCCATGGGTGCAGGTTACTTGTGCAACAACACTATGACCCCGTTACGCATGGCTTTGCCCGGGAAAGCATTCAGCCTATGGCAGAGCCTGAATTTTTTCTATTTGTGATCGCAGCTGATCGAGCGTGCTCGCTAATTCTGCTGCCCGCGTGCGTTCTTTAGAAACTACTTCTGCTGGTGCTCTTGCGGTAAAGTTTGGATTATCGAGTTTGGATTTGATTCGCTCCATCTCTCTTTCAGATTTACTCCGCTCACGTTCAAGTCTTAAAAGTTCAGCAGTTTTGTCAATTAGATCCCCCAGCGGCACGAGAACTTTCATATGCCCGATCACCGCGGTCGCTGGAGAATCGGTTGTCTTGCCGTCTGCCACGGTTACAATGTGCTCGAATTTGCCAAAGTGTGTTAAATAATCTTGATTTCTGGCCAGATATTCCTCATCAGTCTCTGTCGCGTCCTGTAAGAACACGGCAACCTGTTTATTTGGATCGATGTTCATCTCGCCGCGAATGTTGCGAACTGCACCGATGATGGACTGCACCCATTCCATCTCGGTCAAGGCATGTGGGTCTATCTTGCCTGAGTCATGCCGCGGGTAGGGCTGGGTCATGATCGTGGCACCGGTTTTTCCGGCCAACGGTGCAATTTCTTGCCACAGTGCGTCAGTGATAAAGGGCATAATGGGATGTACTAGCCGAAGTGAAGTTTCCATCACGCTAACTAGTGTTCTACGGGTTCCGCGTAATTGGTCTGGTGTAGCCCCAGGATCACTGAGTGCAATCTTGGCTAACTCGAGATACCAGCTGCAATAGTCATCCCATAAAAACTGGTACAGCCCTTGGGCCATATGATCGAATCGGTAGTTTTCGATTGCACCTGCGGTCTGCGCCTCCACCTGTTGTAGACGGGAGATAATCCAGCGATCCGCCAGGCTTGATTCAGTTTCGCCACCTTCCTGACCACAATCTTGTTCCTTCGTATTGATCAATACGAAGCGTGCCGCGTTCCACAGTTTATTGCAGAAATTGCGGTAGCCGCCGATGCGTCCGAGATCGAAGTTTATGTTACGGCCGGTGGAGGCCAGCGAAGCAAAAGTGTAACGAAGCGCGTCCGTTCCATAAGCAGGGATGCCGTTTGGAAAATCCTTTCGCGTAGTAGCCTCAATTTTTCCTGCCATTTTCGGCTGCATCAGACCGGAAGTTCTTTTATCGACTAGCGCCTGCAAATCGATTCCATCGATGAGATCCAGCGGATCGAGCACGTTGCCCTTGGATTTTGACATTTTCTGTCCGTGTGCGTCACGCACCAGACCGTGCACATAGACCTCATGAAAGGGGATATCGCCCATGAATCTCAAACCCATCATAATCATCCTGGCTACCCAGAAAAAGATAATATCGAAACCGGTTACCAGTACATTTGTCGGATAAAAAGTTTTCAACGCCTCCGTGTTCTCGGGCCAACCGAGAGTTGAGAACGGCCACAGTGCAGAAGAAAACCATGTGTCCAAAACATCCGGGTCCTGGCTTAGTTCAACCTCCTTTCCAAACTTCCGTTGTGCCTGAGTTTTAGCTTCGTCGATGTTTCGTGCCACGAAAATATTGC
>JAHEKE010000030.1 GCA_024638505.1 Gammaproteobacteria bacterium | reverse complement strand
TGCCGGGTCTGAATGACCGTCTGCGACTGGTTTTGAACGAAGATGATGACGACGAGAACTCTGGTGGCGCAAGCGATGATGACGAGTCCAACCTTGCCCTGCGGTTTATAGGAAGTGTCAATGATAAGTATGGCATCACCTACGACCTGGGCCTTTCCACCCGTGGGGACCCAACTTTGCAGGGCTTTGCCCGGGCCAACCTGTTTCGAAATTGGCAGCTTGGGCGCGACTGGAATACACGTCTTGAGAACCGTCTGTATTGGTATACCAAATCCAAGTGGCGTAACGACTTCAGGTGGTACTTCGAACACAGGATTTCAGATAAATTCTTTTTCCGTTCCCGTACGCGTTTCGATTACCAGGAAGACAAAGACTCGGAATGGTACCCGGAACAGAGATTCACCTTGTTTCAGCAGATCAACGACCGAACTGCGCTTGCCTACGAGGCTATTGCGCAGAAAATTTTCTTTGAAGACTCGGTATTTTTCCCTGACGATTTTCTGCAGCCCTGTGGAACAAAATGCACCCAATACCAGCTACGTCTGCGCTTCCGGCAGAATGTGTTTTATCCCTGGCTGTTCTATGAGATCTGGCCGATTGCCGGCTGGAGTGAAGCAAGGGATTACGAATTCACCCCGGCCATCCGCTTCAGGTTGGAAGTGGTTCTCGGTGACGTACCTAAGGGAACAACCAAACTGGATGAGTAGCTTCCCTCAATCATAGTAAGTATCCGCCCTATTTGTTAGGAGCGGCGCCTAGCGGCCATAATCCAGCGAGGGGTAATAAGGTGATTAGAGCAGTACGAACTGCTCGCTGCGGCCAAGGCTTGTGTTGGCGAGATACCTCTGGGGGTTGTTTTCTACGACAATGTAAACTTCTCGCTTTGCTGCAATCGCCCGGCGGAGACGGGTTGACCGGAGAGTATTCGTCCAGAAAGTAAAGTGATCATCATCCCCGCCCGTGCTGACCCTAGTCTGGTTTTATCGGAGCTTGGGATAAAGATACCCAAAGGGTAAGATGCATACAACCCGGCAACTTAGGCCTCATCTACAGCAACCCATGCGCTCCAGACCACGCAAATGGATTTACATCGTTGTTGGCATTGCTCTAGGTATCGTCTTAATTTACCCGATCGCCGGCAATGTGCTGCTCTCTTCCGGTGCTCTTGCAAACATCATCAGCAAGAAACCGGAAAAGCTTAAGCTGACCTGGAGAAAGGCATGGACATTGTTTCCTGGGCGCATACATGTGGAAGGATTCGATCTCGATATCCATTCCAAAAAAAACCGGATTCAGGTCAAGATCGATCAGGTTGTCCTTGATTTATCGCTGTTTTCGCTTATCGATAAGGTCGTAGATATTCAATACGCCGAGGCCGACGGGTTGGTTCTCTCCCATACAAAGCGTATTAAAGCGAGGGAGGGAAAAGAATCTGACAAAGAGGCTGAGCAATCCCCAGAATCACGGACGCCTACCGGTACGTCGGCGTTGACCGAGAACGACGAACCCGTGGCGCCCCAACCACATAAGCAACCATGGGTCATACAGCTTGAAAACGTATCGTCCACCAATGTCAAACGGATCCAGCTCAACAAGTTTAAGTTGATCGGAGAAGGAGAGTTAAAGGATTACGCCATGCGCCTGGTCACAAAAGGCGGACCGCTGCGCATCGACGATATTGATATTGATATGAAAGCAGTATCACCGGATCCGTCCAACATCGAAGAGAAGTTTTCACAAATCAAGGCAAAACTTCGACTGGCAGAGAACATCCCCAAACAGAACAAAGGCAAAAAACTTCTCAAGTTCATATCAGGGCGTATGGAGGTTGTCGGTGACGCCGGCAGTATTGAATTCATCAACGTGCTGCTGGGGGATAAATTCAATTTGACCGTGTCTGGCGGAGGCAAGCTGAATATGCTGATCATAGCGGAAGACGGAGAGCTGATGCACGGCAGCAGAATGGACTTTGAATCAGAATACTTCGGTGTCGATTTCCTGAAATTCGAAGCCGGTGGCACAGGTAAAATCGTTGCCCGCGTAAATAAGAATAAAAAAGACCCGGTGAGCCTGCGTATCAAGGTGGGTGGTTTCAAACTCGCCCGGCAAAAAGTCTCTAACCCTTACATGGAGGGGGCGGATTTTTCCGTTGAATTACTGATGCAACAGCTTTTGTTATATGAAGGTATTGACAAAGATGCTCAACTTTTTGTCGACTTCCCTGACTCGATTATAAGCGACTTGACGGATTACAACCGTTTCATACCCAAACAGGCCAACGTCGAGATCCTATCCGGTAACGGCAGGCTGCGCGGCACTATGGCGCTGCTTGGTGATGTAGGTAATATTTATACAGACCTCTCTGCAAACAACGTGGTGCTCAACATCCACGGCAACACGATCCGCACCGACTTTCAGTTAGTCACCAACCTATCGGATGGGAACTACGGCGAAAAAAGCTACGACCTAACTGGCACTTTTTTAAGAATGGAGGACACCGAGCTGGTGACCGTGATGGACGAAACCGAGGAGGGGTGGTGGGGAGAAATAAAAATCAGCAAGGGCGATCTGATCTGGAATGAGCCCATGGACATCGACGCGGAAATGCAAATCAAGATGCGTGACACCGAGCCGCTGGTTGCCCTGTTGCGAGATACGAGTAAAAAGAAATCATTGCTGGACAAAGCCCTAACCGTAAAGGATTTAGAAGGAAGGCTTGGAATACAAACAAATGACAAGGATATTGTTCTTGATCCGATCTTGATTGAGGGCAAAGGCCTGGAGGTAATCTCCAAACTCGACGTTTCGCCTAAATCCGTAAACGGAGCACTCTATTTCAAGCTTCACGGCATCGCGGCCAACTTTGAAATCAAGAATAACAAAGCCAAATTCAAAGGATTTGGCGGCAAGAAAAAGGTTGAGAAACAGGTGGGCATCGGAAAGTCATATATAGAAAGAATCGAAAAAATAGTACACCGGAATCCGCATGTATCGAGACCTGTACCAAAGAATCTGCAATAGTGCATGATTTATAGACGCAACGCGTTACCCAACCGCTACTGTAGGAGCAGTGCATTCCGCAACGATATCATCGACTCGAGGGAAAGGTTACTAGAGCCTGAAGGTGGGTGTTATAGCAGTACACGGGTAACACCTTTGCCGTGACTTATCGAATTATCCTGTGTTCCCTTCCAACCTCTGCAAATGCCTTGAGGGCTCGGTCCAGGTCGACCTGGTTGTGCGCTGCCGACATCTGCGTACGTATACGGGCCAGACCTTTGGGCACTACCGGGAAGGAAAAAGCTATCACGTACACGCCGTGATCCATCATGTCTGCGGCGAATCGCTGCGCCAGGGCCGCGTCTCCAATCATCACCGGAATGATGGGGTGCTCCCCCGGGATCAGATCAAATCCGAGCACCTGTAAACCGTTACGGAAGTATCGCGCATTGAAGCGAAGCCGGTCGCGCAGGCCACTGCTCTCCCGCAGCAGATCCAGGGTTTTGATGGTGGCGCCGACGATACAGGGCGCTACCGAATTAGAAAATAAATAGGGGCGCGCTTTCTGTCGCAGCAGCTGCACAATGGGTCCTGGGCCCGCTATGTAGCCTCCAGACGCGCCGCCTAGCGCCTTGCCAAAAGTACCGCTCAAGATATGCACACGATCCTTAACCCCCAGATGCTCCGGCGTGCCGGCGCCGCTTTTCCCCATAAATCCCACGGCGTGACTGTCATCGACCATCACCAGCGCATCATATGTCTCGGCAAGATCACACATTGTTCGCAAATCCGCTGCGATTCCATCCATGGAAAAAACCCCATCGGTGACGATTAATCGATGTCTGGCGTCGCCCGTTGCCTGCAGGCACTGCTCGAGCTCCGCCATGTCGTTGTTGCCATAGCGAAGTCGCTGTGCCTTACATAAGCGTATACCATCGATAATCGATGCGTGGTTGAGGGCATCGGAAATTATTGCATCCTCGGGCCCGAACAGCGCTTCGAACACTCCACCGTTTGCGTCGAAACAGGAGGAAAAAAGTATGGCGTCCTCGGTGCCGAGGAAAGCGGACAGCTTTGCCTCCAGCTCCTTATGCAGATCCTGGGTGCCACAGATAAAACGCACCGAAGCCATGCCGAAACCGTGGCTGTCCATTGCTTCTTTTGCCGCCGCAATCAGCCGCGGATCGTTGGCCAGGCCAAGATAGTTGTTGGCACAGAGGTTCAATACCTCCTGCGCAGCCTCTGTTCCACTCTCGTCAAATGCGGATATAACGGCCGCTTGTGGGGTCACGATTGTTCGCTCGTGTTTGAGCAGCCCTTCACGCGCAATAGCTTCCAGGGTGTTTTGCGCATCTGTAATTAGTTTTCGCGACATATCTGTATGGCCTCAAGATGAGCGAACCCATACTTACACAGCGCCACCCGTCTGATCAACGCACCATTCTGTGCCTGGTTTCACGTCGAGGAAGCCTGGCGCCTTTAGGAGCAGCACCTCGCCGGTCGGTTTGCATCGGCCGGGGGCAGGCCTGCAACACGGTAAAATCAACTTTGGGGTGCGCCTTCTACTATGCTCCGATCCGCCAGCCAGCGGACCCATTTCTGGGAGCAGCGCCCGCGCCGCGCTTTAATCGCGGTTCTGACAAACTTACTCTCCGCTGAAGTTGGGCTCGCGCTTCTCAAAGAATGCTCTGGTTCCCTCGAGGTTGTCCCTGGTCATGGCAGTTTGCACCAGGCACTCGGTTTCAAAATGCAGGGCTGCCTCCAGCGAGGACTCCAATGCGGCATCGATCATGGCTTTATGCAGCTGCACGGCAACCGGAGCCCGGCTGGCCACGCGCCGGGCGAGCTTCTCGGCCTCAGCACGCTCGGTGCCCGGCCTGCAAACCCGATTAACCAATCCGAGTCTATAAGCCTCATCCGCCGCTACGAATTCGCCGGTGTAGGCGAGCTCCCGGGCTTTGGCCAGTCCGATTTTTCTAGGCATAAAATAGGTTCCGCCGTTGGTAATGGTGACGCCGATATTAACCTCGGGAAAGCCAAACTGCGCCTCTTCCGAGGCCACCACTAAATCGCAGGCGAATACCAGTTCACATCCGGCGCCTACGGCATAACCCTGTACTGCTGCAACGACGGGAAAGCGGGCGGCCCGCACCAGTCTAGTTGAATTCTGCAGGCTTTTCTGCCATTCGCGCAATTGCGCGGGCGTGAGTTCGCCCGATTCAATTTGCTCATTGTGCTGCTTCAACTCACCCACGTCATGACCCGCCAGAAATGCCCGGCCCTCGCCGCAAATTATCAGACAGCGGATATCACGATCGCTGTCGAGATCACGCAGGTGGTCATCCATTTGCCTCCAGCTTTCTATGGTCATGGCGTTCAGCTGCTGAGGTCGATTGAATATCAACCACGCTATATGACCGTCCTTGCGGACGATGAACCGGTCTTCGGTCATTATCTTTACTCCTGTTTTTATGTCGAAGGATGACGTTTTGTCTGCCTGTCCCGATCCCAGGTCGTCGCGCTCAGGCCCCGTTCGCGCAGTGCAAACTTCTGTATTTTGCCCGTGGCTGTCTTCGGCAGCTGATCGACAAAATCAATGTACCGCGGCAGCATGAAATTCGCCATGCGGGGTTCGAGAAACTTAATAAGCCGCAGCGGATCGATCACTGCGCCAGGTTTGGGCACGATTACGGCCATCACTTCTTGCTCTGTGTATTCAGATGCTATCGGGATAACCGCACACTCAAGCACGCCGTCATGCAGGTTGATTTCATTTTCCACTTCCATAGAGGAAATGTTTTCTCCCCGGCGTCTGATCGCGTCCTTGGTACGGTCGATGAAATATAAGTTTCCGTCTTCGTCCTGCATCAACATGTCTCCAGTATGCACCCACTGGTTGCGCCAGGCCTTCGTCGTTGCCTCGGCGTTGTCCCAATAGCCTGCCATCAAAATCCACGGCTCTCTAGCGCGGACCACTGCCTCCCCGGCCCGGCCCGCCGGCAGCTCCTGATCATACTCGTCCACGATGCGTACTTCGTAGCGATCGGTGCTTACCCGGCCACAGGTCTTGCTGTTGGCCAGATCAAAACTCGACCTGGTTGGCACGTTAATTTCGGTTGACCCCCAGGTGGTAGAGACCAGAACGCCGTACCTGGCCTTGAAATCCTCTATCTCAGGCAGGAGAGGAACCACCAGCATGCGCTGCATTGGGTTGTTAATGTCGTTCTTACTAACCGGCTGCCGGTACAGCCAGTTCGCCATTGCGCCGAGCAGGAAGGTGCAGGTGCAGCCGTAACGTTTCACCTCAGGCCAAAATTTTTCCAGCGAAAACCTGCCGGGTATAATCACCGTTGCACCCGCAATGAGGCAGGCGTAAACCGCCGCCCACTGCCCGGCAATGTGAAAGAGCGGCAGCGGGTTGTAGTAGACATCGTCCTCATTCAGCTCTAGCAGCTCAACCACGCCCAACGCGTATTCATAGGCATGGGCATGGGTGATCATCACTCCTTTAGAGGGGCCGGTAGTGCCAGAGGTATACATGATGGCAACTAGATCATGGTAGGCGGGGACGTCGTCCGACTTGAAGTCGGATTCTGCATATAAATCCTGCAGCGATAAGACGGTGAAACTGCGCGCAAACTCGTCGCTGTGGGCAGTAAGCTGGTGGGCGACAGCGGCGTGCTGCAGATGTTCTAAATCTTTACCCGCAGCCGCTATTCGTTCCATGTAGTCAGCATCAAGCAACATCAGGGACGCGCGGGAATTATTGATAATGTGGGTAAGTACATTCCCTTTGAGGTGTGTGTTTACCGGAACCTGCATAGCACCAATCTTAGCCAGGGCAATCCACGCCAAAAGGATCTCTATGCCGTCATTGAACATCAGCAGAACCGTGTCTCCCTTTTTCACCCCCTGGCGGTAAAGCCCCTGGGCAAGGCGGCCCGCCTGTCTTTCCATCTCCGCGTAGCTGTAATCGCGTCCGTCACAAATCACCCAGGTCTTGTCGCCGTGTTTCGCTACCCGCTTGGCCAGCACCTGGCTGACGGTTTGCTCCGGGCGTGGATCTAACGCTCTGTCGCTGCCACTCATGTTTCCGAGATTAAAGCCCGATTTCAGTCTGGCGCAAATGTTAACGGCCGGCGTACACGCCTAACAAGCGCCATATTTCAATCTGCTTGGACAACGTCAAATGGACGATCAGTTACGCGATATCGGTTGACTCAATATTTAACCATATGGTTAAATATTATCATGCCACTGCAGGAACACGAGCTGGACACGCTTTTCCACGCGCTGTCGGACAGCACCCGGCGGGCCATTCTCCTGCGCGTGCGCGCCAGGGATCTCAGCGTCAATGAAATCGCGTCTCAGTTCGACATCAGCCTCCCTGCGGTATCGAAACATCTCAACACCCTGGAACGGGCCGGTTTGATTACGCGCAGCAGGCGCGGCCGGCAGAGGATTTGCCACGTGCAGCGGCGAATGCTGAGTAACGCTACAAATTGGCTTGAGTACTACCAAAGCTTCTGGCAGGAAAAACTCGATAACCTCAAACATTTTGTGGAGAGCAAATGAAGTCATCAACATTCTAGGAGCAACCTGTGGACGATTCTGAAATCAAATTGGTAATCAACAAACACATTCGGGCACCGGTCGAAAAAGTTTACGCCGCCTGGACCGATCCGGAAATCATGAAACAATGGTTTGCACCTGGCGCACGGATGACGGTACCCAAGGCGGAAGCAGATCCCCGCGTCGGTGGCGCTTATCTGATACACATGCACGATGCGGACTCCGGCTCTGATCACATCGTTTCAGGCAGGTATGAGGAAGTTGTACCCAACAAAAAGCTGGTGTTCGACTGGAAGTGGAAAGACGGTGTCGACCGCACCCAGGTAACCATAGAACTCAAACCCCAGGATAATGGCGGAACGCTGCTAATCCTTACCCATCGCGGCTTCAGCCAGCAGGAATTCGCCGATAAACATAATGAGGGCTGGAAGGGGTGTTTACAGAATCTCGTCCGGCAATTTGCCTGAGCTGAACAAAATCCAGCCAACGAACATCGAAGTGGAGACGTGAAATGAACAATTTAATTTTCCTTATGCGCGGCGGCGATGTACGAAATGGGCACACGAAACGGACAAAGGACAGGTGACCTGCAATTATCGAACCACCCGCTTTTCGGCACCCGAGGCGCCGGGCTTAAGCGTGCTTTATAAAGACGAGGGAGGACAGGTTTTCAACACTTTCTCCGGCTATGCCCGGGGCCTGGATATTCTGAATGGAACTTACTGCCACTCTGATACGACACCGAAGGGACGGGATAAGTCGAATCTGGACTACACCATGGAATGGGTGCGCCTGAAAAACCGCTATGCGTGATTGAAAACCGCAGAAACGGAACGGTCCGCCGGCGTATCTGGAATGCGCACGGTCGCGCGTTATGTGGGGGGAAAACTTTAGATCATTAACAGGCATCAGCAAGATCCTCTGAGCAACGCCGGGTAGGGCTATCCTGCTCTACATGCTGCGGTCGTTGCGGCAGACTGCTCTACTTTATCCGCGCCCACTGTTTGTGCAACGCGCACAGCGCATGTGCCATTAAGGTGCACACCCTCGATCTTGAACTGTCATAACGCTCTAATTTTATTCGCCATTTGATTTGGCATGGGACTTGCGTTCCAACGCGACAACCAAGCCCGACCGGGCGTATTTTGCCGATTCAACACCCTAGGAGATCATTATGCAAGTCGCTACCGAGCTGCAATACGCGTTGAATACACTCTGGTTCATCCTCGCCGGCGCGCTCGTCATGTGGATGGCCGCTGGTTTTGCCATGCTGGAAGCGGGCTTAGTCCGAACAAAGAATACGTCAGTTATCCTTACCAAGAACATCGCCCTGTTTTCCATCGCCTGCCTGATGTACCTGTTCGTAGGGTACAACCTCATGTACGGCGAGAGCGGCAACGGCATCTTCGGTACGGGCTGGCTACTGTCCGGCATCGCCGGTGAAGACGGTGTGTCCATGACGAATGATGAGGGCCCGACGCACGCGATGCATGCCGACTTTTTCTTCCAGGTTGTGTTTGTCGCCACCGCGATGTCCATCGTATCCGGCGCCGTTGCGGAGCGCATGAAGCTATGGGCTTTTCTGGCATTCGCCGTCGTGCTGACCGGGTTCATCTATCCCATCCAGGGGCACTGGAGCTGGGGTGGCGGATTTTTAGCAGAGCTGGGCTACAGTGATTATGCGGGGTCGGGTATCGTGCATCTCGCCGGAGCCGCCGCTGCGCTTGCCGGCGTCATTATGGTGGGGCCGCGACACGGCAAATTCGGACGCCATGGAGAGATCCGCGCTATGCCCGGCGCCAACATGCCGCTGGCAACTCTGGGAACGTTTATTCTGTGGCTAGGCTGGTTTGGATTCAACGGAGGCTCCGAACTGGCCATGGCGTCAAAAGGCGCAGCCGATGCGGTCGCAACCGTTTTTGTCAACACCAATACCGCTGCCGCGGCTGGAATGGTCATCGCTCTCATCATTGCAAGGATTGCCTTTGGCAAAGCGGATCTGACCATGGCGTTGAACGGAGCGCTGGCCGGCCTGGTTGCCATCACCGCCGGCCCCAACACGCCGACTCCAGAGCTGGCCGCGGTGATTGGCGCAATCGGTGGCGTGATAGTCGTGTTTTCAATTTTCCTCCTTGAGCGCATGCGTATAGACGATCCGGTAGGCGCTATTTCCGTGCACGGAGTGGTGGGCATCTGGGGTGTGCTGGCGGTGCTGCTGTCAAACGCGGATGCTACGCTTGCCGGTCAGCTGATTGGAATCGGCACCATATTTGCGTTCGTCTTCCTCGCCAGCTTGCTGGTCTGGTTCGTGATCAAGCTCTCCATGGGGCTGCGCATTTCGGAAGAGGAGGAGCTTATAGGCGTGGATTCCAGCGAAATTGGCGTACACGCCTACCCGGAATTTGTCAGCGGTACCGCCATGCTGGGAGGAGCCAGCGATGGTGGCGGAGTATCCCATCACGAGATGCGCACCCTGGCAGCAGACCCGAAGCCGGTCTAAATACACTAAAGTTTTTCGTAAGCGGGTGCTTCGGCACCCGCATCGCTCCGGAGTCATCGGACTCCATGCGGCAACCAAAACAACACGGAAGTTCTGAGTTGGCCTGATTGCGCTGTCTAAACTTGTGCGGTAGTTCAGGTTTCTTGCCGCAGTAGCTGATTTCATTACTAAGCACTGCTGAGCGGCCTTTTATCGGCTCCGTATTTGAATTCCCGGCATGTCCTGTAACTGCGAACAGTTGCGACCTGAACAAGGTAAACTCCGCCAGACCATTGCCACGGCTCCGCTATTAAATTTTCCCGACGTGAATAAAATCTGCGCTGACCTTTTATCCGCACACTATCTATGAGGCGAAAAGACCACATAGATTTACTGGGAGTAACGCTGCTGATGGTCTGCTCAGCCCTGATGGGCATAAACCAGGTCCTGGTTAAGATAGTAAACAGCGGCCTGCATCCAGTTTTTCAGGCAGGACTTCGTTCGATTTGCGCGTTCATCCCCGTTCTGCTTTACGCGCTCGCGATGAAAAAACGCCTCGCTATTGATGACGGCAGCTTCGGGCCTGGACTATTGGCTGGTCTATTTTTTACGGTGGAGTTCATGCTGCTGTTTCAGGCGCTCGACTATACAAGCGTCTCCCGCGCATCGATCTTTTTCTATACGATGCCGCTGTGGACCGCTATCGCAGCCCACTTCCTGATTCCCGGTGAGAAGCTAAACGTTTTGCGAGTCTGTGGATTACTGCTGGCTATCTGCGGTGTGATCATCGCCCTTTCCGATAATCCTTCACCCGCCAGTGACCGGGCCATCATTGGGGACCTGTTTTGTCTGCTGAGCGCTCTGTGCTGGACGGCGATCGTTGTTCTTGCCCGCACGACCAGGCTGGCGAGGTCTTGTCCAGAGATGCAGCTGCTGTATCAACTGGCGGTATCGGCCATACTACTGCTCGCTATCGCCCCCGTTTTTGGCGACCTGATTCGCGACCTCAATGCAACGATTTATGTGCTGTTCTCTGTGCAGGTGCTGGTTGTGGTTTGCGTGGGTTTCCTCGTCTGGTTCTGGGTGCTGTCGGTTTATCCCGCTTCAGGCATGGCCTCTTTCAGCTTTCTGGCCCCGGTGTTCGGCGTGTTTTTTGGCTGGCTGATTCTGCATGAAAAAATGCACGAAACTATCATTGTTGCGCTACTGCTGGTCAGTCTGGGCGTAATCATGGTGAATCACAAACCTGGCCGACGGTAGTCGTTCACCCGCATCGAAGAGCGCGCATGCGCTATCTAAACGTACATTAGATGCGGCCTTCCTCGATTGCGTGACACGCAACCGCAGTGTCTGCGTAAGTCTTCAACGCTGGATTTTCCCGCCGGCAGCGGTCGCTCGCGTGTATACATCGACCGTGAAATACGCAGCCGTCTGGCAGATTGACCGGTGTCGGCACCTCTCCTCTCAGCCTGATGTAATCTGAGCTGGACTGATTGAGCCTCGGGATGGCACTCAACAAAGCCTGGGTATAAGGATGTTGAGGCGACGAGAACAGCTTTTTAGTCGGCGCCAGCTCGCACAGCGTGCCTAAATACATCACTGCGACCCGGCTGCCGAAATGCTCCACCACCGCCAGGTCGTGGGTGATGAACAAATAGGTCAGAGCACGCTGCTCACGCGCATCCATCATCAGGTTCAATACCTGTGCCTGTATGGAAACATCCAGGGCTGAGATCGGCTCATCCGCTACGATAAATTCGGGATCCACCGCCAACGCCCGGGCGATACTGATTCGCTGGCGCTGACCACCTGAAAACTCATGCGGATAGCGATCACTCCAGCTGGGATCTATGCCGACAGACCGCGTGACCTCAACCACCCTTTCGTTCACTTCGGCCACGTTCAATTCTGGGTTATGCAGGGTCATCGGCTCCTGCAGAGTTTGCCTTACGGTCATTCTCGGGTTGAGGGAGGCATAGGGATTCTGGAAAATCATTTGCATCTTCTTACGGTAAGGTAGTAGCTCGCCCACCCCCTTGGTATCGATCCTTTCCTGCTCGTACCTGATTTCACCACGCGTAGGTTTTATCAAACTCATTATGACTCGGGCCAGTGTGGACTTGCCGCAGCCGCTCTCACCAACGACGCAGAGTGATTCGCCTTTCCACACTGTCAGCTCAACACCGCTCAATGCTTTGACACTCTCGTGTTTTTTAACGACGCGACCGCCCGCTATAGTCAACTGATCCAGTATGCCCTTGTGGATGGGGAACTCCTTGTACAATCCGTTTATCGTGATTAACGGAGCTGCCGACATTTCAATCGGTCCTCGCTGCCGCCCGGTGGCAGGCTACCCGGGTTGAGCCAAAGACGGTGAACTGTGGCAGGGTTGTTCTGCATAGATCAATCACCAGGGGGCAGCGTGGGTTGAAGGCGCAGCCATCCGGTATACTCGACAGCGCCGGCATCACTCCCTTAATCTGATTCAGTCTCCGCCCTGGTTTTGTTTTCTGCGGCAACGCATCCATCAGACCGTGAGTGTACGGATGATAGGCATGGTTGATAATGTCCCTGGTATCGCCCTCTTCCACAATGCGGCCAGCGTACATCACGATAGCGCGCTCGGTCATCTGGGAAATCACGCCCAGGTCATGGGTGATTAAGATCAAGCCTACGCCGCTGCTCTCGCACAGTTCCATCATCAGCTCCATAATTTCTGCCTGAATGGTCACATCCAGCGCCGTGGTTGGCTCGTCGGCGATGATGAGCGGCGGCTTGGTGATCAAAGCAATGGCAATGACAACGCGTTGGCGCATTCCACCAGAAAGTTCATGCGGATACTGGTCAAAACGCGTTGCCGGTGAAGGAATGTGCACCCGGGCTAAGGTTTCTATGGCACGCTGTTTTGCTTCTTCCCTGGAGATATCCTGGTGAGCGTGCAGTGCCTCGGTCATCTGCGTGCCTATGGTCAATACGGGATTCAGCGTCATCATGGGGTCCTGAAAAACCATGCTGATCTGATTTCCTCGAATCTGACTCATCTCACGCGCGGTAAGCTTGGTCAAATCTTTGCCCCCGAAAAAAATTTCACCGGAAGAGATATAACCCGGTTTACTGATTAAATTCAGAATAGAGAACGCAGCCACCGATTTGCCCGCTCCGCTCTCACCGACAATCCCCAGTCGCTCACCTTTTTCCACTTTGAAGCTCACATCCCTAAGAGCAATGAGCTCCTGTCTACGCATAGCGAATCGGACCTCCAGGTTTTTGACCTCCAGTAAACTCACGATTGAGTGCCTACGCTGTATTCTAACCGGCGCAGTGGCGCAACTGCGGTCCCGCTGCGGATCGCGGTGACGGCACCGCACCTCGCAGGGTACCCCGCCGGGCATTTGCTCTTCGTTGCGATCGGGCTTTTACATTCTTTGCAGGGGGCACACCTCGCGCCGAATGAGCGCGCCTGCAAAATCAAATGATTGTTTAACGATGCAAGCGATTTCATAACTAGTTTTTATAGAGCTTCGGATTGAGCACGTCACGCAGGAAATCGCCCAGCAGGTTCATTACCAGCACCAGTATGACCAGAACGACCCCCGGAACAATGGTGATCCACCACGAACCGCTGAAGATAAACTCGAACCCGCTGTTAATCAGCGAGCCGAGCGAAGGTTTGGTCACCGGCATACCCAGACCCAGAAAAGACAAGGCAGCTTCGCTGACGATGGCATTAGCCACTTGCACGGTCGAAATCACCAGGATCGGTGACAAGGTATTGGGCAGAATATGCCGAAACATGATTCTGTGCGGCCGCAGGCCGATGACCCGCACCGCGTCCACATATTCTTTTTTCTTCTCCGCCAGCACCGACGCGCGCACCGTCCGCGCATACTGCGGCCACTCCGCTATGCCGATAACCAGAATCAGCATCACGATGGCAAGGCGTTCGTACAGTTCGGTGCCGAACAAAGCCTGGAACACCGCGAGGAAAATGATCGCCACCATCAGGGTTGAAAAAGACAGTTGGATATCGGCTATCCTCATCAGGAAATTATCTAAACTGCCGCCTACATACCCCGCAATCATGCCCAAGGAGATACCGAGAAACGCCTGCAGTAAAACGGCGCAGACGCCGATCGTCATGGAGATGCGGGTACCGTACAAAATGGTGCTGAATAGATCGCGCCCCTGCGCATCGGTACCAAGAAGAAAGCGAGGATCCCCTCGCTCCAACCAGGCCGGTGGAATCTCCGAGTCCATGATATCGATCACGGTCGGGTCGTAAGGATCAAAAGGCGCAACCAGCGGTGCCGAAAAACAGACCACAACATACAGACAGAGAATGAAAAAGCTGATGATCGCTGTCTTGTCTCGGCTGAAATCATGGTAGAAACCAGAATCCCGAAACTGATGCCACCTTGCCGCAACCATAACCCTAGTCGCCCCCTTGCGGCCGGGCCAGTTTGACAGTTGGATTAACCAGACCGTAAACCAGATCGACAATAGTATTGGTTATCACGAAAATCAGGCCAACCACGATGAGGTAGGCGATTATCAGCGGCGTATCGACACGGTTGACCGCCTCAAGAAACAAGAATCCCATCCCGGGCCACTGAAATACGGTCTCGGTCAGGATGGTGTAGGCTATGAGCGTGCCGATCTGCACGCCACCGACGGTTATAACCGGCAACAGCGTGTTTTTTAAAGCGTGTACAAACCACACTCTTTTCGGTGACAATCCTTTGGCCCAGGCAAACTTGACATATTCTGACTCAAGTACTTCAAGCATCTCTGCTCGAATCAACCGAATAAACAGCGGCAGCATAATAGAGGACAGGGCAATGCACGGAAGAATGAGGTGCACCAGGCCATCCCGGGTAAGGAACCCGGTGGTCCAACCGCCGAAAATTTCTACCGTTTCCCCTCGGCCAAAAGACGGCAGCCAGTTCAACTCAACGGAAAATATGTAGATGGATAAAATAGCGGTTAGAAAAACCGGTATGGAGATACCGACGATACTGACCCCCATGGCGAACTTGGAGAACCAGTGCTTCGGGTAGATCGCGGCAAACACACCGATGGGCACTGACAGCAGGATAATAATCAGAGAGGCACCGAACACCAGCTCCAGGGTAGCCGGCAGCTTGTCCAGAATAACGTCTACTGCAGGGCGTTTAAAAAAGTAGGAGGTCCCCAAATCCCCACGCAGGGCTTTTTGCAGAAAGCGCCAATATTGAACGATAAACGGATCATTCAATCCCATCTCTTCTCGCAGCGCCTGCCGCTCCGCCTCCGACACAGACTGCCCCACCATTTCACGCAGCGGATCGCCCAGGTTGTCCTGAATGGAGAAGGCAATCACGCTGATGACCAGCATCACCAGCGTCGCTTGGATCAAGCGGCGTACGAAGAAAGCGAACATGAGATTTAAGTTACTAAAAAAATGGGCCGCTTAATAGCAGCCCACAAGCATTAACCGGTTTATCGATACAGCCAGCTATTCTTTTATTACGAGATCTCCCAGGTATGGGAAATTCATGACGTTTACGATAGGTGCGATGTCAACCCCTTTACGCGCAGCCCAGGCACGATCCTGCCAGTGCAGCGGGACGAACGCCGCGTCGTCATACAGGATCTGTTCAATTTCCTGCAGCATGGCAGCGCGTTTGCCTTCGTCAGTCTCCTTCTGATTGGCCAACACCAGTTCGTCCACCCGCGGGTTGGAGTAGTTGCCGCTGTTGTATTGACCGTAGCCGGTTGCCTCATCCGGTGTCATCGCCAGGAATTCGGTAAAGTTGGATGAATCCTCCGTGTCAGAATGCCAGCCGATCATCATCATATCTGCCGCCCGCTCATCAAACTTGGGCCAGTACTGAGCTTTAGGCATTGTTTTGAGATCAACTTTGATATTGATTTTGGCCAGCATGCCCGCTACCGCTTCGGCAATCTTGTCATCGTTAACGTAGCGATTATTCGGCGCCATCATGGTGACGGAAAAACCGTCCTCGTAACCGGCCTCCTTCATCAGCGCTTTGGCCTTCTCCAGATCATAGCGCGGCTTCAGATTGTCTTTGTAGCCCATGTATCCCTTGGGGCTCTGCTGCGCCGCGGCGGTGCCGAAACCGCGCATAATTTTTTCGACAATGCCCTCGTTGTTGATCGCATGCACGATCGCCTGACGCACTCTCGGGTCCTTGAATTCGGGCCGGCGATTTTGATTCAACTGAAAGGTGATGATGCGGGTACCGCTCATCGTCACCAGATCTACGTTCGGATCCTTATCGATGCGGTCCAGATCGGCCGGCGGCACCGGCGCAATGAAGTCCACGTCACCCGAGAGCAGAGCGGCAACCCGGGTGGGATCTTCCTTGATCGGGGTGAAGATGATCTTGTCTACGTTGCCAGGAGAATTGGTATCCCAGTAGTCCTTGAACCGCACGAACTCAACTTTTACCCCCTGCTCCCGGGAGGTGATAGTGTACGGACCAGTGCCGGAAGCGTTAGTCGAGGCAAAGGCGTCGCCGTGTTTAATGATGGCATCTTTGGGTTTACCGTTCTCGTCGTACCCATCGTAGAACTTTCTATCCATTGGAAAAATATAGGTAGCGGTGTGCAGCACCAGCGGATAGGGTTCCTTAGTAACGATGTCGATAGTATGCTGGTCGACAACGTTCAATGCTTCGAACGGCGCGAAGATACCTTTGAAATCCGGGCTCTTCTTTAAGCGGTCGAAAGTCCAGCTCACGTCCAGCGCGGTCATCTCATTGCCGGAGTGAAATTTCACACCTTTACGCAATTTGAATCGGAAAGTGTTCTCATCCAGACGTTCCCAGCTCTCCGCCAGGCGCGGATCGAATCCCAGCTCCTGATTCCATCGGACCAGTGGATCAAAAATCATGTGCGACAGCTGCAGCGTACCGCCGGACAGCTGTTCGTGTGGATCGAGAGACACCGGGTCCGCGTCATAGGCCATTCTCAGCGTCGCGGCATTGGCTGCTACGCCGACCGTCATTCCCAAAACGGAAATGACCAGAAATTTGAAAAATTTCTTCATGTAATCCTCCACAAATTGGTGATATTTAGTTGCCTACTTTCGTTGTGCGCCGAAAGTTTCTGAGCCAGATTGTTACGCAATACAGTTTATCTATTCAAGTTATATCGCGGCGTCAGCGGTCGACTGCTTGTATACTTCGTGCATACTCAAGCTGCGCGCGGCTTAGCGCGCGCTGAGGCTAAGGCAGAGACTCACTTATTGCCCGTAATTTGAGGCCCAGAGTGAGCGCCCTCGCCACCATGAATATACTCAAGCTCAGCCACAGCCCGTGGTTACCCCATATCGGCACTGTTAGCCACACGGTGGCCAGATAGACCGCAAGCGAAACCAACATGGCATTGCGCATCTCCACCGTGCGGGTGGTGCCGATAAAGATCCCGTCCAGCTGAAAGCTCCACACCGAGATCAACGGCAACAATAAAATCCAGGGCATGTATTCCGCCACCGTGGATTGCACGGAATCGATGCCGGTCAGAACCTGCGTCAACTGCCCGCCAAGCGCTGCGTATACCAAGGTATAGATGCCCGCCAATAGCGCAGCCCACAGCGTGGTGTAAAACACGGCGGAACGAAACGCCTTTCTATCGCGCGCGCCGTAAGCGCTGCCGGTTAGCGCTTCTGCCGCGTGGGCAAATCCATCCAGTCCAAAAGCTAATAAATGCTGAAAATGCAGCAGCACCGCATTGGCGGCTAAAACCGTCTCGCCAAATTGGGTTCCCCTAGCGGTGAAGTAAGCAAACGCGAATACCAGACAAAGGGTACGTACAAATATATTAAAGTTGACCTGGAGCAGCGCGGATATCTTGTCCCTATTCAAAATATCCTGCCTCACCAGTCTCGCCCCGATACGCCGCAGATTGTATTGCAGGATGCCTAAACCCGCGGCAAGCGCTGTATACTCGCTTACAACCGACGCCGCTGCTACACCCTGTACGCCCCACTGAAAATGAAGAACGAACAGCAAATCCAGGCACACGTTTGTTAAGTTCAGAACCAGCTGCAGCATAAGCGCGGCACGGGTGTTGTGCAGACCAATCAAACATCCCAAGATGGCATAGTTGGCCAGCACCGCTGGCGCACTCCATATCCTGACCTGGTAGTAGTCGGCCGCCAGCGATTCCAGCTCAGCGCCTCCCTGCAACACCCAGAAGCAGAGCAATCCGACCGGATGCTGCAGGATCACCAGCGCCGCGCCCAACGCCGCGGCCACCAACAGTGCCCGCAGCAGCACCCTGCCGACTTCCAGCACATTTCCCGCGCCGAACGACTGAGCTACAAAGCCCGTCGTCCCCATGCGTAAAAAGCCAAATCCCCAGTACAGAAAACTGAATATCACGGCGCCCAGGGCCACCGCACC
Organism: Gammaproteobacteria bacterium; assembly: GCA_024638505.1. Classification (GTDB taxonomy): domain Bacteria; phylum Pseudomonadota; class Gammaproteobacteria; order Arenicellales; family JAANXG01; genus JAHEKE01. The sequence goes on along the minus strand of JAHEKE010000030.1, from coordinate 19,733 downwards.
TATATAAACAGGATCGGGCAGATGCCCGACGACAGCCGTGTCGACTGCGCCTACCAGCGGCACCGACATGTTGGACAAGATAATGGGCGCGGCCAGCCCCCATACGCGACTATGCCAACCGGCAGGCGTGACTGGAATTAATCTGGGATGCAAGCGATATCCGGATTGTTCATTGCAAGCAAAAGGTTTCGCCTCGGCTGAGATATCCTGGTGCGCCGTCGATGATGTCACGTTGTCAGCACCAGGTCACGGCAGCGAGCGCACCCATCCTGGCATTACATCCCGCATCGCGCCAGGCTCTACTGGCAAGACATCAGGCTTCATGCTTGTGCAGGCCGCTCCCCTGCACCGCGGTTGCGATCAGTTCAGTGCCGCGCTGATTCGCCGCTTCACCGGACGGCGACCCCGAGTATAATGCGCCACGCCGTAAACACGGCGAACATCCATAGCAACAGATTTTTAGAATTAAGACGGAAACCAAAGGTCACCTGAAACAGGAGAAGTCGTTGACGAAGCTAGCGAGCGCACTCGAGCAAGGTGAATTCGTTGTTACCAGTGAGTTGACCCCGCCAAAAGGAACAGACTTAAGCGGTTTATTTGCCAAAGCCGAAATGCTTAAGACTTGGGTTACTGCTGTTAACCTAACGGAATCACATGCGGCGCGCATGGCCATGGACCCCATTGCGGTGGGGCACCTTCTACTGGATCGCGGCATCGAGCCAATAGTGCAGATGACTTCCCGCGATAAGAACCGCATCGCTATTCAGGCAGGCATGCTGGGCGCAGCCGCCCTGGGCATCCGTAATCTCGTGTTTATGGGAGGTGACCCCCCCAGCAACGGTGATCATCCCGACGCCAAACCGGTGTTCGATTTGTTCGCATCGCAGCTGCTTGAGGCGGCATGCACCCTAAATTCAGGGCGCGACCTTATGGGCAACAGCCTGAACGCGCCGACTCAGTTTTGTGTGGGCGCCGTAATGAATCCTGGTGCGCGCGATAAGCCAGCCGAGATCGATAATACCCGGCGCAAGATCGATGCCGGTGCAACGTTCTTTCAGACCCAGGCGATTTACGATGCAGGGGCTTTTATCGACTTCATGACGCAAGCCCGGCTGGACAGGCCGGTTCTGGCCGGGATTATTCCGGTCAAGTCGGTCAAGATGGCTCGGTACATGAACGAAAAGGTACCCGGTATCGACATCCCCGAAGAGATGATAAAGCGCATTGCGCAGGCAGGTGAGGACAAGCAGAAAATCGTGGACATAAGCATCGATATTGCCGCCTCAACCATCCGCAAAATCGGCGACGCGAGCGCCGGCGTGCACATCATGGCCATTGGTTGGGAAGAAAAGATCCCGGCAATACTTGAGGCCGCGGGAGTAGCAAATCAGGCACCGTAGCCTGCGCGATCCCCCTAAACCGGGTGAACCTTATCTGTTCGATGCACCGTCCCGGTAAACAGAGCCACCGTAGTGCCATCCTGTTTTGAGATACGCACTGGATATGTTCCTACACGCTTGGATCGTGAGGCCTCGGTTGCCTCGGCTATGATGACATCACCAACCCCGACGGGGGAACAGAAGGCCACGTCGGCGTGCACCCCAACCGCTATCGTTCCGTGCGAGTTTGATGCCAGTCCGAATGCGGTATCTGCCAGTGAGAACAGCACCCCGCCGTGGCAGGTCCCGTTGAAATTCATGTGCTCTTCCCGCACGCACATGCTCAGCCGCACCGCACCCGGTGCCGCGTAATCGATTACCGCTCCAAGCCATCGCACAAAGGGGTCACGCTGCGTCAGGTGCTCAAGCCTGATGCGCGTATCTGCTTCGTTTGCCGGCACTTAAATCATGACCTCAGCTCGGGCGCCAATTTGAGCCATCTCGCATCCCCGACAACTGTCACAAGTCAAGCTTTAATTTTGGACTGAGCGAGCGCGAGCAGCACAGCGCCATCCGCTCATTCGCATCCTGCTCACCCGCGTCAAGAACAAAATCTCTGTGCTCCGGTATTCCTGCCAAAACGGGTGTGATGCAGGTGCCGCAGATCCCCTCGGTACAGAGCGATTCAACCATTACATTATTCTCTTCCAGCACTTGCAAAATACTCTTATCGACCGGGACACGGAATACCTGACCGGTACTAGCAATTTCGACTTCAAACTCAGCGTTGTCCACTATTTTTATCTCATGCTTACACTATTGCCACGGCAATGGTTTCTACCTGTTAACCGCCATTGACGCTCCCGGATCTGGAAGCAGAATCAGTATCCAAGCTCAGGGCGCACCACGTTGCGCAGCGGCGAACCCACCACGTAGCGCTTCATATTTTCAAAAAACAGCTGCAATGTCAGCGGCACATAGGAATCACCATCGTCGGCTGAAACGTGCGGGGTGATCATCAGATTAGGCACTGTCCAAAGCTTGGAATCCGCCGGCAGGGGCTCACTGTCGAACACATCAAGCACCGCACCTGAGAGTCGGCCCGACTCAAGCTGCTCGATCAACGCAGCGTAATCAACGACCGGCGCACGACCGACGTTGATTAGCCCGCTGCCTGCTTTCATGCGACCCAGCCTTTTTCGACTGATCAGGTTTTCTGTCTCCGCTGTGTGGGGCGTGCTGACGAAGACGTAATCAGCCTCGGGCAGCACATCGTCCAGTTTGTCTGGTGTAACCATTTGGTCAACGCTCGGGTGGGGACGCCCGTGTCGGCTGACTCCAATTATGCGCAGCGCCAGCGGCTTTACTAAATCGGCTACGGCGCCGCCCATGCTGCCCACCCCAATGATTAACAGCACCTTACCAGCTATAGGGGTAGAGTAGATAGAGCGGTAAACACGCTCGCGCTGGTTGGTGGCGAAAGCCGGTATCGAATTGCGTAACATCAGTACGGACATCAGGCCGTATTCTCCAGCTTTGGCCGCGTGCACCCCCTTGTTGTTAGTCACAGTCAATCCCGCAGGTATCCAGTCCATCGGTAGAAGATGCTCAACTCCCGCTCCGATAATATGAATCCACTTCAGGTTGGGTGCTGTCTCGGCCAGATTCTCCGTTGGAAGATCCCAGCATACCAATACCTCGGCCGTACGCATGGACTCGGCAAAATGGTCTACATCCCAGTCAACAAATACGTCCAGCCGCTGCCTTATTTCGGGATACTGCGCGGCCACTGCCTGGTACCGCTCGCGCGTAATGGTAAACGTTTTTTCTCCTTCAGCCGTGTTCGGAAAAGTGTACGCGGCGAAGCGGTTGTTTTTGATGTGAACCTTAATTTTTTCCCTGCCCACTGCCGGCACTAGACAGAACCTCTTGTTTCCAGATCCTTGAGCTGCTGGAACAGCCACTCATCTCTTTGCGCACCAGTAAATCTGTCTGCGGCAAACAGTATATCCATGATCTTGTCACCGACCGCCTGCAGGTACGAGCTGTCGTCAGCGTCTTCTTTCTTTGGCAGACGCAGCACCGTATCGCTGCCATAGGTCGGGACAGGCGTAGGCAGGATCTGCATTGGCTGTGCCGGCTCATTTCCCTGCTTCAACTCATGCAGCTCATTCTTCAACTGCCGCCGCAGCATGGCTACGCCTTTGTCACTGGGTAACAGGTGCTCTCTTTTATGCACTGAAATCGGCCCCATGCCTTCTACCGCCTCCGCGTCTCCGGGAAAACGCTGGCGTTCCTCATATGATCGGTCGATGACTTCGCCCTGTTCGATCAGTTCCGGACCATCCGCTGTGTTGTATTGCGGGGGATCTCCTCGCTCACCAAAATTCGCCCAGGCAAGGGCGACCGTATTGTGATCATCAACCGGCACTACCCAACGGGTAAACGCGCTGCGTCCGAAGTAACGCACCGCCGTTCCGTCCGTTGCAAACGCTGCGCCTGCCTGGGTAAAGTTCGGGAAAACCATTTCATTTACCCTTGCCCAGATATGGTCATTTACCCGACGCGTATTGAGGCCGATCAGGCGCAAGGGACGGTGGTAAAAGCTCAATACTCCGAGTTCACCCAACTGTTGCGAGAACTGCGGTCGGCTGGCTCGACTGTGCAAAAAACTGGTATGGATCGGATCGACGATAGCGTCCAATACCTGCAGCCAGTTGCAGCGGTAATGCGCCGTATAGGGCACCATTTCCATTTCCGGCAGATCGAATGTGTCATACAGCGGGAACTCGGGCTGTTTTTCCGGCGGGCCCATATAGGCAAATATCAAACCCTTGTATTCCCTGGTTGGATAGGCGCCCAGACGAAGCGTGCCGCAGATCTTCTGTGACACCTTTATCGGCTGCCCCGGCACCTCCAAAATCGTGCCGTCAACGTCGAACAACCAACCGTGATAGCAACAGCGGATGCCCCGGTCTTCACACATACCATATTCCAAAGACGCATTGCGATGCGGGCAGTGTCGATGTACCAGGCCCAGGCGGTCACTGCGATCGCGAAACAAAACCAGGTCCTCCCCCATTATCCTTATTAACTTGGGAAGGTCACCCAGCTGCCGGGTCATCGCCACAGGATGCCAATAACGCCTGAAGTATTCTCCGCAGATCGTGCCCGGCCCGATACGGGTCAGCTCCCCGTCCGGTTCAGGGATCTGAGACAAGCGATATCCGCTGTACTTGCTCGATCGCTTACTGCGATCGGTAAACGCGACGTTGAAGTGATTTAATTTGCCTATGGACAAGGAAAGCGACCTGCTGCGCCAATGTGAGCAGACAGTCTGGCAAACACGGCGCTTGATCCTCAAGTGATATTTACGCAGTATAGGTGTTAGAAATTCTAACACCTAACATCGTGAACCGCCGAGGCCTCCACTTCAATTCTCTGCGCGCGTTTGAAGCCGCTGCCCGTCACCGGAGTTTTTCCGAAGCGGCGCAGGAACTCTGCGTGACACACAGCGCGATCAGTCATCAGATTAAACGCCTGGAAGAGGCATTAGACGTGGCGTTGTTCGATCGAACTAACCGGGGCATTCAGCTCACCGGCGCAGGGCAAACGCTGTTACCGGTTCTGGTTGATGCCTTCGATAAAATCGAGACTACCCTCGAGGGATTTAGCGCAAAGAGCCAGAACACGTCTCTGGTTGTCACCACTACACCTACCTTCGCCAGCAAATGGCTTATCCCCAGATTACACCGTTGGAACGAGCAAGAATCACAGCCCCGCATACACCTTATCCCAACGCTGGATCTGCTTGATTTACGCGAAAGCAACGTCGATATCGCCATCCGCTGCGGTATCCCCCCATGGCCAGGACTCAACGCAGAGTATTTGCTGGCTGTTCATATGACGCCGATTTGCAGCCCCGGATTTCTGGCGCAGCACGGCCCAATAAATGCACCAGAAGACGTGCTCAAGTTCAATCTAATTCACGCTGATACGGGCAGCCATCCACTGGGTGAGGAATGGCTCGTCTGGTTGAGCGCCGCCGGTATTCACCCGGCGGACCCTCCGCAGGGTCTATCGTTCAGCGAACCGTGGCTGGCAACGCAAGCCGCCGTGGACGGCATTGGAATGGCCATGGGCTACATCGAATTTATCCAAAGCGACCTGCTCTCCGGCGGTCTGGTTCAGCCGTTCGATTTACAGGTTAAAAACGCGCTTTCTTACTACCTAGTCTATCCGGCTTACGGAAAAAATGACCTCGAGATAGGCGCATTCCGGCAGTGGATCATCAATGAAGTTCGGCCGTAGTGCTGTAGCCAGGAAGCAGAAAGACTTATCCGTAATAGCAGGCTAAATGCCCGTTTCCGGTGCGGTTTGCGGTGCGAAATGCGCGCCATCAAATTTGATGCGCATGACGCTCTCGGTCATCCAACAACCCTGACAGGAGGCGAGATCCTGCTGCCCTAGGATGAACACGTAACCTGCCTTGCGGCCGTCGGCTGCAGTTAGAACAACCGGCAACAAAGTATGCCCCTCACTCAGCACCGACTCACCAAACTCAGCATCGGTGTGATTAAGCATAGGACGGTAAACCGGATTCTTAACCAGCTTGATGAATTGAGGTAATGGACCAGTGGCTTTTTTATTGTCCGGTGAGGCGAAGCGAAAGGTAATCTCAATACCCGCGTCCGGACGCGGTGAATCGTTGTTGGCCAGCGCGTCCAACTGAATGCGAACAACCTCATCCGCCGTCAACCCGGGGTTTGGAATCAAATCGGGTGACAAGTTTTCAGCGCTCATGCCATAGGGGGCTGCCACGGCAAGGGATAGCAACAGGGTGCCGCGCACAAGCCACAATCGGGTATGACCGGATGCATTGGTAATCATGGCATCTCCTTAAAGAAATATTAGTTCGTCTCCTCGGACAATGACTATACTCGCAAAATTCCCGGTCTCCAACGCCGGCGAATTCGGTGTAATAGGTGTGACGGCTGCTCGGTCTTGTTAGCCATAAACACGCGGAAAACGGAGAAAAATCATGCGCACTTTTTTAAAGCATAACGGCCTAACCGCGCTGGTCCTGGGGCTGATGATCAGCGCCCAGGCCGGCGAAAGCTTGGGTGCCTCTTTTTCAGTCAAGAGCCCTGGGACACAGGTAGATTTGATCGAACTCTATACGTCCGAAGGGTGCAGCAGCTGCCCCCCGGCGGACCGGTGGGTGAGCAGCCTTGAGGACAATCCTGGGTTGTGGCGGAAGTTTATCCCCATGGCGTTTCACGTTGACTATTGGGATTATATCGGCTGGGTGGATCGATTCGCGTCGCCTGCCTTCACCGCGAGACAGTACACGTATGCGGCGCAACAGTCCATGCGGACGGTGTACACGCCCGGCTTTTTCCGCAATGGAAAAGAATGGCGCTGGCGCGGCTCTCGCCCGGGGGAAAATGAAGGGGGTAGATTTGCCGGAGTGCTGTCACTCGAGGTTAAAGCTGAAACCGCGGAGGTGCATTTCGCTACCTCCCAGCAGGATCTCGTCCTCTCGGCAAACCTTGCCCTGCTTGGTTTCGATATCTCAACCCAGGTTAAGGCAGGTGAAAACAACGGCCGTAAACTCACGCACAATTTTGTCGTATTGTCTGTCGAGCAGGTGAACTTACAGCTTAAGGCGGACGGGTACGAGGGACTGCTGCCGGTCCCGACAACCAACGTCGAAGCGCCACGCTACGCCCTGGTGGCATGGATCAGTTCTGCCGACAACCAAGATCCGATCCAAGCCGTGGGCGGATGGTTATCGGATTGAGACTCTGTACCACGCCACCATGGTTTGCTTTTGCGTGATTTTAACCTGGCGCTCTAAACTGAGCGATCTCACCCAGACTACTGATAATTTGGTCGACGCTTACGTGATTGCGTAACAACGGATCTGCCCATCGTGAACAAATCAATCGCGTAACGTTCGGCTGCTTGTCGGAGGAGAGTTCCATATAAGTAGACATGGTGCGCTGACTCGAATCATGGTCTACTTCTGACTCACCGCCATCAGATGCCACTTGAATGCCTTCAATTGCGACCGAATCTTTTCTGCGAAAGACACTTTCGACCACGAAGGTATCGGGTTCAATGGTAAGGGGTTGACGCAGCTCGGCGCGTGACCGCATCACGTAGAACTGGCAATATGGCTCCTGCTTTTCAAGTTCGCTCCAAGTCAGCTGGTAACCGTCTTGCAGATAAATGCGAACGCCGTTACGCACGGACAGTTCCTGCTTGAGCTGGATAATCGTGCCCACCCGCGGAGTGGTATAGGGAGACGAATAATTTGGCCGGTCAGTGGCAGCGCAACCAACGAGACCGAGTACTAAAACACCGGCAATTAAATTTTTAAGGTTTAACATGTCCTATCTCTCTTTCACCTCTGGCTATTTAAACCAAGAGCTAACAGTCACTCTGACCGCCGCGTATCGGAAATGTTGCATGTTTCAAAACTCCCTGGTCAGCGCCGATCGAGCTCTACCAGTTTCCCCAGGGCGATCCGCATGCCGTTAAAGCATACCGATTGACTGCTCAATGAAATTGCGCTCATGCTTGCTTCACTTTTATCCATTTCCGGCCGAGAGTACAAGCTCCACCTGGGGGCTTAAAGTTGACTTCATTTCATCGATGGTCACAAAGCGGTCGAGCCGCGGGCTGCCCCATCTCATGCACAACAGCCGATTTACCTCCGGCTGCTGGTCCGAGGACAGCTCCATGATCGTGGTCATAGTCACATTAGAACGAATCTCCGCAACCTGCTGCCCGGTCGCCCAGGAATAATCCTTCTGCCGAAAGGTTCGCGTAATGGTAAAAGTATCAGGCTGGATGACAATAGGATTCTTCATCTCGTCGCGCGCACGCCGCAAAACAAACTGACAGTAAGGATCGACCACACCCACGTCGCGCCGCTGCAATACTTGTCCGTTCTGAATAAGCAGTCTGCTGCCGCTCCGGGCATTTAATTCCTGATTGACGATGACCTTTGAGCCGACGGGCGGAAAGAAGGTTGGGTTCTCCCCAGTACTGGCACAGCCGCCCAGTAATACGAAAACAGCGCTGCAAAAAACAAACAACTTACTACGGAACATCACACACCTCATTTATTTCTAATCGATAATGATACGAACCTGCCCAAGTATTGGCCCACTTTTTTGATTATAAAATTGACCTAAGTCAAAATACATAGTGTCCCCGATAAGCATAAACATGGATATATCTGTTTTCCCCACGTTTAAATGCAGCAGCAACCATCTTTTGAAAAACGTAGATAGTGGTCTATTGTCCAACCCATGCTCGAGGCTGTGCTAGTGGTTCGGGTATACTGCAACTGTGACCCGCCAGCCCACGCAAGTATAAGGAGCAATGATGCTATCCGTTGACCTCAATCTAAGCCTACGAGGACGGCTGCTCATTTGCTGCACCGTACTTCTATTCTGCGTCAGCCCGGTAACATCGGCATCGGCCCAAACGGATTCAGCTGCACCCACAATATCGCAGCCACTCAGCAAGGACCAAATCGATGATATCGTCGCCCGGATGTCGGACGAAGAAGTCCGACAGCTGTTGCTGCAGCAACTGAGTAAAACAGCGGCTGCTGAAGATAAAGAAGCAGAAGAGAAGGCCATTATAGAGCACTTTCAGGCAGGTTTGACTAGAGCGGAGATAAGCATAGCGGCAGCGTTTGAAGGGCTGGGTGAAGTGCATCGAGTACCGAGCAGAATATGGTCACGCATTAGCGAAGGGAGCGACACGAGCACTTTGGTGATCTTGCTCAAGATACTTCTTTTTTTCGCCATCGGTTTTGTAATCGAGCAGCTGTTCCGACGATTAAAACTAAATGTTGGAGAGCAAACTGCGCCGGATACAATGCTCCGGTTCAAAATCAGGATAAAGCTGGCTCTTATACGCGCTGCGGTTGACCTAATTGCAATTATAATTTTTATCATGGCGACAGTTACCGCCTGGCTGATCTCCGATTTACCCACTGCAAATTCGAATTTTCTTTTCACCACGCTGCTTTCCGCCACGGTAATCCTGCGATTGGTCGGGGTAGCGCTACGCACGGTACTAGCGCCCAAGGTATCCTGGCTTCGACTGGTGAACCTAAATGATAACCTTGCGCAGGACGCCTATACGAAACTGATGATATTAACCGCCCTGGTTGCATTTGTGCTGTGGGCGCTGCGCGAGATCATCTCCCACTTCGGTATGGGCAGTGCGACGGAGCATTCAGTCAGTCTCATTACCAGTGCCATATTCATCGGCACCGTTATCGTGCTCATCTGGCAGCGCAGGCCGGGCCCGTCCGCGGCAAGCGACGACATTGCCCAAGACTACTTGAGCCAGAACTGGCACACACTGGCGATTATCGGCGTGCTCTTTATTTATATATTTGCGCTCGGCGTAAGCTTCGCCACCGGTGCGAGGGTATTGAATCAGGCCATAGCCAGTCTAATTGTGCTCGGCTTTATCCCGATTATCGATATGGGTCTGCGCAGCTGGGTAGCAAATTTGTTCGGTGCCGAGGACGATGAAGTGGAAACCCTTGAAGTCGTTCACACGCCGGCAACGCTGAGTGACGACGCAGCCACCGCCGACACGGAAGCCATTATCGATGAGCTGTCGACAGAACCACCGGCGGAGGAAACGACCGAAAAACTGACGCTTAAAGGTGAAAGCCAGAATTATGGCGCGCCGGTGATGACCAACCTGCGCATTCTTCTGTTTGTCATCTCGCTTATTGTTTTCGCGGAAATCTGGGATATTGGCCTGTTTGCGTTCACGCAGGCGCTGTTGGGAGAACGTACGGCCAGAATTCTGCTGAACATTTCGATTACCGGTCTGCTGGCCTACGCCCTGTGGGGCATCGTCAGTACCGCCGTCGCCCGGGTGGCCGGTCCGGAGACCGAGCCGGGCTTACATGGAGGCGACGGCGGCGGGCCAGGCGGCACGCGACTGGGTACGGTACTGCCGCTGTTCAAGAAGTTTTTGTTCATCACGCTTCTGGTGATGTTTATTCTGATCGTGTTGTCATCACTCGGAGTTGACATAGGGCCGTTGATTGCCGGTGCCGGCATCATCGGTATTGCCATCGGTTTCGGTGCGCAAACCCTGGTCAGGGACATCGTATCCGGCGTGTTCTTTCTCCTGGACGATGCTTTTCGCGTCGGCGAATACGTCACCATCGGCAATACCAAAGGTACGGTGGAGAAGATTTCGGTTCGCTCGCTGCGCCTGCGCCACCACAATGGGCCCCTGCACACGGTACCCTTCGGTGAAATCCAGACCTTGACCAACTGGAGCCGTGACTGGGCAATCATGAAGTTTGAGATCAGGGTGCCGTTCGAGACCGATGTGGACATGGTGCGCAGAATCATCAAGAAAGTTGGAGAGCAGATGCTTGAGGATGAGGAGCTTGGCCCTCTGTTTCTGGAACCGCTGAAGTCGCAGGGCGTGAACCGCATGGACGACTCCTGCTTCATCATACGCTGCAAATTCACCTCTATTCCGGGCAATCAGTTCTACATGCGCCGTGAAGCCTACGCCCGCATCCAGGCTGCGTTTGAGGAAAAAGGTATCAAGTTTGCACCGCGCCGGGTGATTGTCGAGACCGCGACGCCGCAGAGCGCCGGTGACGCGCAAAAGATCGCGGCCGCCGGTGCAGCCGCCGCCGCGATAGATGACAAGAGTGCGCAGCAGGATCAGGTTAAAGACGAGCCCGGATAAGTGCGTCTCGCCGCAAATGTTTGCATGGGACAGATCAGCATGCGCAGCAAAAGCTCGCGGTATTGTGAGGCACAGAGGGCATTGATCGACGTCCATTTCAGGGCAGGGCGTACGGAGGAACTGGTAAACGCCACCCAATGAAGCTTGTCTGGGCAGTACTTACGCTGGTCGTGCTCAATATTGGCTGGTCCCCCGCGGCAGCACAAACGGATACTGACGAAGAAGCCGAGGAACAGAAATATGTTTCAATCAGGATTGATGTTTACTCCCATACTTTTAGCAAAATAGCCGATGACGGCTCTGGTCTGAAGTTCAAGCTGGCCCTCTCCACCGCGCTGTATCGGTATGAAACGCTGGACGACCTGTTTGACCGGGACATCGAGCACATCAACGCGTTGGGCGTGCGCCCAAAGCTGGAGTTTGAATACTTGACACCGGTAAAGAACGTCGTTTTCGTTCCGGAGCTGGAGCTGGCTCTCAACCGCTCATTGGACACCAGCAACAAGGTGCTGGCCGCCGCCGCAGAGGCCGCAGCGCTGTACAGAAGAAATGGCGATGATAATAATTTCAAGGTGAGGACAGGGGTCAAATACGGTTCGCAGTTCGAGCAGGACGGCCTGAATTTAAGTGACTACGTAGAAATTAACCTGCGTGTGGACCTCAAGCGGCTGCATGGGTTCAAGATGGGCGAACGCCGTCTAACCATCACCCCATTCGGAGAAGTCAAAAACTTCGTCGACGACCTGGAGTTCAAGACCGAAAGCGGCGCGATATTTGAAGTCAGGCGCCAGTATGAGTTGGGCTTTGAGTTTAATACTGAACCACGCAAAAAAATCTGGGGTATTGCGCTGCCCAAGCTGAGGATCAGCATCGCTGCCGGCGATGACTTCCGGGGGGTAAAGCTCAGGCTGTAATCGAGACGGGGGTCATCCCCGCGCCGATGATAGAGGAGGTCAGTCAGATAACCGTTGCAACAGCGCCTGTGCGTCGCGGTTCCAGGGTGCGCTCTTAACGAGATTCTCGGCGTAGTACCGGGCTCTGTCTAGGTTGCCCATCTGCTGGTGAAAATTAATGAGAGCGATCAGCACATCCCGATCGACCGGGCGTATTTCGTTGGCCAATTCGAGCTCAGTTATTGCACCATTGTTATCGCCAATCGAACTCAGTCCGACAGCGTAAACATAGCGGAACCTGACGTTACCAGGCTCAATTTCGACCGCCCGCTTCAGCTCCTCGACAGCCTGATCGAGTTTCCTTTGGCGAACCAGCATCAGCCCATACGCATGATGCAGTGAAGCCGCGTCCGGCATTCGCGCCATCGCCTGCTGCAGCACCCGTTCGGCGTCCGCATCACGCTGCTCACTGCGGTGTAAATCGGCGAGGTTGGCATAGGCCGGCGTATAGCCGGGATCCAGCTCAATTGCGTGCTGGTATTGATCTATCGCTTTTGCCGCGCTTCCCAGACGCAAGTAGAGATTACCCAGATTAGTCCACGATTCCGCACGATCTGCATTATTCTCCTGCACTTCAATATAGTCGTCGATGGCCTTGCCAAAAGCAGATCTTTGCTCTTTGTTCAAAAGATCCCCCGGCGCGTCGGCCAGCAAATTAGCAGCTTCAATCCTAACCGCGCGCTCCGCGTCATCTAACAGCTCTGCCGCCAGCTGAACCTTGAGGCGTGGATCCAAACCTTCCAACGCCGATAGTGCATTAACCCGAATCAATGGATCCTCGTCCTTGAGCAGGTTCGCCAGGGTCTGAATCGTCAGCGGACTCAGGTAGCCGCCGAGCAGCGTCGCGCCGGTCGCGCGTGCGATGGCCGGATAGGCGTTATTGTTGACCAGCTCGTTCAACCGCGACTCCGCGTCCAGACTGCCGCGTCGACCCGCATCAATGGCCACGCCAAAATGTGGCGGCCGGACTGAGGTTCCGCCTGACCTTTCTTCAATCACACCTGCCGCCCACTGTGCGCTGCGACCCTGGTGACAGTCGGTACACACGTCCGGAGCATCCACTCGCTCTGACAGATCCGGTCGAGGCACCCTGAAGCTGTGATCGCGGCGCGCATCGTGCACCATATACAGGCGGGCCGGCATGTGGCAATTAACGCACTGGGCAGCCGCGCTGCCTGGTTTATGAAAATGATGCTGCGGTGTATCAAAGTTGGCGGGAAGGTGGCAGCTGGCGCACAGCCGGTTACCCTCAGCCTTGAGCTGCAACGAGTGGGGGTCATGACAGTCACTGCAGACAACGCCGCTGGCGTACATTTTGCTCTGAAGGAAAGACCCATATACGTATACCTCATCCTGAATCTGGCCATCCGCGTAATAAAGATTCTGCAGCAGAACCCGAGGTCGATAGGTGTTAATTAACGGTCGACCATGTTGATAGTCCTCGCTCAGCGCTATTCTACGGGCGTGGCAGCGTGCGCAGGTTTCCGTTTGTGCCGACTCCCTGGACGAGTTGTTCTGTGCGATGCCCGTAGACTGATTCATTGTCCAGGCTCCGCTCCGGCTTAAGTCCACCTGTAAGCCCAGACCATCCTTGTGCTCACCGTTTTCTTTAGCCCAGCGCACATGCTGTATACCTGGCCCATGACATGCTTCGCAGGCCACGTTGATCTCGGACCAGGTCGTGTTGTAGGAATTGGACGACTTGTCGTAGTTTCTTTTCAGGTTGGTCGAATGGCACTCCGCGCACATGAAGTTCCAATTCTGATTGGGCCCGGTCCAGTGCAGCGGATCACCGTGCCGGATTTCTTCATTCGGATAAAGATGAAACCATTTCTGCCCACCTTCAGCCCTTGGCCGCGTATCCCACGCGATGGGCAATGCCTGCAAACGGCCATCGTCGAATGCAATAAGATATTGCTGCAGCGGCTCTACACCGAAGGCATATTTGATTTCAAAATCCGCAGGTTCACCATCGGCACCGTCGGTGTTGACATAGTACGCACCGTCTTTTCTAAAGAATCGGCTGGTGTTGCCAAAGTAGTTAAAGGTCGCATTATCGAAGTCGCCCAGCACCGTATCGGCCGTCGCTTCCTGCATGGCCAGATCATGGTGTGATCCCTGCCAGGCCGACACCTGCTCCTGATGGCACCCGGCACATTTGTTCATCCCGACATATTCTGCGTCCGCTGCAACGGCGCCGCTACTCAAGTGAGTAAAGATAATTAACGTAATCGGGAGCAGAGGTCTGAACGGAGTTGACGGTCGCATACCTTTATCTTAACAGCTTGTGTTCACAATCGCGGCGAGGGCGCCGCTCCTACAAAATTTTGACACGTAATTACAGCATCGCAGCAGGCCCGCTTTAGGCCCAATCAATCGCAGCAATCTGCCCATCCCCGGGCGTCGTTTATACCGACGTTACGATCAGCGGACTTCGACAAAAAACTTTGATTCCGGAATATCCACCCGCAGTTTGTGGCAACTCAGAATCAGAAACACCCGCGCAAAGCTGCGCAGCACTCCCTGTCGTCTGAAGCGGCGGGAATCGGTGACTGCACTCTGCGTCATCAGAACTGGGCGGGTGACGCGCAGCAGCTTTTCCATAAACAGAACATCTTCCAGCACGGGTTGATCTGGAAATCCGCCGAGCCGCTCAAACAGTGCCCGTTTCACGAAAGGCGCCTGGTCACCGTAAAAAACGCGCGTGCGGGCGCAGCGCCTGTTATTGATCCAGGAAATGCACCACAACCGCCAGTCGCCTGGGTGGAATCGGTGGCGAAACCCTCCAGCCTGCACGTCGGCGCAGCTGTCAAGAGCCTGTATCGACTGCAGTGCCCCGCGGGGCAAACGCGTGTCCGAGTGTAGGAACAGCAGCCACTCGCCGCGCGCCACAGACGCGCCCATGTTCATTTGCTTGGCCCGGCCTTTGGCCGCGCTGACAAACCTCACTTGAGGAAACCTGCGGGCAACCGTCATCGTTCCATCGGTGCTGCCCCCATCCACAACGATGACCTGGTAATCGCCTGATTGTCGCAACAAGGCAAAAAGAGTGGCCGGCAAAACAGCCCGCTCGTTGAATGCCGGAATAATGACAGAAATCATGGTGACAAACGGACGCTGTCTGTGACCCGCTGGCGAAGCTCCACGCGATACCATTTGGCGTCGGCGCCGACCACATCGAACACCGGCTGTAGCTCAACCAGCAGATTATCCGCCAGCCTTAAATACTCCGCCACCGTTTCTTGCACACGCTCCTGCTTCACCTCGTTCGATTGCAGCAGGTTCTGCAGCAAACGAGTCCCAAACGCCAGGTGGCCCCGCTCCTGGGCAAGCAGTATTTTTCGAATTCGTTTGAATCCAATTCTGCGCTGATCAAATTTAGCGTCCATTCGCTGCAGGATTAGTTCTCCCACACTTTCGAGCACCACCTGCTGTCCCACCAGGGTTTCGGCGAAGTCATTTCGCTGACAGGCACGCTGCAAGCGGGAACGGTAAGCGTGCAGAGCAAGCGGCACCTGCCCGCCACCGCGCGGGGCAAGACAAAGCACGACGCGGCTGAAGACCCTGGCATGATGCCGCTCCTGCTGCGCCTGGGTTAAAAAGAAATGCCGCTTCCGGCCACTCGCCATCGCAGCCTGGCGCTCGGCACAGTCGCAGGCGATTCCCTCGCCATAGTGCAGAGAGGAGAACAGCCTGCCAATCTCAACGCGGGTATTTGATTTGATTCTCAAATTCCTAATTGTCCGTTGTGTGACCTATTTTGCATCGTTTAATGACCAGTCATAGCTGTTACCTGCAATCTTTTCAAAATTCTGCAAATCTGCGGCCAGTTCTGGCTCTGCGTATTGTTGTAAGTGACCAATCACGCCCGCTTCGCCGCCAAAGTCGGATTCAAACCAGACATAGATGCTGGAAACGTGCAGGCGATTGTTTTCGATACGAACGCCGCGGGGATGATTGATGTAATCGCGCGCTGCGGACTGTAGCAGCCGATCTGAATTTTTTGCAGTAAAAGGTTCCGTTATCAAATTGGGACAGCCGATGGACGCACAGTTAACCGCATAGTGAATGCGTGGATCCTGCCATATCGGACGCAGAATGCGATGCTCGATATCATTCAGTGACACCTCCTTGCCGTCAATCTGCAACAGCTTCTTCGACCACGGGCCTTGAGAGAACAAACCAGCGGAAAGCTTGATATCACGAATGCTATCGACTGGATAGTGATCCAGCACAATATCCACGGTTAGGGCATTGTACAGATTGATCCAGAAAGCAAACTGCTCTTCTCTAGAGTAACCCGAGACGCGTACCGCCCGCATTGATTCGATATATGCCTTCAGTCTGGCACGATCGGCGGCGGGGACACTACCGTAGTCGACACGATTGACCCCATCAACGTTTGTTTTCACGTTAGCGGATAACAAAGAGCCCCACGCGGAATGATCAATCGTCAGGTTGGAAGCCGGATCGTGCTGCACCCAGTGCGGCCACAGCCTGGCCTTGGGAGCAAACAGCTTGTCCAGCACACCTGCCTGCGCCGGAGTAGTAACCACGACCGCGCTCAGCACGAGGCATGCACAAAACCGGCGAATCAACAAGTGGATGCTTAGCATAGAGGACCCCGAATTTTGAAAATGAATCAACGCGCGTTGTTGAGAGAGCACCTTGGTTGGAAGAATTAGACCGAAAACAGCACAAAAATATCACTTTTATTGAAGGCGAAGCTCTCTATTTGTAGCAGCAACGCCCCGCCACGATGGGATTGGTAACAACGCAGTTAATCGACCCGAGGCGGGCCTCCTATGATGTGGCATTACGGCAGATGCTGAGCAGCACATCCACCGCAACGACGTCCTCGGGTCCGATCATCAAGGGATTAATATCGAGCTCAACCAATTCATTCCTGTGCATTTGCGCAAAATCTGCGAACTGTAGAATACGCTCAACAAGCATAGTCCGATCACATTTCAGCTGTCCGCGATACCCGTCCAGCAGGGGCGATATTTTAAGTGACGACAAGGCATGAGAAACAGCGAATCGGTCGGCGGGCAGTAACAGCGTGACCGAATCCCGCACCAGTTCCACCAGCGTGCCGCCACTGGCTAGAACCAGAGCTTGTCCAAACTTTGCATCGTGGCGGACACCGAGCAAGATTTCCGCCACGGGTGCAGTGATCATGCGTTCAATCAGGAACACATCAGTCGTCGCCTGTGGTGCACGGTCATAGACAGACTGACGGATCTCCGCCACCGCGGCGGATACCTCATCAGGCGCGTGCAAATCTGTTTTGATCGCCCCCATCTCGGTTTTGTGCGGCAGTCCAGCGCTTACCATTTTGACTGCAACGGGAAAGCCAATACGGGCAGCGGTTGCTGCCGCCAGCTTCGCATTGGTGAGCTCACCCGGCGGTACGGGGATACCCGCCGCTTCCAGCCGCTTCTTGCCCTGCCACTCATCGAGCACCTCCACGCCGTCACCCATCCCTGTAACCTTGGGCATAGCCAGTTCCCGCTCTTGTGCCAGTGACAATAGCTGTGCCCGGCTGGATCCGTAGCAGGCAGCGTAGGAAACTGCCCGCAGCGCATCGTGCACGCCCTGCAGGGGGGCGACGCCACCGGCAATCATCATGTCGCGCGCTGCTTTGTCCAGATTTTCCGGCAGGCAGCTCGCCACCGCGGCGGGGATTCCGGCCTGGCTAGTGACGGAGATAAAAGACCTCGTATCCGCCAGATACTCCATGTTATCCGTAGCCAGATCGGGTGGAGGAAAGTCCTGCACCATCAGCGCAGCGTCGTAGCCGTCGCTCAGCATGGATCGCAAAACTCCCGGCAACTTTTGCTCATCTCCCCACAGGGGAGTGGTGTAATCCAGCGGATTGGAGACCGTTGCAATATCCGGTAGACGCCGCTCAAGGTCCCGCGCCACAGCGTTTGTGGGCTGAGGAAACGTCAGTCCGCAACGCTCGCCTGCATCCGCGACCATGGTAGCGTCGCCGCCGGAGCAGGTGAACGCGGCAACGCGTGTCCCTTGGGGTGCTCCCGAAATGGTCAAAAACTTCAGGGTTTCCAGCATCATCACCGGTGAAGTAACGCGAATGATGTCGAGACGGTCAAACAGCGCCTGATACAGCTCATCCGCACCGGACAGGGAACCGGTGTGGGTAATGGTTAGGCGCGAGCCGATTTCAGAGCTGCCTGCTTTTTGCACGACAATAGGAATCCCCCGTTTGAGGCAATCTACAGCGGCATCAGCGAACCGGGGAATATCGCCAAGCGATTCGATGTATAGCCCAATTGCTGTTACCGCAGGATCCTGCACCAGTGCTTCGAGGTAATCTTCAATTCCCAACATGGCCTGGTTGCCGGAACTGATAACGTAAGAAAACTCAAGCGAACGCTGGTTCAGCGTCAAGGTGTTACCCAGCATGCCGCTTTGCGTGATGAGCGCGATGCCTTTGTCGACTTGTGTGCCCCGATGGTGAAATGGCCAAAGCGGTGCAGATTTAACAAAATTCAGCAGGCCGGAGCAGTTGGGGCCGACCAGCGCCATATCTCCTGCAGCGGCGATCATCTGCCGCTCCGACGCTTTCCCACTTTCTCCCAGTTCACCAAAGCCCGCAGTAAAACAGACCACCCCACCCGCTTTTTTGTCGCGCAGGGCGACGACTGTTTCAATGCAGGCCGCGGCAGGGATTGCCAGAAAAACGGCGTCGGGAGAATCGGGCAGCGCCGCTACACTGGGAAAACAGGGCTGGCCGCCCAAAGTATCGCGCCGCGGATTCACCCCCCACACCGGTCCATTGAATCCGGCCTCCATGCAGCACCTGATGGCGAATGCCGCATCGGCACCGCCGATGCAGGCAATGCTGCGCGGCGACAGCAGCCGCTTTAAGTTCTCACCCTGGCCGGGGGTCATGCACCCAGAGGCCGCAGCAGCGATCGCGCAATAATGTGCCGCTGGATCTCCGAGGTTCCATCCCAGATGCGATCCAGCCTGGAATCACGCCACATGCGTTCCACCGGCATATCCTCCATGAGGCCCATGCCGCCGAAGATCTGCACGGCGTGGTCGGCGGCCCGGCCCACCATCTCTGAGGCAAACAGTTTGGCCATAGCCGCATCTTCGGCCTGCATGATGCCCTGGTCAGCTTTACGCGCCGCCCGCAGCACCAGCAAATCCGCCGCCTGCAATTCCGTCGCCATATCCGCCAGCTTGAACGAGGTGCCCTGAAAGCTGCCGATGGGTTTACCGAACTGGTGACGCTCGGCCGCCCACCGCGCCGCCATGTGCAGCAAGCGCTCGGCCCGTCCACAGCAGGCCGCGGCCACCCACACCCGTCCCATGCGCAGCCATTTGTTGGCCAGATCAAAGCCCTTGCCTTCCTTGCCCAGAATCTGAGCCTTATTGACGCGACAATCCTGAAAGCTGAGCTGATAGTGCGGATAGGCACGCTGACTGGCACACAGCGAGCTGCGTTTGATATCAAAACCGGGAACCCCTTTGTCGACTAGGAACGCTGTAACCCGCTTGCGCGGCCCTTTCGCTGTTTCGTCCACCCCGGTGGCGGCAAATACAATAGCAAAGTCAGGTTCGCTGACGCTGCTGATGAAATGTTTACTGCCGTTGATAACATAGTCGT
>JAHEKE010000143.1 GCA_024638505.1 Gammaproteobacteria bacterium | reverse complement strand
ATTCATAAGCCTTTGGCAGCGAACCCTTCCAGCTTTGTTAACAGATCTGTGGGGACGGCGATACCTTGAGCAAGAGCGCGTTGGCGAAATTCATGTCGGCGCTGGCCTGGGAGTCTTACGCCGGGATGGCTCGCTAGCGCTTTGAGCATGGTTTCTAGACGATCGGCATACTGGTTGGCGCCGGGCGGTGAAAACCGCTGGGGATCGATTGCGATAAAAAACTGCCCAACGTCGGGATACCCACCCTCGTTGTTTCTGAACATCGGTGCTTGGAAAGAACAGTTCGGTCCGGCGACGATGCCGGCCAGCACATCAACCAGAAGCGCCAGAAGCATGCCTTTGTATCCGCCCATCGGGGCCAGCGACCCACCCTCAAGCACAGCCTGGCCGTCCTCAGTTACGTTGCCCGATTTATCGTATCCCCACCCGGGTGGGATAGGTTTGCCCTGGGACGCGTAATCCTTGATGGTGACCAGGGCAACCTGGCTGGTTGCCATATCAGCCACCAGGGGTTCGCATCCGGCACGCGGCACGGCAAATGCGAAGGGGTTGGTGCCAAAGAAAGGCTCCGCACCCGGCGCTGGTGATACCGCCGACGGTGAATTGGCGAATGCGAGACCGATGAGGCCGCTCTCCGCCATGCGCTGGACGAACCATCCGAGCACGCCGGCTGAATACGATCGAACGACGAACAGCGCTGCTATTCCCTGCTGTTTGCTCAGCGCATAGAAATCTGCCTCGGCATCAATGTAAGCGGCGTGCGCGAATCCATTGCGCGCGTCAGATTTTATCACCGCAGGAGCAACCTTTTGCTGCGTCGGACGAGCGTTGCCGTTTACCTTGCCGTGGATTAGGTGGTTGCAGTAGATGGGCAGGTAGTTTAGGCCGACGGTTCGTATGCCGTCACATTCGGCATCAACAATCGAACGCGCGGCGCTGTCCAGCTGGATATCTCTGGCGCCGCAACCCTGTAAAGCCGACCGGGCGAGCTGCTCTATTTCTTGAACAGAGAGAATTTTTGATTCATTTTGCATGGATAGTGACGCCCTGCTTAGATTTATAGTTACAGTGGCTACTTAGTCTGAAGCAATAGCGGCTCGCATCTGAACATTTCGGCCTGGCTCAACTGTCGCAATTGCATCTCCCGAGTATTAAGCCCTGTACTTCATTAATAGCCCAACATCCACCGCGAAAAGGTGAGTTTCTTATAATCGCATTAGTATCATTCGTGTTCAAATCAATGTCACAGGCAACATGTAATGCATTAAAATCGAAGAGCGGATGAAACCGCCGGATAAAACGAATATGAACGGCTTAAACTGAGTCGCTCTATTGGAGAAGGTTGCTAAACTGAAATGAGGAATATAGGAAAAGTAGCATGAAGAAGATTCTTGTATGTGGAGCTGGAGGATTTATCGGCGGTCATCTGGTCAAGAGACTGAAGGCTGACGGGCACTGGGTACGGGGTGTGGACCTCAAACAGCATGAGTTCAGCGAGCTGCCCGCTGATGAATTCGTCATAGGTGATTTGAGGGAACAATCGGTGTGCCGGGAGGTGTTGGATCGCCCTTTTGATGAGATTTACCAGCTGGCGGCGGATATGGGTGGTGCAGGCTATATCTTTACCGGTGAGCAGGATGCGGACGTGATGCACAACTCCGCAACCATCAATTTAAACGTCGTACATCAGGCGCAAAAGGTTGGAGTGCACAAGATTTTTTACTCCTCCTCCGCCTGCATGTATCCTGAATACAATCAGCTGGATCCGGACAATCCCAAGTGTGCAGAGGATTCGGCCTACCCCGCCGCACCGGACAGTGAATACGGCTGGGAGAAGTTGTTCAGCGAGCGGCTCTATCTTTCCTATGCCCGTAACTACGGCATGCAGATTCGTATTGGGCGATTCCACAACATATTCGGCGAGGAGGGCACATGGCAGGGCGGACGGGAGAAATCACCGGCAGCCTTGTGTCGAAAAGTAGCTGAAGCGCCGGACGGCGGTGCGATCGAAGTCTGGGGAGATGGGCTGCAGACGCGTTCTTTCTTGTATATCGACGAGTGTTTAGAAGCCGTGCGCCGCCTGATGGACAGCAATTTTGCCGAACCAATCAATATTGGATCGGAGGAAATGGTCACGATCAACAGGCTGGCTGAGACCGTAATGGAAGTGGCGGGTAAGTCGCTGAGTCTGAAGCACATTGAAGGTCCTCTGGGCGTCCGCGGCAGGAACTCTGATAACAACCTCATTCGCGAAAAGCTGGGCTGGGAACCGACAATGCCTCTGATCGATGGCATCCGTAAGACTTATCAGTGGATATCGGCCCAGGTTGAGCGGCAACACTCCCAATCGGCAGATCGATCTTACGGGACGGCGTAAAAGGACTTTAAACTTGCTGTAGTGCAGGTCACAGTTACACATCAATCAACGCTACCGCCTGCGTTACCGATGCAGGAGCAGACTATTGACTGGCTGAGATGTAGGAAACCCGCGCGCGGGCCGATTAGATCGCGGCAAGGTCGCCGCCGCCCCTAAAGTCGGTTAATCTAAGTTGGCATTGTGCACGTCAATGCCCGGCCCCGGCCGGCGCGGGCAGGCCCTCGATTTCGACGTTGATGCAGGCGGGCAGTCCGCTGTTGCTGGCGCGCTCAATGGCGCCGTCAAGTTCCAGCAGGTCCGTAACGTACTC
>JAHEKE010000142.1 GCA_024638505.1 Gammaproteobacteria bacterium | reverse complement strand
GGTCTCTCTGCCTATCGCTGCTCTGATGGTCCCGCTGATGCAGGTAGGTCTCGACCTTGCCGATGTTCGCTTAGCTTTTGAACCCTTTTCGCGGCCCGTAGTCTTTCTCATCCTCACGAGCCTTTTTCTTGCTGAAGCACTCCGCAAGTACGGACTGACGAGACGACTCGCACTGGCAACCATCGTGGCGTCACACGGTGGCGTTCCCGCCGTCCTGTTCGGCCTCATGGCGATCGCGGCGCTGATCTCCATGTGGGTGGAGAACACCGCGACAGCGGCTATGCTCATCCCAGTCGCGATGACGCTCTCCCGGCAGGTTGCAGACCCGAAGATCGCAAGATCGTTTCTCGTGCTGCTCGTGCTCGGCATAGCTTACAGCGCGAGCCTCGGCGGCATGGCCACGATAATGGGCGCAGCGTCAAACGCGGTCACGGCCGGTCTCCTGGCCGAGATTCGCCCGTGGCGCTTCACAGATTGGATGCGATACGGCCTCCCTGCCCTGTTGATCATCTTTCCGCTGACGTGGTGGCTACTGTTGCGCATCTGCCCGGTGCAGCTTGACAAATTGGAGGTGGAAACGGCGCGTCAGGCACTCCACAAACAGGGCCGCATGAGCAAGAATGAATGGGAGCTCCTCGCGACGCTGGGTATTGCGATCTGCCTCTGGGTGAGTGGTGAGTTCCTTGAGTCCTATTTTGCCCTGCCACCAACGCTTTTGTCCGCGGCTCTTGTGGGTGTCTCCGCAGTCGCCTATCTCGGTGTGCGTGGCATCCTCGACTGGGAAGACATGAAAGGCGTGAGCTGGGGCATCTTCTTTACTATCGGCGCTGGGCTCTCTCTGGGCGATGCCCTGATTCGGACCGGTGTGACGGAATGGCTCGCGTCACTGATTTCGCCCGCAGTCGGCGTGCTGCCGTTCTTCGTCAGCCTGATGGTCCTGGTCTATGCGTCGGCACTACTGACGAACGTGCTCAACAACACGACCATCGCGGCGCTGCTGGTGCCGATCCTGATTAGCATCGCCCAGAGCGACCCGGCTTTCAATGCGGTGCAGCTGGTACTGCCGGTGGCGCTCGCAACGACTTTCGGCTACTCACTGCCCTCAGCCTCCGGGCGCATGGCCCTGATCGCAGCAAGCGGCATCGTCACACGCGCCGAAATGATGCGTACCGGCACCATGATGACGTTGGCGAACTCGCTGGTGCTGGCGTTATATTTCTATATTCTTGCGCGTTTGAACTGGATATGACTGAGAGAGCGATGACAGTTCTGGTCGTCGGCGCTGGCAAAACCGGCGCCGGGGTGCTGCGGCAGCTGCTGAAGAACCCTGTTCTGCGGATCGTTACCCTGGATCCGCGGGAGAATCCCTACGCGATTCAGGAGGGCATCCTCGAAGACGTCGACTTCAAAGAGCCGCTCACGCCGCTTAGCATCGATTCCATCATCAAGGCAGCGCGGCCGGACCTGGTGTTGTTGACCACCTCGCCTCAGGACATGGGACTGGGGGAGGCAGCAGGCATAGACGTATTGAGCGCCGCTCTGCACGATGAGTTGGCTACCATCGCCGACGTCCCGGTGATAAAGGTAGCGCGATCAGTGAGCTGAGTCGACCGCGCTACGGGGAAGTTCACAGCGCAGCTGTATCCGACCAAACCGTCTCAGCGCGAAGTCGCTAAAGGCGGATATTGCGCCGTACTCGAGTGGAAACTTGAGGATGCCCGTGACCTCGCCCTGGCACACCGCATGAAATCCATTGGTGGATTTCCTGCGCAAGCGAATAACTCTGAAGTACGGCATAAACGCTCCAACGTCGCGAAGCAGAGATCTGGCGAATCCAATTGGGAAGCTGATGTTCTACCATTGAACTACACCCGCTAATCAGGGAGTTACGTCTCACTAAGGTCTAGGTGAGCATAAAAGTGAGAGTACGAGGAATCTAAGCGATTCTGGTGCGTTTGGAGAAGAGATCAAAGGCTATCGCCCTTTCGGGCAACGCGATCAATGGCAATTCCCTTTAGGCATTCGCCGCGAACCGAATCTTGCGTACTTTCGAGAGGTTCGCAGATTTCTTCGCCTGCCAGAGGTCATAGTTGTCCTGCATAGCCAGCCAGCTTTCCGGAGACCGGCCAAGGGCCTTTGACAGGCGCAGCGCCATCTCGGGGCTCACAGCACTGCGCTCGGCAACGACACGCGCCAAGGTGGAGGCAGCGACGCCCAAATTCCCAGCCAATGATCGGATACTCAAATCAAACGGCTCAATATATGTTTCCCGGATAAACTCGCCCGGGTGCGGCGGATTATGCATAGCCATCAATGATAGTCCTCGTAGTCCAACACATATACGTTGCCGTCTCTAAACTCGAAGGTAAGTCTCCAATTCCCGCTTACCCAGATCGACCACCGATTCCTCGCCCGCCCTTTGAGCGGATGCAGCCGATAACCTGGCACATCCATATCGTCAATTACCCGAGCAGTATCCAGAGCTGCCAGTTGTAATCGAAGTCGGGCCGCATGTTTGGCCTGAATGCCGGACTTGCTTCCTGTCTCAAAGTAGCGCCGAAGGCCTTTGTGCTTGAACGACTTGATCACCTACAAAGTATAGCGCGTTGCGCATCACGCAACAATCGCTATATTTAGGAATTTCTTCGAAGAATGAGCAAACCAACCCTCTCCGTGGGCCGGCCCTTTTCATTTTGGTAGCGGGGGC
>JAHEKE010000141.1 GCA_024638505.1 Gammaproteobacteria bacterium | reverse complement strand
AGCGGGCGATAATAGAGTAAAGCAGAAACACGACGGCCAGGCTCTGCGCAATGCGCAACAGCCAGCTTTGTTGTACGGCGACCTCGCTCAGCTCGACGGCGGCCCCCAAGAACAGAATCACAAGCAGCGGAAACAGCAGGTAACCTATCTGATAGACAGCCCTGCGCAGCGGCAGCCACGATCCGGGAGCGGGGGGCTGAGTAAGTATCGGCGAATGCTTCTTCAGCACAGCGGCGAGTGAGTACGCGAAAATTATCGCCAACAATATAAGGCCGACTTGGGCATAGAATTGCGGACCGCTGGCCCAATCGAGTAGCGCCGAGACCGACTTGTCAAAGTGTTCTTTCAGTGATTCGATATCCATGATGCCGTTTATCCTGAACGGATTGTTTTCTTAAACAGAGCCGTCTTTTAGCAAACTCCGATCGCAAGATCTAGGTATGCTCCGCCCAGTCAGGCACCTGACACCTACGTAGGCACGTTTGGGACAGCTCCAATCTTTGAGTTAGTGCGTGCAATAATTTTTTTGTCCGCAGACTCATGTTTACCAGCGCATTTATACCATGCTCACGTCACCCGCAGTACAGAACGCTAGTCCAAGAAATTTCTAATCTCTGCCAGAAAACGTGGCCATGCCGGCTCACTTTCGATCAATAGATGATTCGCGCTTTCCAGCGGTACGAAACGGGCATGTGGAATCATGGCAGCGAGCTTACGGCCGCCATCGAACGGAGCGACAGCATCCTGCCGGGCGTGCATGACCAGCGTTGGTGTGGTGACTTTGGGCAGCAGCGACACGACATCAATCTCACCCACCGTGAGCCGCAGCCGGGCGGCGTTCTCAGGCGATGTGGTGTTCCGCTGCAGCTCGTTAAACCACTGCATCTGCTCCGCCGTGGCGTCAGGCATCATTTGCGATGTGAATATCTGGCGGAAGGCAGGATTGTCCTGCCCCCAACCCTGGCGGATAAGCTCAACTACCGCATTACCTCGTTCTTTTTCCTGCTTGCTGCGCTTGGCCCAGCCGAGCGCATAGCCTCCGTAGAGAATAAGCTGAGATACTCGTTCGGGATAGCGTACCGCGTATGCAATAGACACGGCGCACCCCTGAGATATACCGAACAAGGCGAAGCGATCCAATCCGATTGCGTCAACCACCGCCTCAAGATCACGTAAGAAGGCATCGAAAGATATATCGTCGACCTCCCAATCGGACAATCCGTTGCCCCGCTCGTCGTAGCGCACCAGCTGATGATCCCGGGAGAGTTCAGCAAACATGTGGCGCCAGATGGGACTCTGCCAGTCGAATTCCAAATGGTTCAGCCAGTTCGCGGCTTTAACCAGCGGTAGACCTTCACCGACAACGGCGTAAGCAATACCAACTCCGTCCGATGAAGTGCAGAAGCGTATATCCTGCTCATCATGACTCGCAGCTATAGTTTTTATGGTGGCGTCACCATTCACATCCTTCTCGAGCAGTACGCGGTAGACGCGAACGGGTTTTTCAATATTTTTAACCTGGTGCTCGCCCATATATTCATAGCGACAGGGCAAAGCATTACCAACGATGTGATACACGCTTTCCGAGATGAAGATGTCACCCGGCTTGGCGAGATTCTCCAGGCGAGCCGCTATATTCACGCCATCACCATAGATGTCACCACGATCCTCTATAACGTCACCCAAGTTCACG
Organism: Gammaproteobacteria bacterium; assembly: GCA_024638505.1. Taxonomy (GTDB): domain Bacteria; phylum Pseudomonadota; class Gammaproteobacteria; order Arenicellales; family JAANXG01; genus JAHEKE01. The sequence goes on along the minus strand of JAHEKE010000141.1, from coordinate 1,031 downwards.
CCAATACGAAACAGTACCTTTCGATCATCCGGCAAGTGCTCGTTCATCCGCGACAGCCGCTGCTGGATGTCAACCGCGCTGGACACAGCGTCTGCCACGGCGTTAAATTTGGCTAATACCGCATCGCCCGCATAATGCGTCACCTGACCGTTATAGGATCCAATGGTGCGAGATACGAGGTCGAGGTATTGAGTGAGGGTCCGGTGAGTCGCGTCCTCATCCTCTCCCGTTAACCGACTATAGCCGGCAACATCGGCATACAGTATGGCAGCAAGTTTACGTGGCAGGCGCTCTGACATAAACTCAGTCGCCTCCGTTATTCAGTTGAAGGCAATCCGCGCCAATGCCATTTCTGCTTGAATCGCTAGCGCAACTTTTCACTGTGCAAACCTGGGCCGCCGCGGCCAAAACCGCGGACGCTTTGCATGCTGCAGCAGCAGGCGCGGTGCATGAGACAACCAATCCCTTCGCCCTGGAAGAGGAGCAAGTGCCCCCTCCCCCGGCATTGGACATATTGTTAGGAAAAACGGAAGCCGCATCGACATCTAATACTGCGTCGCTGCTCGCATCGGTGTATCGCGAACTCGATTGGTACCGCTCTGGTCGGGCACAGTCGGGATTTTATGCGCAAATCGTGGGGCCAGGGAGTCGATATCATCATGCACACGCGCGTGTTGGTCTTTTTATGTTACCAGCCAACTATCTTTATCCTGATCATCAACACGCAGCTGATGAGATTTACGTCGTAGTGGCCGGAAACGCAGACTGGTCTCTGGCTCGACAGCCCTTTGTCACAATGAATCCTGGAGACACCATTGAGATCCCCTCCATGACTGTACATGCGATGAGAACCCGGACTGGCCCTGCACTTATGCTCTGGTCGTGGACAGGCGATATTTCATTGGGCACGTATCGCTTTACGGACTGATCCGTCGGTAAGTGAGGTATGGCGTGCCTGCGGTGGGTGGAGCAACAGGCTCGGAGACTATTCAGCGAAGAGCTTACCTACCCCACCCGGAATAATACTCGGG